>PABA01000170.1 GCA_002699025.1 Sandaracinus sp. | reverse complement strand
GACAGCGGGGCGCGAGCCGGAGCGGGGTCCCGCGGGGCCCGTCCCCTCCCCCCGTGCCCGACGTGCTCACCACTCGGCAGACCCGACGACCATGGAGACCGGCGGGCACGGGCATGGGCAAGGGCACGGGCACGGGTCGGAGCACGGGTCGGAGCACGGGTCGGAGCACGGGTCCGGGGTGGCGGACCGCCACCCCCGGCGCCGCCAGTCCGCCAATTCACGCCCGCAACCCCCCGAAATCACACACCCGCACACCCGGCACGGCGCGTGAAACCCGTCGACCCATGCCCCCCGACGGCCCCCGCGAACGCCTCGCCGACCTCGGCGCGGCCGCCCTCAGCGACATCGAGCTCATCGCCCTCGTCCTCGGCACGGGCACGGCCGCCCACCCCGCCGCCGCCCTCGCCGCCGAGCTCCTGAAGCGCCTCGGCGGCCTCGAGGAGCTCCTCGCCGCCGAGGTCGCCGAGCTCGCCTCCGTCTCCGGCGTCGGCCCCGGCAAGGCCGCCCGGCTCCTCGCCGCCGTCGAGCTCGGCCGCCGCGCCCTCACCCGCCCCCTCCCCCGCGGCGAGCGCCTCACCTGCAGCCGCGCCGTCGACGCCGCCCTCCGCCCCCGCCTCGCCCGCGAGCGCGTCGAGCACTTCCTCGCCATCCCCCTCGACGCCCGCCACCGCCCCATGGGCGAGCTCCGCCTGGCCACCGGCGGCCTCACCGCCTGCCCCGTCGACACGGGCTCGGTGTTCCGCGCCCTCGTCCGCCGGGGCGCCGCCGCCGTCGTTTTCGTCCACAACCACCCGAGCGGGACCCCCGAGCCGAGCCCCGAGGACGTCACGCTCACCCGCCGCCTCCGCCGCGCCGGCGCCATCCTCGGCGTCGACGTCGTCGACCACGTGATCATCGGCGCCGAGGGCTTCTACAGCTTCCTCGACGCCGGCCTCCTCCACGACCCCGACCTCGACCTCCTGGAGCCCTGAGATGCCCCCGACCCCGCTCGCGATCGCCCTGCTCGCCTTCGTCGCTCCCGCAGAGCCCCTCCCCACGCGCGCCCCCGCGCCGGCCGCCTGCCTCGCCGATCCCCCGGCCGTGCACCGGGCCCGCCCCATCGCGCCGCCCGCCTCACCGCCCGCCGACCGCCCCGCGCGGCCCCAGAATCGTCTTGCGGAGCCCCGGACCCCGTGCTTTGTTCCCGAGCCCTTTACGACCTCGGGAGATTCGTTGTGAAGCGTACGTACCAGCCCAGCCGCATCCGCCGTCTTCGCAAGCACGGCTTCCGCGCCCGCATGAAGACCAAGGGTGGTCGCAAGGTGCTGGCCGCTCGCCGCGCCAAGGGCCGCAAGAGCCTCAGCGTCAGCGTCTACAAGAAGTAGCCGCGCGGCCGCCGCGAGCCCCCGGCTCGCCCTCGCCTTCTTCAGCACGGTTCTTCTTCAGCACGGTTCTCCTTCAGCACCGTTCTTTCTCGGCGCTGTTCTCTTCAGCGCTGCTCTTCTTCAGCCGTGTTTTCCCACGCACCGTGCCGGGCTCCCCGGCGCGGTGTTCGTGTTGGAGCCGGGCACCCCGAAGCCGGGCACCGAACGAGCGGAGCACCGAGCGCCGCCCCTCCCGACCCGCCTCGAGCCAGCGCACCTCCATGCCCGACGAACGCCACCCGAAGAGCGCGCGGGTCCGCCGCCGCGCCGAGTACCGCCGGGTCCAATCCAAGGGCCGCAAGGTGCACACGCGCCGCTTCATCGTCCTCGTGCACCCCTGCCCCGAGGGCGTCGCCGGCCCCCGCCTCGGCGCCACCATCACCAAGAAGGTGGGCCCCGCCGTCCAGCGCAACCGCATCAAGCGCGTGCTCCGCGAGGTCTTCCGCCGCCACCGCGATCTCTTCCCGGCCGGCTGCGACTACGTCTTCATCGCCAAGAAGGGCGCCACCCCGCCGGGCTACGAGGAGCTCCTCGCCGAGCTCCGGGGCGCCCGCCGCGCGCTCCAGCGCACCGCCACCCGCTGCCTCCAGCCCGCCTGAAGCGCCGCTTTCGTCTTGCGGACCCCGCGCGCCTCGGCCAAAGGGTGTGCGCTGGCCCGCCACGCCCGCCCCGGGGACATATCCCTCGGCGCCGGACGTAGCGTGGAGAGCGGGGCGCCCGGCTGGCCCCGCCCGCCCCTGCTAGTCTTCCGACCCGCCCGCCGCCCCCATGGACGATCCCAAGCGCCAGTTCATCTTCCTCGGCGTCATCGCCGCCCTCGTCGCCGCCTTCTACATGTACGGCGAGCTCCAGGGTGAGCCGCCCGCCGACGAGAGCACGCGCCCGGCCGAGGCCGAGGGAGCCGAGGGCTCCGAGCCCGCCGAGGAGGGCGCGACCCCGGCCGCCCCCGGCGCGCCCAGCGGCCTCGAGGGCTCGCCCCTCTTCACGCCGGCCCCCTCCCGCGAGGTCCAGGCCGCGCGCGAAGACGCCGAGCAGCGCTTCTCGATCACGACGGACCTCTACGCCGCCGAGTTCAGCAACCTGAACACGGGCCTGGTGCACTACGAGCTCCGCGCCGACCGCTTCGTCCGCGACGGCCACCCCATCGAGATCGTCACCACGGACAAGGAGCGCTACTTCCCGTTCCGCCCGGACTTCGTCGGCGTGGCCATCCCCGAGGACGCCGTCTGGCAGGGCGAGCAGCTCTCGCCGACCTCCGTGCGCTTCACCTGGGCCGGCGACGGCTTCGAGATCGTGCGCCTCCTCGAGGCCGGCGAGGGCGACTACAAGATCACCGCGACGGTCACCGTCCGGAACACCTCCACCCACGAGCGCTTCGTCCAGCTCCGCTACTTCACCCACCACTGGGTGACGAGCGACGACGAGAGCGGCGGCATCATCGGCCGCCCCTCCACGGCGCTCAGCCATGGCATCTGCGCCCACGAGCTCGAGGGCGACGTCGAGGTGGACCGCTACACCGGCGACGACCTCCAGGAGGATCCGGTCGGCTTCGGCACGGCCATCTGGGCCGGCACCCACGACAGCTTCTTCTCGAACATCGTCGTCGACCTCGAGGGCCGCGCCGAGCGCTGCGTGCTCGCGGCCCAGGAGCGCGGCGGCGTGGGGACGCTCTTCGAGGCCCAGCTCCGCTACGCCGGCCAGCGCCTCGGCGCCGGCGAAGAGCTCCAGGAGCAGACCTTCGCCTACCTCGGCCCGAACGATCGGCAGGCCCTCGTCGCCGCCGGCCACCACCTCGACGAGGTGATCGATCTCGGCTGGTTCAGCTTCATCGCCGACGGCCTCACCCAGGTGCTCGACGCCATCCAGTCGGTCGTCGGCAACTGGGGCTTCGCGATCATCCTGCTCACGATCCTCGTGAAGCTCCTCTTCTACCCGCTGACCATGAAGAGCTTCCGCTCGATGGCGGGGATGCGGAAGCTCAAGCCGAAGATCGACGCGATCAACGAGAAGTACGCCGACGACCGGGAGAAGAAGGGCGCGGCGATGATGGAGCTCTACCGGAAGGAGGGGATCAACCCCGCCTCCGGTTGCCTCCCCTCGCTGCTCCAGATGCCCGTCTGGTTCGCGCTCTACCGCTCGCTCTCGACGAACATCGAGCTCTACAACGCGCCCTTCCTCCTCTGGTGGACGGACCTCTCGGCGCCCGACCCCTACTTCGTCCTGCCCGGCCTGGTCGCCGTGCTGATGCACCTGCAGCAGCGCTTCACGCCGACCACCATGGATCCGGCGCAGGCGAAGATGATGATGTACTTCATGCCCCTCGTGATCGGGGCCTTCATGCTCTTCCTGCCGGCGGGCCTCTGCCTCTACATGGTCACCAACTCGAGCCTGACGATGATCCAGCAGCGGATCATCTATGCGAAGCTGGACCGGGAGTCGGAGACGGACGAAGGCGAGGACGAAGGCGAGCCCGAACCCACGGACGGGGACGACGACGACGAATCCGGCGAAGAGGCCGCAGCCAGCGCGGAGAGCGGGAGCTCCTCCTCCACCGTGCGCCGCCGCCGCACCGCCAAGACCCGCAAGAAGAGGCAGAAGCGTGGACGAGCGTAAGAACGAGCCGCAGGACGGCGCCCTCTTCGTCACCGAAGCCCCCGCCAAGGACGCGGCCCGCCGAAAGAAGGCCGACGACCAGCGGGGCGCCCCCGGCGACGGCAAGGCCGAGGAGTCGGCCGAGCTCCTCGACGAGATCCTGGACCTGATGGATCTCGACGTGGACGTGGACATCCGCGACGACGACGAGAAGGTCGTCCTCGACGTGACCGGCCCGGACGCCGGGCGCGTGATCGGCAAGAAGGGGCAGACGCTCGACGCGCTGCAGTTCCTTCTGAACAAGATCCTCAACCGCTTCCCCGAGGGGCGCCGGCACATCATCGTCGACAGCGGCGACTACCGGGAGCGCCACGACCGCGGCCTGGTCACGATGGCCAAGCGCGAGGCGAAGAAGGCCGTGAGCGAGGGGCGCGTCAAGACGCTCCAGCCCATGAGCGCCCGGGACCGGCGCGTGATCCACCTCGCCCTCGCGAAGTTCGAGGGGGTCGAGACCCTGAGCCAGGGCCAGGGCACGCAGCGCCGCATCCAGATCATCCCGCAGCGCGCCGGCGGTCGCCGCCGCTGAGCCGCGCCCGCCGCCCATGGCCGAGGGGGAAGAGAGCACGCGCACGCGCTTCGGCGAGTACGAGCTCGTCTCGCGCCTCGCGGCCGGCGGCATGGCGACGGTCTACATCGGCCGCAAGCCGGAGGACCCGGCCCACGGCCCGGTCGCCATCAAGGTGATCCACGAGCACCTCTCCTCCGACTGGGAGGCGATGCGCTGGTTCATCGACGAGGCGCTCATCTCCGTGCGCATCCGCCACCCGAACGTGGCGCGCGTGGACGAGCTCGGGGAGCAGGACGGGCTCTACTACCTGGCGATGGAGTACGTGCACGGCGCGTCCCTCGCGCAGCTCCTGTCGGCGCTGGCGAAGCGCGGCCGGCGCCTCGAGCCCTGGCTCGCCGTGTGGATCGCGGCGCGCGTCGCCGAGGGGCTCCACGCCGCGCACGAGCTCCGCGGTGAGGAAGGCGAGCTGCTGAACGTGATCCACCGCGACATCAGCCCGCAGAACGTGCTCCTCGGCCACGAGGGCGAGGTGAAGCTCGTCGACTTCGGCATCGCCAAGGCGCAGGGGCGCGCCGAGCGGACGAAGCAGGGCGAGCTCCGCGGGAAGTTCCGCTACATGGCGCCGGAGCAGGTCATGGGCGGCGACCAGGACCGGCGCATCGACGTCTTCGCGCTCGGCGTCGTGCTCTGGGAGATGCTCACGCAGAAGCGCATGCACGGCGGGCTCACGCCCGACGAGCTGATGGACGCGGTGCGGGCGCCCGCGGTGGAGCGGCCGAGCACCATCCGGGACGACGTGCCGCCGGGCGTGGAGGGCATCCTGCTCAACGCGCTCGCCGCGCGGCGGGAGGAGCGGCCGCACTCGGCCGAGGTGCTGCGGCAGGAGCTGGACGCGGCGCTCGCCGCGAACGCACCGGGTTTCGACGGGCCGGTAGCGCTGGCGGGGCTGATGCGGGACGTGCTCGGTCCGGAGCTCTTGGCGAGCGCCCAGCGTCTGCCGGAGGACCTGGCGAAGGCCGTGGGCATCGAGCAGCTCGAGCCGACGATCCCGCGGGCGCGGCGCGACGAGGAGACCGGGAAGATCATCGTGGAGAAGGCCGCCCCCCACGCGCCCGGCGGTGACGACGCGGCGGCGAAGGCGGCGTCCCGGCAGGCGCGCCGCGAGGCGAAGCTGCGCGCGCGCGAGGAGGCGGCGGAGGGCGGCGGCCGGGCCTGGCTCTGGGTCGGCCTGCTCCTGCTGGTCGCCGGCGGCGCGCTGGCCGCCCTCGCCTGGCTCGCCCTCTCCTGAGCCGCGACGGCGGCCCCTTTCGCCCACCGTCCACGTCCGCGGCTGGCAGGGCTACGAGCGGCCGCTCGCGCGGACCGGCCCATCCTCCCGCCCCATCCGGCCGCTCAGCGGCGGAGGTGCCACTCGGTGACCGCCAGGGTCACCCGCCCGATGTCCACGGGCTTGGCCATGACCCGGTCCCCACCATAGCGACGCAGCTCCACCTCGCTGTAGCTCTCCGGACGCTCGGTCACGAGCACGATGGGCACGTCGAGGCTCGGGAGGTTCCGGGCGAAGGGGGGCAGCGCCTGCGCCGGCACCTTCCGCCGCAGGATGCGCGTGAGCAGGATCCCGTCGAGCACCGAGCCGGGCAGGTCGATGTCGAGGAGCACGGCGACCATGTCGTCCCCGTAGGTGCGGATGAGCTCGCAGGCCTCGCGGTCGCTCTCGGCGCGGAGGAGGCGGTAGGCGCGCCGCAGCCGCTGGCTCGAGGTGCGCCAGGACTGGTCGTCCACGTCGACGTAGAGCACGAGGGCGCGCCCGTCGGCCTCCGTGGCGGGGGGCGGCGTCCAACCGGGCGCCGGGGGGCGGCTGGCCGTCACGCCTCCTCCTCGCCGATGCGCTGGATGCGCTGCACGACGACGTCCGTGTCGGCGGCCGGGAGCGGGGCCGGAGACGGGGGCGCGGAGCCCAGCTCGGCGCCCGGCTCCACGTCCGGCTCCGCGAGCGGGCTGCCCTCGTCGTGCCGGACCGCGGTCTCCGGGGAGAGCATGGTCGGGTCGTCGTCCGCCGAGTCCTCCCGGATATCGGTCTCGGGCCGAGGCCAGAGGGAGCGCACGTCGTCGATGCGGTCCGTGTCGCGGAAGTCCTTCGCCGCCTCGTCCTCGGCGTCGCCTCCGGGGGGCCGGGAGGACGACGCCGACTCCGCCGGGGGCGCCTCCGAGGGGGCCGTGATGGGCCCGGAGGCCGGCGCGGACGGCTCGGAGAGCGATCCGGCCGCGGGCGGCGACGCCGACGACTGCGCCGGGGAGCCCGACGATGGCGACGCAGCCCCGGCCTTCGCCATGGCCGCCTCCACCTGGCTCCGGTCGAAGCGCTGGGTGGGCTTGTCGTCGTCCACGTCTCCGTCCGCGTCCCCATCGGCCAGGTCCTGGGGGATCGGGATCTCGACGGTCCGGTCCTCTCGGAAGGCGTCGAGCGGGAGCTCGTCCTCGGAGACCGGCCGGGTGTCGTCCTCGAAGCGCGCCGGGCCACCGCTGCCCGCCTCGCGCGGGAGCTCCTCAGCCGGCGTCTCGAGCACGCGCGTCTCCTCGTCGAAGGGCGCCAGCGGGTTCTCCACGACCTTCGTCGACTCGGCCCCGGCCCCGGCCGCCAGCCGCGCCGCCGCCTCGTCCAGCGCCGTCTTGTCGGCGAAGGCCGGCGCGATGCCCAGCTCCACCTCGAGCGAGCGCGGCTCCTTCGGCGGCGGCGGGAAGCTCCGATCCACGATCGGTCGCCCCTCGAGGAGCCGCAGCAGGCCGCGCACGGCGTCCGCGAGCGCTTGCACCTCGCCGCCCGGCTGCTTCGACGCGAGCTTCCCGTAGATGGACTTCGCGCCCTCGAGGTTCGCCATGCGGAGCTGCATGGCCGCCGCCGGCCGCCCCATCACGGGCACGGTCTGGGCGCCGAGGAAATCGGCCTCGTCGAGCGAGGCCATCTCGCCCGCCAGCAGCTCGAGCACCCGCACGGCGTCGGCGGCGTCGGCGTCGCCCGGGTGCGCCTCGGCGAACGCCCGCGCTCGCTCCCGCATCGCCTCGACGCTCCGCTCCGCGAGCCCCGCCCGGAGCGCCGCGGCCAGCTCGGTCGGCGCCTCGCCCGCCGGCGCCTGCGAGGCGGGCGCGCTCCGCGCGTTGTCGAGGAGCATCCAGCGGAGCAGCTCGAGCCGGCGCTCGGCCCAGGCGGGCACGGGCCCCTGCCGCAACCGATCCTCGAGGATCGTGAGCGCCACCGAGGCGCCGCCCCGGAGGAGCTGCCGGTGCATCTCCACGAAGGCCCCTTCGGCATGGGCGGGGACCGGGGCGAGCAGCTCCCCGAGCAGGTCGGCCCACTCCGAGGCCGGGCCGCCGAGGTCCCCGGCGGCGAGCACGGCGAGGGCCTCCACGAGCATCCCCTCGCGGATCCACTCGTCCACGATCTCGAGCGTCGGCTCCGTCGCGGGCCCAGGCGGCATCGGCTCACCCCGGTCGAGGCGACCCATGGCGGCCCGGCACTCGGCCTCCTGCGGGTCGCGCGCGAGGACGCCATGGAGCACGACCTCCGCCTCCCGATGGGCGCCCGCCGCCATCATCGCCCGAGCCACCGCCGTCGGCGACGTCTTCACGCGCGCGCTCCTTCCGTGGGATGCATCGCCCCGCGCAGCGCGGGGCCGTGGACGGGCCGGCGAATCATGGCTCCAGCTACGTCACCGCGCCCCGGACGTTCCCCCCGGACGGCGACGCGCCCGGAGCCTATCAGGGCCCGCCCGAGGTGCGAAGAAGGGCGCGCCCCCGCGCCGAGCCCCCGAAGGAGAGCGGCGCGCGGCCCGCCCTCAGCGCGCCTCGTAGGCGACGGCCCGGCGGGGCGCCCCGCTCGAGGGGACCGCGTAGCGCACCTCCCCGATTGGCGCCCAGCCCGGCCGCTCGGGGGGCGCCTCCCGGGCGAGCAGCAGGATCACCCGCCGCGCCAGCGCGCTCCCGCGGCGCAGCCACTCCTCCGGCGCGAAGGTCGCCCGCGAGAGGGCGACCTCGAAGCTCCCCTCCTCGCCGTCCGCGAGCCGCCCCTCACGCACGCGGACCCGCTCGGCCAGCCCGAGGGCGCCCACGGCCGTCCGCATGAAGGCGACCCGGCGCCGCCGCGGCTCCCGCAGCTCGGCCCGCAGGTCCGGCCGCAGGAGGGCGAGGGGGATCGTCGGCGCCCCGGCCCCCGCGCCCACGTCGATGAGCTCGGCGCCCTCCGGCACGAGCGGAGAGAGCGCGAAGGCGTCGAGGAAGAGCACCTCGACGAGCGCCTCCACCGAGGGGCCGGCCACGAGATCCGTGCGCTGACCCCAGCGGCTCACGAGGGCGGCGAAGCGCGCGAGCGGTGCCCGCGCCTCGCCGAGCTCGAGCTCCCGCGCGGCGGCGAGCCGGTCCAGGGCCGGCGCGTCCCGCTCGGCGTCGAAGGCGATCATTCGCGCACCACCTCCACCGTCGTCTCGCTCTCCCCGGGCGCGAGCGAGGCGTCGTCGCCGGGGAGCCGGTCGCGGCGGTCGGCGCAGAAGCGCGACCAGGGGCGGAGCCGATCCACGCGGCGCCCGTTCAGGTGGCAGGCCCGGTAGGCGCGCCGCGCGTGGTCCAGGTAGGGCGCCGCCTGGGCCGCCACCACCTCGCGGTAGACGTCGGCGATCTCCGGCTCGGACGCGAGCTCGCGCGGCATGGGCACGTCGAGGAGGACGCGGGCCACGTCTTCGTACATCAGCCCGACCAGCGCCCCGGCCCAGACGCGGCAGAGCCGGTTCTCCTCGGCGGCCGCGTTCAGCTCGGCGCGGGCCGCCTCGACGAGCCGGTTCTTCGCGTGGAGCCAGCGCTCGAGCTCCGAGTCGGACCACTGCTCGAGCTCCGCGTGGGAGGCGCCCCGAGGCGGCGGGTGCGGCGCCGCGAGCTCGAAGCTCTCCTCGGTGAGCTGCCAGGCGAAGCGCATGGTCTCGCTCAGGCTCTCACGGCTCTGACCGATGCTCGGGAGCGCCTCCATGCTCGGCTCGGCGAAGGCGTCCCCGGGCGCGACCACCTGCACCTCGCCCCCGCCACAGGCGAGCGCGAGCCCCAGCGGGGCGAGGGCGAAGAGCCGGCGGAGGCCAGGACGCGGCGCGATCACGGCCCCGATCATGCCCGAGGGGAGACGCCGACGCGAGGACGGGGCCAGCGCGCGGCTTCTCGACCCGGGCCGCCTGGCGCGTGTACTACTGGAGCGTGGCCGCGCCTCTGCCGAGCACCGGCGAGCTCTTCGCCGAGCGCTACCGCGTCGTCGCCAAGCTCGCGGCGGGCGGCATGGGCGCCGTCTTCGAGGCGGAGGACGAGCGGAGCGGGAACGCCGTGGCCGTGAAGCTCCTCCACCCGGAGCTGGCCCAGGAGCCGGAGATGCACCGGCGCTTCAAGCGCGAGGGGTCGATCCTGCAGGCCCTCCATCACCCGAGCGTCGTGCGCGTGCGCGACGTGGGCACGGACGCCCGGGGGCGCTCCTACACGGTGATGGAGCTGCTCCGGGGCGAGACGCTCCACGCGCGCATCGAGCGGGAGGGCGCGCTCGATCTCGGGGCGCTCGGCCCCATCGTGGAGGGCATCGCCGCCGGGCTGGGCGCCGCGCACGAGCACGGGGTGCTGCACGGCGACCTCAAGCCGGCGAACGTCTTCCTGCTCGCCGGGGAGGACGGCGCGGTGGGCGGCGCGGTGAAGCTCGTCGACTTCGGGACCTCGAAGGTGCACGGGCTCGAGCGCCTGACGCGCACCGGCGAGGTGATCGGCACGCCGACCTACATGGCGCCCGAGCTGCTCACCGGGGACGGGACCATCGACGAGCGCATCGACGTCTACGCCTTCGGGGTGCTGCTCTACCAGTCGCTCGCCGGGGGCGCGCCCTTCACCGAGCGGAACCCCGGGAAGCTCCTCTTCCAGATCGTGATGGGCCAGGGCGTCCCCCTCGAGGAGCGGCGCCCCGGCTTGCCCGCGAGCCTCTACGAGGTCGTGCGCCACGCGATGGCGCCGAAGAAGGCCGACCGCTTCGAGAGCCCGCGCGCGGTCGCCAACGCATGGGCGTCCACGCTCCCCTCCGCAGAGCAGTGAGGGCTCTGCCGCTCGGCCTGGCGCTGCGGCTCCTGCTCGGGCTCCCCGCTCGGTTTCTTCGCCGCCGCGAGCGCGGGCCGTAGAGTCGCCGCGTGAGCTACGACGGCATGGACCTGGCGCCGCTCCTCGAGCGGGCCTTCGGGCGCGTCCCGCGCACCACCCTCGAGCCCCTCGCCGGCCAGGCCTCGACGCGCCGCTACTACCGGCTGCATCTGGACGACGCCCGCCCGGGCGAGCCCGCCAGCCTCGTCGTGATGCGCCTGCCGGAGGACGCGACGGCCAGCGACGAAGGCGGCGAGGACGAGGCCCCCGCGGAGCTCCCCTTCCTCGTCGTCCAGCGCCTCCTCGCCGAGCGCGAGCTCCCCGTCCCCCGCGTCTTCGCCGAGGACCTCCCGCGCCGCGCCCTGCTCCTCGAGGACCTCGGCGCCGAGAGCTTCGAGGACCGGCTCCACGCCCGCGGCCCCGCCGCCTGGCCCACCCTCTACGGCCAGGCCGTCGACCTCTTGGTCCAGCTCCACGAGCGCTGCGCCGCGCTGCCCCCGGAACACCTCGCCGCCACCCGCGCCTTCGACCAGAGCCTCCTCCGCTGGGAGCTCGACCACTTCCGCGAGTGGGGCCTCGAGATCCCCTTCGGCGCCCTCCCCCCGGACGAGCGCGCCACCCTCGACGCCGCCTTCGACCGGCTCGCCCGCACCCTCGCCGAGGCCCCCCGCGGCTTCGTCCACCGCGACTACCAGAGCCGCAACCTCATGTGGCGCGGCGACGAGCTGGTCCTCATCGACTTCCAGGACGCCCTCCAGGGGCCCGTCCCCTACGACCTCGTCGCCCTCCTCTGCGACTCCTACGTCGCCCTCGACGCCGAGCTCCAGGAGGCGATGATCGCCCGCTACGCCGCGGCCCGCGGGCTCGACCTCGCGCCCTTCCGCGCCCTCTTCTGGCGCCAGGCCCTCCAGCGGAAGCTCAAGGACGCCGGTCGCTTCGTCTACATCGACCGAGTCCGCGCCAACCCCGGCTTCCTCCCCTCCTTCGGCCCGAGCCTCGTCTACGTCGGCCGCGCCCTC
Organism: Sandaracinus sp.; assembly: GCA_002699025.1. Taxonomy (GTDB): domain Bacteria; phylum Myxococcota_A; class Polyangia; order Polyangiales; family Houyiibacteriaceae; genus Houyiibacterium; species Houyiibacterium oceanicum. Next base: position 8,177 of record PABA01000170.1, on the reverse strand, counting down.
ACCGAGCTGGGCGCCGAGCTCGGCGACGAAGCCGAGGAGGTCCGGGCGATCCTGACGCGCCGCCTCCCCGGCTTCCCCGACACGGTGCCCACCCCGCTCGCGGCCACCGGCGAAAACGCCTGACCCCGGAATGGAGCGGGCCCCCGCGCGTTGTCTCCACACACGCGGGAGAGGTGCCCGGCTCGCGTCGGCGCCTCCGTCCTCTCCACTCTTCCACCGCATCGCGCACACCGCGCATGTCCGTGACGCGCCCCGCGCGTCGGGCCCTCCCCCGCACCTCTTCCGGCTCCGGCCGTCCTTCTCCGGCTCCCTCCCCTCCGCTGTTGCGGTCCCGGGCCGAAGCACTATGCTCCCGCTCGCATGCGCCTCCCGATCCTGACCGGCGCGCTCCTCTCCGCTCTGCTGGGCGCCAGCCCCGCGGCCGCGGAGACGTGCATGTGCGCCGGTCCCCCGGACGCGGTCGAGGCCATGGAGGCACGCGAAGCCATGGACGCGGCGGGCGCTCCGCACGCGGAAGGCGCTCCGCACGCGGAAGGCGTCCTGGAGGCCGCGGACGCCGACCAGGGCGAGGACGCCCTCTCGCGCCCCCTCGAGGACATCAGCAGCTTCGCCTTCGACCCGGCGCCGCTCCCCGAGCGCGTTCCCTGGTGCGACGGCGACGAGGACCCGCGCTGCGCCCCTGGTCAGAGCGAGTCCCAGGGGCCGCGCCTGAGCTCCCCGCCCCCGGCGACCTTCGCCGGCCGCGCGGACGACGAGGCGACCCCGCGTGCGCCGCGCGTGCTTCGTCACCCGCACGTGGGTGAAGGCCCCGCGACCGGCGTGCGCCGCTCCCTCGAGCGGCCCCCGCGCGGCTGAGCGACCCCCCAGCCGCCCCCGCGTCCGTCGATCCGGTCCCTCCGGTCGTCGACGGTACGCGCCGCTTCGAGCCGCCCGATTCGCGGGCCTGGCTCGCGCTCCCCGCTGCCGCACGCATGACGCGAGGCCGCGGGGGTCGGGACGAGCACCCGGCGCCCACGCTGCGCCGCGCTCGCGCCTACCCGGCACCGCTACCACCCATCACGCGACGTGGGGGCTCGACCCCCGCGCGCAAGAAGACGCGCGAGCACCGCGCGCACAGGAGAATCTCATGAGTCGAGGATCAGCCATCATCGCGATCATGATCGCGTTCGTCGGCGGCTTCGCGATCGGTCAGGTGACCGGAGGCGGAGACGACGACGGCAGCGAGGTCACGGCGGTCGACGTCGCGGGCCGAGGCGCCGCCGAAGGCGCGGGCGCCGCTGCCGCGCCCGAGGACGGCATCGAGCGCTACCGCGTGCCCGTCACGGACGCCCAGCCCAGCAAGGGCCCCGAGGACGCGCTCGTGACCATCGTCCATTGGTCCGAGTTCCAGTGCCCGTTCTGCAGCCGCGTTCGCCCGACGATCTCGCGGATCATGAACGAGTACCGGGGCAAGGTGCGCTTCGTCTGGCGCAACAACCCGCTGCCCTTCCACCAGAACGCCAAGCCCGCCGCCATCCTCGCGATGGAGGCCTTCGAGCAGGGCGGCGCCGACAAGTTCTGGGAGGTGCACGACCTGCTCTTCGAGAACCAGCGCGCCCTCGCCCGCGCCGACCTCGAGCGCTACGCCGAGCAGGCCGGCCTGAACATGGCGCAGGTCCGCGCGGCCCTCGACAACGAGGAGCACATGGACGTCATCGGCGCCGACCAGCGCCTCGCCCAGTCGCTCGGCGCCCGGGGTACTCCGGCCTTCTTCATCAACGGCCGCCAGCTCATGGGCGCCCAGCCCTTCGAGCGCTTCAAGGAGGTCATCGACGACGAGATCCGTCGCGCCGAGGCCCTCGTGGAGCGCGGCACGCCGGCCACCCAGGTCTACGCCGCCCTCACGCGGAACGGCCGCACCTCGCCGCCGCCCCCCGCCGCCGCGAAGAACAAGAACCCGGAGCGCCCGGCGCGGCGCCAGCCGGACCCGAACGCCGTCTACAAGGTCGAGCTGACCGGCGAGCTGCCCCAGCGCGGCCCGGACGACGCCCTCGTCACCATCGTCGAGTTCTCCGACTTCGAGTGCCCCTTCTGCGGCCGCGTCGAGCCGACCATCAACTCGATCCTCGAGGAGTACGGCCGCGACGTGCGCGTCGTCTGGATGAACAACCCGCTGCCCTTCCACCGGAACGCCAAGCCGGCCGCCATCGCCGCGCTCGAGGCCTTCGAGCAGGGCGGGAGCGAGAAGTTCTGGCAGATGCACGCCAAGCTCTTCGAGAACCAGCGCGGGCTCACCCGTGAGAACCTCGAGCGCTTCGCGCAGGAGATCGGGCTGAACATGGCGCAGTTCCGCGCCGCCCTCGACAACGAGGAGCACGCGGACGCCATCGAGCAGCAGCAGGGCCTCGCCCGGGGCCTCGGCGCGACCGGCACGCCCAGCTTCTTCATCAACGGCCGGAACCTCCGCGGCGCCCAGCCGCTCGAGCGCTTCAAGGCCGTCATCGACGAGGAGCTCGCCAAGGCCCGGCGCCTCGTGGAGAACGGCACGCCGCGCAGCCGCGTCTACGCCGCGACCATCGCGGACGGCGCGACCAGCCCGCAGTTCGTCGGCGGCGACGACGCCCCGGCGGCCCAGCCGAACCGGCCCGACCCGGACCAGCGCTACGAGATCGCCGTGCCGCGGAACGCCCCCTCGCTGGGCGGCCGCAACGCGCGCGTCGTCATCCAGGAGTTCTCGGACTTCCAGTGCCCCTTCTGCGGCCGCGTGAACCCGACCATCGAGCGGGTCCTGGAGGAGTACGGCGATCAGGTGCGCATCGTCTGGCGCGACTACCCGCTCCCCTTCCACCAGCAGGCGCACCCGGCGGCCCAGGCCGCGCGGGAGGTCTTCCGGCAGGGCGGGAACGAGAAGTTCTGGGCCTACCACGAGATGCTCTTCGAGAATCAGCGGGCGCTCAGCCGCGAGAACCTCGAGAGCTACGCGGAGCGCGTCGGCGGCATCAACATGGCGCAGTTCCGCGCCGCCCTCGACAACGAGACGCACAAGGCCGCGGTCGACGCCGACATGGCGGCGGTCCGCGAGGCCGGCGCGCGCATCGGCACGCCGAGCTTCTTCATCAACGGTCGCCTGGTCCAGGGCGCGCAGCCCTTCGAGGCGTTCAAGCGCGCGATCGACGCGGCGCTCGAGGAAGCCAGCTGATCGGCTGAGCCGATTCGAGGGGACGCCCGCGCATTTCGGGCGCCCCCAGGTCGAGGCCGGGGTCCTTCGGGGCTCCGGCCTCTTCCGTTGCATCCCGACCGAAGGGAGGGATCCCTGCGTGTGTCGTCCGTCGGCTCGCCGCCCAGGTCCTCGTCGACGTGCACGAGGACGATGCGCCCGAGCATGGTGAGGGGATCGTCGGGCCCCTCACCCCGAGCCCGCGCCCGCTCCCCCCGTCTCCGCGAAGCGGCATGGACCGCCGAAGTCCAGCGCCAGCCCGCATGGCGGACGGCGGACGGCGGACGGCGGACCGCATCCCGACCGAAGGGAGGGATCTGTCCGGTATGATGGACCCGATGCGCTCCGCCGCCCTCGCCCTCGCCCTCGCGCTCGCCGGCTGCGGCGGCGAGACCTGCCCCGACACCGTCGAGCCCGTCTCCGTCTCCGCCGGCAGCGAGACGCCGCACGTCACGGTCACGCTCCCGAGCGAGAGCCGCGCCCCCGCGCCGCCCGGAGAGGTCGAGCGCTACCGCGTCCCCCGCGACTACGCGCCCACCCGCGGCCCGCTCGACGCCCCGGTCACGCTCGTCGCCTTCGTCGACTTCGAGTGCCCCTTCTGCAAGCGCGCCCAGGCCACCCTCGACGCGCTCGAGGAGCGCTACGCGGGGCGGCTCCGCGTGGTCTTCCGCCACTACCCGCTCCCCTTCCATCAGGGCGCCCGACCGGCCGCCGAGGCGGCCATGGAGGCCTACGCGCAAGGAGGCGACGCGGCCTTCTGGCGCTTCCACGACCTCCTCTTCGCCGAGTCCCCGAACCGCTTCGATCGCGACACGCTCCTCCGCATCGGCCGCGCCGCCCAGCTCGACGTCACCGCCCTCGAGCGGGCCCTCGAGCAGGGCACGCACCGCTCCGCCGTGGAAGGCGACGTGGCCCTCGCCCAGCGCCTCGGCGTCAGCGGCACGCCGAGCTTCTTCCTCAACGGCCGGATGCTGAGCGGCGCCCAGCCCGTCGCCCGCTTCGCCGAGGTCATCGACGACGAGCTCGCGCGCGCCGAGCGCCTCGTCGAGGGCGGCGTCGCGCCCGCGGCGCTCTACGCGACGCTGACCTGGCGCGGCCACGGCGTCGATCCCGACCGGGTCCCGGACGACGGCGACGCTGGGGACCCGGCGCCCCCGCCGCCCCGCCGCGCGCGCCGCGTGCCCGACCCAGACGCCGTCTACCGGGTCCCCCTCGACGGCCCCCTCCCGCAGCGCGGCCCCGACGACGCGCTCGTCACCATCGTCTCCTTCAGCGACTTCCAGTGCCCCTTCTGCAGCCGCGTCCTGCCCACGCTCGAGCAGGTCGCGCAGCGCTACGGCCAGGACGTGCGCCTCGTCTGGATGAACAACCCGCTCCCCTTCCACCAGCAGGCCCGGCCCGCCGCCAACGCCGCCCTCGAGGCCTTCGCCCAGCGCGGCGACGCGGCCTTCTGGGACATGCACGACCGCATCTTCGCGAACCAGCGCACCCTCTCCCCGGACTTCCTCGAGCAGCAGGCGCGCGAGCTCGGCCTCGACGCCGCCGCGGTCCGCCGCGCCGTCGACCAGGACACCCACGCCGCCACCATCGACGCCCAGCAGCGCCTCGCGCGCTCGCTCGGCGCGAGCGGCACACCGAACTTCTTCATCAACGGCCGAAACCTCCGCGGCGCCCAGCCCTTCGCGGCCTTCGAGGCGCTCATCGACGAGGAGCTCGCCAAGGCCCGCCAGCGCGTCGCCCAGGGCACGGCCCGCGCGCAGGTCTACGAGGAGACCATTCGCGACGGCGCGACCTCCCCCCAGACCATCGAGCAGGGCGCGCCCGCCGCGCGGAACCGGCCCGATCCCGATCAGGTCTACACGCTCGCCGTGCCCGCCGACGCCCCGCGCCGCGGCGGCCGCCGGCCGGAGGTCGTCATCCAGGAGTTCGCCGACTTCCAGTGCCCCTTCTGCAATCGGGTGCAGCCCACGCTCGAGAGCCTCCTCCAGGAGTTCGGCGGGCGCGTCCAGCTCGTCTGGCGCGACTACCCGCTGCCCTTCCACCAGAACGCCCACGAGGCCGCCGAGGCCGCGCGGGAGGTCCGCCGGCAGGCCGGCGACGAGGCCTTCTGGCGCTACCACGGGCTCCTCTTCGCCAACCCCCGCGACCTCGAGCGACCGAAGCTGCTCGACTACGCGCGCCAGATCGGAGGCGTGAACGTGCGGCGCCTCGAGCGCGCCCTCGAACAGGACCGGCACGCCCAGGCCGTCGACGACGACATGCAGGCCGTGCGCGACGCCGGCGCGCGCATCGGCACGCCGAGCTTCTTCATCGGGCGCCGCGGCTCGGACCAGGTGCGCCTCCTCCAGGGCGCCCAGCCCATCGAGGCCTTCCGGACGGCCATCCAGCGCGCGCTCGACGAGTCGCCCTGACTCCGCCCCGGGGCGCCCGCACCACTGCCCGCGGGGCCCCGCGCTCCCCCGAGCCGCGCCGCCGCGGGCGCCTCGCGCGGCCGGCGGGGCGCCGTTATCTTCCGCCCGATGCTCCGCCCGACGTCTCCGCGCGCCCTCGCGCTCCCGCTGCTCCTCGCCGTCGCCTGCAGCGCCAGCGCCACGAGCACCGCCTCGACGAGCGGCGGCACCACCGTCGCCTCCGCCCGCGCCGAATTCGCCGCGGACGTCTCCTACGGCGATGCGGCGCCGCCGGACGCCGAGCGCTACCGCGTGCCCCTCGACGACGCGCCCCTCCGCGGCGGGGGCGCGCTCGTGACGATCGTCCAGTTCAGCGACTTCGAGTGCCCCTTCTGTGGCCGCGTCACGCCCACGCTCGAGCGGCTCCTCGAGGCCTACCCGGGGCAGGTGCGCATCGCCTTCCGCCACTACCCGCTCCCCTTCCACGCCCTCGCCGAGCCCGCCGCGCATGCCGCCATCGAGGTGCGCCACCAGCTCGGCGACGAGGCCTTCTGGGCCTTCCACGATCGGCTCTTCGCCGAGCGCCGCCTCACCCCCGACGCCCTCGTCGAGCAGGCCGCGGAGCTCGGCGCCGACGGGGAGGCCGTCCGCCGGGCCATCGCCGAGGGCACGCATCGCGACCGGATCGCCGTCGACCGGGCCGCCGCCATCTCCCTCGCCGTCTCGGGCACGCCCGCCCACTTCGTCAACGGCCGGCCCCTCATGGGCGCCCAGCCCTTCGAGCGCTTCGACGCCCTCGTCCGCGAGGAGCTCGCGCTCGCCCAGGAGGCCGGGGCGGACCCCTCGACCTGGTACGCGACGCTCCTCGAGGACGCCCCCGAGCAGCGCCGCCCGGAGCGCCGCGGCCGCCGCTCCCGCGACCGGGGCCCGGTGGTGCTCGACGCGCCGCCCCCCGTGCCGGACCACGCGCCGCGCCGCGGCAGCCCCGACGCGCCGCTCGTCTTGCAGGTCTTCAGCGACTTCGAGTGCCCCTTCTGCAGCCGCTTCGTGCCCACCCTCGATCGGCTCCTGGCCCAGTACGAGGGAGAGGTCCAGCTCGTCTTCCGCCACGTGCCCCTCTCCATGCACGAGCACGCGCGCCTCGCCGCCGCGGCCGCCGCCGAGGTGCGCGCGCAGGCCGGCGACGAGGCCTTCTGGCGCTTCCACGACCTGCTCTTCGCGAACCAAGACGCGCTCGCGCGCGAGGATCTCGAGCGCTGGGCCACGGAGGTCGGCGGCGTGGACTTGGCGCGCTTCCGGGCGGCCCTCGAGCAGGGCGCCCACGAGGCGACCATCGAGGCCGATCTCGACGCCGCCCGGGACCTCGGCATCCGCGGGACCCCCTCGCTGGTCGTCGGAACGCACCTGACGCGCGGCGCCCGGCCCTTCCTCGAGCTGGAGGAGCTGGTGGACCGGCTCCTCGATGGCGCGGGGGACGGTTGACCCCATTTCGGCGCTCCATTAAGTTGCGCGCCCATTCGGGTGCGCCCACGGGCGCTCCCTTCGCGCGCCGAAGAGCGGGGATTCACGGCGGATTCCCGCGGCGCGCCCACGACGAGGTTCCATGGCGCGAGCGAGCACGGCCCGAGCGAAGGCCAAGGCCAAGACGAAGAAGCCCCCCACGGTGGAGGAGCTCTACTTTCGGAGCGACAGCGCGTACCTCTGCTTGATCCTCAATCGGCGCACGCGCTTCGTGCGGGTGATCGATTTCCGCGCCGGCGCCCTGCCGGCGAAGCGCCTGTACATCCAGTCGGTCGCGAAGCAGGAGGGGGTCGAGAAGGTCATCACCCTGGTCGAGAAGGACGAGGTCTCGTCCTGGACCAAGGTGGGCTTCGTCCGCGAGGGCACGATCCCCGGCTTCTACAAGCGCTCCGACGGCCACCTCTGCGGCTGCGTGATCGGCGACAGCGCGACCTCCGTGGAGGTCACGGACAAGAGCGCCCGGGCCACCGAGAAGCTGATCAACCAGGCCAAGAAGGACGCCAAGGAGCTCCCCTCGAAGATCAAGGGCGTCACCGTCCAGGAGATCGAGGAGGCGGACGCGCTGAAGGCGCGGGACCAGGTCTGGAAGAAGGGCCTCGGGGTCGGCTGCTTCGACGCCTTCGGACGGGACGCGGCGCGCGCCTACTACAGCACGCAGCTCCGCAAGGGGAAGCCGAACTACATCTCGGTGGAGTACCAGGACTGCTTCGGCCACTCGATGGTCGAGGTCCTGCGCTCGCCGACCGACGCCAACGAGCTGAAGGCGCTGATCGGGGGCCTGGCGAAGGTGGGCGACGCGCTGACGGAGCGCGGCATCGTCTCGGCCTTCTGCTTCGCGCCGGCCGACGACCTGCAGCTGGCGACCGCCTTCGTGGCCGCCGGCTACCGGAAGACCGGGCTGCTCGCCTCGTGCCTGCTGATCGGGGACGAGCGCAAGGACGCGATCCTCTGGACGCGCAAGCTCGCCGCGCCGACCGACTGAAGCGGTGTCCGCTCGCTGACGCTCGCTATCTTTGGCTTACCAGCGGGCCCGTGGGGCCCTCGGCGCCGCCTCCGGCGGCGTCACACGG
>PABA01000169.1 GCA_002699025.1 Sandaracinus sp. | reverse complement strand
GCTCCAGCCGCGGAGCGGCGAAGTCACCGGGCTGCGAAGGGGAGCGCCCCCATCTCCGCCCCGTAGCCCGGCCCCACGGAGCCGCCTTCGCGGACCCACGAAGAACCGACCCGTGTGACGCGGCCGGAGGCCGCGCCGAGGGCCCCACGGGCCCGCTGGTAAGCCCCAAATAGCGAGCGGAGCGAGCGGAAAACGCTAGGCGCTCCAGCTGACTTCGAGGGAGTCGAGCCCGTCGCCGAGCGCCGCCGCCTTCGTCAGGCGGACCTCCACGTCCCGGGCGCCCGCCATCCGCATCGCGCGCTCGATGAAGCCCACCATCAACACCGAGCGCGCCAGGTGCGCGCGCGGGTGCTCGATGTCGAGGAGCCCGTAGCCGCGCCCCAGCTCCCGCACGGTCGCCCGCCCGTCGCGGAAGAAGCGCAGCCAGAGATCGCTGGCCCCGGAGAAAGCCAGCTCGGGCGGCACGCTCCCCGGCAAGAGGCCCGTGTCGAACGCCAGCTCCGCGAGCCGCCGTCCGACGTCCGCGACGAGGCGCCGCTCCCCCGTACCGACGCGCTCGTCCGCGACCTCGAGCAAGTGCAGGAGCCCATCGTCCACCCAGCCGGTCGCCTTCGTCGGCAACAGCACGCCGAGCTCCCCCTGCAGCTCCGCCAGCGTCGCGTCGGGCACCCGCGCCTGGAGCACCTCGACGACCACGCCGGCCACGTCCGCGTGAAGGACCCCCGCGCCCCGCGGCGGCGGCTCGGACTCCAGCTCCCGCTCCCGGGCGCGGAGCTCCCGGAGGTCGATCGTGAACGTATCCGTCGGCTCGGGCGCGTCCTCCACGCGCGGCGGCGCCCCGAAGGGCACGAGCGCGTCGCGCATGGCGGCGGCGTCGGCGAAGCGATCGTCGGCCTCCTTCGCGAGGGCCCGCCGGACCAGCGCCTCGAAGGGCGCCGGGATGCCCTGTCGGAAGACGCGCATGGGCGGCGCGTCCGTGTCGGTGATGGCCTTGCAGAGGTCGGCGAAGTTCCCGGCCTGGAACGGCCGCTCCCCGGTCACGAGCTCGTAGAGCAGCACGCCGCAGGCGTAGAGATCGACGCGGGCGTCGTGGCCGCGCTCGCCGAGCAGCTGCTCGGGGCTCGCGTAGTAGGGGGTGCCCATGGTCCGACCGGTGGGCGTGAGATCGGGGCCGCGCGCGTCCCAGGCGCTCTCGATGAAGGCGGCCACGCCGAAGTCGAAGATCTTCGCGAAGTCCTCGCGCCCCTGGTGGACCGTCAGGAGCACGTTCTCCGGCTTGAGGTCGCGGTGGATGATCCCGCGGGAGTGCACCTGCTCGAGGGCGTCGAGCACCTGCCCGACGATGTAGGCCGCGCGCTTCGGCGCGATGGCCCCGCGGAGACGGAGGAGCTGGGCCGCGCTCTTGCCGCGCACGTACTCCATGACGATGAAGGGCGCGCCTCCGTAGTTCACGCCCATGTCGAGAACCTGCACGACGTGCGGGTGCTGCATCCCGGCGGCCGCCCGCGCCTCGCGCTGGAAGCGGGTCAGCGCGACGCCGTCGTCGGCGAGGTGCGGATGGAGCACCTTCACCGCCACGGTCCGGCCGATGGTCGTGTTCTCCGCCTTGTACACGGAGCCCATCCCGCCCGTTCCGAGGAGACGCTTCACCCGGTACTTCCCCCCGAGGACGGTCCCCACCTGGTGACGACCTACGGAGCGCGGAGCCGCTCCCGGCGAAGGGGTGAGCATGGCTGCCGAATCATAGCGCAGTTCGCGCCGTGCTGGATCGATTCAGCCGCAGTGTTCGAGCTTCGCGAACGCTTTCGGGCACTTCGGCCCGCTGGCCGGCGTCGCTCCTCCCCCATGGAGCCCGGCAACCCGCGCCGCCGCGGCCCGAGGAAGACGTCATGCGCGCCCCGACGTCCGCCTCCACCGCGGCCCCGCTCCGCTCCCCCGTCCTCCCGTCCACGCTCGCCCCCGCCCTCGCGACCCTCCTCGTCGCCTGCCTGGGCCTCGACGAAGGCGTCCCCACCCCCGACGCCGGACCGCCCCCCGACGCGCCCGCCGTCGACGCGCCGCCGGACTCGGGCCCGCCCTCCCCCGCCACCACGGGCATCGCGGTCCTCGATCACACCGGCGCGCCCTGGGAGGCCGACGCCGCGCCACGGCGCCCCGTCCTCGAGCTCCGGTTCACGCGCCCGATCGCCCTCGATCCCGACGAGCCCTCCCTCTTCCTCCTCCGCGAGGTCGCCGACCGCGGGCGGCTCGAGGAGGACCTCCGGCGCCGCCCGCTCCTCGTCGCCCACGAGCGTCTGCGGGAGCCGATCGAGCTGAGCCTCGAAGACGACGGCCACCGGGTCCGGCTGACGCCCGCGGCCGCGCTCGCGCCGGGGGAGCGCTACCACGTCGCCCTGGGGAGCTGGGCCCGCACGGCCGACGACGGCGCCCCCTTCGCGCCTTTCCTCGCCGACCTCCGCGTCGCGCCGAGCGGCGCCGGCGCCGAGGCCGTGGGGAGCTGGCCCCCGGCGGGCGCGGCGGGCGTGCCGCCCGAGCTGGCCTTCGCGGCCGTCCGCTTCGACGGGGCGATCCAGGGCGCCGCCGGCGTCACCCTCGAGGGGCCCGAGGGCCGGGTCACGGCCGAGGCCGAGGTCGTGAGCTGCGAGGTGCTCGGCTGGCGCGAGGGCACCTGCGTACGACTCCGCTGGAGCGGCGTGCTCCGCCCCCGCGCGACCTACCGCTTGCGTGTCGGCGAGGCCGTCCGAGACCGGGGCGGCGCCGCCATCGGGCCCTGGGAGGCGACCTTCGAGACCGGCGCCTCGGAAGCCTTCGGCCTGCGCACCTCGCCCCTCGAGTGTGCCCTCGACGAGGAGGCCCTCGGCCCGGGCTGCCTGCTCGCCGACGACGACGCCGCCCGCCTCCGGCTCCGCGTCGACGGCCCGGTCCGCGCGTTCCTCGTCGGGGAGCACGCCAGCGATCGGGTCGTGGCTCCGCGGGGCGAGGTGAGCCTCCGCCTGAGCGGCCTCGGCCCGGACGCCCTCGAGCGCGCCGAGCTCCGCCTGGTCGGGCTCGCCGGGGAGACGCACGTGGAGGCGCTCGAGCTCCGCACGCACCCTCCCCTCGCGCCGCTGACCATCGCCGAGGTCCGCGCCGACGCGCGCGGGCCCGAGCCCCGGCAGGAGTACGTCGAGCTGCTAAACTCCGGCGCCGTGCCCGTCTCCCTGGAAGGCCTCGCGCTCGCCGACCGCCCCGACCGCCTCGGGGACGTCGTGATGGGCGTGTGGACCCTCCCGCCGGGCGGCCGCGCCCTCCTCGTCGCCGACGGCTTCGACCCCAGCCACCCCGACGATCCGCCCGTCCCCGACGGTGTCCCCCTCGTGCGGATCGGGAGCTCGCTGGCCAGCGGCGGCCTCTCGAACGCCGGCGAGGCCCTCTACCTGCGCGACGCGGAGGGGCGGCGGCTCTCGACCGTCCCGGCCATCCCCGCGCCCGGCCCCGGCGTCTGCGTCGTCCGCGAGGGCGCCGGCCGAAGCGCCGATCCGATCGCCTTCGGGGCGGCGCCCTGCACGCCCGGAGCCCCATGAGCAGCCCGATGAGCGAGAGGCGCCGATGAGCCGCGCCGCGCCCCTGCTGCGCGAAGAGACCGTCGAGGGGCTCGTCGAGGAGCTCGTCTTCCAGAGCGAGGACGGGCGCTTCTCGGTGGCCCGCTTCCGCCGCGCGGGCCGTGAGGACGAGACCTTCACGGCGATCGGCGACCTCGGCCAGCTCGCGGTCGGCGAAACGCTGCGCATGCAGGGCCGCTGGCAGAAGCACGCGGTCTACGGAGAGCGCTTCCGCGTGCGCACCTTCACGCCGGTGGTGCCCACCACCAAGGAAGGCATCGTCCGCTACCTCGGCTCGGGCATGATCCAGGGCATCGGGCCGCGGCTCGCGGAGCGGCTCGTCGAGCGCTTCGGCGAGAAGACCCTCGAGGTGATCGCGACCCAGTCGGGCCGGCTCCGGGAGGTGGACGGCATCGGCCCGGCACGCGCGGAGGCCATCGCCGAGGCCGTGCGCGCCCGGCGGGACGAGGCGGAGGCGCTGAGCTTCCTCCACGCGCTCGGGCTCGGGCCAGCGCTCGCCCGGAAGGTGCTCCAGCGCTACGGCGAGGACGCCGGGCGCGTGCTGCGCGACGATCCCTACCTCGTCGCCGAGCAGGTACGCGGGATCGGCTTCCGGACGGCCGATCGGATCGGCCGGGCCGTGGGCATCGGGCCGGACGACCCGCGCCGGGCGGCTGGCGCGACCCTCCACGTGCTGGCCCGGGCCGCCGACGACGGGCACGTCTTCCTCGAGCGGCCGGAGCTGATCGAGGCCACGCGGCGGCTCGAGGTGCCCGCGGAGCGCGTCGAGGAGGCCGTCGACACGCTCGCCGGGCGGGGCCTCGTGATCGTCGAGGAGGACGACATCTACCCGCCGCCGCTCCACCTGGCCGAGCGGCGCGTCGCCGAGCGCCTCGCCAAGCTCGCCCGCCCGCGCGTGGTGCCCGACGGCATCGACCAGGCGCTGAAGACGGCGACGGCGGACCTCACGCTGAGCGAGCGCCAGCGGGACGCCGTGCGGACGTCGATGACGCACGGGCTCATGGTCCTGACGGGCGGGCCGGGTACGGGAAAGACGACGACCGTGCGGGCCATCGTGCGGGCGCAGCGGGCCCTCGACCGGCGCATCCTCCTCTGCGCGCCGACCGGGCGCGCGGCCAAGCGGCTCCACGAGGCGACGGGAGCCGAGGCCAAGACCATCCACCGCATGCTCGAGTGGAACCCGGCGACCGGCGGCTTCCAGCGCGGCGCGAGGGACCCGCTCGACGCCGAGGTGGTGCTCGTCGACGAGGCGTCGATGCTGAACGTGCAGCTCGCGCACAGCCTCCTCGACGCGATCGCGCCCTCGTCGCGGCTGGTGCTCGTGGGCGACGTGGACCAGCTCCCGCCGGTCGGACCGGGGCAGGTGCTGCGGGAGCTGATCGCGAGCGAGGTGGGCGCGCTGGTGCGCCTCGAGGAGGTCTTCCGGCAGGCCCAGCGGAGCGCCATCGTGCGCGGGGCGCATGCGATCCTGCGCGGGGCCATGCCCGAGCCGACGCCGAGCGGCGAGCGGGGCGAGGGGGACCTCTTCGTGGTGAAGGCGCGCGACCCGGAGCGGGTGGGCGAGCTGCTCTGCACGATGCTCGGGCGCATGAGCCAGACCTACGGCTTCGATCCCGTGCGCGAGGTGCAGGTGCTGGCGCCCATGCGGCGCGGGCCGCTCGGGACCGAGGGGCTGAACGCGCTGCTCCAGCGGCACCTGAACGCGGGCGCCGACCCGAAGCGGCTGGGAAGCCTCTTCGAGGGCGACAAGGTGATGCAGCTCCGCAACGACTACGACCGGGACGTCTACAACGGCGACCTCGGGACCGTCTCGCGCGTGGAGGGCGGGATCACCTACGTGAACGTCGACGGGCGCGAGGTGAAGTACCCGGTGAAGGAGCTCGACAACCTCGCCCTCGCCTACGCGAGCACCATCCACAAGGTGCAGGGCTCGGAGTTCCCGGCGGTGGTGGTCGTGCTCCATGGGGCGCACCACGTGCTGCTCAGCCGCGCCCTCCTCTACACGGCGGTGACGCGCGCGAAGAAGCTCGTCGTGCTCCTCGGCGACCCGCGGGCCATGGCCCGCGCCGCCCGCAACGCGCTCACCTACGAGAGCAACTCGCGGCTCGCGCACCGGCTCCGGCGCGCGGTCCGCGGCGGGGCCTGAGCCCCCGACGGCGAGGGCGCGAGACGGCGAGGGCGCGAGACGGCGAGGGCGCGAGACCGCGCGACGCACGCGCAGCGAGGGCGCGGGCACTTCCGAGGGAACGACGGGCACGACGAGGGGCGCGAGGGTCGGGACCGGCCGAGACGCGGAGGAGCCCCCCGCGATCCGTCTGCGCTCAGCCGCGATCCCACGCGGCCAGCACCCCGTCGTGGAACGCCGGCCGGAAGCCGCGGATCTTCTCGTTGGCGCGGCTCGGGTGCACCCGGTTCGTGAGCAGGACGATGGCGACCTCGCGCTCCGGATCGCACCAGAAGGAGGTGCCCGTGAAGCCGAGGTGCCCGAACGTGCCCTCGCTGGTGCGCTTGCCGGCCGCCGACTCCGGGCCGCTCTTCACGTCGAAGCCGAGCCGGTAGCTCCCCCCGGGCCGCTCCTCGAGCGCGTGCATCAGCGTCTCCGGCGCGAGGAAGCTCGAGCGCTCGGCGCACACGTCGAGCAGCTCCACGGCGAAGCGCGCCACGCCGCGGGCGCTGCCGAACATGCCCGCGTGGCCGGAGACGCCCCCGAGGGCCGCGCAATTCTCGTCGTGCACCTCGCCGCGCACGATGCGCCCCCGCCACTCGCAGCGCTCGGTCGGCGCGGCGGCCCGCGCCAGCGCCGCCCGCCGGTCGCTCGGCAGGGCCCCGGCGAAGTACACCCGGTCGGCGATGCCGAGGGGCTCGGTGACCCGCTCGGCCACCGCCTCGTCGAGGCTCGTGCCGGCCCGGCGCGCGATGGCCTCTCCGGCGAGCATGTAGCCGAGGTCGCTGTAGACGCAGGCGCCCGGCCCCTCGTCGCTGGTGCGCCGCGCCGCCTCGTTGAGGATCCACCGGCGCGCGGCGGGGCTCCCCGGATCGTGGGGGACGTCGAGGTAGAGCCCGCCCCAGGGCGCGAGCCCCGATCGGTGCGTGAGGAGCGCCTCGAGCGACGCGCCGTCGGCGACGCCGCCGCGGATGTCCGTCAGCACGTCCTGGGCCGGCGCCTCGAGATCGAGCTCGCCGGCCTCCGAGAGCCGGAGCGCGGTGACGGCCACGAAGGACTTCGTCAGCGAGGCGAGGTCGAAGGGGGTGTCGACCGCGACCGCCTCGAGGTCGGGAGCGAGCTTGCCCGCGACCGCCGGCGCGAAGGTCCAGTCGTCCCCTTCGCGGTAGGCGACGCAGCTGGCGGCCCCGGGGAAGACCCGACCGCTGACCCCCGCCGCGAGCAGCCGGGTGGATTCGCGGAGGACCCGCGCGTGTCGCCCCTCGCCCACCTACCCCTTCTGTCTACCGGAGCGCGCCCCCCGGCGTCCACGGAAAACCGCCGGCCCGCGGGGGCCCGCCTGTCATACTCGCGCCGTGTCCGACCGCCCCCACCCCGTCCCGCGCCTCACCGGAACGCCGCCGATCTCCGGCCGCTTCAAGGTCGCCCCGGAAGACTTCCGCGTCGACGAGATCGCCGCCTTCGACCCCGATGGCGCCGGCGAGCACTGCCACGTCCGGCTCCGAAAGCGCGACCTGACGACGAAGCGCGCGGTCGAGCTCCTCTGCCGCGCCCTCGGCGCCGATCCGCGCCAGGCCGGCTGGGCGGGCATGAAGGACCGGCACGCCGTGACGACCCAGTGGGTGAGCGTCTTCGGCGTGAGCCCCGAGGACGCGCGCGGTGCAGAGGTCGAGGGGCTCGAGGTGCTCGAGGCCCACGCCCACGGCCGCAAGCGCAAGCCGGGGCAGCTCCGAGGCAATCGCTTCGAGCTGGTGGTGCGGGACGTGCCGGAGGACGCCCTCCCCGCGCTCCGGGAGGCGCTCGAAACGCTGGTGGCGCGCGGCGCGCCGAACGCCTTCGGGGCCCAGCGCTTCGGGCGCGACGGGGACAACGTCGCCAAGGCGCGGGCCTGGCTCGTCGAGGGCGGCCGGCCCCCCCGGGGCCGCTTCGAGAAGCGGCTCTACGTCTCGGCGCTCCAGTCCGACGCCTTCAACCGCGCGCTGGCCGAGCGGCTCGAGGAGGGGAGCTTCGATCGACCCATCGACGGGGATCTCTTCCGCAAGGAGGACACGGGCGGGCTCTTCGTGAGCGACGACCTCGCCCGCGCCACCGAGCGCTGCGCGGCCTGGGAGATCAGCCCGACGGGGCCCATGTTCGGCCGCAAGATGCGCGCCCCCGAGGGCGAGGCCGGCGCGCGGGAGGCCCGGCTCCGGGAGGCGCTGGGGCTCGACGACGCCGTGCTGGCGCGCTTCGGCAAGCTCGGCCTCGGCACGCGGCGCCCCTATCGCGTGCGGGTCGCCGACGCGGAGCTCGCACCGGCCGAAGGAGGCGTGCGCCTGGCCTTCGCCCTCCCCTCGGGGGCCTACGCGACGGTCGTGCTCGGCGAGCTCTTCAAGGGCGGCCTCGTGGACGCGTCCCGAGCCGGCAGCTGATCCCAGCCCGCGCTGGGGATCGCCCGCGCCCGCCAAGGCTCCACCCCGCGGCGCGGTCGAACGGGCCGTGACGCTCCCCTCCCCGACCCGGGACCCCCGCGCTCGGCCCGCATCGTCGGGAACAGACGCGGCGCGCCGGGCGTCGAGCCCGGGACGAAGCCGCGACGTAACCCTCGGCCGTCTTTCGCGACGCACCTCCCGTTGGCGCTCCACGCGCCCCCCTCGCTCCCGGCCCGATCCGCTGCTAAGACACCGCAGGTTTCGCATACTTCCCAACGACCCCAGGCTCCCCCCGAGCTGGACCGCGCCGCGGCCGGCACACGGGCGGCCCGAGGTCGCGCCTCGCCGCGGCGCCCCCGCGGCCCACAGGCCCCGCCTCACGGGCCGGAAGAGACTCGAATAGCATGGACATCCAGGAACGACTCACGGCCTTCGCGATGCTCGGCGCCGGCTGGGTGATGTGGCTGCTGGTCATCCTCTCCGTGGTCTGCCTCGCGATCATCCTCGAGCGCGCCTACTACCTCTTCGCGACGCGGGACGACGCACGCCGCCTCAAGGAGGCGCTCCGCAAGAAGCTCGACGAGGGGGACCTCGACGGCGCGCGGAAGGCCCTCGAGAGCTCGAGCAGCTTCGAGGCGCGCGTCGTCGCGGCGGGCCTCGCCTCGGCCGGCCGCGGTCCGGCGTCGGTGGAGGAGTCGCTCAACGGCGAGCGCCTCCTCGCGAAGTCGCGGATGGAGCGCAACCTCGCCTTCCTCGGCACCGTCGGCAACAACGCCCCCTTCGTCGGCCTGCTCGGCACGGTCATCGGCATCATCCGGGCCTTCCAGGCGCTGAACGAGAGCCAGGGCCAGGTCTCGACGGGCCTCATGGCCGAGATCGGCGAGGCGCTCGTCGCCACCGCCATCGGCCTCCTCGTCGCCCTCCCGGCCGTCGCCGCCTACAACACCTTCCAGCGCATCATCCGCGGCCGCCTCGTCTGGGCCGACTCGATGGGCCGGGACGTGCTCGAGTACATGAAGGCGTCGAAGGGCCCGGGCGGCTACCGCGACGCGGAGAAGGACTGAGCCATGGCCGGCGGAACGCTCGGCGGCGGTGAAGACGACGAGATCATCACCGACATCAACGTGACGCCCCTCGTGGACGTCGTGCTGGTGCTGCTGATCATCCTCATGGTCACGGCCACGGCCATCGTCTCGAAGACCATCCAGGTCGAGCTCCCGGAGGCCCAGACCGGCGCCCAGGGGGACACGACACCGACCACCTTCGCGATCTCCATCGACGCCGAGGGACAGCTCTACCTGGACCGCGATCCGGTCACCATGGACGAGATGCGCGCGCGGGTGCGCGCCGCCCACGAGGAGGACCCGGAGGTGCGCGCGATCATCGCCGCCGACGGTCGCATCCAGCACGAGGCGGTCATCCGGGTCATCGACGTGCTCCGCCAGGAGCAGGTGACCAAGTTCGCCTTCAACGTGCGACCCGGCGATCTGAGCGGCGGCGGGGACGAGGGCGAGTGAGGTGACGACGGCGTCCCGGCCGGGAAGTGAGCGGCTGCCCCGGGAGCGCGCCCGGCGCGACCCGGACGAGAGCTGGCTCGTGCCCGTGCTGGTGGCGCTGGTGGCGTCGCTGCTCCTCCACGCCGTCGGCTTCCCGGCCTTCATGGGGCTCGTCGACCGGCTCGGCTGGCTCCAGCCCGTGGCCGCCATCCCGCCGCCCCCGGAGCCGGTGGACATGGACATCGTGGTTCCGGAGCCGGAGCCCGAGCCCGAGCCGGAGCCCGAGGTCGTCGAGCCCGAGCCCGAGCCGGAGCCCGAGGTCGTCGAGCCGGAGCCCGAGCCCGAGGTGGAGCCGCCCCCTCCGCCCCCCGAGGCGCGGCCGCCCCGCGACCCCTCTCCCGAGCCTCCGCCTCCCCCGCAGGAGGAGCCTCCTCCGCCGGAGCCCGAGCCCGTCGACTTCACGGGCCTCACGCTCACCAGCGAGGGCAGCGGCGGCGGCTTCACCGTCCAGGCCTCGGACGGCACCGACCGACGGGGTCCCCTCGGGCCGCCTCCGACCCGGGCGCGCCGCGGCGCCCCCGGCGGCGAGGAGGGCGGCACGGGCGGCGGCGGCACCGGCGAGGGCAGCGGCCCCCGGATCGTCCCCTCGAGCGACCTCTCCCGGCAGCCTCGCCCGCCGAGCACCAGCGCCATCGCCCAGTGCATGCAGGACAACTACCCCCGGCAAGCCCGCAACCAGGGCGTCGAGGGCGTCGCCCGCGTGCGCATCCAGATCAACCCGAACGGCGCCGTGTCCAACCTGCGGGTGCGCTCCGAGTCGGTCAGCGACCAGGGCTTCGGCCGCGCCTGCATCCAGTGCCTCCGGGGTCGGCGCTGGTCCCCGCCGCTCGACCGGAACGGGAACCCGGTCGCCACGCGAGTGACCTATTCTTGCACGTTCACCGTACGCCAATGAGCGGCACAGCGCGTCCCCGTTCATGGACGACCGCCGCCGCACCGCACGGCCTCCCGCAATGCGGTCAGCGTGAATTTTCACGCCCTTGACGGCTTTTCGTCGTTGAACTCCGGCCCCCCTTCGGGCGATACTTCCCCTGCTTTTTCGAGAGCTCGGGAGGGACCGGATGACGCTCGGTGGGAGGATGCGGATGGGCCGAGTGGCCCTCTGGACGGTGGTCGTCGCGACCGCGAGCGTGCTGAGCGCGCCCGCCTCGGCGCAGGAGACCTCGCTCGAGCGCTTCTCGGTGAACCGCTTCGGCCCCGCGCCGGGGAGCGGCAACTACCTGCAGGTCGATGGCGCCAACGTGCGCGGCCACCTGGTGCCGGGCGCCGGCCTGACCATCGACTACGCCCACGAGCCCTTCGTGCTCTTCGACGCGAGCTGCACGGATGAGACCGAGACGAACTGCGACGTCGACGGCAAGAACACGGAGCTCGTCTCGTACATGCTCCAGTTCAACCTCTTCGGTTCGATCGCGCTCTGGGAGCGTGTTCAGATCGGGCTCAACCTCCCGCTCCTGCTGACGAGCGGCGAGGGCTTCAACGACATCATCCGCGGCACCCCGACCAGCATCCCCGGAGGCACCTCCTTCGTGGTCGGCGACCCGACGCTGAGCGTGAAGGCCCGCCTCTACGGCGGCGGTGAGGGGCTCGGCCTGGCCGCGGCGGTCTACGGCACCTTCCCGGTCGCCAACCAGATGGACGACGAGGGCTTCGGCGGCGACGAGAGCCTCCGCGTCGGCGGCCACCTCATCGGCGAGTTCATCCACAGCGGCTTCCACGTCAGCGCGAACGTCGGCGGCTACTACCGCCCGGAGCGCCAGCTCTTCTCGACGCGCGCGGGCAGCCAGATCACCTATCGGCTCGCCCTCGGCTACGAGGTCACCCCGCTGGTGATGGTCTTCGGCGAGGTGGACGGCGCGGCCGGCCTCACCTCGGAGGTCGACGAGCACCCCCTCGAGGGACGGCTCGGCGCGCGGCTCCGCCAGGGGGACCTGACCTTCACGCTCGCCGGCGGCGCGGGCATCGTCTCCGGCGTGGGCGTGCCCGTCTTCCGCGTGATCGGCGGCATGGCCTACGCGCCGCAGCGCGGCGATCGCGACGGCGACGGCATCGAGGACGCGGTCGACGCCTGCCCGACGGAGGAGGAGGACCTCGACGAGTGGGAGGACGAGGACGGCTGCCCGGAGGCGGACAACGACGGCGACGGCATGCTCGACGGGGACGACCCCTGCCCGAACCGCGCCGAGGACATGGACGGCTTCGAGGACGAGGACGGCTGCCCCGACGAGGACAACGACGGCGACGGAATCCGCGACGGCTTCGACTCCTGCCCGAGCGACCCGGAGGACATGGACGGGGACCGGGACGAGGACGGCTGCCCGGACAACGACACGGACCGGGACGGCATCGAGGACGCCGACGACCGCTGCCCGAACGAGCCCGAGGACGCGGACGGCTTCGGCGACGAGGACGGCTGCCCCGAGGACGACTTCGACGGCGACACGATCTCCGACGAGATGGACGAGTGTCCGGACGAGCCGGAGATCATGAACGGGATCGCCGACGAGGACGGCTGCCCCGAGCCGGACGGCGACGGCGACGGCATCCCGGACGAGGTCGATCGCTGCCCCGGCGAGGCGGAGACGCTCAACGGTACCGACGACGACGATGGCTGCCCGGACGGCGCGGCGCTGGTCGAGCTCCGCGACGACCGGATCGTGCTCATCCGCGAAGTGCACTTCCGCCCGAACCGGCCGCGCATCCGGATGAGCCGGTCGCGGCCCGTCCTCGACGCCGTGGCGACACTGCTCGGGCGCAACCCACAGTTCCAGCGGGTGCTCATCGAGGGCCACGTCACGGACCAGGACGACGACGAGCGCAACCGGCGCCTCTCGCAGGCGCGGGCGGACGCCGTGAAGGAGGCGCTGGTGGAGCGCGGCATCGACGCCGGGCGCCTGACGGCGCAGGGCTTCGGCAGCGAGCGCCCGCCCTCCGGCGAGGGCGACGCGCACGACCGCATCGACATCGTCATCCAGCCGAACACGCTGGGCCGCGACCCGATGCGCTCGAACCCCGACGTGACCGCGGAGGCCGCCGAGGGCGAGGCCGAGGGCGAGGCCGCCGAAGAGTAGGGCCCGCCCCCGCGGACGCGAGCACCGATCGGGCGGCGCCCCTCGAGGCGAGGCGACCGCGGGTGGGCTCGTGACCGAGAGCGACGACCCGCCGGCCGCAGGCCGTTTCCCGGCCTCGTCGGCGCCACGAGCCGCGGCCCCGCGTCGGCCGTTTCTTTGACCGCGCCGCCCCGCTCCCCCTACGTCGAGGTATGCGCCCCCTCGTCCGCGCCTTCGCGCTGCTCGCCCTCGCCCTCCCCGGCCTGGCCTGTCTGACGCCGGGCGCCGACGGCCCCGCAGGCGAGCCGGTCGGGTCCTTCGTCTTCGAGGCGCAGCTCGAGGCGAACGAGTGTGGCGCCGCGGCCGTCCCCGCCATGGACCCCTTCACCTACCGCGCGGAGCTCCGCCGGGACGAGGGGATGGCCATCTGGCGGCGACCGGACGCCCCCGTCGTGTACGGCACGATCGACACCGAGGACACCTGGACGCTCAGCACGACGACGACCATCCCGGTGTGGGAGCCCGACCCGACCACCGGAGATCCGGGCTGCGCCCTCGACCAGACGGAGACGCTCAGCTTCCGCGTCGTCGAAGGCGAGGGCTCGCCGGACGCGGCCACGACCCAGGCGACGCGCGTCGAGGGCGGCACGCAGGAGATCCGCTTCATCCCCTCCATCGGGACCAACTGCAGCGCCGCGCTGCGCGTGACCGGCGGACCCTTCGACACCCTCCCGTGCAGCGTCCGCTACACCTTCGACGCCGAGCCCACCGCGCCCCTCTTCGACTGACCCGGGGACGCGCTCTTCTCAGCCCTCTTCGGGCTCTTCGGCGTCGTCCTCGGGAGCGGTCTCGGCGTCCGGCGTCGGCGGGGGGCCCTCGCCCTTCGCCTCGGCTCCCTCGGGCGCCGGCGGCGGCGCTTCGCCCTTCGCCCCTGTGCCCTTTGCTGCGGCGCCCTTCGCTGCGGTGCCCTTCGTCTCGGTGCCCTCCGGCGCCGGCGGCGGCCCCTCGCCCTTCGCGCCGCTCGGCGGCGGCTGGGGCGGCGGCTCGGAGGGCGCGTCGCCGGGCAGCTGCCGCCGCTCGGCGACGATGATCAGGCGCGGCGAGTCGGCCCCGAAGAAGACCCCCGGCGTCGCCATCATGCCGCTCACCTCGGCGACGCGGAAACGCAGCGTGTGCATCATCTTGCCCAGCTCGTGGAGCGGGTAGAGGCGCAACGTGTAGACGCTCTCGCGCTGTCGCCCGTCGTCGAGGATGACCGTGCGCTTCACCTCGAGCCGGGACGTGAAGTAGTTGAACTTCGACTCCTCCATGCAGACGCAGCCGTCCCCCTCGAACCAGACCAGGTTCGGCTGCTGCTGGATGACGAAGTCCCGGTTCACGACGTCGAGGAGCAGCACGCCCTTGGGCTTCAGGGCCCGGTAGAGCTGCTCGAGGACCCGCTTGTTGGTCTCGTCGTCGAAGTACCCGAAGGTGGTCCCCCAGCAGAGCACGGCGTCGAAGGACCCGTCGAAGGTCATCTCGCGCATGTCGCCGTGGAGGAAGTTGATCTTCAAGCCCTCCGCCTGCGCCTCGTCGGAAGCGCGGCTGAGCATCGGCAGGGAGAGGTCCAGCCCGACGACCAGGTAGCCCCGGCGCGTCAGCTCGATCGCGTGCACGCCGAGCCCGCAGCCGACGTCGAGGATCGTGGCCCCCTTGGCGAGGCCGAGGGCGCGCTCGATGGCGTCACACTCCCGGGCGACCTCCTTCGGGGTCGGCGGCCGCACCGTGCGCAAATAGTCGTCGCTGAAGAAGGTCTCGAACCAGGGGCGGCGGCGCTTCTTCGGCTTCGCCGCCGGGGGCGCGGCCGGCGCCTTCTCCTGCTTGGGCTTGCGCGGCGCGGCCGGCGGCGCAGCAGGCGGGGCCGGAGGCGCGGCGGCCTCCCCTCCCTCCGGCGGGGGCGGCGGCTTGGACGGCACGGCGGGGGCGGCCGGAGAGGCCTCGACCTCGTCGAGCTCCAGCTCCTCGGCCTCCTCGAGATCGAGATCCTCCTCGACCAGGTCCTCCGTGAGGTCCTCCTCGTCCAGGTCGGCCGCCTCGACCTCCAGCTCCGGCGCGTCGTCGTCCTCTTCCTCGACCTCCAGCTCCGGCGCGTCGTCTTCCTCTTCCTCGACCTCCAGCTCCGGCGCGTCGTCGTCCTCTTCCTCGACCTCCAGCTCCGGCGCGTCGTCGTCCTCCGCCGAAGCGCCCTGCGCCTCCTCGGGAGCGGCGTCGAGCTCCTCCTCCGTGACGCGCCCCTCCTCCTCGCCCGCCGCCGAGAGGACGACCTCCGCCTCGGCCTCGGCGAGGGGCGTCACCTCGGCCTCCGGCGGCTCGCTCCCCACGTCGACGGGCGCGGTCTCGTCGGGCTCGAGCTCGTCCTCGTCATCGCCGTGGTCGACGGCCATGGGGGGTGGCATGGAGCTGATGCGCACGGTCCCGCGGACCACCACGGACGGCTCGGACGACGGCTCGACCGGCTGCGCGGGCGGCGCCTCCTCGGGCTCGGCCATGGGCGCGTCCACCATCGTGGCCTCGCCCTCGAGGGGGGCCCACTCGTCCTCGTCGTCGCCCTCCGCGACCTCTTCCGCGCCCGCCTCGACAGCAGGCGGGGGCGACGAAGGCGGGGGCGACGACGGTGGAGACGACGGCGGCTGGGACGCCGGTGCATCGGATGCGGGCGGTACCGATGCAGGCGCTGCGGATGCAGGCGCTGCGGATGCGGGCGCTGCGGATGCGGGCGGTACCGATGCAGGGGCTGCGGAGGCTGGCGGCGTCGATGCGGCGCTCGCCTCGGCCTCTCCATCGCTCCCCGAGTCGGCCTCCTCGGCCGCGGGGAACCCCGAGATCGCGCTCCGACGCGGGACCTCGTCGACCGGCACCCGCAGGGCCCGCCGCTTGCGACGCGCCGGCCGCGCGGCCACCTCCTCGTCCCCGGCGCTCACGGCGCGGACCCTTCCGCCCCCTCACCGCGCAGGATCGCCTGCCCCACGCGCACCTGCGCCCCCGCGGTCACGACGAAGCGCGACGCCCCGGCCTCGGGAGGCACGAACACGATCGCCGTCGACCCGATGTGGAAGACGCCGAGCTCCTCCGCCCGCTCGATGGGCGGGCCGTCCTCCCCGTAGCGCCGGACCCCGGGCGCGCGCCCGACGTTCGTCACGAGGTCGTCGAAGCAGACGCTGATCCGCCCGACGCCGATGGCGCCGACCATGATCGTCGCGACCTCACCGCGCCGCTCGGTCCGCTGCACCACCGCCACGCGCTCGTTCTTCGCGAAGAGCTGCGGCACGTGCGTCACCCCGATCGCGTTCACCGGGTAGAGCGTGCCCGGCACGTGCCGGAGCTCGACGACGGCGCCGCTCACGGGCGCATGCACGCGATGGTAGTCGCGCGGCGAGAGGTAGACGATGAAGTAGGAGCCGCCGCGGTAGCGCTCGGCGGAGGCCGCGTCGCCCAGGAGCTCGGCGACCTCGTAGCGCCGGCCCTTGACCAGCAGGCTGCCCTCCGGGTCGATGGGCCCGAGGTCCTCCACCCGACCGTCCGCCGGCGAGAGCACGGCGCCCGGATCGGGATCCGCCGGACGCGCCCCTTCGCGCAGCTTGCGCGTGAAGAACTCGTCGAAGGTCTTGAAGCCCCCCGGCGGCACCACGGCCTCGCCCAGGTCGATGTCGTAGGAGCGCGCGAAGGCGTCCACGGCCTGCTCGAGCAGCGGCGAGGGGGCGCGCAGGTCCGCCAGGCGGCCCATGGCGCGGCTGATGCGTTTGCGAGGCAGGTAACGCAGGGCGTCCGCGGTCAAACGAGCGGCGTCGATCATCGGGCGGGGGGCTCTCGGCAAGGGGCGGGCCCGCGTCGCGGGCAGGGGAGTCGCGGGCAGGGGACGGACCGACCTCCGGCGGGTTCGGCCCGAACCATTGGGAACAACGAAGGAAAACCGGGTCCTCGGATGCTATCCGAGCCCATCGAAGCGCGTCAACGAGATGCGCATCGCCCCATCGATCGCGAAGAGGACGGAACGCGAAGAGCCCGCCGCGCGGGGAGCGCAGGCGGGCTCTTCGACGAGAACGCGCGCGATCAGGTCGCGAAGTAGAGCTCGTACTCCAGCGGCGTCGGACGCAGCTTGAAGGGCGCGATCTCGTTCTCGCGCTTGAAGGAGATCCACTCGTCGATGATGTCCTTCGTGAAGACGTCGCCCTTGAGGAGGAACTCGTGGTCCTCCTCGAGGCAGTCGAGCGCCTCCTCGAGGCTCCCGGGCACGGTCGGCACGTGCGCGAGCTCCTCCGGCGACAGGGAGTAGAGGTCCTTGTCGAAGGGGTCGCCCGGGTCGATCTTGTTCTGGATGCCGTCGAGGCCGGCCATGAGCATGGCGCTGAAGGCCAGGTACGGGTTGCCCGACGAGTCCGGGAAGCGCGCCTCGAGGCGCTTGGCCTTCGGCGACTGCGAGTAGGTCGGGATGCGGATGGACGCCGAGCGGTTCCGCGAGCTGTAGGCGAGGTTCACGGGCGCCTCGAAGCCCGGGACCAGCCGCCGGTAGCTGTTGATCGTCGGGTTGGAGAGCGCGCAGATGGCCCGCGCGTGCTTGAGGATGCCGCCGATGTAGTGGAGCGCCATCTCGCTCATGCCCGCGTAGCCGTCGCCAGCGAAGAGCGGCTTGCCGTCCTTCCAGAGAGACTGGTGGCAGTGCATGCCGCTGCCGTTGTCCCCGTGCATGGGCTTGGGCATGAAGGTCGCGACCTTGCCGGCCCGGCGCGCCGCGTTCTTCACGACGTACTTGAACCACATCACGTGGTCGCCCATCGAGAGCAGGTCCTCGAACTTCACGTCGATCTCGCACTGACCGGCCGTGGCCACCTCGTGGTGGCTGACCTCGACCTCGTAGCCGAGCTGCTGGAGGATCAGGCACATCTCGGTGCGGAGATCCATCAGCGTGTCGGTCGGCATGACCGGGAAGTAGCCGCCCTTGTGCGGGATCTTGTAGCCGAGGTTCGGGCCCTCGTCCGTGGACGTGTTCCAGATCGCCTCGATCGAGTCGACCTGATAGACCTGCGCGTTCGGCTGCGAGCCGTACTGCACGTCGTCGAAGACGAAGAACTCGGCCTCGGGGCCGAAGTAGGCGGTGTCCGCGATGCCCGTCTGCTTGAGGTAGGCGGCGGCCTTCCGGGCGACGTAGCGCGGGTCGCGGGCGTAGGGCTCGCGCGTGATCGGGTCGACGATGTCGCAGGTGAGCACCAGCGTCGGGTGCTGCGTGAACGGGTCCATCTTGGCGGTGGACGCGTCCGGGATGATCAGCATGTCGCTGGCGTTGATCGGCTGGTAGCCGCGAATCGACGAGCCATCGAAGCCGAAGCCGTCCTCGAAAGACGACTCCTCCAGGCGATGGATGGGCACGCTCGTGTGCTGCCACACGCCCGGGAGATCGATGAAGCGCAGGTCTGCCATGACCGCGCCCTTCGCCTTGGCCAGCTCGAGCACATCCTTCGGCGTATTGATGTCGCTCATCCTTCCTCGCTTTCGCTAGTTCGTGAGGGCGCCGGCGCGCCACGCACGCGCGCGGGTCGACCGGAGCCGTAGTTCTGGGTGGTGGTTCGTCTGGCTCGAAGACCCGGTGCGGATGCCCGGGCTCGGGCCTCGGTCTGGCTCGCCCGACTCCCGTCGGGTGCTTCGGGAGGCGCGACCGGAGCGCCCCGCAATCTCGGACCGCCTCTCGGACGGGTCTCGCTCGGCGACCGCTCGAGCGCCGCTCAGACGGCCTCTTCGCCGCGCTCGCCGGTCCGGATGCGCACCGCCTCTTCGATCGGCGAGACGAAGATCTTGCCGTCGCCGATGCGGCCCGTCTTGGCGGCCTTCTCGATGGCCTCGATCACGCCCACGACGAGCGAATCGGCCACCACGACCTCGACCTTCACCTTCGGCACGAAGTCCACGACGTAGGCCGAGCCCCGGTAGACCTCGCGCTTGCCGCCGGTGCGGCCGAAGCCCTTCACCTCGGTGACGGTCATGCCCTTGACGCCCACCTCGCCGAGGGCGTCCTTCACCTCATCGAGCTTGAACGGCTTGATGATCGCTTCGACCTTCTTCATGGGGGGGCCTCCAACCGAGTCGTGCCGCGAGCGAGGGGACCGCTCGTGCGGCGGTGTGGGGGGTGTAGCGGCCGAATGTTTCCGGTCGGTTTCCGACCCGTTAATTGGCATGCCCCGGCCGCGAAAAAATGACGCACCGCGCCATGAGGCGAGAAAGCTCCAGTCCGGGCGGGTCACCAGACGGCGTGATGGACACGCGAGCTCTCGGGTTCGGGCCGGCCCTCAGGAGCCGGTCCACGCGGGCTCTCCCGGTCGGGCCACCGCGTGGCTCATGGTCGCCGTGTTCCGCGCCACGCCGACGCGACCGTCCGGCGCGACCAGGATCAGCCCGCCGTCTCCGCCCACGCGCTCCTGGAGCATCGCGACCGCCGCCTCCGCCGCTTCCTGGGGCGCCGCGCCGCCCGCGACCGCGTCGCAGACCCCGCGCGCCAGCCCGACGCGCAGGATGGCCTCGCCGATCCCCGTCGCCGAGCACGCGGCGCTCCCATCGTCGGCCCAGGTGCCGGCGCCCGGGATCGGAGAGTCGCCGACGCGCCCCGGCCGCTTGCCCACGGTGCCCCCGGTGCTGGTCGCCGCGGCCACGTGACCCGCCCCATCGACCGCCACGGCGCCGACCGTCCCGCCGGCCCATCCCTCGCCGACGCGCCCGGCCTCCCAGCGCGCGAGGCGCTCCCGGGCCCGCGCCGTGATCATCTCCTCGCCGCCGGGGGCGAAGCCCGCCTCGCGCGCGAAGGCCGCCGCCCCCTCCGCCGCGAGGAGCACGTGGCGCCCGTCCTCGAGCACGGCCCGCGCGACCCGGATCGGGAACGCGAACGGCGGCAGCGCGCAGACGCCCCCGGCGCGCAGGTCGCGGCCGTCCATCACGAGCGCGTCGAGCTCGAGCGTGCCCGCGGCCGTGAGCGAGCCCCCCACCCCGGCGTTGTAGAGCGGGTTCGCCTCGAGCACTTCCACGGCGCGCTGCGCGGCGTCCAGCGCGGAGCCGCCGCCCGCGAGCACGGCCGCCCCCGCCTCCGCCGCCTCCCCACAGCCGGCCACGTGCGCCGGGAGCCGGGCCGGATCGACGCGACCGGCGCCGCCGTGCACGACGACGACCGGGCCGCTCACCCCATCCTCGTCGTGAAGCCGGCCCGCGCCGTGCGCAGGAGGGTGCGGATCCCCGTCGTCATGGGGACGCGCAGCAAGACGCGCGCGTCCTCCCGATCCTCGTCGTAGAGGCGGCCGACGAGGTCCTCCATCGTGCGCACCGGCTGGCGGAGCTCGAAGGCCGTCTCGCCGTGGAAGCGCCGCTCCCGTCCGTCGTCCGCCGGGAAGTGGAAGTCGTACACGAGCTTCCGCTTGCCGAGGTCCAGGCCGAAGGTGCCCTCGAGGCGCGCGCGGGTCGCGTAACCCTCCGCGTCGAAGTGACCCCCGAGGCGCCCCCGACCGTCGCGCAGGAGCTGGCCGAGGGGCAGCTCGATGGCGACGTCGAGGCTCACGGGGAGCTCGACGCCGGGGTCCGAGAGGCGGTGGTAGGTGCCGCGGAGCCGTTGGCGGAAGGCGAAACCGAGCGCCATGGCGCGGGACGCTACCCCGACCGGGCCACGCCCGTCGAGGGGCGCACGCGCTTCGCAAAAGCTGCGCTTCGGAAAACCTGAAGGGACGCCGGGGCCCGCGCTATGCTCCGCGTTCGCCCGGCGCGACCCCCATGGCTGCCCCCTCCATCCTCAACACGGTCAAGGACCTCGACCGGCTCCGACAGATCGTGGCGGTCCTGACGAAGCACGGCTTCGGCGAGGTGGTCACGCGCACGGGCCTCGGCTCGCTGCTGCCCGGCGCGAAGAAGCGCGCGGAGAAGCCGAAGATCCGCCTCGGCGAGCGCATCCGCCTCGTGCTCCAGGATCTCGGGCCGAGCTTCGTGAAGCTCGGTCAGATCGTCTCCACGCGCCCGGACATCATCCCGGCGGACATCGTGGAGGAGCTCAAGAAGCTCCAGGACGAGGTGCCCCCCGAGCCCTTCGAGGCGATCCAACCGATGATCGAGGGGGAGCTCGGCGCGCCCCTCGAGGCGATCTTCGAGGCCTTCGAGGAGGAGCCGCTCGCGAGCGCGTCCGTCGGCCAGGTGCACCGGGCGCGCCTCAAGCGCGACGAGGGCGTCATCGACGTGGTCGTGAAGGTGCAGCGCCCGCACGTGAAGAAGATGATGGAGGCCGACCTCGACCTCCTCTACTGGCTCGCCCACGCCGTCGAGCGCTCCATCCCCGAGGCGCGCCTCTACAACCCGGTGAAGATGGTCGCCGAGTTCGACCGGGCCGTGACCGCCGAGCTCGACTTCGTGCTCGAGGCCGACAACGCCGAGCGCTTCGCGCGGAACTTCGAGGGCAAGCGCTACGTGAAGTTCCCGGCCGTCTACCGCTCGGCGAGCTCGCGCCGCGTGCTCACGCTCGAGCTCCTCGACGGTCCGAAGATCGACCGGGCACCCGAGTCCGGCTTCAGCGGGGAGCAGATCGCGAAGACCGCCGTCGACGTGATGATCCAGCAGATCTTCGAGGACGGCTTCTTCCACGCGGACCCGCACCCGGGGAACGTCTTCATCCTCGGCGAGAAGGACCGGCCGGTCATCGGGATGATCGACCTCGGCCTGGTCGGGCACCTCACGCCGCAGCTCCGCGACCGGACCATCGACCTGATGGTGGCCGCCGTGCGCGAGGACTACCGCGGCATCGCCGACGCGCTCTGGGCCATCGGGCGACCGACGAAGAAGGTCGACCGGCAGGCCTT
Source organism: Sandaracinus sp. (assembly GCA_002699025.1). Lineage (GTDB taxonomy): Bacteria > Myxococcota_A > Polyangia > Polyangiales > Houyiibacteriaceae > Houyiibacterium > Houyiibacterium oceanicum. The sequence continues at coordinate 25,986 of PABA01000169.1, read as the reverse complement.
CGAGGCCGAGGTGGCGATGCTCGCGCAGAAGTACCTCGGCAAGAAGCTCGGCGAGATCGAGTTCAGCGGGCTGCTCCGCGACCTGGTGGACGGCTCGCGGCGCTACTCGATCGAGATCCCGGCGGGCTTTCTGATGATGGGCAAGGCGCTCATGACGGTCGAGGGGATCGGCAAGGAGATCTACCCCGAGCTCGACGTCTTCCAGGAGGTGAAGCCGTACTTCCTGCGGCTCATCCAGGCGCGCTACTCGCCGGAGCGGATCACGGCGGACGTCATCCGGGGCATCACGCGGCTGAGCCACGCGGCGAGCGAGGCGCCGCTGCAGCTGCAGGAGATCCTCGAGGACCTGCGCAAGGGGGCCTTCCGCGTGCAGGTGCGGGAGATGAACACGCGGGACGCGCTGGACCGGCTGGGGCGGCGCTTCTTCAGCGGGCTGGTGGTGGCGGCGGCGATCCTCGGCGGGTCGATCCTGATGGCCTCGCACCAGAAGTGGTTCGGCGGGACGCTGATCGGGCTCGGAGTGGCCTACGGGCTCTTCCACTCGACGGTGGTGTTCCTGCTGAACCAGCGCCGCCGCGACGAGTGACGCGCGACCGGGTGGGGAGCCCGAGCTGGGAGCGGTGCCACGGCTTCGAGCTTTCGCGGCTTCGTGATGGCGCGGCTTCGTGATGGCGCGGCTTCGTGCTGGCGCGGCTTCGTGCTGGCGCGGCTTCGTGCTGGCGCGGCTTCGCGCTGACGCTGCGTCGTGAAGCCACCGCGGAGCGATGGCGCGGCGTCTTCATGAGGCCGGCTCCGGAGACGACCCCGTCGCGATGCTCGAGCCCATCGGGCGGGCTCCCGAAGGCGCGACAATCGGCCGCGGTGATCGCTCCGAGCGCGGGCCCATGTTGGCTCCGTCGCAGGTCGGCCCGCGCCGGCCGCGCGCCGGGCGACGCCGTCCGGATGACCTCGAACCCGTCGAGCCCACCATGACGCACGCCCCCCACTCCACTCCCCTCGGCGCCCTCTCGCTCGTCGTCGGCGCGCTCCTCGCCGCGACCAGCGCCCCCGCCGAGGCCCAAGCTCCCCAGGCCCCGGAGGCCTCCATGACCGACCTCGTCACCATGCGCCGCGAAGAGAAGCTCGCGCGCGACGTGTACCTCGCGCTCGCCGAGCGCCACGACCTCCCCATCTTCGAGCACATCGCCGGCGCCGAGCAGCGCCACATGGACGCGGTGGGGCGCCTCCTCGCCCGCCGTGATCTCGCCGACCCGATCGAAGGGCTCGAGCGGGGCCAGTTCGGCGACCCACGCTTCGATCGGCTCTACGCCGAGCTCCTCGCCGCGGGCGCCACGCTCGAGGGCGCGCTCCGCGTGGGCCTGCGCATCGAGGAGATGGACATCGACGACCTCCGCGAGGCCCTCGACGGCACCGTCGAGCCCGACGTGCAGTTCGTCTTCTCGAACCTCCTGCGCGGCTCGCGGAACCACCTGCGGGCCTTCCACCGCCAGCTCGCTCGCCGCGGCGGGACGTACACGGCGCAGCACCTCTCGCAAGCCGAGCTCGAGCGCATCGCCGCCTCCGCCCACGAGCCGGGCCCCGGCGGCGGGCGCGGCCGCGGGCGCCACGGTCGCGGCCGCGGTCAGGGCATGGGCCGCGGCCACGGCATGGGCGGCGGGTGCTGCGGAGGCTGAGCTGCGGGGGCCGAGCTGCGGGGGCCGAGCTTCGACGGCTGAGCCGTGCAGCGCCCACCGAGCCCGCGCGAGACCTCGCCCGCCTTCACCGCGCGTCGCACCCAGCCGCGCGCTCGCACCCAGCCGCCGGCCTCAGCTCATCGCGCGCCCGGCCGCGAGCCCCACGGCCCCCGCGCCGAGGCAGCAGACGAGGGTCCCCGCGAGGTAGGCCCCGCCCTTCCCCAGGCCGCTCTCGGTCAGCAGCTTCAGCGCCTCGAGGTTGAAGCTCGAGTAGGTCGTGAAGCCGCCCATCACGCCCGTCCCCAGCACGAGCCGCGCGTCCACCCCCAGCACGCTCCGCCCCTCCGCCGCCACGAAGACCACGCCGAGCAGGAACGAGCCGAGCACGTTCGCCGCGAAGGTGCCCCAGGGGAACCAGGACTCGCCCGCCAGGCGCATGCCGAGCCGCGCGAGCCCGTAGCGACAGAGCGTGCCGACGGCGCCGCCGGCCGCGACGAGGAGCCAGTTCACCCGCCCTGTCTACCACGGGGCCCGCGGCGGAGCGCATGCTTGAACGCGCCCGCGGCGCCGCCTACGCTCGCGCCTCCCTTCCGGGAAAGGACGGCCCCATGAGCGAGATCCGCTTCGACGACCGCGTCGCCATCGTCACCGGCGCCGGGGGTGGCCTCGGCCGCGCCCACGCCCTCCTGCTCGCGTCCCGCGGCGCGAAGGTCGTCGTGAACGACCTCGGCGGCACCGTCGATGGCGAGGGCGCCTCGCAGAAGGCCGCCGACGCCGTGGTGAAGGAGATCACCGACGCCGGCGGCGAGGCCGTGGCGAGCTACGACAGCGTCGCCGACTTCGAGGGCGCGACGAAGATCGTCGAGGCGGCGACGAAGGCCTTCGGGCGCGTCGACGTGCTCATCAACAACGCCGGCATCCTGCGCGACGTCAGCTTCCACAAGATGACCCTCGACCAGTGGGACGCGGTCCTCGCCGTGCACCTCACGGGCACCATGAACGTCACCAAGGCCGCCTGGCCGCTCCTCCGCGAGCAGGGCTACGGCCGCGTGGTGAACACGACGAGCGCCGCCGGCCTCTACGGCAACTTCGGCCAGGTGAACTACGGCGCCGCCAAGCTCGGCATCGTCGGCCTGACGAAGTCGCTCGCGCAGGAGGGTTTCAAGAAGGGCATCTTCTGCAACTGCATCGCCCCGGTCGCGAAGTCGCGCATGACCGAGACCATCGGCCTCCCCGAGGAGGTCCTGAACAAGCTCGAGCCGGAGCGCGTGGCGCCGGTCGCGGCCTTCCTCGCGAGCGAGGCCTGCGAAGTGAGCGGGCAGGTCTTCGCCGTCGGCGGGGGCTACGTCTCGCGCGTCGAGATCGTGGAGGCCGCGGGCGCCGTGCTCGGGGACGAGTTCGGACCGGAGGACGTCGCCGCGAAGCTCGACGCGCTCTCCGACCTCTCCACGGCCGAGCCCTTCGCCAACGCCATGGCCGCGGTGCAGAAGGCGCTGAAGGCCGCCTCGAGCTGAGCCGCCGCCCGGAGCCGCCCCCCGGCGCGGCCCGCGCCCTGCGCAGGACGACGATGCCCTCCTCTGCCCTCACTGCCCTGCCGCACTCCGTGCTGCCCCACTCCATCCCATGCGCATGCGATGACTGAAGCCGCCCGACCCCGGATCGACCCGCGTCGTTCCCCCGAGGGGCGCTGAGCGCCATGGGGAGCTCCCGACCCTCCGCGCGGCACCGGCCGCGCCCCGTGCTCGAAGGCGGCGCGCTCCGCCTCGGGGACCAGCTCGTGCCGCTCCGCTCGGGCGCCATGCACTACTGGCGCCTGCCCCGCGAGCACTGGCGCGACGCGCTCGGGGAGCTGAAGGCGCTCGGCCTACCCATGGTCGAGACCTACGCGCCCTGGAGCGTCCACGAGATCGCCGGCCCGGAGGGCGAGGGCCCGCGCTTCGATTTCGGCGAGAAGGACCCGCGCAAGGACCTCGGCGCCTTCCTCGACCTCGCGCACGAGCAGGAGCTGCTCGCCTTCGTGCGCCCGGGGCCGCACATCAACGCCGAGATGACGCTCTTCGGCCTGCCCGAGCGCGTCGTGAACGACCCGGACGTCCAGGCACGCTCCCCGCGGGGCAACCCGGTGGTGCTCTACTTCCCGCCGAAGATGTTCCCCATCCCCTCCCACGCGAGCGAGGCCTACTTCGAGGCGCTCGCGGGCTGGTACGAGGCGGTCGGCGAGGTGCTCGCGCCGCGGCTCTGGCCCGACGGGCCGGTCGTGCTGCTGCAGATCGACAACGAGGCGGGCTACTTCTTCCGCAACGGGCCTTACTGCCAGGACTACCACGACGACGCCGTGGGCCTCTGGCACGGCTACCTCGCGGAGAGGCACGGGGATCTGGCGGGCACCGGTGAGGCCCATCGGGAGAGCTACGCGAGCTGGGCCGAGGTGCGCCCGCCCGTCGCCTTCGACGCGATGGAGGGCGGCCAACTGCGGCCGGGCGCGCTGGCCCGCCAGCTCGACTGGGCCGGCTTCCAGGAGCACCTGCTCACGCGCGCCATCGGGAAGATGGCCGCGTCCGCGCGGCGGGCGGGGCTCGACGGGCCGGCGACCGTGCACAACGTCTCGCTCGGGGACGGCGGGCTGCCCGTGAGCATCCCGGCGCTCGGCGAGGAGGTCGACCTCGTCGGCCTCGACTACTACCACGGCGCCCGCGAGCATCGGATGGTGAAGCGGCGCACGCTCTACCTCGCCGGCACGCAGGAGGTGCCCTTCGCGCCCGAGCTCGGCGTCGGCGCCCCGCCCTGGTTCACGCCCCTCTCGCACGAGGACAGCCTGACGACGGCGCTGACCGCCCTCGCCTACGGGCTCCGCGGCTTCAACCTCTACATGGCCGTCGACCGCGATCGCTGGTACGGCGGCGCCATCGACGTCTTCGGGCACCCCCGGCCGGAGGCGGCCGACTGGAGGCGGCTCCTCGCCGCGCTCGAGGAGAGCGAGTTCCACGCGCTCGAGCGGCAGGCGAAGGTCGCGCTCCTCTGGCCGCGGGAGTACGCGCGCCTGGCCCGGGCCACGCACCTCCTCGGCGCGCTCAGCCCTTCGACGCTGGAGGCGCTCGGGGCTTCGCCCGTGAGCGGCTGCCGGGGCGACGCGCTCGGCTTCGAGGAGCCGATCCAGCTGGCCTGGTGGGACGCGCTGGCGCAGGTCGCCAACGCGCTGACGGCCGCGAACGTGCCCTACGTCTACGTGGACGGCGACGCGCCCATCGAGCGCTTCGCGGAGCACGCGGTGGTCTTCGCGCCGAGCTTCGCCTTCGCCGACCCGGCGCGCTGGGGGAAGCTCGAGGAGCTCGCCGAGCGGGGCGTGCACGTGGTCTACGGTCCGCGCCTGCCGACGCTCGACGACACGCTCCGCGAGCGCGCCTTCCCGCGGCCGGGCGGGCGCGCGCCGACGCCGCTCGACCCATCGACCACGCACGCGCTGGTGCACGACTGGATCGACCGCTTCGACCTCGAGCGCCCCTACCCGGCCCTGCCGCCCGTGGACACGTGCCTGCACCGCGGCGGCGATCGGGACGCGGTGCTCTTCGTGCTCAACCCGGGGCCGCGCGTCGAAGCCGAGATCAGCCTGCCGCGCCCGACGGTCGCGCGGGACGCGCTCAGCGGGGAGCCCCTCTCGGGCGAGGACACGCTGCGCGTGCCGATGGCGCCGCGCTCGGTGCGCATGCTGCTCCTCGACGAGGTGAAGCGGCCGCGGCCGAAGGCGCGGCGGCGCCCGGCGAAGAAGGCCGGCGACGGCGCCGACGTCGAGACGAAGCGGAAGAAGGGAGGCGCGTCGTGATCGCCGCCGACATCCGCTTCGAGGGCTTCGACGTGCGGAGCTGGACGAACCTCGTCTCGCTCTTCATGCCGGGCCTGCCCGCGCGCCTCGCCCGGGACCCGGACCCGACGGACGCCCCCACGGCGCGCGAAGGGGAGCCGAAGGCCGGCTCGCTGCTGCTCGTGCGCGACGGCCAGGGGCTCGTGCTCGCGGCCCAGCACACGCAGCGCGGGCGCATCCCCGAGCTGGTCGGCGAGCCCCAGGGCGGCACCCTGCCCGAGCTCTGCGCCCGCTACGGCGCCCACCGCGCCTTGGTGATCCGCGAGGGGGTGATGGAGGAGCTCGCCGAGCGGCTCGCGCTCCGCTTCGCGGCCTCGAGCCCCGAGAGCGGCTACCTCGGCCAGGTGCTGATGCTCTTGCGAGCGGCGCGCGAGCTGATGGACGCCGGGCTGGTCGAGCTCTGGCCGAACCCGATCGCGAACGTCCCCGTGCCCTCCCCGGCGACCGTGCGCCGGGCGCTCGACCTGCTCCTGCCGAACGACCGGGCGGCGGTCATGGTGCTCTGGGACCAGGGGCAGCTCTGGACGGCGCTGACCATCCGCCGGCGCGGCGGCGACATCGATCTCGTCGCCGGGCCCGACCTCGTGACGCGCTGGACCGGACCGCTCGGCGGAGACTGGCGGCGCGACTACCGGGTGATGGTCGACGCGGTGGCGCGGGCCGTCGCGCCGGTGCATTTCGGGCTCTTCGCAGAGGCGGGCACCGTGCGCTCGCTCCTCGCCGCCGCGGACCCGGGCGCCTGGGCACGGGAGGTCGCCGTGCGGAACGTCGTGCTCCAGCCCATGCCGCGGCCGGTGATGGCAGCCCTCGGCGCGGACGCCGTGCGCGGCGTCGGGCGGGCCTCGGCCCGGGCGCTCGGCGGGCTCGATCTGGCGGGCACGCTGCTCCCCCTCGCGCAGACGCTCCGCGCGCGGGTCACGCAGGCGACGACCGTGACCGAGATCCTCGGCTTCGACCCGCTCGCCGTGCTCGGCGCGGCGCTTCGCCGCGAAGACGGCGAAGGCGAGCCGAGCGAGTAGCCGGCCCCCGCCCCACCGGGGACGTCCCCGCCGACGCGTCCGACGCACGACGCCGAGCCGACGGCGTCGTCGACTCGGCGTCCTCGCGCGTCGCGGGCAGCTCACCCGCGCTCGTCGCTCGGCGGTCGCTCAGCGGTGGCGCGGGTGCGCCGTCGCGTGCTCGAGGCGCTTCTCGAGGGCCTTGAAGGCGTCGCGGATGGCGACGTAGGCGTCCTCGTGCGCGTGGTTGTCGTCCGGATCGTGGTCGATGACGATCGGCTCGACGCGCGGCAGGTGCACCTCGATGTGGCAGGTGAAGAGGTTGCCCTGGTGCTTGTGCTGATGCGGCGCGGCCAGCACCACCTCGAAGGTGGAGATCTCCGGGTAGCGGGTCTTCACCTTGTCGGCGCGCTTCTCGACGGCTTCGCGCAGGGAGTCCGTGGCGGGGAAATCCTTGAAGGTCAGGTTCATCGCTGTGCTTCTCGGGGGCCGAGCCCCGTCGGGGTGGCGGAGCCGGGGCTCCGGGAAAAGGGGTTGAAGGGGAGCGGTCGGTTCACTCGTCCTCGCCGCGAACGACGAGCACGGGGACCTTCGCGCGGCGGACGATCTGCTCGGCGACGCTGCCCATGAGCAGGTGGGCGAGCCCGGTCCGACCGTGCGTGCCGACGACGATGTAGTCGGCCTTCACCTCGTCCGCCACTCGGAGCACCTCGTCCGAGGCGACGCCCACGACGACGTGCGTGACGAGGTCGAGATCGGGGTAGTGGTCCTCCCACTTCTTCATCTGCTGCTGGGCCTCGTCCGCGATCTCTGCGGCGCGCGCCGGGCCCGCCATCACCCCCCCATCGACCGGGAGCGCGGCCATCGGCAGGCCGTAGGCGTGGACGAGGTGGAGCTCGGCGCCGAGCCGGCGGCCGAGGCGCGCTCCATGCTCGAGCGCGTGGGACGAGGTCTGGGAGAAGTCGACGGCGCAGACGATACGAGTGGTCACGGGAGCTCCTCGAGTGGGGCCGGGGCGAGAGCGCGCCGGCCACCGTCCTGAGTCGTGAGCCCAGGGGGCTGAGCAACCGCCGTACCACGGCAGGGCCCCTGTCGCGAAGGGGGTCGCGCCGGTCCGGCCGGGCCCGCGTGCCGGCGGGGCCGGCGGGGGGCCCTCGGAAGGCGCAGCGCTCGCGCTCGGAGCTGCACCCGCGCAAGTCCTGCGCTCGGCATCGCACGCAGAGAGGCCCAGGACGACGGCGGCCGGAGAACGATCGGGCGGCCCCCGGATGCCCGGCGCGACGAGCGAGGTCTCCGGGGTGCATCCCCGAGTTGCAGGGGCTCGGGCCAGGGGCGCCTCGGACCCCGCCCGGAGTATGCTGGGCCAGCGCCGTGACGACGCTGATCACCACCCACGAGAACGCCGACCTCGACGCCCTCGCGAGCACGGTCGCCGTCCGCAAGCTGCACCCGGAAGCCATCGTCGGCTTCGGCCGCCGCCTGAACCCCTCGACCCGCGCCTTCCTCGCGCTCCACCGGGGACGCTTCCCCAGCGAGCATTGCGACCACGTCGACCTCGACGCCGTCGACGCCCTGATCCTCACGGACGTCCGCCGCCGCGGCCGCGTCCCTCACGTCGCCTCGCTCCTCGCGCGCCGCGACGCCGACCCCACCGCGCTCCGCGTCGAGGTCTGGGACCACCACGAGGCCTCGACCGACGACCTCCCCGCGGACGCCATCCACGTCGCCCCGCTCGGCGCCGTCACCACGCTCCTCGTCGAGACGCTCCGGGAGCGCGGCCTCCCCGTCGACCCGATCGAGGCCACCCTCTTCGCCCTGGGCATCCACGACGACACCGGCAGCCTGAGCTTCCCGACCAGCACGCCCCGGGACGCGCGCGCCCTCGCCTGGCTCATGGAGCAGGGAGCCGAGCTCACCGTCGTGAAGCGCTACCTCGCGCCGCCCCTCGACGAGCGCCAACGGCAGCTCCTCCGGGCGCTCCTGGAAGGCATGGCCCCGCTCGCGGGACCGGCGGCGGTCGTCACCCTCCCCCTCCCGAAGAAGGTTCGAGGCATCGCGCGGGTCTGCTCCGAGGCGCTCGCCCTCACCGAGTACGGCGCCTTCTTCGCCATCTTCGACGGGCCCACGAAGCGGCAGGTCATCGCCCGCGCGCGCCACGGCGCCCTCGACGTGGGCGAGGTGCTCGCCGCCGTCGGCGGAGGAGGCCACACCGGGGCCGCCGCGGCCGTGGTGCGGGACCTCGACGTCGCCGCGCTGCGGGCGCGCCTCGCCGAGCGGGTCGAGGCCCAGCCGCCCCGCCAACGCGTCCGCGACGTGATGAGCGCGCCGGTGCACGTGCTCTCGCGGGAGTGGACCGTCCAGGAAGCCGGCGAGGCGCTCGAGCGGTGGGGGGTGAGCGGCGCGCCGGTCGTCGACGTCGCCGGGGCGGTGGTCGGGATGCTCTCCCGCCGCGACGTGCTCCGCGCCGAGCGACGCGGGCGCCTCGGGCTCCCGGTGGCCGGCTGGATGAGCCACCACGTGATCGACGTCGCCGCCGACGCGCCCCTCGCCGAGGCCCTGGCGCGGATGGCCCGGCACGACATCGGGCGCCTCCCGGTGGAGGCCAGCGGGGATCCGCTGGCCGGCATCGTGACCCGCAGCGACGCCCTCCGCGCCCTCTACGGGCGTGAGGCCACCGACCGCTGAGGGTCGGGCGAACTGCCGACGCAGGGCCGCCCGCTGCCGCCCAGCTCAGAAGCAGAAGCTCAGAAGCGGAAGCTCAGAAGCGGAAGTCGAGGTGGGCGTCGACGCCGAGGAGGCGCGCCATGGCCTGCTCGTCGCCAGCGAGTGGCTGATGCGCGCGGGCCTCGAGGCCGAGGGAGACGGCGCCGAAGCGGGTCGGCACGTCGAGCTCGACGCCGAAGTGGCCGGTGGCGGCGAAGGCGCGGGCCGTCTCACTCCCCTCGGGGTTGAAGAAGACGCTCTCGAGGCCGAGGCCGAGCACCGGGTGCACGCTCCCGTCCTCCACGAAGCGGTACTGGAAGCCGGCGCCCGCGGTATAGAGCGCCGCGTCCGCGCCGGTCTCGCCGCCCTGCTCGAAGCCGGGGGCCAGGTCGAAGCGGAAGGCGAACTCCGCCTGGTCGACGGCGAGGCCGACCCGCAGCTGGTAGGAGGGCGTCGCGTCGCGGCCCTCGTCGAAGCGGAGGAGCGCGCCAGCGCCGGCGCCGACGAAGAAGCGGGGGCGCGGGGAGCGCGGCGGGTCGACCTGGACCGGCGGCGGCGGGGTCCGGTTCACCCGCACCAGCACGTCGGGTGGGCGCTGCACGTGGCGAACGACGACCCGTCGGGGAGGCGGCGGCTGCTGGACGACCACGACCCGCCGGCTCGGCGGCGGCGGGTCGATGAGGAGGTAGCGGTCCGGATGGCGCTGCGCTTCGGCCGGGGAAGGCGCGGCGAGGACCGGCGCGACGAGGGCGAGGCAGAGGGCGGCGAGGGCGGTGAGTCGTTGCATGGGGGCGCTCCTTGGGCGTCGAGGAGGTTCGACGTCCGAGGAACGCGACGGATCTGCCCGCGCTTACACCCTGCCGCGGTTCGGCGCCGCGCTCAGCTCGCGAGCTTCCGGTACACCCCGACGACGACGCCGAGGATCTGCGTCTCGCGCCAGTCGTTCTTCGGCACGAGGATCGGCGCCATCGTGCTGTTCTCCGGCTGCAGCCGGATGTGGTCCTTCTCGGGGAAGTAGCGCTTGCAGGTGGCCTCGTCGCCGACCAGCGCGATCACGATGTCGCCGCGCCGCGCCGTGAGCTGCTTGCGCACGAAGACGTAGTCGCCGTCGTGGATCCCGGCCTCGATCATCGACTCGCCGGAGATGCGCAGGCCGAAGACGTCGCCGCCCTTGCCCACCAGCATGCGGTCGATGCGCACCCGATCCTCCGGCTCCTCGATGGCCTCGGTGAGCGCGCCGGCGGCGACGCGACCGACGATGGGGATCTCGATCATGTCCGCGTCGTCGAAGCTCGGGCCCTCGTCGATGGGGCGGCCGTCCGGGTGCCGGAGGAGCCGGAGCGTGCGCGACTTCATGTCCTCGCGGGTGAGGTAGCCCTTCCGCTCGAGCGCCCGCAGGTGATCGTTGACCCCGTTGGTGCTCTTGATGCCGAGGTGGTTGCCGATCTCGCGGAGCGTGGGCGGGTAGCCGCGGGAGTCGATCGAGTCGGAGATGTACTCGAGGACGGCGCGCTGACGGTCGGTGAGCTTCTGCATCCGGGGGGCCTCTCGGTGGTCGGTCTGCTGGCGTCGAGCGGGGCGGCGAGCGATGCGGCGTGCTCGCCGACGTGACGGGAAGGATCACGCCTGAACACAACCTCAGTCTGAAGGTGTGTGCAGGTGCGATTCGAGACTACGGATGGAATGTCCCGTGTCAAATCTTCAGTGTCAAAAAAGCAGTGGTCGGCGCCCCTCGTCACGCGGCAGGGCGGGGGCCAGACTTCGGCGACCGTCACGATCTCGACACGAGCTCGGCGATCTCCAAGCGCCCTCGATGCGCTGGGAAGGCCTCGCGCAGCGATGCCGAAGGGTCGGGGGCGCTCGCGGATGTACGCCGACTTCCTGAATGGAAACCGCGACTTGGCGTTTGACGCACGAAGGCGCGCAGCCCGTCGCCCCGGGCTGCGCGCCTTCGTATCGATCGCGGCGTCGTGGCCGCGATCTCCGAGCTCAGAGGATGTAGTCCTTGAGCCGCTCGATGTCCTGGAGCGCCTCGAGCTTCGCGAGCCCGGCCGTCTCCACCTGCCGCACGCGCTCGCGCGTCAGGTTCATGATCTCGCCCACCTCCTCGAGCGTGATGCCGCCCCGGTCGGCCACGTCGAGCGCGCAGGTCTCGGTCATCTCCCAGACCTCGAGGTCCGGGAAGTTCAGCTTGATCGACCCCCGCACGGGGTGGACGTCGATGTAGAGGTGGTACTTGCAGCTGACGTACGGGCAGGGGCGCTCCATGTCCTTGCACTCCGCCCGCGTCGTCGGTCGCCAGTAGTCGGTCTCGGGGTAGAGGAGCCGCCCCCGGTTCAGCTCCGCCTTGCTCAGCCGTCGGATCGAGATCGTCCGGGCCCGCGCACGCGTCCTGCGCTTGCGTCGCCCACGCCGCCGCTGCGGCTTGGCCGCGTCGGCCAACGAGGTCGCCCCCTCGCCCGAGGTCGCCTCTTCCTTCACTTCACGGATCGCCTGCTCCGTCATCGCACCCTCCCAGAATCGCCCTTCTTCTGCGATTGGAATCCTTCGTGTTTCTAAGTATTTGCGCTCATCAAAGGGCAGCGTGGGCCATGCGGGCTCGGAGCGTGAGGCGACGCTCGATGGCCTCCAGCTGTCGCAGGAGATCGGCGCCCGTCTCCCGCGCACGCTGCAGGGCTCCGACGACCTGCGGGTCCCCCGACCCGGCCTGTCGCCGACGCTCCTCCAGCGCCTCGTCGAAGGCGACGTAGACGCGCTCGAGCTGCCGCTCGAGAGCCTCGATGTCGCCCCGTACGAAGAGGAACTCCTTCTGGATTTCCTCGATGGTGAACCCCTGGGCCATGAGGCGGCGGATGTGCGCCAGCTGGCGCACGGCCGTCGCCGGGTAGAGCCCCTGAGAACCGCGCCGCTTTCCTTTTCGCCCGACGCGGCGGCTTCTCGGGAGCAGGCCCAGCTGCACGTACTTGCGGAAGGTCGCCTCGGTGAGGCGCTCCCCGCGCTCGGTGTAGGCCTCGACGATCTGCTGGACGCTCATCCCCTCGGGGAAGGCGGCCTCGATCGCGTCGAGCTCGGCCTCCGACCACGCCTCGGCGCTCGGGTCCGCCCCGGTGCGCCGGCTGGTCTTCGTACCCTGAGCTCGCTTCCGTGTGGTCATTTCGTTGAACTTGCGCGAATGTATTCCATTGAAAAGAAGACGGTCAATAAAAATGTGCAGGATTGCCACAGGGTGTGACAGCAGCCCTCAAGCAGCTTGAATCACTTGGTTTTTCCCGATGAGCCCGAGGCCGCCGTTCGGGTCTCGGGCCCCGGTTCGGGGGATCTCATCGCCTGAGGTGAGATCGCTCCCCCTAGCTGACGATCGGCCGAGTATCAAGTGTGGCGTCCGCCCTCGGGGACAGATGACGAAGCGCTCCCCGACGAGCCCCGCCGTTGCCTCGGGTGGCCCGGCGGGCCAGACTCGTCCCATGCGCCGCGTGCTCCTCGCCTTCGCCTGCCTCGTCCTCGCCTGCGGCGGGGGCGAGAAGGAGACCGGGGAGGCCTGCGCGGGCGACTCCGACTGCGCCCGGGGGCTCTGCGCGGCGGGCGTGGCGGGCCCCGAGCCCGTCTGCACCGTCTCCTGCGGCTCGTCGGAGGACTGCCCCGAGGGGTGGACCTGCAGCGGCGCGACCCAGGACAACGTCTTGGTCTGCCGGCGCGGCGCCGCGACGCCCTTCGGCCAGTGAGCCGCCCATCCCCCGCGAGCCGGGGCGGTCGCCCGTTGACGCTCGGGCCCCGCTTCGACTAGTCCGGACAGGGTTTTGAGCCCCCTCCGCCACGACCCGCCGCCCCCGCGGAGCCCGCGCCGATGATGGACCCGCGCGCCTGGCGGCGCTTCCGGAAGAACAAGGGTGCGTTGGTCGGGGGCATCCTCGTCGTCTTCGTGACCCTCACGGCCGTCTTCGGCCCCCTGCTCGCGCCCCACGACCCGAACGAGCAGCTCCGCGACGTCCTCCTCCAGGACGACGGCGCCCCGGTCGGCATCGGCCAAGTCGAGGGCCACCCTCTCGGCGCCGACTCCACGGGCCGCGACGAGCTCTCCCGCCTCCTCTACGGGGGCGGCGTCAGCATGATGGTGGCCTACCTCGCGACGGCCCTCGCCATCTTCATCGGCACCCTCGCGGGGGTGACGGCCGGCTACTTCGGCGGCTGGATCGACTTCGGCTGGATGCGCCTGGTCGACCTGATGCTCTCCCTCCCCTTCCTCTTGATCGCGATCACCATCCGGCGCGTGATCGAGGAGCCGCAGCTCTGGACGCTGATCCTGCTCCTATCGGTGCTCTCCTGGACCACCCTCGGGCGCGTGACCCGCTCGAAGGTCATGCAGATCCGCGAGCTCGAGTACATCCAGGCGGCCCGCGCGCTCGACATGGGTCACCTGCGCATCCTCTTGCGCCACGTCCTGCCGAACGCCCTCGGGCCGATCATCGTCCTCGGCACGACCCTCGTGGCGCGGATGATCATCTTCGAGTCCGCCCTCTCCTTCCTCGGCCTCGGCGTGGAGCCGCCGGACGCGACCTGGGGCTCCATGCTCAACGAAGGTCGCCAGCAGATGATGAGCTTCCCGCGGCTCATGCTCTTCCCGTCGATGCTCATCGTGATGACGGTCTTCGGCTTCAACCTGCTCGGCGAGGGGCTCCGCGACGCCTTCGACCCGAAGGACTGACGCCATGACGACCCCCGACCCGCTGAAGGCCCGACGCCGCGCCGACGCCATCGGCTGCCTGGTCCCGCTCGCCCTCGCGGGCGCGGTGGTGGCGCTCCTCGCGGCCACCTGGCCCTCCCCGCCCGAGGGCCCGCGCTGGCGGGGCGCCGGCGATGCGGAGCCGCGGAGCGGCGGGACCTTCGTCTTCCACCACGAGGAGAACGTCCGCACCCTCGACCCGCACATCGCCTACGACGAGCTCTCGGGCATGGCCGTCCGGCTGATGTTCGACGGGCTCCTCGACTACGACATGGAGTCGAACCTCGTGCCGAGCCTCGCCGAGGCGATGCCCGAGGTCTCCGACGGAGGCAAGCGCTTCCGCTTCCGCCTGCGCCGCGGCGTGCAGTTCCACCCCATGCCCGGCCACCCGGAGGGCCGCGAGCTCACGGCCGACGACGTGCGCTGGTCCATGGAGCGCCTCCTCAGCAACGAGGTCGGCTCGCCGGGCTACCCCTTCTACTCGGCCATCGAGGGCGCCGGCGAGTACCACGAGGGCGCGGCGGACCACGTCGCGGGCATCCGGGTGATCGATCGCTACACGATCGAGTTCCAGCTCACCGAGGCCGACCAGACCTTCCTCAACGCGATGGCCATGACCTTCGCCTACCCGGTGCCGCGGGAGAACTACGCGCACTGGGGCGAGGAGGTGAAGTTCCACCCGGTCGGCACGGGTCCCTTCGTCTTCGAGAGCTGGGAGCGGGACGTGGAGCTCCGCTTCCGCCGCCACACGCGGTACTGGGACCCGCAGCCGAACCCGGACGAGATGGTCTTCCAGGAGAACCTGAACCGGGAGCTCGCCGCGCTGCTCTTCCGGAACGGCGACCTGGACGCCATCCACCGCCAGTCGCCGTCCGACTACCGCTTCTTCCGCGACGCCGAGCAGTGGGCGGACTACCGCGACGAGTTCCCGCGCGTCTCCACCTTCGGCATCGGGCTCAACTGCGAGATGGAGCCCTTCGACGACGTCCACGTGCGCCGCGCCATCGCCTTCGCCATCGACCGCGAGGGCTGGAACCGGGCGCGCGCCGGCCGTCTCCTCCCCGCGGGCCAGATCCTGCCCCCGGCCATCCCCGGCCACGACCCGGACCTCCCCGAAGCCCACCGGCTCGACCTCGACGTCGCCCGCGAGGAGATGCGCCTCGCCGGCCATCCCGATGGCCTCCCCGAGCCGATCACCGTCTGGATCACGGGCCAGGACGACACCGCGCGCACCTACGGCGAGCTCCTCCAGCACGACCTCGCCCAGATCGGCATCGAGGTGCGCCTCCGCTTCGTCTCGTTCGCCGTCTACCTCACGGAGAGCGGGAAGCCGAACACGGCGCCGGCGTTCTTCACGGGCTGGAACATGGACTTCCCGGACCCGTCGAACTTCCTCGACATCCTCTTCCACTCGCGCTCGATCCACCCGGAGAACTCGGAGAACCGGGCCTTCTACCGGAACGACGAGCTCGACGGAATCCTCGACCAGGCGCGCTCGGAGACCGATCGCGAGCGGCGGCTCGGCCTCTACCGGCAGGCCAACGCCATCATCAGCCGCGACGCGCCCTGGGCCTTCACCTACAACCCGCTCTCGATGGAGCTCTGGCAGCCCTACGTGAAGGGCTACGAGCCGCATCCGGTCTGGTTCGAGGACTACCGGAACGTCTGGCTCGACCTGCCCCGCGAGCGCTTGACCCGCCGCCTCACCGGCCGCGGCGCGAGCGCGCCGGCCGTCCTCTTCCCGGCCATGGGAGCGCTCTGATGCTCGCCTTCATCGTCCGCCGGGTGCTCGGCGCCATCACCATCGTCTTCCTGGTCGTGCTGCTCGTCTTCACGCTCGTGCACGCCATCGGCGACCCGGCCGCCGCCACCCTCGGGCCGAACGCCGGCCCGGAGCAGCTGGCCGACTTCCAGCGCAAGTACGGCCTCGACCGGCCGCTCGGGCAGCAGCTCCTCGGCTACCTCGGCGTCGGCGGCTGCGTCCGGGGTCGGCGCCCGGCCATCGTGGAAGACGACCTCTCGGCCCAGCTCGAGCGGGCCGGGCTGGACGTCGCGCGGCCCCATCGGACGAGCGAGGAGAGCGCCCTCCCCTCCTCCCACGGCGAGATCACGGCCGAGCTCACCAAGGCCGGCGAGGCGTGGGAGCTGGCCCTCGTCGCGACCGACGCCGGCGGCGCGGCGCAGACCTTCCGCGCGAGCGGCAACGTGGACGACCTGGCGAGCGAGGTCGCCGAGCCGGTCGCGGCGCACCTCGGGGGCGGCGCCGTCGTCGTGCGGCGCTTCGACCGGGGCGACCGCTGCGGCCTGCTCCAGGGCGACCTCGGCGAGTCCTTCGGCCACAACGAGCCCGTCGCCGACGTGATCGGCCACCGGCTGCCGCGGACGCTGCTCCTCGGCGCCATCGCGCTCCTCTTCGAGCTCCTCTTCGGGCTGAGCGTCGGCATCCTCGCCGCCGTGCGCCGCAACACCTGGGTCGACACCGGGCTGATGAGCAGCGCCTACCTCGGCATCAGCCTGCCGACCTTCGTCACGGGCCCGCTCTTCCTCTTCGCCTTCGCCTTCCTCTACGGCTGGTTCCCGCTCGGCGGCTACGGCGTGGGCTTCTGGGATCACGTCTACCACGCGCTCCTGCCGGCCTTCACGCTCGCCATCATCGGCGCGGCCACCTACGCGCGCATCATGCGGAGCGAGCTCGTCGACACGCTGCGGAGCGACTTCGTGCGCACGGCGGCCGCCAAGGGCCTGCCACGCCACCGGGTCGTGGGGCACGCCGTGCGGAACGCGCTCCTGCCCATCGTGACCATGCTCGGCCTCTCGATGACGCTCCTGGTCGCGGGCGCGATCATCACGGAGACCATCTTCGGCTGGCCCGGCATGGGGGCGCTCGCCATCCGCGCCATCGTGAACCTCGACGCGCCGACCGTGATGGGCGTGGTGGTGGTCTTCGCCGTCACCGTGCAGACGGGCAACCTGCTCGCCGACATCGCCGTCGCCGCCCTCGACCCGCGCGTCCGCCTCGAGAAGAGCGGCTGAAGCCCAGCGCTTCGGTCCCGGCTAGGGAGTGCGTACGCGCTCCTGCGCAGTGCTCGCAGTCCTAACGCTTCGGGCGCTTCTTCAGATGGAAGACCGTCCGCCCCTTGCCGTCGGTCGTCGGGCCCTCGACGACGAACGGGTCGAGCTTGATCCGCTTTCGCCGGCTGTTCGGCAGCTTGATCAGCAGGCCACCGTCGTCGTGCACCACCTCGACCTTGCACAGGCCGAACTGCTTGTGGCTCACGTAGTCGCCCTTCTCGGGGAAGACGTCCGGCTCCACCTTCGGCGCGCGATCCCGCGAGGTCGGGAGCGGCTGCTTCGGGAGGACCGGCACCTTCGGCTCGGGCTTGCGCCGCCGCCGCTTCTTCGCGGGCTTCGGCGCCGCGGCCTCGGCCGCCGAGGACGCCTTCGCCACCTGCGCCCAGGTCAGCTCGGCGTCCTCCACGATCTCCCTCTTCTTCGCCTCCGCCGACGCCACCGCCACGTCCGCCCAGCTCGCGCCGCCGCTCTCGGCGCCCTCCTCCGCGGCCGCCGACGCCGCCGCGACGTCGCCCCAGCCCGGGCT
Source organism: Sandaracinus sp. (assembly GCA_002699025.1). GTDB lineage: Bacteria > Myxococcota_A > Polyangia > Polyangiales > Houyiibacteriaceae > Houyiibacterium > Houyiibacterium oceanicum. Next base: position 8,435 of record PABA01000169.1, on the reverse strand, counting down.
GCCCTTCGCGGCAGGGGCCTCGGCCGCGTCGCTCGCCGCCACCGGAGATGAAGCCGGCGCCTTCGCCTTCCGCGTCGACCCGCGCGAGGCCCCCACCTTCGCCTCCACCCCGTAGACGGCCAGCGAGAGCACGGCGCTCTCGACCCGGGCGCTGTCGAGGCGCGCGGCGACCAGCTCGCCGTCCACCGCGAGCGTGACGTGCAGCACGATCTCGCCCCCCTCGATGGCGCCCACGATCCGGCTCGCCTCGGCCGCCGCGTAGCGCGTTCCGTCGACCAGCTCGACCCGGCTCAAGCTCGCTGCCCCCTCGAGGTACGCCTGCCCGACGCCCCGCTCCGCCGCGAGCTCCTCGAGCGCGTCCGGGAGCTTCGCCCCCGCGCCCAGCCGCAGCGCCCAGCGCCGCGCCTCTCCGTCCATGACGATCACGCCGCGGTGTTAGCACCCGGCGCGCCTCGCCGCCCGGCCTTCCCCGGCGACGCCCTCCCCGGCCCGTGGCAGCATGGGCGCATGCCGCTCATCCACGTGCACACGACCGCCACGCCCGAGTCCGAGGTGACGAAGCGCCTGCTGAAGCGCCTCTCCACCGTCCTCGCCGAGGTCACCGGCAAGCCGGAGAAGTGGGTCATGACGCGCCTCGCGCCGGCGGCGCCCATGACCTTCGGCGGCAGCGACGCGCCCACGGCCTACGTGGAGGCGAAGAGCCTCGGCGGCTTCGACCCGACCCAGAGCGAGCAGCTCAGCGAGCGGGTCTGCGCGGCCCTCGAAGAGGAGCTCGGCCTCGCCAAGGATCGCGTCTACATCGAGATGAGCGACGCCCCGCGCCACCTCTGGGGCTGGAACGGCGGCACCTTCGCCTGAGCGGAGCCGGGCTCGAGCCGAACACCCGGCTCCAGCAGACGCACGGCTCGAACACCGGCCTCGAGGACTGCTGGACCTGCCCGGCCATCGCGCCCCGAGGACTGCCCGACGCTACCCGCCCTGCCGCGCTTCGACCTGCCGCTCTCCGGCGTGCTGTTCTTCCGCCAGGCGCCTCTCCTTCGCCTCGACCGCGTCGACGAAGAGCTTGATGTACTCCCCGGCGCTGGTGATCGCGAAGAAGACGCTCATGTAGAGGATGATCAGCCCCACCTGCGCCAGGTCGACGTCCACCCGGAAGAAGAAGAAGTCGACCTCGTAGGGGTGGTAGACGATGAGCAGCAGGATGGCGGTCATCTGGAGCGCCGTCTTGTCCTTGCCGCCCTGCCCGGCCGCCATCACGACCCCCTCGCTCATGGCGATGGTCCGGAGCGCCGTGATGCTCAGCTCCCGGCCGACCATCAGGATCACCGCCGCGACCCCGAGCAGCGGCAGCCGCCCCAGGTAGGCCATGAAGACGAGCGTCGCCATCACGAGCAGCTTGTCCGCCAGCGGGTCCAGGAACTTCCCGAGCACGCTGATCAGCCCCATCCGCCGCGCGAGCCAACCGTCGAGGAAGTCCGTGACCGCCGTCAGGATGTAGACGATGGCCGCCCAGAAATTCGCGCGCGGGGTCCCGTCCGCCAGCAGGTAGAGCACCAGCGGGATCATGATGATGCGCAGGAACGTCAGCAGGTTCGGCAGGTTGATCGCGTCCTGCCGGATGCCCTTCGGCTTCGGGGGCGTCGCCCCGTCCGTCTGCTCCTCCGCCGCCATCGCGTGAGCCTTAGCGCAGATCCGCCGCTTCGCCGAGCAGGACCACGCCATCGCCGCGAAAGCCGAGCGGCGGCGCGTGCGCCGAGTAGGGCGCCGTCCCGCGCTGCGCGTTGGGGAAGAGGCGGCCGGACCAGCCGATCAGCTGCGCCGGATCGACCCGCAGCTCCTCCCCCTCCTGCACGCGCATGGCCACGGGCTCCGCCGGCACCGTCAGCACGGCGATGCCATCCCCGTGGAGCTGCGTGACTACGACCGGATCCCCGGCGAGCGGCAGGTTCGCCGTCTCGAAGCCGACCCGATCGTCGAACCCGAAGAGGAGCTCCTCGCGCACGTAGAGGGCGTCCTCGCCGAGGCGCAGGGCCGCGAAGAGCCGGCCGCGCGGCGGGCGGACGAGCGCGGTGATCGGCCCGCGCCAATGCATGACCGGCTCCTTGCCACCGAGCAGCGCGTCGAGCTCCCGCCCGCGGGTGCGCCGGCGGACGACGGTCGTGCGGAGCTCGCCGCGCACGGCCGAGACGTTCGAGAGCCGCAGGAAGACGTCGTGCTCGGCCTGCACCAGGAGCGCGCCGCTCGCCGTCACCGCCAGCGGGGTGTCGGGCGAGAGCGCGACGGTCCAGCGCCGCACCCGGTCCGCCAGCGTGGGAGGCTCCCCCAGGAGCCGTGGGCGCGTCTCCGCCGGGCGCGGCGGCACCACCTCCGTCCCCGGCTCGATCGGGCTCCAGACGCCGCTCGGCCGCCCCTCGGCGCGGCCCGCCTGACCCTCGAGGGCCAGCCGCGGGGACTCCGAGTCCAGCCGCTCGAGCGCCTCCTCGGCCGCCGAGCGCATGGCCGCCCGGTCGGACGCCTCGAGCTCCTCCCCCGAGGGCCCCGGGTCCGGCATCGGCGCGTCCCGCCCGAGCGCCTCCTCCATGCGCCGCGCCATGGAGGCCTGCCCGCCGCGGAGGAAGGCGTCGCGGGCCGCCTCGAGCTGCCCGAGCCGCCAGTGGATCAGCCCCAGGTAGCCCCAGGCGCGCTCGTGATCGGGCTGGATCCGGAGCGCCTCGTGGACGTGCTCGAGCGCGTCGTCGGCCTGCCCCGTCTTGAAGAGCGCCAGCGCCAGGTTCACGCGGAGCGTCGGCTCCTTCGGGTAGGCGTCGACCAGCCGTCGCCAGATCTCGATGGCCCGCGGATAGACCCCGAGGCGGAAGTAGACCCCGGCGAGCAGGTCCTGGCTCTTGGCGTCCTGGGGCTGGAGCGCGAGGGCCCGCTCGAGCTCCTCCTTCGCCTCGACCACCTGGTCCTGGAGCAGCATCGAGCTGCCCCGGTAGAGGTGATAGAGGAAGTCGTCGTTCCCGCCCGCGGCGCCCCGGGCGACCTGTCTGCTGCGCGGACGCGTGCCCGGGCCCGGCGCCTCGTCCTCGGGCGTTCGGGAGGCGGGGGCGCGCTCGGGTTCGTCACCGTCTCGGGACATCGGCTGCAAGGGCCTCGCGGCAGCGTAGGAGAGGCGCCATCGGGAGGTCAATCATCCGCTGCGACTGCGCGTGGCGGCGGCGACGCCCGCGTGTCAGCTTTCGCGCGCCGTGCGCTGGTCCCTCCCTCCGTTTCCCCCGAGTGGGCCGCCTTCCGCCCGTGGGGGATCGCCCCGGCGACGGGGCGCCAGGCCCGGGCCGCTCCCCGGACGCGCCGGTCGGGCGGCGGCCCTCGGCGCGTTGCTGCTCGCGCTGGGCCTGGGCTCCGCTTCGCTCGCCGCCCAGACGCCGGACGACGAGCCCACCGAGGCGACCGCCGAGCCAGCCCCCGGGACCGACCCCGATGGCGAGATCCTCCGCGACCGCGAGGGCCGCCGCTACCGGCTCGTGCGCCCCGAGGCGGGTCCCCGCCGCGGGCGGCTGCCGGTGCCCGCGTGGGTCGTCTGGGCAGGCGGCGGCGCGCTCCTCCTGGCCGCCGGCGTCGTCCTCGCCCGGCGCGTGGCGAAGCGCTCGTGAGCGACGCGGAGACCACGACCGCCGACGCCCCGAGCGGAGCCCGCTTCGGCCGCCAGCTGATCATCGCGACGGTCATCGGCGCCCTCGTCTTCGCCGGCATGTCCCTCTACGGCGACGTGAGCGCCCTCCGCGCGAACCTCGGCCGCTACCGCTGGATCTACTTCATCGGCGGGCTGGCTCTCGCGACGGCGAACTACGCCATCCGCTACCTGCGCTGGGAGTACTACCTCCACCGGCTCGGCATCCGCGGCGTCCCGAAGGCCGAGAGCGCCCGCATCTTCGTCGCCGGCTTCGTCATGAGCGTGACCCCCGGCAAGGTCGGCGAGGTCTTCAAGTCCGTCCTGCTCTACGAGTCCCGCGGCGTCTCCGTGGCCCGGACCGCGCCCATCGTCGTGGCCGAGCGGCTCACGGACCTCTTCGCGCTCGTCCTCCTCACGGCCCTCGGCACCCTGGCCCTCTCGGAGGGGAGCTGGGTGGCCCTCGGCGGCGGCGCCCTCGTCACCGTGCTCTGGCTCGCCTGCGCTTGGCGCCCGCTCGGTGAGCTCTTCCTGCGCATCGGCGAGAAGCTCCCGGTCGTCTCCCGCCTCGCGCCGCGCCTCCGCGAGGCCTACGAGTCGCTCCACGCCCTCGCCCAGCCCGTGCCGCTCGGCGTGGCGACGCTCCTCGCGCTCGTCTCCTGGTTCACCGAGTGCGCCGCCCTCTGGCTGATCGCCCGCGGCTTCCCGGACGTCGGCATCGGCTGGCTCGAGGCCACCTTCGCCTACAGCGCGCCGACCATCGTCGGCGCGGTCGCCATGATGCCGGGCGGCCTCGGTGTGACCGAGGCCGGCATGACGGGCGTGCTCGAACGCCTCGCCGACATGAGCAGCGTCGTCGCCACCGCCACCACCCTGCTCGTGCGCCTGGCGACGCTCTGGTGGGCCGTGCTCCTCGGCGTGGGCGCGCTCGCCCTGCAGCGGCGCGCCCTGTCCCGGCGGCGGGACGGCTGAAACACGTTCGACACACGCCAGTTGCGATCGCGCCCGGCGCTCTCTACGCTAGCGACAGAACCCGGCCATGTGGCCGGAATCGAGAGATCGACGCCGCCGCCCGCCGCCGGGACGAGGGAGACCCGGGCGAGCGGCCCCGTAGAAGACCCCGGGCCGCCGAGCCGTCTGGGACAGAGTCGAGCAGGTCGAGAGCAGGCGGGCGCCGCGCCGACGAGGTGCCTCACGCGGGAGGGAGATCGCTTGCATCAGCAGCCCACCACCACCAGCCAACCCCTGGGCATCGCCCGGGTCGTCCTGCAGAACCTCGCGTTCCAGGACAAGGTCGCGCTCGCCTTCCACAGCTTCCTGCTGCTCCGCGTCAGCCTCGCCCCCGACTCGGTGGACAAGGCCATGGCGCAGCGCATCGGCCTGGCCCTCCTCACCGTCACCTTCGCGACCATCGTGCTGTGCCGCGGTGAGGTGCTGCGGCCCGGCAAGCTCCGCGCCCTCGTCTACCGGGTCGGCATCTTCGCGCCGATCCCTCTGAGCTACTTCCAGCTGCGCGTCCTGCTCCCGGCGCTCCAGCCCGAGCTCCTCGACGCCCAGCTCCGCGCGATCGACGAGGCGCTCCTCGGCATCACGCCCGCGCTCTGGTTCAACCGCTTCAACGAGCCGCCAATCGTCGAGTGGATCGCCTTCTTCTATTACAGCTACTTCTACCTGATGGCGGGCATGCTCCTGCCGGCGCTCTTCTTCGACCGCGGCCGTCGACTGCGCGAGATCATGCTCGGCGCGATGACCGTCGCGGTCCTCGGGCACATCATCTACACGCTCGTCCCCGGCGCCGGCCCCTACGCGGCCATGGAGTTCCCCGAGCCCATCCACGGCGGCTTCTTCTGGCAGCAGGTGCTCGTCACCGTCGAGTCCGCCGGCGCGCAGCTCGACATCTTCCCCTCGCTGCACACGGCCTACCCGGTCTTCTTCGCGCTCCATGCCTTCGGCTGGCGGAAGACCAAGCCCTTCCGCTTCGCGTGGCCGGTCATCGCGTTCTTCGCGGCGAACATGGTCATCGCCACGATGTTCCTCCGCTGGCATTGGTTCATCGACGTCGTCGCCGGCCTCTGCCTCGCCATCACGGCGCGAACGGTGGCCGTGGTCGTCGGCGGCCGCGAGAGCAGCCGGGACGACGACGACGACGACCGCCAGCCCGTGTGGGAGCCGCTCTAGCGCCAGCCCTCCCGGTCTGGCGCTGAAGCGCGATTCCTCGGAGGAATCCCGCGAAGGAGCGTCGTCGTCGACGCGCCTTCCGGCGAGATCCGCCGGGTTTCGCCAGAACGGCCGGCCAGAGGCCGGTCGCTAGCGGGCCGCCCAGCCGGCGGATGCGCAGGCGCCCAGGGCGCGCTCGAGGCGATCGCGCCAGGCGGCCTCGTTGTGGGGTGCGCCGGGCTCCCACCAGTGGAAGAGGTCGGTCCCCTCCGCGTAGCCGAGGCCGCTCAGGTGGTCGCGGAGCTGGAGGGTGACGCAGTAGTTGTCCGAGTCATCCGCGTCCTCCGGGAGGCCGTCGCCGTCTCCGTCGACGCACTCCCCGCTCACGCCACCGCCGCTGTCCAGGTAGATGGCCGGGGCCGTCCGCGCCGACCAGCGCGCCACGAGCGCCTCCGACCCGTCACGGCCGAAGGCGCCCCAGCCGAGCGTCGAGCTCATGCCCACCACGCAGCCGGCGAGCTCGGGCCGAGCCTGCGCCGCGTACAGGCTCACGAGCCCACCGAGCGACGAGCCGGCGACGACCAGCCCCTCCCCGACCGCCGCCACCCCGAAGCGAGCGCGCACGAAGGGGAGGACCTCCTCCTCGAGGAGCGCGAGGTAGGCGTCCGCCGCCCCGCCGACGAGCCCATCGCCGAGGTCGTCCGCGGTGTGGGTGTAGGTGGCGAAGCGGTCCGGTCCGTTGTCGACGGCGACTGCGAGCACGTCCGGGAAGGCGCGGTCGAGCGTGACATCCGCCTGCCAGCCGCCGAAGAAGGTCCCCGGATCGAAGACGTTCTGTCCGTCGTGCAGGAGGAGCACGCGAGCCGGGCCCGCCTCGAAGCCCGCCGGCACGCGCAGGCGCACCGTCCGCTCGGCGACGCCCGCTCGCCCGAAGCCGGGGAAGCGAGCGAGCCAGCTCGCGTCGCGGGGCGGGGCCACCCAGCCGTGCTCTCCGAACTCGTCGTAGCCGTAGGCGGTGGACGCGAGCGGCGCCCGGAAGGTCCCGGCCGCGTGCCACTTCCACTTCTGGCCCGCCGGATCGGACGCCGCCTCGACGACCGCGAGGTAGTGCACCCCGGAGGCGAGGCGCTCGGCCGGATCCACCTCCGGCGTGAAATCGTTCCAGTCGCCCACGCAGGAGACGGCGCCCGGCGCGGCGTCCCAGCGCCCGAAGAAGACCCAGCGCCCCGCGGCGCGGAGCGGCCAGCCCTCGTCCCGGGCCACCTCCTCGAGCACGGCGTCGAGCGCCGCCGCCGTGGCGTCGGGATCGCGGAGCGCCGCGAGGAGCGCGTCCACGTCCCGCTCCTCGGGGCCGGCATCGGGGGGCCCGCCGTCACGGACCGACCCGTCCCCCGCGTCACCGACCGAGCCGTCCCCAGGAGAGCCATCCTCCCGCCCGCCGCCATCGGCGATGCCTCCGTCGGCGACCTCCGCGTCCCGGCGACCGGCGTCCGGGTGAGCGTCTCCGCCGTCGGGCGGTGAGGCGTCGTCATCCGCGCACCCGCCGCAGGCCAGCAGGAGCGCCAGCCCGAGGCCCGCGACCCCCGCCCACTTGGCCACGCGGCCGCTCACGGCGTACCTCGCGGGTTGGGCGCCCCGTAGGTCGGCAGCGGCTCCGGGGCCGGCGTGTCGAGGCTCTCGTCCGTGCGGAGGCCCGCCAGGTCGCCGACCACCCAGCCGTGCTCGTCGGTGAACACCGACTCGCGCCCGAACACCGTGTAGACCCGCACTGGGCCGAGCCCGGGCTCTTCCCGATCCGGGTCGCGACGCAGCGCCACCTCGTCGATCTCCTCGACGAGCGGCCGGAAGTCGAGCACCGGCCCCCGGACGACGTCTCCGACCTCGAGGTCGTGCGCCTGGATCCACGCGCTCACGAGCGCCCTCCCCGGTCCGATCACGGCGACGGGCCGGCCCCCGTTGAAGCGGTGGCGCGAGAGCCCCTCGGGGGAGCGCTGGATCATCGAGACCGGCTCGTCCTCGAGCTGGTAGAGGCGCGTGTCCGGCCGGCCGTCGGGGTCGGCGCCGGGGATGGTCATCCGCTTCCAGGCCCGGAGCGGCTTCCAGTCCGCGTCGTAGACGACCTCCACGTCGGAGATCTGCCGCTCCCACTCCTGGTGCACGGTGAACACGTAGAGGCAGTCGCGGCGCCGCACCTCCCAGCGCTCGACGACCGAGCCCTCGCGCATGGTCGGCCCGGCGCGCAGGTGCCCGGAGGCGATCACCTCCCCCTCGGGCAGCGGCCCCTCGCCGCAGCTCGGATAGGCGAGCCGCTCCACCTCCTCGGCTTCGTAGCGCGGGAGGCAGTCCTGGCAGCCGACGAGCAGGCCCATGACGAAGAGCGCCCCCGCGACCCGAGGGGTCGAGGGGGCGCCACGGCCCGCGCGGGGCGTACCGCTCACTCCGCGGCGGCCTCCGCCGGCGCGGCCTCCTCGGCAGGCGCGGCAGCCTCCTCGGTGGGCGCGGCCTCCTCGGCGGGCGCGGCAGCCTCCTCGGCGGGCGCAGCCTCCTCGGCGGGCGCAGCCTCCTCGGCGGGCGCGGCCTCCTCGGCGGGCGCGGCCTCCTCGGCGGGCGCAGCTTCCTCGGCGGG
>PABA01000168.1 GCA_002699025.1 Sandaracinus sp. | reverse complement strand
GTGCGTATGGCCGCGTGCGTATGGCCGCGTGCGTATGGCCGCGTGCGTATGGCCGCGTGCGTATGGCCGCGTGCGTGTGGCCGCGACCCTCAGCGCGCGAGGCGCCAGCCGAGCCGCTCGCCCGCGTGGAAGGGCGTGAGGTCCTGCCCTTCGGGATCGATCCGCGCGGGCACCTCGAACGGCGCGCGCTCGAGCGTGATCGTCCCCTCGTTCGGCGCGAGGCCGTAGAAGCGCGGGCCGTGGAGCGACGCGAAGCCCTCGAGCTTCTCGAGGCAGCCCAGCTCGTCGAAGGTCTGGGCGTAGCTCTCGATGCCCACCGGGGCCGAGAAGATCCCCGCGCAGCCGCAGCCGCTCTCCTTGGCCGGGCGCGCGTGCGGCGCCGAGTCCGTGCCGAGGAAGAGCTTCGGGCTGCCGCTCGCCACCGCCTCCCGCAGCGCCTCCTTGTGGCGCGCGCGCTTGGCGACGGGCAGGCAGTACATGTGCGGCTTGATGCCGCCCACCAGGATGTCGTTCCGATCGATGCGCAGGTGGTGGGCCGTCACCGTCGCCGCGAGCCGCTCGCCGCCCGCCTGCACGAACTCCACCGAGTCGGCCGTCGTGATGTGCTCGAGCACCACCTTCAGGTCCGGGAAGCGCTCGAGGGTCGGCGCGAGCACCCGCTCGAGGAAGACCTTCTCGCGATCGAAGATGTCGATGTCGGCGTCGACGACCTCGCCGTGCACCAGGAGCGGCATGCCGAGCGCCGCCATCTGCGCGAGCACGGGATCGATGTTCCGGATGTCCGTGACGCCGGCGTCCGAGTTCGTGGTCGCGCCGGCCGGGTAGAGCTTGCAGGCCATGAAGACCCCCTCTTCGTGGCCGCGCGCGACCTCCTCCGGGTCGATCGTGTCCGTGAGGTAGGCGGTCATCAGCGGCTCGAAGGGGCCGGCGTCGCCGACGGCCTCGAGGATGCGCTGCCGGTAGGCCTTCGCGGCGGCGACCGTCGTCACGGGCGGCACCAGGTTCGGCATCACGATCGCGCGCCCGAAGCGCTCGGCCGTGAAGGGGGCGACGAGGGAGAGCATGGCGTCGTCGCGCAGGTGCAGGTGCCAGTCGTCGGGGCGGCGGATCGTCAGCGTGTCGGTCATCGGGCTCCGGTCGCGCGCGAGGCGCGCAGGCCCTGCCTACCCGATCTGCCGAAGCACGGCGAGCCCCTCCCGCCGGACTCAGATCTCGTCGAGGATGGCCTCGCGCCGGCGCTCGTACTCGGCGGCCGTGATGTGCCCCTTCTGGTGCAGCGCCTCGAGCGTGGCGAGGCGCTCGGCGAGGTCGTCGATCTCGGCGACCTTCGCGCCGCCCCGCTTCGCCCCGGCGCTCGCGCCGCCGCCCGACGGCGCCGCCTCGCCCCCTGCCGCTTCGCCCGGCGCCGCCTCGCCCTGTGCCGCCTCGCCCTCCGCGGCGGCCTCCTCGGCGATCTCCCGCGCCTCGGCCGACTTCGCCTTCCGCGGGTCGAAGTCCTTCTTCGCCTTCTTCACCGCGCTCTCGTAGACGCGCGACATCTCGCCCTTCGAGAGGCCGCCGTTCTCGAAGTACATCTGCGCCACGCGCCCGATGCCGAGCGTGGAGGCGTACATGAAGGGCGCCGCCACCAGCCCGCCGAGGCCCGGCAGGAGGATCTTCCCGGCCGTCATGGCGACGCGGCTGCCGAGGAGCGAGAGGCCGACCGTGCCGCCGATCTGCATGACGAGCTCGGTGGCCGACTCCTTCGTCAGCTCCTGCCCGTACTCCTTCCCGATGGCGACGACCATGCCGACGTGGAGCGGCATGACGCCGATGATCTCGCTGCCGGGGATGGGGAGCAGCGTGAGGGCCGCGGCCCCGTAGCCGCACTTCTCGACCATGCTCGTGATGCGCGCGTCTCGGCTCATACCCCGAGCCTACGCTCGCCCCGGGGCATCCTTCCAACGGGAGGCGCCGAGCGCGGGGTGTAAGCCCGGAGCCGGAGGCGCGTTCTCCCCGCGAGAGAGGAGAGACATGCGCGCCCCGTTCCACTCCCGAGCCTCCGCCCGGTCCCCCCGCTTCGCCCGGCCCACCCGGTGCCTCGCCCCCGTCGACGCCCCGCCCGCCGAACGAGCCCCGACCCCGGCGGCCTCGCGACCCGGCGCGCGCCCGGGCCGGCTCCCCCTGCTGGCCCTCGCGCTCGCCCTCGCCGGCTGCGGCGCCAGCCACCAGGGCATGGACGTCGAGCGCACGCCGGCCCACGAAGCCGATCGGAGCGCCGACGTGCTCGAAGAGAGCGCCACCGGCGGCGCCCCCGCCCCCAGCTCCACCGCCGGCTCCATCCCCCACGCCCCCATGGCCCAGGCCGTCGCCGCCGAGGAGCCGACGGGCGGCGAAGGAGAGCCGGCGCCCGGGCCCCAGAGCTGGCGCCGCGCCACGAACGCCGCCCGCTTCGCGACCGTCTCCCTCGGCGGCGGCCACTCCCTCGAGCTCCGCCGCGTGCGCGTCAGCGTCCACGTCGAGGGCCTCCGCGCGCGCACGGTCGTCGACCACGTCTTCTACAACCCCCACGCGCGCACCATCGAGGGCACCTTCCGCTACCCGCTCCCGCCCGAGGCGAGCGTCTCGAGCTACGCCATGTACCTCGGCACGGGCCGCGCCGAGCCCGACTTCTTCGGCCCGAACACCCAGCTCCCGCCCGGCGCACGCGTCGAGCAGATCCAGGCCCAGATCGATCCGCAGGCCTGGGGCGAGCTCCGCGTCGGGCGCATCGTGAAGGCCGAGCGCGGGCGCGAGGTCTACGAGGACACGACGCGCCGCAACGTGGATCCGGCCCTCGTCGAGGAGGTCGCGCCGAACACCTTCGAGGCGCGCGTCTTCCCGATCCAGGCGCAGGGCTTCCACCGGGTCATCGTGAGCTACGAGCAAACCCTCCCGCGCCTCGGCGACGCCCTCGAGTACGCCTTCCCGCTCCCGGAGGAGGGCGAGCTCGAGGCCTTCGACTTCCAGCTCGAAGCCGACGCCTCCCTCGCCGCGCGCGCCCGCTACACCGGCGACGTCACGGGGGTCGAGCCCCAGCAGGCCCGCGGCGCCCACGCCTTCCACTACCGGCACGAGGGCGCGGTCCAGGGCGGCGCCCTCGCCTTCCGCTTCGCCGCGCCCAGCGGCCCGCTGGAGGTGCTCGCCGGCGCCCACCCGGAGCGCGACGAGGCCCACGCCCTCTTCCGCATCCGCGGCGACGCGCGCCTGCCCAGCCAGGGCGCCTACGCCGAGGACGCGGTCTTCCTCCTCGACACCTCGCTCAGCGAGCATCCGGAGCGCTTCCAGATCGACGTCGCGCTCCTCGAGGCGATCCTCGCGCGCTCGCCGGGCATCCGCCGCTTCAACGTCATCACCTTCGACGCGGGCGCGCGGTGGCTCCGCGGGCGCTGGATCGACAACGACGAGGACGGGCGCGCGGAGGCGATCGAGGCGCTCGAGGCGATCCTCCTCGAGGGCGCGACCGACCTCGGGGCCGCGCTCGAGGCCCTGGCCACGCCGCCCATGGAGCTGGGCGCCCGCGTGGACGCCTTCCTGCTGAGCGACGGCGCCCTGAGCTGGGGCGAGCGCGACGCGGGCACGCTGGTTCGCCGCTACGCCCGCCGCGCGGGGGCGCCGACGCGCTTCTTCGCCTATCGGACCGGGCTCGGGGCGGAGAACGCGGATCTCCTGCGCCGGCTCACGGCGGGCGGCGGGGCCGTCTTCAACTGCCTCTCCGTCGACTCCGTGCCCGGCTGCGCCACGGCCCACCACGCGCCCGGCTTCCGGGTCGAGCGGGTCTCCGTGATCGGCGAGGCCTCCGTGGAGGAGCTGCTCGTGGCGGGCGGCGCGGCGACGCTCACGCGGGGCGGCGAGCTGCTCGTCGCCGGCGCGCTGAAGCGTCCCGGGCGCGGCACGCTGCGCCTCGAGGGCACGGTGGCCGGCGCGCCGAGGACGCTGGACTACCCGGTGGAGCTGACGCCCCGCGGCGAGCTCGCCTCGCGCGCCTGGGCCGAGATCGCCGTCGCCCACCTCGTCGCGAGCGGCGACCCGGAGCTCGAGGAGCTGACCGTCGCGCTCAGCCAGCACTACCGCGTGCCGAGCCGGCTGACCTCCTTCCTCGTGCTCGAGACCGACGCCGAGTACGAGCAGCACGATCTCGCGGCCGCCCGGGCCGAGCGCGACGCGCCGATCCCCGCCCTGCTCCGCGAGGCCGCCCAGCGCGTGACCCCGCGCACGGCCTGGGCGCGCCTGATGCGGGCCATGCGCGAGGCGACCGGCCACCACCGGCTCGACCCGGGCGTGGCGCGGCGCCTCGCGGAGATCGCGTCCCAGGCGCCCGTGGACTTCGTCCGCGGCCGGGTGTCCGTCCCGGCGGTCCGCGCGAGCGACGTCGGGCGCCGCTACCGGCGCGAGCGGCCCCGCGATCCCGAGGCCGTCGACACCTACCGGGAGGAGGGCGAGCGGCGCCGCGAGGACGGGGAGCTCGGCGCGGCGATCCGGGCGCTCTCGAGCGCCGTGGAGAACGCGCCCGGCTCGGCAGAGATCGCGCGCATGGTCGGCTACACGCTCCAGAGCTGGGGCGCGCGGGCCGAGGCGGCGGAGGTCTTCTTCGGCGTGCTCGAGCGGCGCCCCTACGAGCCGCAGAGCTACCGGGATCTGGCGGGTGTGCTCTGGACCGAGCGGCCGAGCCTGACGGCGCTGCTCTACGAGGCCGTCCTCGCCGGCGAGTGGCACGGGCGCTTCCGCGGCGTGGAGACGGTCGTGCGCGAGGAGTACGCGCTCTTCGCGCGGGCGTGGCGGAACCGGGCGCCGCGCTCGCCGCTCGCCGCCTACCTCGGGGAGCGCGAGCAGGCGCTCGGCCTTCAGGTGCCCGAGGGCGACCTGCGGGTGACGATGACCTGGAACACGGACGGCACGGACATCGACCTCTGGGTCACCGATCCGGAGGGGGAGGAGTGCTACTACGGGCACCGCGAGCTCTCGAGCGGGGGGCGGCTGCTCGACGACGTGACGCGCGGCTTCGGCCCCGAGCGCTTCCAGGTGATGGAGGCCCTCGCGGGGGAGTACCGGGTCGTGGCGAAGTACTACGGCAACAACGGCAACCGGCTCGTCGCGCGGACCTTCGTGACGCTGACCGTGAGCACGCACGTCGGCTCGCCGCAGCAGCAGGTGCGACGCTACGTGGTGGCGCTGAGCGGGCGCGGCGACGAGGCGGAGGTGGCCCGCGTGCGCCTGCGCTGAGCGGGTCGGGTGAGCGGACCAGAGTGGCGAGCGCCAGCGTGATGACCGGGCCTGCGTGATGACCGGGCCTGCGTGATGACCGGGCCTGTGTGATGACCGGGCCAGACTGGCGACCGGTTCAGATTGGCGACCGGACGCTCACGGCCGGGCGCGACGACGAGGCCGCGGCGCGGAGCTCGCACCGATCGCGGGGGAGGCTGGCGGGCGGCGGCGTTCCCCGCGTGGGCCGCTCCCGGGCTCGACGGGGCGTGGCTCCGCAGGCCCGCTCCCCCAGCGAGAGCGTTTCGTCCGGGCGGCCGCAGCGGCGATACTGGGGCGCATGTCCGCCGAGGTCGTGATCCGAGAGTCGGTCGAGCTGCCCCTGCCGCTGGAGGAAGCCTTCGACTTCTTCCTCACGCCGGAGGCCTACCGGCTCTTCACGGGCTGGGGGCCCATCCCCGGGCTCCGCGAGGTCGTCTGGGAGCGCGGCTCGAACGTGGAGGTCGGCTCGATCGGCACCGTGCACAACACCGACGGGAGCACGCATCGGGAGCGGGTGGACGCGATCGACCGGCCGCGCTTCTACGCGGTGGAGATCGACCGCTTCTCGTCGGCGTTCCGCTTCCTCGCAGAGGGCACGCGGGAGACCTGGGAGCTCGAGGCGACGGCCGGCGGGGCGCGCGTGGACCGGACCTTCACCTTCCGCCTCCGCTCGCGGCTGCTCTCGCCCCTCGGGCACGTGCTCGGGAGGGCCTTCGCGAAGGCGGTCCGGGTGAACCACGCGAACATGCGCGCGCACCTCGCGGCGCGTGGCGCGGAGCCGGCCGCCCCCTCCGCGCGCGCCTGAGCCCGGCGAATCGGGTCGGGGGCGCGCGGGGAGCGCGCGCTCTTCTTCGTCGAGCGGCCTCCCATCCTCCGCCCCGGTCGCTCCGAGACTGCGGACCGCCGAGCGCGAGCCGGGTGGCCCTCGACGCGGCGGGCGGCGTCGCGACTCGGAGCACGAGCGCCGGGCGGGCGCCTCGCCGCGGGCAACGCGGTCGTGCGAGACACAGCGTCGTGCGAGACAGGGATCGTGCGAGGCAAAGGGTCGTGCGAGGCAAAGGGTCGTGCGAGGCAAAGGGTCGTGCGAGGCAAAGGGTCGTGCGAGGCAGGGGGTCGTGCGAGGCAGAGGGTCGTGCGAGGCGGGGGGCCGTGCGAGACTCGCCGCCATGCGAGCTCGGAGACACCTGGGGGTCGCGCTGCTGGCGCTCGCCGCGTGCGGCTCCGGGAGCGGCGAGGCGAGCGGCTCGGGGAGCGGGTCCGCGAGCGCCGGGGAGGCGCCGGCGGACGACCCCCGCGCCGAAGAGGTGACCGGCGACGAGGCGCCCGACGACGAGAGCCCCGAGGCCGCGGCGCCAGGCGCCTCCGAGGAGGTCGCCGGCGGCCGCCCGGAGGCAGCCGGTGAGAGCGCGGGCGGCGTCGCGATCGTCCCGGGCAGCGCGCGCCTCGTCGTCGTGGCCGACCACACCCTCCTCGGCTCGGAGGAGCGCGCCGTGGAAGCCGCCCGCCGCCTGCTCGCTCGCCGTGAGGGGGAGGCGACCCTCGTCGTCCCCGGCGAAGACGAGGACGAGAAGCGCGCCGCGAGCGACTTCTTCGAGGAGGGCGAGCGCCGCCTCCCGGCCGCCTGGGCCGACCGGGCGCAGGTCGTGCTCGTGCGCGTGAAGGAGCCTTCGTCGACGCGCCGTGGGCGCCAGGTCTCCGAAGGCTTCGATCGCGTGCTGGTGCTCCACCCGCCCTCGCTGGAGCCGGTGTGGGAGGAGAGCACGAGCGCCGGCCTCGGCCTCGGCGGCGCGCGCTTCGGCGAGCTCCTCGCCGAGCTCCTCGAGCGCACGGCGCGCCCGGAGGGAGAGCCCGAATGACTCGCTTCGCCGCCGTCCTCGCGTTGCTCGCGCTGGTCGGGCTCGCCGCCCCGCCGGCCCGCGCCGGCGACCGGGAGCTCGAGATCCTCCTCGTGAACATGACGCCCGAGCCGAGCGACGCCGCGCGCGCCTGCTCGGCACGCATCCGGCGGGCCGTCCGCGCCGACTACACGCACATGGCGGTCATGGGGGAGAGCCGGCTCCGGGCCGCGCTGGGCGAGCCGAGCGGGCCGTTCATGGAGTGGGAGACCGGGCCCTTCGAGGCGCTGAAGCGCCGCGAGGGGACCTGGCTCGACACGATCGCGCTCTACGACTGCCGGCCGGAGGCGCGGCGTCTCGAGGCGCTGGTCGTCTCGCCGAGCGGCGTGGCGAAGCTCCGGCTCCGGGAGGTGGAGATCGACGACGCGACCATCGATTGGTTCGCCGCGCGCCTCCTGCGCCACGGCTGGGTCGGCTTCTCCCCCTGACCGACGATGGGGGCGCAGGCGGCGTCCGCCCGACGATCCGAGGGCGCGGCGAGCCCCTCCATCCCCCCGCCGTCGGTGGTCATCGTGCTCGCCGCCATCGCGCGACCGCTGCGAGCGCGCAGCTCCTCCGCGAAGCGGCGCGCGGGCCGGCACGCGCCCTCGCCGCCCCTCGCCGGGCGCTCCATCGACGGGGACTGCCGCTCGTGTCAGAATCGGTCGATGTCTACGGCGCTGGCGACCGCCACCCAGCCCATCGCGCGTGAGCTCCACTCCGCGCTCCTCGCTCTCGATCCGGCCCGCTTCGACGATACCAAGCGCGCCGAGCTCGCCGCGCGCCTCGCCGGCGTGCGCGATCGCTTCACGGCCCTCCTCGAGAGCGCCGACCGCGACGCCGTCGCCGAGCGCCTCGCCGCGCTCGCCGAGGTGCTCCGCGCGAAGCTCCCGGATCCGAACGCCGCGCGCGAGCGCTGGATGCGCCTCCGCGATGAGCTCCAGCCGAGCTACGAGGCCCTCGTCGTCGCCCTCCGCGACCACGCGGTCCACGTCCCGAGCCTGCGCCCGACCAACTACGTCCGGAACGTCTTCCACGTGGTCAACGCGCTCGGCGTGGTGGCGCTCGTGGAGCTCGTGCCGATGCCCATCGTGCGCTGGATCGCCAGCGGGGCCTTCGCGCTCGTGGTCTTCCTCGAGAGCATCCGCCGGCTGAGCCCGCGCGCCAACGCCGTGATCATGAAGGTCTTCGGCGCCGTGGCGCACCCCTACGAGCACTACCGGGTCAACAGCGGCACCTGGTACGTGGCGGCGCTCTTCGTGCTCGCCTGGCTCGGTCGGGCGGACGTGGGCGCCGCGGCCGTGGCCGTGCTCGGGCTGGCCGATCCGGCGGCCTCGCTGGTCGGGCGGCGCTTCGGGCGCACCAAGCTCCTCCACGGGCGCACGCTCGAGGGCAGCGCGACCTTCGTGCTCGTGGGCTTCGCCGCGGCCATCGCCGTCTTCCGCGCCTTCCATCCGGAGCTCGGCTGGAGCGTGACCCTCGCCGGAGCCGCGGCCGCCGCCCTCGCTGGCGCCATCGCCGAGGCGCTGAGCCGGCGCGTGGACGACAACTTCTCGATCCCGGTGATCGCCGCCGCGGCCGCCTGGGGCGTCCTGACGGTGCTCTGACGCCCGCCCGCGGCGTCCTGACCGGGCTCCCAGGCCCGGCCGCCCGAGGTGTCCTGGCCGTGCTCTGAGGCCCGGCCGCCCGAGGCGTCTGGACCGTGCTCCGACGCCCGGCCGCGCGCCTCGCTCGCGCGCCGCGGAGGAAGGTCCGGCGCACCCGGGTCGTTCCATGGGGCGCATGCGCACCCTCTCCCTCCTCGGGCTCGCCCTCGCCCTCGCCTGCAGCGAGACGAGCGCGCCGGAGCCGCGCGACGAGGCGCCGGCGAGCGCGACCGACTCGGACGAGGCGCGAGCGGACGAGGCGCGGCCCGACGAAGCGCCGTCGCCTCCGGAGGCCCACCGCGCGGGCTGGGGCGTGGCCTATCGGCGCGCCTCCTGGACGCTCTGCGAGGCGCCCCTCGAGCGGGGCGCCGCGCTGGAATTCGAGCGCACGCGCTTCGAGCCGGCGACGGGGCGCTTGCTCGGCTTCACGGAAGACCCCGCGCCGCTGGCGGCCCTCGGCGAACGCGCGCTCGTCGCGAAGCCGGAGGGCTGGGGCCTCGCCGACGGGCCGACGATCGAGACCGTGCTCGAGGCCGCCGCGCCCTTCGGCGCGCACCTCGCCACGCTCGAGTCGCGCTACGTCGCGGCCCATCGCGCCCTCGACCTCGTCCTCCGCGACCCGGCCACGCTCGAGGAGCGCGCCCGTGAACGCCTCGTCGCGCGCGCCGGGAGCGACGCCCTCGGGCTCGCCGCCGATGGGAGCGCCCTCGTCGTCGCCCTCCCGACGGACTGCCGGGAGGGCGATTGCGAACCGGCGCGGCTCGAGCGTTGGACCGGTGACCTCCTGCGCGCCCCGGAGCGCGCCGTGCTCGCCGAGGGCTTCGACGACGTGGCGCTCGAGGCCACGGGCCGCGCCGCGCTCCTCACGCGCTGGGCGCACCGGCAGGTCTTCGTCGTCGACGCGCGGACGGGCGAGCGCCGCTGGACCGTCACCGGCTACGGGCCGCGCCCGGAGGGCTGCACCGATCCGGACGAGACCGCCTGGCCCCAGGGCCTCGCGCTCGCCCCGGGCGGCGACGCGGCCGCCCTCGTCGAGACCGATCAGGACCGGGCGAGCGGCGGCGTGCGCGTCCGGCTCGTGGAGCGCGAAGGGGAGAGCTCCCGCGACGGCTGGGAGGGGCCCCTCGACCACGTGGGCCCCATCGCGTTCGCGGGGGACGGGGAGGGGCTCACGCTGCTCGTGGCCGGCGAGGGCTTCTTCGCCCTCCGGCGCGGCGTCGACCGTCCTCCGCCGCGCCTCTCGTACGAGGCGCCTTCGCTCCCCCGAGGCTGGCGCGAGCTCGCGCGCCGCGGCGGACCGGGCGCGTTGCCCGAGCGGAGCTTCGTGACGGCGGACGGCGCCGATCACGTCCGCGTGCGAGCGATCGAGCGGAGCGAGCTGGCCGGCGTGCCGGCCGAGCGCCGCGCCGCCGTGCTCTTCCGCCGCCTCGTCGGCGTTCCGCCCGCGGCACTGGACGAGCCCGACCGGGCGCTCTCGCGCTGGGAGGCGGAGGGCGCCTGGCACGCCGAGCTGATCGTCCCAGCCTGCCACGAGGGCGTCTCCAACGCGGACGCCTACCACCGGCTCCGCGTCGACGACGAGGCCATCCTCCACGTCGCGCTGATGGTCCCGCCGGGTACGCCCCCGCGGGAGGTGGAGGCGCGCCTGGCCCTCTTCGTCGACGGCCCGCTCGGCGCCCCGCCGGTGCCCCGGACCCTCCCGGTCCTGCCCGAACGCGACTGCGGCATCTGAGCCCGGCTCCCCACCGCAGGACGCGGCGCCACCGCGAGGCGGCGCGAGGGCTCAGAAGCCGATCTCGCGATCGGGCCGCGGCGTGGGCAGGTCGTCGTCGAGCGACGCCATCGGCAGGCCCTCCTGCGCCCGGTAGGCCCGGTAGTGCGTGAGCACCCGGCGCACGTAGCGGTGGGTCTGGCCGAAGGGGATGTGCTCGAGGAAGACGTCCAGCGGCATGTCCGCCGGCCGGTCCTGGAGCCAGCGCCGCACGTTGTGCGGGCCGCCGTTGTAGCTCGCGATGGCCAGCGGCAGGTGCCCGTCGAAGCGCTCGATCAACGAGCGCAGGTACCAGGCCGCGAAGTCCAGGTTCACCGCCGGGTCGAGCAGGTCCGCCGTCGTGAAGTCCCGCTCGCCCTTGGCGTCCGCGATGAGCTGCCCGGTGCGCGGCATGATCTGACAGAGCCCGATGGCCCCGGCGTAGCTGACGATGTGCTTCTGGTAGACGCTCTCGACGCGCATCACGGCGAAGAGCAGGTTCGGATCGAGGCCGTGGCGCGCGGCGGCCTCCTCGACCAGCGCCTCGTAGGCGCGCGGCCGCACGGCCACCCGATCCCAGCCGCCCCAGCCGGTCGCGGCGCCCCAGTCGTCGATGGCAGCGCCGATGTCGGCGAGCACCTCGCGCTCCTCGGCGGAGATGCGCTTGCGGTCGCGCCGGAGCTGCCAGCTCGTGAAGCGCCGGGGCCGGTTCGCGCCCCGCGCCACGCTCTCGATGCCCGCCCGCCGGATCGGCCGGCCGCTCGCCTCGCGCCACGCCAGGAAGGCCTCGTAGAGCTGCCGCCCGGCCGGCTCGGGCCGGTGCAGGCGGAGGAGATCCTCGGCGCGCCCGAGCCAGGGGTAGGCCTCGCCATGAGCCTCGACGATGGGCCCGAGCCGATCGGCGAGCGCGTCGAAGTCGGGCCCCTCGGGCTCGCCCTGCCCCTCGCCCTCGGCGACGTCTTCGTCCTGCTCCGCGCGCGCCGGCGGGGCGAAGCCCTCCATGCGCGGCGTCGGCGCCCCCGCGGGCTTCGCGCTCCCCTCGGCCTCCGGGTCGGGCGACTCGCAGGCCGCCTCGGGCCCGCAGAAGCCGACCATGTCCGCGCGCACGTGGTCGAGCTGGAGCTCGGCCCACATCGCATAGAAGGGCGTGATGCCCCGGTCGCGCTCGATCACCTCGAGGAACGCGAGCTCCGCCTCGGCCAAGCGCCCGAGCCGCTGGAGCGCCCGCGCCCGGTGGTAGGCGGCCTGGAGCCCGAGCGAGCCCGGCCGCTCGTGCAGCCCATCGAGGAGCGCGAAGACGTGCGCGTCGTCCCCGGCGCCCATGGCCTCGAGGGCCACCTTCAGCCGGAGCCGGGGCGGCAGCCCCCGCTCGACGAGCGTCTCGAGGACCGCGTTGCTCGCCTCGGCGACCCCGGCCCGCGCCGCGATCTCGAGCATGCCCATGAGCCGAAGCGTCCCGAGCCGCGCGAGCCGACCGCGGCCCCAGCCGAGGCGCCGGAGCTGCCGCTCAGCCTCGTCCCGCTCCCGCGCCCGCTCGGCCGCGGCCATGTCCTCGGCCCGCTCCGTGCGGCGCTCCCGATCCTCTTCGTCGCCCACCTCGGCGCCGATGCGCTGGCCGAGCTCGAAGTGGCGCCGCGCGTCCGCCCAGCGCCCCTCGTGCCGCGCCAGCCGCGCGGAGAGGAAGTGGACGCGCGCCCGGAGCGTCGGGTGGAGCCGCTCCTCGGCCTCGAGCTCCGCCAGCTCCACGCGCGCCGTCGGCAAGGGCCCGCGGCGGACGAGGCGCTCCACGCGCTCGACCCGCTCGTGCGGCGTCAGCTCGCGCACGGCCACTCCGCGCTCGCGGAGCGCCCCGAGCCGCGCCTCCGCGCGCCCGGCCAGCGCGCTCCCGGGGTGCTGGACCACGAGCGCCCGGTAGGTGCCGATAGCGTCCTCGACCGCGTCGCCCGCCTCGCGCATGCGCGCGAGCTCGAAGCGGAGCGCCGGCTCCTCGGGGAGCTCCGGGTACTGACGCAGCAGGCGGGTCAGGCGCTCGGGGGCGTCCCGATGCCCCATCACGAGCAGCGCGCGCACCTGACCGACCCGGGCGCGCATGAGCACGTCGCTCTCGACCGTCGCCTCCCGCGCGCGCTCGTAGGCGCGGTACGCCTCCTCCGCGTCACCGGCCGCGAGGGCGAGGTCTGCCTGCTCGAGCTCCCAGAGATCCACGAGCCGCGGGAAGCCTTCGCGGAGCGCTGCGAGCTCGAGGGCCGCCTCCCCGGGCGCCTCCTCGGCCTTGGCCCGACAGCGCGCCCAGGCCTCGCGCAGGCTCCCCCGGTCGAGATCCCTCGCGGGCGCCGGATCGCGCAGCACCGGCTGGCACATGGGCGCGGGCGTGGGCTCCTCGGCGGCCACCGGCGGAAGGGAGATCAGCGGCGGCGGCTCGAGGGCGCAGAGGGGCTCGCCGGTGTAGGCGTGCGCGGTCCCGACCTGGAAGGCCAGCACCACCACGAGGGCCGAAAAAACCCTGGAAACTACACGAGGAGTCCGCGTCACACCAGGTACAGTGTGCGCATCCTCGACCGAGATCGCAAAAATCCGGTGATTTCGGCGCCTTCTCGCCGGCCCGCTTCCGCGCCTCGCTCGACCGTCCCGCGTCACCACTCCGGTCAGACGCCCGCCGGGCGGCCTTTCTTCGCCCTGCCCCCGCGAAACGGCCGAATCAGCACCGATACACCCGAGGTCCGCAGGACTCCTTCCCCGCGTCCGCAGGACTCCTCGGCGCGTCCGCAGGACTCCTTTGCGCGCGTCCGCAGGACTCCTCCGTACGTCCGCGGGACTGCTTCACGCGCGTCCGCAGGACGCTTCCGCGCGTCCGCAGGGCTCCATCCGAGCGCCCGCAGAACTCCTCTCGAAGCGCCCTACTCGGCCGCGTCCTCGGCCGGCGCCCCTTCGGCCGCGGGCGCCTCCTCGGCCGTCGTGCGCTCCGGGTCGTCGTCGAGCAGCTCCGGGAGGAGCACGGTGAACACCGAGATCACCACGAGCACCACGAAGCCCACCCAGAGCACGAGGTTGCCCACGAGCGGCGACTCGCGCTCTCCATGGGGCCCCACGCCCTCGCTCGGCTCCGGCTCGCTCACTCCCCGCGCACCCGCTTCGCCACGACCTCGACGATCTCGTCCATCGGCACGTCCTCGGCGTCGGCGCCGGTCCGCATCTTCAGCTCCGCCACGCCGTTCTTCAGCCCGCGGTTGCCGATCGTCACCCGCAGCGGGATGCCGACGAGGTCCGCGTCCTTGAACTTCACGCCCGGCCGCTCGGCCCGATCGTCCAAGAGCACCTCGACGCCCTTCGCCTTCAGCCCCTCGTAGATCGCCTCGGCCTTCGCCGCGACCTGCTCGTCGTTGCCGAGCGGGAGCACGATCACCTGGTAGGGCGCGATGGACAGGGGCCATTGGATGCCGTCGTCGTCGTGGTGCTGCTCGATGGCGGCGGCCATCAGGCGCGTGACGCCGATGCCGTAGCAACCCATGACGAAGGGCTTCGCTTCCCCGTCGTCGTCCAGGAAGGTGGCGTTCATCTTCGACGAGTAGTGCGTCCCGAGGATGAAGATGTGGCCGCCCTCGATGCCCCGGTAGGCGTGGAGCGTCCCCCCGCAGCGCGGGCACTCGTCGCCGTCCCCGACCTGGCGGAGGTGGTGGAGCTCGGCGTCGAAGTCGCGCCCGAAGTTCACGTGGCGGAAGTGGTACTGCGTCTTGGTCGCGCCAGCGACGCCGTTGAGGATCGAGCCGACCGCGTGATCGGCGACCACGCGGATCGACACGCCCTCGGGGAGCGCGTCCTTCACCGGGCCGACGTAGCCGACCTTGGTGCGGAGCAGGCGCCCGACGTCCTCGTCCGAGGCGAGGTGCACCTCGTCGACGCCCATCAGGCGCGCGAGCTTGACCTCGTTCACCTCGTGGTCGCCGCGCACGAGCGCCATCACCATCTCGCTCTCGCCGTCCGCCTTCGGCGCGACGTAGACGAGGCTCTTGATCACGTCCTCGACGCCGAAGCCCTCCTTCTCGAAGAAGGCGACGACCTGCTCGATGGTCTTCGTCCCCGGCGTCTCCACCAGCTCCCGGGGCTTCATGTCCGCCTCCTTCGGCGGCTCGGCCTCGGGGATCCGCGCCTCCGCGACCTCGACGTTCGCCGCGTAGTCGCAGGCGTCGCAGGCGACGATGCGGTCCTCCCCGCTCTGCGCGAGGATCTGGAACTCGGCGCTCGTGTCGCCGCCGATCTGCCCGCTGTCCGCCTCGACGATGCGGAAGTCGAGGCCGAGGCGCGTGAAGATGCGCTCGTAGGCGCTCCGCATGGTCGCGTAGCTCTTCCGCGCCGCCGCGTCGTCGACGTCGAAGGAGTAGGCGTCCTTCATGAGGAACTCGCGGCAGCGCATCAGCCCGGCGCGCGGGCGAGGCTCGTCACGGTACTTCATCTGGATCTGGAAGAGGTTCAGCGGGAGCTGGCGGTAGCTCCGGACGTCCCGCCGGACCATGTCCGTGATGATCTCCTCGTGCGTCGGCGCGAGGTGGTAGTCGCCGCCCTTGCGGTCCTTCAGGCGCATGAGCACGTCGCCGTAGACGTCCCAGCGGCCCGTCTCCTGGAAGTAGCTCGCCGGAAGGATCGCCGGCATGAGCACCTCCTGGCAGCCGGCGGCGTCGAGCTCCTCGCGGAGGATCGCGATGATCTTCTTCAGCACGCGCTGACCGAGCGGGAGCATCTCGTAGATGCCCGCGCCAATCATGCGGATGTAGCCGCCGCGGAGGAGGAGGACGTGGGACGCGTCGACGGCGTCCTTGGGGACCTCTTTGACCGTGGGGAGGAAGGCCTGCGAGAAGCGCATGGGCGCGGGATAGCGCCTTTCGGCGCCGGACGCGAGGGGCGCGTCGAGGCGCTCGACGAGCTCGCCCATGCGCGGCACGGTACGCGCTCCGCGAGCGCCCATCGACGGGCCGCCGCGTCAGGGAGCGCCGTCGTCCGTGCTGCAGACCCGGCCGCCCTCCCCGGCCGTGAAGGTGAGCGCGAGCTCGTCGCCGACGAAGACCCGGTAGACGTCCCCGGGCGTGAGCTCGGGCGTCGTGCACTCCCGCGTCCGCTCCATGCAGACGGGCGGGCAGGCGAGCTCGCAGCCCGGGAAGAAGACGCGCGGGTCGACGCGGAGATCGCCGCCGGGCGGGAGGTCGTCGGTGAGGCGCGGCTCGAGGGCGACGGCGCAGCTGCTCTCGCGCTCGCAGCTCCCGCAGCGGTTCAGCAGCTCGAGCACGGTGCGGTCGAAGCGCGGCCCGACGCAGACCTGGTCGACGTTCATCGGCGTCGAGTCGAGCGGATCGCCCCGGCATTCGTCGACCTGGGCGTAGTCGACGCAGGTGGGCGGCGGCGGCACGAAGCCGGGCTCGGGCGCGCGCGCCTCGAGGCGCATGGCCGGCTCGCCGTTCGCCTCGAGGGTCCAGGTCCCCGGCTCGAGGGCGGGCACGCGGCAGCTCCCCGTGGGCGTCGCACAGACGGCGCAATCGCAAGGGTCCGGGCAGAGCGTGGTCGTGAGCCGGAGCGTGCGGGCGGCGGGGTCGACGTCGACGGCGCACTCGGACTCGGTGCAGCAGCCGCAGCCGTCGAAGGCGTAGGGGAGGTCGAAGGCCTCGCCCGCCGGGAAGGTGTCGCCGGGGAGGCAGCTGAAGTCCGCGCGGACCGGCTCGCAGAGGAAGCCCGCGTCCGGCGAGCCGGCGTCGACCGGGAGCGGCCCGCCGTCGACCGGGAGCGGCCCGCCGTCGACCGGCAGCGGCCCGGCGTCGACCGGGAGCGGCCCGGCGCAGGTCCCGATGCGCACCGCGCTGCCCGCGGGGCAGCAGCCATCCGGGTCCCGATCGAGCTCACCGCTCGGGCCGCAGCAGAGGGCGTCCGCGGGGAGCTCGCAGCCCTCGTTCTCGCCGCTGCGGAAGCAGCCGAGGGTGAGCAAGAGGGCGGCGAAGCCGAGGAGTGGCACGGGCTGACACGGGAGACGCATGGCGTGGGGAGTGTACGCAGCCCGCGTGCCAGCCACGCGGGTCGGAGCCCGCGGGTCGGAACACGGGGGCCGGAGCACGCGGGTCGGAACACGGGGCTCGGAGCACGGGGCAGCCCTGCAGCGAGGGTCGGGCCCAGGATGCGCAGCCGCCCCCGCAGCGCCCGCGCAGTGCAGCGAGACCGCACCGAGCACCGCGGCGAGCGACCGCCGTCAGATCTCGAAGGCCATGGCCTCGAGCCGCGCGCGCTCGCGGATCTGGAGCGCCTTCGCGACGAACTCGGCGACGGAGGCGTTCATCGACTGGGTCGTGAGCTCGACGCGGCTCTCCACGAGCGGGGCGACCGAATCCATCGTGTGTGCGAGCGCGTCGGCGAGCTCCCCGAGCCGATCGTCGAGGTCCGCCAGATCGAGCTCGGTCTCCTCGACCACGCGCGAGACGGTCGCGCCGTGCGCCTGCTGGAGCCGCTCGAAGAGGTCCTCGGGGACGATGTCCGGGAACATGCGCGCGTAGCGCACGAGCGAGCGCCAGAGTTGCCCCGCGAGATCCGGGTCCGGCTGCTGGCCGCGGAGCGCGCTCAGGCACATCTCGATGTCGCGCCAGGCGTGACGGAACTGGGCGATCTCGACCTGGTAGCTCATCTCGTCCGAGCGCGGCCAGATGGCGTGGAGGAGGCTGTGCTTCTGGGCCGTCGCGCGGTCCTGGAGGTTCGTGCTCGACTCCGGGAGGCGCTCGAAGAAGCGCCGAGCGACCTCGCCGGCGAGCTCGAGGAGCGGCGGGCTGGCGACCCGGCGGCGCAGGCGATGACGCGTGCGCTGCACGAGCATCTGCGCCTGGTGGAGCGTGAGCATGGAGGCGTCGTCCAGGGTCGTGGCGTAGTCGCCGGCCCAGCGCGCGAGGGCGTCGAGGTGGTCGTCGCGGATGTCGGCGATGCGCTCCTGGTAGGTCTGGCGCAGGAGCTCGAGCTCCTCGAGGTGGCGGCCCGAACGCCAGCGGAGGAAGAGGTAGAGGCCGACGTAGAGGGCGCCGTAGCAGCCGAGCCAGATGCCCCAGCCGAGGGCCGTGGGGAGGCTGCCGCCGAGGGCGTCGTCGAGGTCGCGGGCGGCGAGCCACTGCTCCGAGAGGCGAACGAGGTGGTCGCGGACGCCGAAGCCGATGTCGACGGCGAGGGCGAGGAGGATGAGCAGGACCAGGCTGACGCGGCGGAGGAGGAGGCCACCGGGGACCTTCGGGTCCTGGGACATGCGGATGACGTGCTGGGAGGAGTAGACGACGTCGGCCGCGCCGAGGAAGAAGGCGAGGATGCGGCGGAGGAGACCGTAGCGGGAGCGGAGCTGGAGCTCGAAGAGGGCCGGGTCCGGGACGGCCGGGTCCGGGACCGTCGGGAAGGCGAGGTCCAGGTGGATGGGGCGCGGGTCCTCGTGGAGGCGCGGGACGCGGAGGAGGGTGACGCGCTCCGGCTCGCGCTCCTCCATGACGGCCCGGACGAAGGTGGGGCGGATCTCCTCGTGGCCGTCGCTCAGGTCCTTCTCGAGGCGGGCGAGGCGGTCCTCGACGCGGCGGACGTAGTCGCGCGGGCTCTGGTCGCCGGCGGAGGCCTCGGCCCAGGAGACCTCGGCGCCCTGGTCCCAGCGGACGACCGTCGTGTCCGCCTCCTCCGTGAGCTTGCCGAGGGCGCGGGTGACCAGCTTCTCCTGCAACCGACGGTAGCGGAAGAACCAGAGCACCTTGTGCAGGAAGAAGCCGACCGCGCCGAGCATGACGGCGTAGAAGGCGATCGTGAGGACGCGACCCATCGGGCTCGGTGCGAGGCGTAGCAGGGACCGGACGGAACGGAAACGGGTGGGTTGTCCGGCGCGGGACCGGCGCGCAACCTGTGCGAGCGAGGCACGAAGAGGCGCACATGCAGAAACGAGCTTGGTTGGCGATGGGGTTGCTCGCGGCGGGGCTGCCTGCGGCGGGGATGGGCTGCAAAGACGGGGACCCCTGCGGCCCCGACCTCGTCGAGTCCGAGGATGGGACCCGCTGCGTGTGCCCGAATGGGATGGAGCCGCTCCCCGGTGATCGATGCCCCGCCGAGGGCGACGACGCTGGCCCCGTCACCGTGGACGCTGGCACGGACGCGATGCTGCCCCTGGACTCCGGCGTCGACGCGACGGCGCCCTCCGATGCGGGCCCGCTCCCGGATGCCCCGACTCTACGTTGGCCATGGAACGGCTACCGCACCGGAAGTCTCCACGCCGCGGCCGACGCGCCGCTCCGCGTGCATCCTCTGCGTCCCCGCTTCCGATGGGAGCCACAGGACGACGCCGCCTCCTTCGAGCTCCAGGTGGAAGACTCCTGCGGTCGCGACTTCCGCTCCTGCGATTTCGAGTCTCCGGAGGCGACCGTCACCACCACCACGACGGACGTGACCCTCGAGGAGGCCCTCCCGGTGTCGACCGAGCCCCCGGTCGGGCGCCGCTACCACTGGCGCGTTCGCGCTTGCCGCACCGACGGCCTCTGCGGCGCGTGGAGCGAGGTGCGCTACCTCGACGTCGGCCGCACCACGAACGACTTCGACGGTGACGGCTACGCGGACCTGGTGGTGATGCGCGATGGAGTCGGAATCCACGTCTACCCGGGGTCCGTGGACGGTCCCCCTAGCGTCCCGAGCGTCACGCGCGACGAGACTTGGTTCTCGGCCGACGGAAGAGGTGACGTGAACGGCGACGGTTTCGATGACCTGCTGGCTCACGTGGATGGCATCTACGAAGGCACTGCGAGGGACGTAGGTGAGCAGCAGCTTCTCCTCGGGTCCGCGGATGGTCTCAGTATCGTCGAGGAGGAACGGTTCTCGTTCCCCGGTCGCGACGGTGTCGAAGCCGCACTCGGAGACGTCAACGCAGACGGGTTCAGCGACGTGCTGGTGGGTCGCCCTCGAGTTGGCGGCTCGGATGAAGGCGGCTTGCAGATCTACTTCGGCTCTCCCAGCGGCCCCTCGTCTCTGCCGGACGTCGAGCTCGGCAGCTCGACCCCGGAAGCGAGCGCCGGTTCGGTCGTCGAGGCCTCCGGAGACCTCGACGGTGACGGAATCGTCGACGCACTCGTGGCAGCCTCCGGGACGCAGTCCGTGTTCTGGGCAGCGGGGTCACGTGAGGATGGAGGCTTTGCTCTGACGCTCTTGAGCGACTTCTCCAGCGAAATAGGGGAGTTGCGCGACGTCCGCGCGGGTGACCGGAACCAAGACGGCTACGCCGACGCTTTCGTGAGCATGGACGGCGAAGGCGCCGCGATATGGATCATCGAGGGTGGGCGTGGGCTGGAAAGCCCGGCCACCGAGAGGGCCCCGCTCGAGGGCCTCGGCTCGATCGCGGTGGACGACTGGAACGGGGACGGAGCGGACGACGTCCTAGGTCGGACTGGCGAGAATGGGCAGGTGCTGTTGGGGGGTCCGCTGAACGAGAGCGAGCACGTCAGTTGGCTGGCGGAAGATGCCGCGTTCGCCGACCTTAACGGGGATGGGTTCCCAGACTTGTTGGTCGGGCGCACACGAGACATGAACCCCTCCACTGCCCGCGGAATCGTCAGGGCGATTCGGGGCGGGCGTGACCTCGATGGAGCCTCCGTCGACTGGCTGTTGCGCAATCCACTCACGATGGAAGCCGTCGCACCGAACAACTTCGGTGTGCTCCCTCGGTAGAACACAGGTCTCGACCGAGGGTCACGTGAAGAAACCTGTCGGCGTTCTCGGACGCCGACAGGTTTCTATGCTTGGAGCCACTCGGTTGGAAGTCAGTCGCAGACGGTCGCTTCGTAGCTGGCCGTGCTGTCGTAGGAGTCGGCGCTCGTGCCGTCCGTGGAGGGGTTGCGGACGATGGCGTCCGAGGTGGGCGACGCCACGCAGTCCCCGGACCAGATGCCGGCGGTCTCGGCGACGTCCTGACGCGTCGAGGAAGCGCCCGAGCCCCAGCAGACGAAGTCCAAGATCGGGGGGACGACCCCATCCACGATCCCATAGGGCGGGCCAGCGGCGTAGAGGGCGAGCTCGCCGTTCGTCGAATCGCTGAGATAGCGAGTCGGTAGCGTGAACACGGCATAGCCGCCGGCGGGAACGACATCCGCCCCCGTCTCGACGACCGCGTCGTAGAACGGACGCTCGCACCACTGATGCTCGTTGCTCGATGAAGCATCGCCAAGGGAGACGTCCGTGTCGCCCGGGTTGAAGATCTCGACCTCGCGGGTGGCGAAGTTGATCTGGCTGATGATCAGCTCGGGGACGTCGCCGGTGGGCATCAGGTCGGGGCAGCCTCCGCCGCCGCCCGCGTCCTCCTCGCCGCCGCCGGCGTCTTCCTCGCCGCCGCCCGCGTCCTCTCCACCGCCGCCGGCGTCTTCCTCGCCGCCGCCCGCGTCCATCGTCGAGCTGCCGGAGTCCTCGCCGCCGCCGCCGGCGTCCATCGGATCCGCGCCGTCGTCATCACCGCAGCCCACGAGGGCCAACACCAATCCACAAGCAATCACGTGCCTCATGGGCGCGAGACTACGCCGAAGGATCGCGGGGAGTCACGCAAAGGACACGGGCGTCGGGATTCCCCCGCACGGGGTCGGGAGCTCGGCCCGATCGCGAGCAGACGGACGGAACGAACGCGGGCGGCCGAGACCGACCGCCCGCAGACGTGCCGCGCCGAGAGGCGCGGAGGCAGGAGGATTCACTCCTCGCCGCCGACCTCCTGGCGCGAGATGACCACCTCGCTGGGGCTGGTGACGGTCATGTCGGCCTCGGCCGTGATCATCATCTCGAAGGCGCTGTGGGGCGTCGTGGCGCGCATCATGCCCGTGCGCTCGTCCTCGTCGTAGTCGAGGCGGCCGGCCATGGAGGGGGTGCCGCCGTTGGGCTTGATCCAGACGACGTAGACGGTCGACCCCTCGCTGACCCGCGACGGGGGCGGGAGGTGCTCGAGCTCGACGGTCATCATCCGGTTGCCCTCGATCTCCTCGACCGTGAGCGTGCCATCCGTACCCGCGGAGCGGGAGCTACCCGTGAGGACGTATTCCGAGGGGCCGCCGCAGCCGACGAGGGCGAAGAGCGAGCCGGCGAGGACGAGGGGGCGAAGGATCTGTCGAAGCATTCTGTTCTCCTGGGCGAGGCGCTCCCCAACGGGGGACGCGTCGAGGATGGCAACCGCCGTGCCATGGATATAACGAGAAGGCCAGCGTGAAAAGGGCCCGTCGGGGTGGACGGTTCCCCGCGGGCCGTGGGCGGGAGCCCACGCTCGCCCAACCGCCGGCTCGCCCAACCACTGGCTCGCCCAACCACTGGCTCGCTTAACCACTGGCTCGCCCAACCGCTGGCTCCCAACTGCTGGCTCGCCCAACCGCTGGACGGAAAGGCGAACGCCGCCCCGGCGGACCGGGGCGGCGTTCGTGGATGTTCGGGGAATGGGTTCAGAGGGTGGGGATGAGGACGGTGTCGATGACGTGCACGACGCCGTTCGTCAGGTTGATGTCGGTGACGACGATGTTGCTGGGGTCGCTGGCGGCGCCGTCGACCGTCGGGCCGGCCGTGTCGATGGTGACGTCCTGACCGAGGAGGGTCTCGACGTCGCCGTCGGCGAGGTCCGTGGAGAGCACCGCGCCGTCGACGACGTGGTAGAGGAGCACGTCGCGGACCTGCTCGGCCGAGAGACCCGCGACGGTCTCGCTGATGTCCTCGAAGGCGGCGTTCGTCGGCGCGAAGACCGTGAGCGGCCCGTCTCCGGCGAGGGCGTCGGCGACCGAGGTGTCGGCGTCGATGTCGGCGGCGGCGCCCACGGCGTCCCCGAGCTCGGTGAGGCCGGCGATGCCGACCATGTCGACGATGTTCGGCGGGAGGAGGACCGCGTCGATGACGTGCACGACGCCGTTGGTGCACTTCACGTCGGCGACGGCGACGCCGGCGCCGTTGATGGTGGCGCTGCCGCCGGCGGCCGTGGCGACGAGGGTGATGCCGTTGCCGCCCTCGTTCTCGGAGAGCGTGTCCACGAAGGCCGCGCCGTCGGTCGGGATGTCCTCGGCCGCGATGGTGCCGGAGACGACGTGATAGAGGAGGACGCTCGCGAGCGCGTCGCCCGTGGGCACGGCCTCGAGCTCACCGAAGGCGTCGTTGGTCGGGGCGAAGACCGTGAAGGGGCCCTCCGCCTGGAGCGCCTCGACCAGCTCGGCGTCGCCGAGCGCGCCGGCGAGGGAGCTCAGGCCCGCGTAGCCGGCCATGGTCGGGATGTCGGGCGGGAGCAGCACGGTGTCGATGACGTGGATGACGCCGTTGGAGGCCTCGACGTCGGCCATCACGACGCTCGCGTCGTTCACGACGACGCCGTCGCTCGTGTCGAAGACGAGCGTCAGGTCGGCGAGCGTGTCGGCCGTGGCCGGGATGGCCGTGGAGGGCACCTCGCCCGCGACGACGTGGTACTGGAGGATCGTCGTCAGCTCCTCCGTGCTGAGCGTGCTCAGGTCGACCCCGAGCGCCTCGAAGGCGTCGTCGGTCGGGGCGAAGACGGTGAAGGGCCCATCGCCCGCGAGCGCCTCGTCGAGGCCGGTGCTCTCGAGGGCGCCGACCAGGGTCGTGAAGCTGCCGTTCGCGACGGCCACGTCGACGATGGTGTCTCCGCCGGTCTCGCCGGCGTCGTCCATCATCATGGTCCCGCCGTCTTCGCCGGGCGTGCCCGAGTCGGTGCCGGGGTCGGTGCCGTCGTCGTCGCCACAGCCGACCAGGCCGATGGCGAGCGCGAGCATGGCTACGTACTTGATCCGCGTCATGGAGCCTCTTCTTCGTCTAGATTTCGTCAAGCCAAGATGGCCGAGTGGAGACATATCTAGACGGGCGCGAGGCACCGTCAAGGTTTAGCTAGACATTATCCGTTTACTCTTTGTATACGCGACATGAATGTCATGGTCTCGGGCAGACCATGGCGTCGCGCCCCCCTCCATTCGGGGGGCGTCGTATGAGACGTTGTCTCGATCCGAGGCGCCGAGCGGCGCAGGCCGCCCGTCGCCTCACCCGCCCGGGGGAGCGGCCGGGGGCGAGGAAGCGGGGCGGGGGGCCACCTCTTCCCACCAGGCCCGCCGCGCCTGACCGGTCCACGAATCCGCCAGCTCCTCGAGGACCGCGCAGACCGCGTCGGCGCTCGGGGGCCGCTCCTCCGGGGTCTTCGCGAGCAGCGCCATGACCAGGTCCTCGAGCTCCTCTGGGACGGGCCGCCCGAGCCGCGCGGAGGGCGGGTCCGGCTCCTCCTTGAGGTGCTGCATCACGATCGCCATCGGCGTCTCGCCCTCGAAGACCAGCTCGCCCGTGAGCAGCCAGTACGCGACGCCGCCCACGGCGTAGAGGTCCGCGCGCCCGTCGAGGGCGTCGCCGAGGATCTGCTCGGGCGCCATGAAGGCCGGCGTCCCGCGCAGCACGTCCCCCTCGGCGAGGCTCCGGGCCAAGGCCGCCGGCGCGTCCTCCGCCTCCGGCGTCGAGCGGACCAGGCCGAAGTCGAGGACCTTCACGAAGTCGAGGTCCAGGCCGTAGCGGCAGACGAAGACGTTCGCCGGCTTCACGTCGCGGTGGACGAAGCCGTCCGCGTGGGCCTCGGCGAGCGAGTGGAGGATCTGCCGCAGCAGGAAGGCGACGCGCGCGGGCGGCTGCGGGCCGTGCTCGGCGACGAGCTTCTGGAGATCCATCCCCTCGAGGAGCTCCATGACGTAGTAGAAGCGGCCGTCCTGGGCGCGGCCGAAGTCGTAGAGCTCGACCGTATGCGGCGACTGGAGCAGCGCCGTGGCCTGGGCCTCGCGCTCGAAGCGGAGCAGGAGCTGCTCGTCCTCGCCCTCGGTCTCGGCGGGCGGGGCGATCAGCTTCACGGCCGCCGGGCGCGCGAGGAAGCGGTGCGAGGCCCGCCAGACCTCGCCCATGCCGCCGCCGCCGAGCCGCTCCTCGAGCCGGTAGGCGCCGAGCTCGCGGGCCGCCTTCAGCTCGCGGCCGAGCCGGTAGATCGTGTTGGAGCCGACGACGGCGATCAGCACGGCGGCGCCGTTGCCGTAGAGCTGACCGAAGAGCTCGCCGGGCTCGGGCCAGGGATCGCCGCGATGGGAGAGGGCCACGGCGAGCATGATCGGGTCGGCGGAGGCCGCGAGGATCGAGCCGAGGACGACGCGGGGCCGGCTCGTGGGGACGATCATCGGGTAGATGGCCACCCACGCGGCGACCGGGGTCAGGGCGATGCGCTCGACGCCGTAGGCCCAGGGGAAGCTCGCCCAGATGGAGGCCATGCCGAGGGCGACCAGGAGCTCGTAGGCGAGCGCGAAGTCGAGGACGCGGCGGGGCGCGACCGAGCCGCGATGGAGGAGGACGCCGAGGCCGAGCGAGATCCCGACGAAGGCGACGGAGAGGACGCTCGAGTGCGGGGGGACGGCGATCGGGAGGAAGGACCAGAGCGTGCTCTCGATCGCGGCGAGCGTGCCGAGGAAGAGGCGTGCGGCGGAGGCGGTCGCGCGCGAGGGCGAGGAGCTCCGGCGCGAGCGTCGGGTGCGTCGTCGGCCCGACCGAGGCCTGCGCGAAGAGCGTCTCCCTCACGGGGCCGAGCGTACCCGGCCCGCCCGCGCGACGCAGGTCCCCCGCTGGGAAGCGCGGGCCGGGGACGCGGGCCACACACGGGGGTCGATCGCACCGGTGAGGAGACGGGGAACGGCGCCGAGGGCCGGCCCGCGCTCAGACGGGCAGCACGGGGACGCCGTGGTCGTCCCGCGTGGTGAGGATCTCGAAGGCGGCGCGGCGCGCGGACTCGAGCGTGCGGGCGACGCCATCGAGCTCGAGGCGGAGCGTGCAGCGGCCGACCTTGGAGTTCAGGCAGGTCTTCCGGCCGCCGGGCGGGTCGTCGTAGGGGAGGCCCACGAAGCTCTCGCGCGGCGCCTCGATGCGCCCCTCCACGCGAGCGTCCGCGCTGCGGGCGGCGAACTCCCAGCGGAAGGCGTCGATGTCGTAGGCGCCGCGGTTCCGGGCGGCGCGCCAGAGGGCGCTGAAGCGGAGCTCGCGCTCGCCGAGGCGGAGGACGAGGGGCGTGAGCCAGGGCGTCTTGGCGGGGCCGAGCTTCACGCGGGCCGTCGAGAGCTCGAGGAAGGCGCTCGGCTCTCCGTCGAAGCCCGCGACCTGCCCCCAGGCGTACTCGTCGGTGTGCTTGCGGCCCCAGTTGTGGTTCTGGCTGCCGACCCACCCGTCGACCTCGAGGGGCGCTCCGTCCACCTCGAGCCGGCCGTCGTAGCGGGCGAGCGGCGTACCGACGAGGGCCTTCGCCTTCGGGAAGGGAGCGGCGTAGAGGCGCTCGGGGAGGAGCAGGAGCGGCGGGGCGTCGCCGCTGAAGGCGAGGTCCCAGCCGATGGTGTGCCCGCCGCTCCCGGCCTCCCCCGCGAGCGCGCCGCCCTCCCCTTCGCCGCGCAGCGTGCTCCGGGCGATGCGCACGTCGAGGCGGCGCGGATCGAAGTGTGCGCCGAGCGCCGGGTGCACCTCCTTGACCGCGACGAGGTCGTCGCCGCGCCAGACCACCGCCCAGAGCTCCCCGACCGCGTCCTCGGGGCGCCCGGCCGGCGAGAAGACCGTGTAGCGGATCCAGAAGGCCTCGCGCCGCGTCGGGTGGTTCGCCCGCTGAAACCAGCTCTCGTAGTGGCCGCCGGCGTCCGCCGGCTCGAACCGCGCCCCGTTCCACGCCTCACGCTCGCCCATTCCCCCTCGCCTACGCCCGATCGGCCCCCGGCCGCAAGTCCGGCCGGCGCGGCGCCGCCCGAAGCCCGGGCCCCGCGAGCGCGAGCGGGAGTGCGAGCGGGGATGCGAGCGGAGGTGCGAGCGCCATCACTCCGCGCCTCCCGCCCGCCTGGAATCCCCCCGGCCCGGCGACTATGGTCCGCGGCCATGACGACCATCGGAGAGTCCATCCGAACGAGCCCGGCCGTGACGCAGGCCATCGACGCCATCGTGGCCGAGGTCGACGCGAAGACCGCCGCGATCACCGAGGTGCGCGGGCCCCAGAGCGAGCTCGAGACGCCCTACGAGGCGCTCGTGAAGGAGGCCGGCGAGACGCGCGGCTGGCCCCTGCTCTACCCCTGCCTCGGGAGCGGCGCCGGGCGCGGCCCGCTCGTGGAGCTCGCCGATGGATCGGTGAAGTGGGATCTGGTCGCCGGCATCGGCGTGCACTTCTTCGGGCACAGCCACCCGGAGATCATCCGCGCGCAGGTGGAGGCGGGCCTCGAGGACACGACCAAGCACGGCAACCTGCAGGCGGGCACGGCGCCCTACGCCTTCTCGAAGAAGCTCCTCGAGCTCGCCGGCCGCAAGAGCGGGCTCTCGCGCGCCTTCCTCACGACGAGCGGCGCCATGGCCAACGAGTGCGCGCTGAAGGTCTGCCTGCAGAAGCGCTGGCCGGCGCGCCGCGTGCTGGCCTTCAAGCACTGCTTCATGGGGCGCAGCCTCACGATGACCTCCATCGGCGACAGCGCCGCCGCCCGTCACCACATCCCGGTGACCATGGAGGTCGACTACATGCCGTTCTGGAACGCGCGCGGCGCGGAGAAGCTCGGCGGCAAGACGAAGTTCATCGACTGGAGCCTCTGGCAGCTCGACCAGTACGTGCGCCGCTACCCGAACGACCACGCCTGCTTCGTCATGGAGCTCGTGCAGGGCGAGGGCGGCTTCAACGTGCCGCCGCGCGACTGGCTCGTGGAGATCATGAAGGCCTGCAAGGGCTACGGGATCCCGGTCTGGGACGACGAGATCCAGGCCTTCGGGCGCACCGAGCAGATGTTCGCCTTCGAGCACTTCGACGTGGGCGAGTACGTGGACGTGTTCTGCGTCGGCAAGATGACGCAGGCCTGCGCCGCGGCCTGGACCGAGGAGATGGCGCCGCAGCGCGGGCTGCTCAGCGGCACCTTCCTCAGCGGCACGGCGGACTTCCTCGTGGGCCAGCGGATCCTCGAGATGCTCGAGGAGGGCGACTTCTACGGCGAGGAGGGGCTCTTCGCGCAGCACCAGAAGGCCTTCCGGGAGCACGCCCAGGCGCTGATGACGAAGCACCCGGAGTGGTTCCCGGAGGTGGAGTACGCGCCGGAGCTCGTCGGCGGCGTGGGCGGCATGATGCGCATGACGCCCTTCGGCGGCGTGAAGGAGAAGGTCGCGGCGGCCGCCAAGGCCATCTACCGGGAGGGCGCGATCGTCTTCTGGTGTGGCCACGGGCCGGTGCACCTGCGCCTGCTCCCGCCGCTGCCGACGATGAAGCTCGAGGACTGGCCGCGCATCTTCGAGGTGCTCGAGCGCGGCTTCGCCGCGGCCGCCGGCTGAGCGCGCGGCCGCCTCCGGGCGTCGCCGCTCGTTTCCGCCCGGCCCCGTCGCGCGTCCGAGACTCCGTCGCGCGTTGGCGCCGGGCGGAGCGTGCTGCGCGGGGGTCCAGCCAGGTCCCTTCTACCGGCCCGGATCCCGCACTAAGCTGGCGGGCCATGGGGGAGCGGTGAGACGGCTGACGCCCGGGGAGCAGCTCGGCAGCTATGTCGTCGAGCGGCTCCTCGGCCAGGGGGCGAGCGGCGAGATCGTCCTCGCGCGGCACGCCCACATCGGCCACCACGTCGCGTTGAAGGTGCTCAAGAGCGAGCTCGCCACGGACCCGAAGGTGGTGGAGCGCTTCCTCCGCGAGGCGAAGGCCGTGGGGCGGCTCGACCACCCCCACGTCGTGAAGGTGACCGACTTCGGCGTGCATGCGGGGCGGCCCTTCCTGGTCATGGAGCACCTCGAGGGGCGCCCCCTCGACGTGGTGATCGCCTCGCGCGGCCCCCTGCCCATCGGCGAGGCCATCCAGCTCTGGCTCCCCATCGCCGAGGCCGTCTCGGCGGCGCATGCCTCCGGCGTCGTCCACCGGGACCTGAAGCCGGCGAACGTCTTCCTCGACCGCTCGGCGCGCGGCCCCGAGACGCGGCCCGTGGTCCTCGACTTCGGCGTCTCGAAGGTGCTCGACGCCATCGACATCACGCACAGCGCCGCGATCATGGGCACGCCCACGCACGCGGCGCCGGAGCAGCTCCTCTCGTCGAAGACGGTCGACGCGCGGGCCGACCAGTACGGCCTCGGGGCGGTGCTCTTCGAGATGCTCACGGGGCGACCGCCCTACGACGTGTCGAGCTTCTTCGCGCTCATCGAGGCGCAGACGGCCGGCCCACCGCCGCGCCTAGGGGCGCTGCGGCCGGACGCGCCCCAAGCGGTCGAGGCCGCGCTCGCCCGGGCGCTGACGCTGGCGCCGGAGGGCCGCTTCCCGGACGTGGAGAGCTTCGCCGCCGCGCTGGCGCCGCACGTCTCGCCAGCCTCGTCCGCGCCGAGCGACCCGGCGTCGGGGGTCGTGCCCCTCGGCGCCACGCCGGAGCCCGACCCCCGGCGAGCGCCGGCCTCTGGCGCGCCGCTCGAGCCCCGCTCGGGCGCCGTGCCCATCGACGACGTCGCGCCGGCCTCGGGCGCCACGCGCCTGGACCCCGCGTCGGGCGCCGCGCCCGCCTCCGGCGCCACGCCCCTGGACCCCGCGTCGGGCGCCGTGCCCGTCGACGCCTTCGCGGCGACCGCCGAGATGCCCTCGCTCGCCGGCGTGGAGGGCCCCGCTCAGGCCGACGCCCTCGGCGCGTCGCCCCCGGCCACGGCCCCGGTCGTCGCCGCGCCCGCCCGCGCCCGCGCCCCCTCGCTCGAGCCGAGCGTCGTCGCGCACGCCGCCGACCCGCCCGACCTCCCGGTCCGCCGCGGCCCCTTCCTCGCGCTCGCGGCCGTCCTGCTCGTCGTCCTCGGCGCGCTCGCCGCCTTCTTCCTGCTCGGCTGACTACGCGGCCGACTGCGCGGCCGACTGCGCGGCTGAACTGCGCGGCTCTGCGCGCGGCGGGCTCGCCCCGGCCCGCCGCGGGACCCCGTCCGGCACACGTGGGCGAGCCCCCTCGTGTACACTCGCTCGGTGACCTTCGACGAGCTCACGGCCGAAGAGCAGCTCGCGCTCGCGGGCCTGGTCCGGCTGATGGTGCGCATGGACGGCCAGTTCACGCCCGACGAGGTCATCGCCGTCTCCACCCTGGCGAAGGACATCGGCGCGACCCGGTTCTGGTCGATGATGACCGACGCGCAGACCATGGAGACGGAGGAGCTCTCGGATCACGTCGCGGCCATCCAGCGACCCGAGGTCCGCGAGTGGATGTACGGCGTGCTCGTCGGCCTCGCGGCCGTGGACGGGATCGACTCGGCCGAGACCGAGCTCCTCGACTGGCTGATGGACGTCTGGCAGCTCGGATAGGCGCGCGGCGCCCGTAGGCGCTGGACGGCGCAGCCGCTGCGCGGAGCTCAGCCGGCCTCGATGATCCGCTCGGCGTCGAGCGCGCGCACCAGCCCGGCGGCCCGGTCCCGCGCCGCCTCGCCCTCCCCCGGCAGGTCGCCCTCCTCGAGGTAGGCCCGCGGGTGGCACGTCAGCACGAGCACCTGCGTGTCGTGCGCCGCCGCCCGGAGCACGTCGCGGAACCACGCCGTCCGCGCCGGGTCCGTGTGCGTGAGGTGATCGTCGAGCACCAGCGGCGCGCCGAGCGCCTCGGCCACGCTCAGCCGGATCAGCGTCGCGAGCTGCTCCCGCGTGCCCACGCTCAACGCCTCCGTCTCCCGCAGCTCCCCGTGCGCCTCGATCCCCTCCGCCCCGAGGTGCGCGTCCAGCGTCAGCGCCCCGTAGGGACGCTCCGCGCCCGCCGCCGCGAGCAGCTCCTCGAAACGCGGCGCCACCTTCGACCCGAGCGCCTCGCCGAGGTGCGCCCCCTCCGCGTTCTCCGCCTCCCGGAGCGCCTCCGTGAGCAGGCGCCACGCGCCGTACTCGACCTCGACCTCCTCCTCCTTCGCCGTCGCCCGCTCGAAGGCCTCCTGCGCCTCTTCGAAGCGCTCCTGCGCGACGGCGCCGCCGGTCCCCTCGAGGAGCCCTTCGTGCTTGTCGAGCGCGCGCTCCGCCGTGCGCAGCGCCTCCTCCGCCGCCGTGGCCTCCGCCTCCGCCGCCTCGAGCTCCGCCTCCTCGACCTCGGCCTCCGGCGCCTCCACCGCCTCGAGCGCCTCCCGCGCCGCGTCCCGCTCGGCCTCGAGCTTCGCCCGCGCCTCCTTGCCGAGCCGCTCGGCGAGCATCTCCTGCTTGGTCTCCGCCCGCCCGAGCGCCTCCCGCACCTCGCCGAGCGCCTCCCGCGCCGCCCCGAGCGCCGCCTCGGCCTCCCCCCGCGCCGCCTTCGCGGCCTCGGCCTCGCGCGTCGCCTCCGCGAGCGCCGCCCCGGCGGACGCCTCGAGCCGCGACCGCTCCTCCTCGAGCCGCGCGAGCGCCTCCCGCGCGGCCGGCACGTCCGCGCCGCCCGCTCCCGCGCTCCCGCCCCGCTCCGCGAGCGTCGCCTCGGCGAGCTCGCGCTCGCGCTCCGCCACGGCCGCCGCCTGGGCCCGCTCCGCGAGCGTCGCCGCCGCCTCCTTCTCCCGCGCCTCCGCCGCCTCGCGCGCGGCCTCGGCCTCGCGCCGCCGATCGAAGAGCGCCTCCGCCGCCTCGACCCCCTCGAGCTCCGCGGCGAGCGCCTCCCGGTCCACGCCCTCGAGCGCCCGCTCGAGCTCGGCCTCGCGCCGCCGGAGCCCCTCCAGCGCCTCCGCACGCCTCGCCGCGGCCTCGGCCTTCTCCGCGAGCCGGTCGGCCTCCTCGCGCCGCCGCGCGATGGCCGCCCGCTCCTTCTCCGCGTCGCGCACGGCCGCCGTCAGCGCCTCGAGGTCCTCCAGGCCGGCCGCCTCGAGCGAGGGCGCGCCCTCCGCCTCCCAGCGCGCGCGGAGCGCCTCCGCCTCCCGGCGCGCGTCCGCCCCGCCGCCGCGCACGACGAGATCCGCCATCGGCTCCCCCGTCGGGAGCGCGATGCTCACGCGCACCTCGCGCCGCGCCTCGAGGTCGACGGCCCGGCCTTCGGGCACCTCCACCGGCTCCTCGTCGACGTGCGCGTCCACCGTGACCGCCGGCTGACGCCGGAGCGCCACCGAGAGCCCCACGTCGAGCTTCGCCTCGGCCACCTCGAGCTCGCGCCGGAGCGCGCGGAGCGCGTCCAGCGCCTCCGCCTCCGGGAGCGCCGGGAGCGCCTTCTCCCGCCGGGTCGCCTCGCCCCGGGCCGCGGCCGCGTCCTTCTTCAGCGCCGCCGCCTCCGCGCCGGCCGCCTCCGCCGCCTCGCGCTCCCGCGCGACCTCCCGCCGGTCGAGCTCCACCCGCGCGTGCTCGAGCGCCGCGAGCGCCGCCGCGGCGCCCGCCCGCGCCGCCTTCGCCTCCTCGAGGGCCTCGCGCGTCGCCTGCTCCTCGGCCCGCGCCGCCTCCGCCGCCGCCCACGCCTCCTTCGCCGTCGCCTCCGCCGCCGCCCGCGCCTCGGCCGCCTCGAGCGCTGCCCGCGCCGCCGCGAGCCGCTCGCGCAGGGACGCCTCCTGGAGCTGCCGCTCCTTCTCGCCCTCGCCCGCCGCCGCCGCGCGGCGCGCCTCCTCGGCCCGCGCCGCCTCGGCCGCCGCGCGCTCGGCCTCCGCCTCCGCCGCCTTCAGCGCGGCCTCGCGCCGCTCGCGCTCGGCGCCCAGCGCGCCGATCTCCTCCTCGAGGGCGACGAGCCGCTCCCGCTCCGCCTCGTGCTCCGCGAGGCGCCGGGCCGCCTCCTCGAAGCGCGCCTTCGCCGCCCGAAAGACGCGCGTCGCCTCGGCCCGCGCGCGGAGCCTCTTCCGCGCCTCCTCGGCCCGCCCGAGCCGCGCCGCCGCCGTCCGATGCGCCCGCTGGAGCCCCTCGGCCTCCTCGAGGGCGCTCTCCGCGCGCTTCAGCTCCTCCTCGGCCTCCTCGCGCCCGCGCCGCGCCGCCTTCACCAGCTCGCGCACCTCGCGGAAGGGCGAGCTCCGCCCCGAGCGCCGCTTGCCCGTCGCCGTGAAGGCCTGGTCCACCTTCCCCTGCGCCTCCTCGAGCACCTCCTTGAAGAGCGGGTCCTGGGCGTAGGCTTCGAGCGCCCGCGTGAGCCGCTCGCGCCCGGCCTCGTCCGAGTCCGCCTCGAGGGTCTCGCGGAGCACGGCCGTCACGTCCGCCTGCTCGCCGAGGAGCACCTTCGTCAGGAAGCTCTCCGGCAGCCCACGCGGCGCGCCCTTCCCGCCCGGCCCGCGGATACCCCAGCCGAGGAGCTCGCGGAGCTTGCCGTCCACCTCGCGCGCCTTCGCGTCGACGGTCCAGGTCTTCCCGTCGGTCGACGCCTCCAGCAGGGAGCTCCCGCGCGAGCCCGTGCCCCAGGTCTTCGCGACCCGCCACCAGCGCCCCTCGTCGTCGCGGAAGGTCAGGGTCACGGCCGGCGTCGCGTCCCGGTCCCAGGGCACGAAGGCCTTCGCCGCCGACGAGGAGTGGGGCAAGAGAAGCGCCGCCCGGAGCGCCTGGGCGAGCGTGCTCTTGCCGAGGTCGTTCGGCCCGTAGAGCACGTTCAGCCCCTCGCCGAGGGCCAGCTCCGCGTGGCCCACGCGCCCGAAGTCGCGCACCTCGAGGGCGACCAGCCTCACGCGCCGTCCTCCGCGGATGCGTCCGAGTCGCCGGCCGCGCCAACGCCGGAGCCCCCGGCCGCGCGGGTCAGCCGGTAGAGCTGGTAGAGGGCCCGCCGCGCCTGCTCGGGCTGCTCCGCCTCGCGCGCCTTGAGCCGCTCGACGGTGGCGCGGAGCACGGCCGGGAGCCGCTCGAAGTAGCGCTCGATGTCCTCGGTCACGAGCTGGAGCTCGTCCCGCTCGACCCGCAGCACGCCCACGCGCCCGTGCGCCGCCTCGCTCCCCTTCAGCGCGGCGAGGAGCTGCTCCACCTCGCCGTACTCCTCCGGCGAGACGGGCATGGAGAGCTCGAGGCGGAGCACGGTCCGCGCGAGGTCCTCGGTGGCGAGCTCGCGGAGCCGCGCGAGGGAGGTCACCTTCTCGCGGCGCCAGGTCCAGCGCGCCACCCGCTCGGGGCGCACCACGGCGCGGCGCCGGTGCCGGAGGAAGAGCACGAGGGCGACGTAGCCCGTGTCCTTCTCGCCGAAGTTCGTCGCCTCGGGCGCCGAGGGATAGACGGTCGGCACCTCGGCGTCGGGCGGGACCTTCCGGTAGGCGTGCGTGTCGCCGATGGCGAGGTAGTCGAAGCCGCGGCGCACGGCGGCGTCCTCGGCGATGGGGAAGTTCTGCTGGCAACCGGGCACGTCGAAGGTCTGGCCGTGGACCATGC
Organism: Sandaracinus sp.; assembly: GCA_002699025.1. GTDB lineage: Bacteria > Myxococcota_A > Polyangia > Polyangiales > Houyiibacteriaceae > Houyiibacterium > Houyiibacterium oceanicum. The sequence goes on along the minus strand of PABA01000168.1, from coordinate 40,131 downwards.
CGATGCGGATGCGCGCGTCGCCCTCCTCGCGGGCCGGCAAGGCGAGGGCGTTGTCCTTCTGGCCGGCCTTGCTCCGGCAGGGGCGCGCGTGGAGCACGGCGCCCTCGCCCAGCGCGAGCTCGAAGTCGTCCCGATCGACCACGTGCACGCCCTCGGGGAGGCGCTGCCGCAGCGGGTGCGTCGGATGCCAGACGCTGCCGGCGATCAGCGGGTCGTGGTTGCCGGGGAGGAGCACGATGGGTCGCTCGGGCCGGGCGGCGCGCTCGAGGATGGCGAGCAGGCCCTCCCAGAACTGGGCGTCCGGGCTCGGCTCGTCGAAGAGGTCGCCGGCGCAGAGGACGGCGTCGACGCGGCGGCGGTCGGCCACGCCGAAGATGCGCTCGACGACCTCGAGGCGAGCCCGCGAGAGGGTCCGCGCGTCGTCCTCGTCGAAGGCGGGGAAGCGGCGACCGAGGTGCCAATCGGCCGTGTGGAGGACGGTCAGCGCCACCTCGTCCTCCGGCGGCAGGGCGTCTCCTTCGGCGGGCGCGTCCAGCTCTTCCACGGGCTCCTCCACGGGATCCTCCACGGGCTCTTCCTTCGCGGCCATCGATGCGAACGGAGCGTCGGGCGCACATGGTCCGAGGGGCACCCGAGCGGAGCCCCCGCGGAGCACGGCGCCCCTTCCGGGAGCGAAGCGCCCGGCCTCACGCGCCCTCCCCCGTGAGCGCCGCCTCGGGCGCCTCGAAGATCAGCTCGAGCACCGGCTCCACCCGCGGCGGCGCGTAGCGGCGCGCATGCACCCGCTCCTTCTGCGCCTGGTAGGTGCCGTCCTCCCGATCGCGGAGCGCGTCCAGCCGCGCATCCAGCGCCTCGAGCCGCTCGCCGTAGCGCTTCACGGCCGCCTCCGCCTTCGTCCGCCGCGCCGAGCCGAGCGCCGCGTCCCGGGCCCGCTCCGCGTCGGCGAGCTGCGCCTCGAGCTCCCCCCGCTCGCGCCGCAGCACCAGCACGCGATCGTCCACGTAGCGCTCGAGCCGCTCGACGGCCTCCTCGAAGCGCGCCTGCTCCACGTCCTCGACCTCGGCCTGCGCGTCGAAGAGCGCCTCCGCCGCGAGGTCCTCGAAGAGCAGCCCGTCCTCCGGCACCTCGAGCCCCTCCGCCTCCTCCAGGGGCCCGCGGCGAACGCGCTCGAGCAGCGCCGCCGCCTCCTCCGCCGCGAGCGGCGTGAGCCCCTCCCCCTCGACACGCGCGCCCACGGCCGCGATCCGCTCCACGGGCTCGAGCCCATCGAAGCGGAGCTTCAAGACGCGGAGCCGCCCCCGCACCGCGCCGCCCCCGGCCACGCGTACCGCACGCGGCGCCGCCGTGGCCGCCCGCGCCTCCTCCACCGCCGCGAGCACGAGCGGGTGCCCGAGGTGGAGCGGATCCGCGAGCGCCTCCTCCTCCTCGTCCTGCGCCGGCGGCCCGACGCTCACCTCGAGCCCGGCCTCGAGCCCCTCGGGGAGCGCCGCCGACGCACCGAGCGCGAAGCGCCGCCGCACCTGGCCGGCCTCCGCCTCCTCGCGCTCCACCTCGAAGCCCACCCCGAGCGCCTCGAGGTACGCGACCAAGAGCCGCTCGAGCTGCGCGTCGAAGGCCGCGAGCTCCGCCGGGAGCGCCTCCCGGATGCGCTCGAAGACCTTGCGCACGGTCGCGTCGAGGCGCGTCTCGATGAGGCTCCGCGTCCGCTCGTGCTCCTCCTCGAAGTGCCGCCGCCGCTCGTCCGTCGCCTCCCGCAGCTCCCCCAGCTTCGCCTCGATCTCCTCCACGCTCCGCGCCTGCCGATAGATGCGGTTCAGCTGCGCCTCGAAGTCCGCCGAGAGCGCCCCGAGGAGCGCGTCGCTCGGCGCCTCGCCGGCCGCGTGGAGCACCTCGTCGGAGGCGCCGAGGACCGTGCCGAAGAGCTCGAGCTTGCGGCTGAGGATCTCGTAGGTGAGCTGCTGGGCCGCGTTGTCCTTCGCGAGGAAGTTGATGACCGTCACGTCGCGGGTCTGCCCGTAGCGGTGGCAGCGGCCGATGCGCTGCTCGATGCGCTGCGGGTTCCAGGGCAGGTCGTAGTTGACGATCGTGTCGCAGAACTGGAGGTTCAGGCCCTTCGCCGCCGCCTCCGTGCCGATGAAGACCTTCGTCTTCTCGCGGAACTCGTGCACCAGCGCGAGGCGCACGGCGACCTGCCGCGAGGGCCGCTCCCGGGCCGGCAGGTGCGCCTCGACCTCGCGCTCCCAGGCCTCGAGCGCCTCCTGCGCGCGCGGCCCGACGTTCTGCCCGCGGAAGAGGGTGATCTCGTCCTCCCGCGCCACGCCCCCTTGCACGAGGAGCGCGCGCAGGTAGCTCTGGGTCGTGAGCGACTCGGTGAAGATCACCACCTTGCCGCTCCCCTCGCCGCGCTCGCCGCGCCGGAGCACGACCCGCACCGCCTGCATCAGCGCCTGGGCCTTGCTGTCCGTCGCGAGCCCCTCCGCCCGCTCCTTCAGCGCGCGCACGTGGGCGAGCTCCTCGCCGATCGCCTCGGCCTGGAGGTCGCCCCCCTCGTCGCGCTCCTCCGCCTCGAGCGCCTCGACGATCTCGTCGTCGTCGAGGTCGTCCACGAAGACCCGGGCCGTCTCCTCGCCCTCGTCGAGGCGTCCGCCCTCGGCCGCCCGGAGCATGCGCTCGAGCCGCGTCTCCACGTTCGCCAGGCTCGCGGCGAGCGCCGCCTTGGACGAGGCCATGCGCCGGTGGAAGCCGAGCAGGAGCAGCGAGCGGTGGCTGCCGCGGAAGGCCTGCAGGTGCGGCCGGAGGAGGTAGCGCGTGACGTCGTCGTAGAGCGCCTTCTCCTCGGGCTGCATCGCGTACTCGAAGGTGCGCGCGCGGCGGTCGACGAAGGGGCGACGCATGAAGGCCTGGGCCTGCCGGCGGAGCGTGCGCTGGACGACCTGGCCCATGCGCCGCTGGAGCTCGTGGGCGGCGCCGGGGGCGAGGCGGCGATCGCCCTGGGCCGTGAAGACGGCGCGGAAGGTCGGCAGATCGCCGAGGAGCGTGCCCGTCGGGTCGACGAACTGGACGAGGCCCCAGAGCTCGGCGAGCGAGTTCTGGATCGGCGTCGCCGTCAGCAGGAGCATGGGGGTCGGCCCGAGGGCCTCCTTCACGCGGCCGGCGATCTTCGCGTGGGGCGAGTCGGCCTGGTAGCGGCCGCCCGCGTCGTAGCGACGCCAGACGCCGGCGAACATCTCGTGGGCCTCGTCGATGACGCAGAGGTCCCAGGCCTGCTGGGCGAGGAGCCCCGCCATGACCTTCTGGCCGGCGGCCTCCCGGCCGACGATGTAGACGCCGTCCGCGTCGAGGTCGCCGGGCTCGGCCCGGGCCTCGCGGGCGGCGATCCCGAAGAGAGCGTAGAGCTCCTGGCGCCACTGGCCGAGCAGGGGCTTGGGCACGATGAGGAGCACGCGCGTGGCGCCCTCGGCGCGAAGCTGGGCGATGACCAGGCCCGCCTCGATGGTCTTCCCGAGGCCGACCTCGTCGGCGAGGATGCAGCCGCCCTCGCGCACCTTCTGGAGGGCGAAGACGACGGCGTCGATCTGGTGGGGGTTCGGATCGATGCGGCCGGCGCGCTGGCTCGCCACCCAGCGGCGCGCCTCGTCGGCACGGCGCAAGCGCACGAGCTCCTCGGCGAGGAGGCGCCGCTGGGCCGGGTGGAGCGGGCCCGGGGGCGGGCTCGCCGGGGCGTCGCGGGCGTCGGCGGGGGCGGGCGGCGGCATGGGCGGACGGCGGGAGGGCCAGGATGGTGTACCGCGCCGGTGTGTCAACGGTCGCGAGCGGCTATGCTCTCGCGCCGTGACCGACTCGCGGCAGCGGCTGATCCTCGACGCGGCGCTTCGGCTCTTCCACCACTACGGGCCGACGAAGACGACCGTGGCCGACATCGCGCGCGAGGCGCAGGTCGGGGTGGGCTCCGTGTACCTCGAGTTCCCCTCGAAGAACGCGCTGCTCGGGGCGCTCTCGCGGCGGGCGCACGGGAAGCTCCTGCGGGCGGAGCAGGAGGCGCTCGAGATGGAGGGGCGGGCCGAGGCGCGGCTGGCGCGGGCGCTCGACCGGCGCTTCGAGGGCTTCGTCTCGGTGGCGCGGCTGGCGCATGGGCCCGAGCTCTTCTTCTGCTCGCGCTGCGACGCGATCCGGGGGGCGCACCACGCCTTCCGGGATCGCGAGCGGGAGCTCTTCGCGGCGTTCCTGGCCGGCGCCGAGGAGCTGCACGCGCCCGATCCGCGTCGGGCGGCGAGCGCCCTGCTCCGCGCCTACGCGGCCTTCGCGCCGCCCGTGCTCTACGCCGGCGAGGTCGAGCGGCTGCGGGAGGAGCTCCCCCAGCAGCACGCGCTGGTGCTCCGCGGCCTGCTCCGCCGCTGAGGACTCCGGCGCGGAGGGACCCGGCGCGGAGGGACCCGGCGCGGAGGAACCCGGCGCGGAGGAACCCGGCGCGGAGGGAGCCGGCGCGGAGGGAGCCGGCGCGAGCACGCGCGACGCGCTCGTGCGGCGGGGAGGAGTTTCACGAAGCGAGGAGCGCAGGCCGCGCTTCGGCGAGGCGAGAACCCGCTGCCGGCCCGAAGGATGGGCGAGGGCGCGCCGACGGGTGACGAATCCGGCCTACTCGGCGAGCAGGCGCGCGAGGGCCGGGAGCGCGTCGCCGGCCCGGGCCTCGACCTTCACGGCGGCGTGCGGATCGCCACGGGTCTCGCCGAGGTTGAGGATCGCCACCGGCTGCCCGCGCTTCGCCGCGCCCCGGACGAAGCGGTAGCCGCTGTAGACGGCGAGCGAGGAGCCGACGACGAGGAGCACGTCCGCCGCGTCCACCCGCGCCCAGGCCGCCTCGACCCGCTCCTTCGGCACGCCCTCCCCGAAGAAGACCACGTGCGGCTTCAGCGGCCCGTCGCAGCGCTCGCAGTCGACCACCCGGAAGCCCGCCGTCTCGTCGATCTCCGCGTCCCCGTCCGGCGCCATCTCCGCCCTGCGCCCGACCCAGCTCGGGTTCAGCCCCTCGAGACGCTCCTGCAGCGCGACCCGCGAGCCGACCGTGCCGCAGCCGAGGCAGAGCACCTCCTCGAGGGCGCCGTGGAGCTCGATCACGTCGCGGCTGCCGGCGGCCTGGTGGAGCCGATCGACGTTCTGCGTGATGAGCCCCGTCAGGACGCCGCGGCGCTCGAGCTCGGCGAGCGCCCGGTGGCCCGCGTTCGGCGCCTTGCCGGCGAACTTGCGCCAGCCGACCAGGGCGCGGGCCCAGTAGCGCCGGCGGGCGGCCGGGTCGTCGAGGAAGCGGCGGAAGGGGATGGGGTTGCGTGCCCGGCGGCGCGTCTCCGGGCCGCGGTAGTCGGGGATGCCGCTCTCCGTGCTGCAGCCGGCGCCGGTGAGCACGGCGACGCGGCGCCCGCGCAGGAGGGCGGCGAGCTCGTCGAGGTCCGGGAGGGGGACGCGCGGGGCGAGGTCCACGAGAACGAATGAAGGGCCGCGGGGGCTCGAGCGCAAGGCGCGGGCCCGGAGGAGGCAGTCGAGACGATGGGCCGGCGCGCTCGGAGCGCGCGCCGAAGCGGTCGGAAAGACGCGCGCTCGACGCAGCGGTCGGCGCGCGGGTCGGCTCGATCCGCTCACCGTCGGCTCGATGCGCTCACCGTCGGTCCGATGCGCGCTCCGTCGGCAGAGCGACGACCCGGCGCGGAGCGACGCCGGGGCAGCCCGCACGCTCCGATCCGGGCGGCGCTCACCAGGGCAGCGGGGTCGGCGCGCTCACCATCGGATCGGCGCTCCCGACCCCGACGGCGCCGTGGCGGTTGCGCCCCCAGCAGACCCACTGGCCGCTGGCCCGCCGAGCGCAGACCGCGCTCGCGCCGAGCTCGACGGCGGTGGCGTCGCGCAGGCCGGGCACGGCGCTCGGCTCGAGGACGACCTCGCCCATCTCGTCCGTGGGCACGTGGAGGAAGTGCGTGCGGTTCACGCCCCAGCAGAGCACCTGGCCGCCGCGCACGATGCAGTGGTTCTCGCCGTAGACGCTGAGCCCCTCGGCCCCGGCGGCGCGCGGATCGACGACCGGGCGCGGGTGCATGGAGACCGAGCCCTCGCCCACGTTGAAGAGGTTCTGCCCCCAGCACCGGAGCTCGCCCTCCGCGCCGAGCACACAGCTCTGCGATCCGCCGAGGCTCACCTGCTCGACGGAGCCCGTCCCGCGCACGCGCGTCAGCCCGGCGCGCCGGACGCGGCGGCGCGTACCCACCTGGCCGTGGTCGCTCGAGCCCCAGCAGACGAGGCGCCCGCGCCGGTCCCGCGCGCAGCTGTGGTACTTGCCCGACCAGATCGCCGTCGCCCGCAGACGCGGCACGGGGCGGGCCTCGGCGCGGACGCGCTCGGGCTGGGGTACGCCGAGGTTCGCGTAGCGGTTGCTGCCCCAGCAGCGCACCTCGCCGCCCTCGACGAGCGCGCAGGCGTGGAAGCTGCCGAGCGCGATGGCCGTGGCGCCCTCGACGCCCGGGACGGGCTCGGGCTCGGCGCGCTCCTCGACGCCCTCCACGCCGAGCTGGCCGTAGCCGTTGTCGCCCCAGCAGCGCACCTGCCCGTCCTCGCCGAGCGCGCAGGCGAAGCCGTAGCCCGCGTCGATCGCCCGCACGGCGCTGAGCCCCGGGACCGGGCGCGGCGTCCGCGCGTCGCCCCCCGGGGAGCCGCACTGCCCGTCGCCGCACTCGCCCCAGCAGCGCACCGTCCCGTCCGCCGCGAGGCCGCAGCCGAAGCCGTCGCCGAGCGCGACCTGCGTCGGCCCGGCGGCCGGCTGGGCGTGGAGCGCGGCGGCGAGGGAGCCGAGAGCGAGGAGCCCGAGGGCGGCACGGAGAGCGGGGCGACGCATCGCGGTCAGGGTACCAGGCGCCGATCCAGCCCCGCACTCCCGCTCCGCCGCGGTTCGCGGCTCAGCGCGAGGCGAGCACGTAGCGGTCGCCTCGCACGCGGACGCGCGGCGGCACGCGGGTGCGCTCGAAGGCATCGAAGACGGGGCGGAGCTCCTCGGCCCAGAAGCGATGCCAGCGCTGGCCCTCGGCGGCCTCGAGGCGCGCGTCGCTCATGCGGAAGGGGAAGGCGTGGACGGGCACGGCGCGCTGGCCGGCACGGAGCGCGGCGTCGACGAGGACCCAGACGCGCTCGATGGTCGGGTCGGTCATCGCGTAGCAGCCGCGGCTCGCGCAGGCGCCGTGGATCATCAGGAAGCTCCCCGTGCGGTCGTGGGCGCGGTCGTAGGCGTTCGGGAAGCCGAGGTTCAGCGCGAGGTGGAAGCGGCTCCGCGGGTTCAGCTGGCCCGCGCGGACGGCGTAGAACCCCTCCGGCGCCTGGCCGTCGCCCTCGGCGAGCTTCGGCCCGAGCTCCCCGGAGACGGCGCAGATGGGGTGCGTCTCGAGGAGCCGGTGGCGGCCGTCCGGGTGGCCGAGCCAGACCTCGAGCTCGCGCTCCTCCTTGAAGACGCGGAGGAAGACCGGCGCGCCGAGGCGGAGACCGCGGGCCTCGAGCTCGGCGCGGAGCGTGGGGGCGACGCGCTGGACGACGGCGCGGCTCCGGGCGCTCGCGGGGACGCCGCTGGCCGTGACCGCGGGCGGCGCGGCGACGAGGGCGAGCGCGAGCGGCGCGAGGAGGACCGGCAGCGGGCGGCGCACCCACACACTGTGGAGGGCGCGCCGCGGGCTCGCCAGGCTCGGAGGGCGCGGGCTCGCCAGGGTCGGGGGCGCAGGCTCGCCAGGGTCGGGGAGCGCGCCGCGGGCTCGCCAGGGTCGGAGAGCGCGGGCTCGCCGGAGTGGGGGCTCGCCACGGGCTCGCGAGGGGACGGAGAGACGCCGGGCCCACCGAGGCTCCGCCCCGGCGAGGAGGAGGAGGAGAGGCACCAGGTCGCGCGGAGAGCGAGATACCCGGGGCCGGGGCGGAGGCTCGGTGGGCCCGGCGAAGAGGAGAGGAGGAGGGGGGGGGACACCTCCCCGAGCCCCTGCCCCGACGGCTCGCAGAACGCGAGGCCGAGGAGGGGAGGGAATGGCCTCGAGCGTGCCGACGAGGCCGAGGCAGGGACTCGGGGAGGCGTCCAGTCGATCAGTGTGGGGTCGCGTTCTCCGGTGTGAAGGGGGGAGAGGAGGGGTCGTCTGCTCAGGCGGCGGCCGGGTTGAGGTCGGCGTCGCGCGAGGGCGGCGTGGGGAGCGGGGCGCGCAGGGGGGCGGGCTCGAGGGCGAGCTCGAGGACCTGGTCCATGGCGCCGACGAGGTGGATCTCGAGCTCGGCCCGCACGGACTCGGGGATGTCGGCGAGGTCGTGCGCGTTCTTCGCCGGGATGAGCACGCGCTCGAAGCCGGCGCGGTGCGCGGCGAGGACCTTGGCCTTGATGCCGCCGACGGGGAGGACGCGGCCGCGGAGGCTGGCCTCGCCGGTCATGGCCGTGTCGGGTCGGACGCGGCGCCCGCTGAGGAGCGAGGCGAAGGCGGTGAAGAGGGTCACGCCCGCGGAGGGACCGTCCTTCGGGATGCCGCCGGCCGGCACGTGGACGTGCAGGTCGTGCTTCTCGAGGAAGGCCGGGTCGATGTCGAGCTCGTGGGCGTGGGTGCGCACGTAGGCGAGGGCGGCCCGGGCGGACTCGTTCATCACCTCGCCGAGCTGGCCGGTGATCTCGACGCGCCCCTTGCCGGGCATCTTCGTCGTCTCGACGTAGAGCACGTCGCCGCCGGCCGGGGTCCAGGCGAGGCCCGCCGCGACACCGGCGGGGCGCTCGCGCTCGGCCTCGTCGAGGAAGAAGCGGGGCTTGCCGAGGACCCGACGGATCATCGCCTCGTCGACCTCCACCGTCGCGCCCGCGTCGGCGTCCTTCTCGTTCGCGCTCGCGCGGACCACCTCGAAGGCGACGCTGCGGAGGAGCTTCGCGAGGAGCCGGCCGAGCTGGCGGACGCCGGCCTCGCGCGTGTACTCGCGGACGATGGTCGCCATCTGCGCGTCGTCGATGCGGACCTGGTCCGCCGCGAGGCCGTGGCGCTCGAGCGCCTGCGGGAGGAGGTGACGCTGGGCGATGGTGACCTTCTCGGCCTGCGTGTAGCCGCTGACGTCGATGATCTCGAGGCGGTCGCGGAGCGGGGCCGAGAGGCGGCCGAGCTCGTTGGCCGTGGCGATGAAGAGCACCTCGCTGAGGTCGAAGGGGAGCTCGACGTAGTGGTCCGCGAATGCGTCGTTCTGCTCCGGGTCGAGGAGCTCGAGGAGCGCGGCCTCCGGATCGCCGGCCCAGTTGGAGCCGCCGACCTTGTCGATCTCGTCGAGGACCATCACCGGGTTCTTCACGCCGACCTTGCGGAGGGCCGAGACGATGCGACCGGGCATGGCGCCGACGTAGGTGCGGCGGTGGCCGCGGATCTCGGCCTCGTCGCGGACGCCGCCGAGGCTGACGCGGACGAGGGGGCGACCGGTGGCGTCGGCGACCGACTGGGCGAGGCTCGTCTTGCCCACGCCGGGCGGACCGGCGAGGCAGAGCACCGTGCCGCGGGCCTGGGGGGCGAGCTCGAGCACGGCCATGTGCTCGAGGATGCGCTGCTTGACGTCCTCGAGGCCGTAGTGGTCCTCCTCGAGGGCCTCGGCGACGGCGTCGAGGTCGACGCGGGCGTCGGCGCGGGCGGTCCAGGGGAGCTCGGCGAGGAGCTCGAGGTAGGTCCGGATGACGTTGGTCTCGGGGGACTGGGAGGGGAGCTGGGCGAGGCGCTCGAGCTCGCGATCGGCGACCCTCCGGGCGTCCTCGCTCAGGCCTGCTTCGTCGAGCTTGGCGCGGAGGCGCTCGATGGGGTCGGTCTCCTCGTCGGGGCCGGAGCGGGAGCCGCCGCCGAGCTCGCCGAGCTCCTTGCGGATGGCGGCGAGCTGCTGGCGGAGGATGGCCTCCTTCTGCGCCTTGGAGAGCGACTTGCGGACCTCCGAGTCGACCTTGGACTGGAGCTCGGCGCGGGCCTTGGCCTCGTTCACGAGGGTGGCGACGAGGCGGAGGCGCTCGGGGATGGCGCGGGTGCGGAGGACCTCGAGCTTCTTCTCCTGGGGAGCGTCGAGCCAGGTGGCGACGAGGTCGGCGACCAGGCCGGGGGCCGCGTCGTCGAGCTCGGTGACGAGGGAGCGCTCGTTCGGGGCGAGCTCGCGGACGTGCTCGCGGAGGCTGGTGGCGAGGGCGTCGGCCTCGGGATCGCTGGCGTCCGTATCCGGGACGGGCGTGGTGGTGACGGTCCAGGTGGGGTCGCTTTCGAGCTGCTCGAGGGCGACGCGGCCCTCCGCCTCGACGACGAGGACGAGGCCGCGGCGGCCGCGGTCGACGCGATCCTTCACGCGGGCGACGACGCCGATGGGGTGGATGTCGGCGAGGGTGGGCTCGTCGACCGTGGGGTCGTGCTGGGTGGCCAGGACGAGGAGGTCGCCGTGGGAGAGCTGGCGGGCGAGGGCGACCGACTTGGGGCGACCCACGGGCAGCGTGGCCACGCGGCCCGGGAGCACCACGCCGCGGCGCAGGGGGAGGAGCGGGTACGCCGTGGGGGAGTCTTGAGTCATGAACAAAACGTAATTTCGTTCAAGAGCAGGTCAACGGTGCAACGAGGATTCGGCGCCAATCGTCGAAAGAACGACGCTTTCTGCAAGCCTACGGCCCGCCTGGCGTCGTGCTCGCCCCGCTGCGAGCGTCCGCAGGGCTCCGCTCGGGAGCCGTAATGACCGGCAGTCATTTGAATCGGCGCAGCAGAGCAGGAAGCCGCTCCCGGCCCCCCTCGCGAACCATCTAGCCCAATGAATTCAGCACCCTAACCCCGCATCTGGGGGTCCGCAGGACACCCGAGCGGGACGTCCGCAGGACGCCCGGGCCGCGTCCGCAGGACGCCCGAGCGGCGCCCGCAGGACTCCGGATGGGCGCTGGCCCTCGGACTCGCCGCGAATCCGAGAGACCTGGCGGCCTCTGGGCTCCGGACGGCGTCCGCAGGACGCCCGAGCGGCGTCCGCAGGACGTCCGAGCCGCGTCCGCCCCGGTGGAGCGACCCTCCGGGGCGGCCCCGCGGGCGAAACGCGAGCGCGCGACCGGGGCTTCCCGATCGCGCGCTCGCGTTCTGGGCTCGGAGCGCCTAGGCGCTCCAGAGGCGGCGGGAGCTCAGGCCGGCGGCAGGCAGACCCGGGTCACGCCGTCGTCGAGGACCTCGCAGTCGTACCCCGAACGGCACGAACCGAAGCCCGCGCCGCATCGCGAGAGGCAAATCGCGAAGTCCGCGTCGACCCCCACGCAGATGGAGCCCATCGGGCAGCTCCCGCAGGTCTTCGTGCAGTATCCACCGGGGAAGCCCTCCCCCTCCGTCGCGCAGAAGGCCGCGAGGTCGTCCCCGCACTGGAGATCGCTCGAGCAGCCCTCGCCCACGGGCACGGTGCAGCGCCCGAACGAGCACGTCGAGCCGGTCGGGCAGACGTTGCCGCACTCTCCACAATGGGACGGGTCCGAGCTCGTGCTGACGCAGCTCCCGCCACAAGCCGTGAGGCCCGCCTCGCACACGCAGCTCCCATCCGCGCAGACCTGATCGAAGGCGCAGGCGTTGTCGCAGTCACCGCAGTGGTCCGGATCGCGCGTGACGTCCACGCACGCCGCGCTGCAGAGCCGAAGCGCCCCGCAGTCGAGCGCGCACGCGCCCTCGCGGCAGAACTCCCCGTCCCCGCAAGCGTTCCCGCACGCTCCGCAGTTCGCGGCGTCCGTGTCGGTGTTCACGCAGCTGTCCCCGCAGCGCGTCTCGCCGGCGCCGCAAGCCACGCGGCAGGCGCCGCTCTCGCAGACCTGGCCGCCCGGGCAGGCGTTCCCGCAGGCTCCGCAGTGGGCCTCGTCCCGCTGCGTGTCCACGCAGGCGCTCCCGCAGCGGATGAAGCCGGCCGCGCACTCGCACGCCCCGGCCACGCACGCCTCGCTCGCCGCACAGACCCGCCCACAGGCGCCGCAGTTGTTGCGGTCCGTGGTCGTGTCCGTGCACGCGCCGCTGCAGCTCGTCGTGCCGGCGGCGCAGACGCACGCGCCCCCTTCGCAGACGCCCCCGGCGGAGCAGGCCGCGTCGCAGGCGCCGCAGTGCCGCGCGTCGCTCGCCACGTCGACGCAGCTGTCCCCGCAGCGCGTCTGCCCGGCGCTGCACATGACCACGCAGGCGCCGCCTTCGCAGGCCTGGCCGCTCGGACAGGCGTTGCCGCAGGCCCCGCAGTGGCGCGCATCCGACTGCCGATCCACGCACTCCCCGTCGCAGCGCTCCTCCGGCGGGCAGGTGCAGGAGCCGCCCTCGCAGACGAGCCCCTCGGGGCAGGTCGCGCCGAGATCCACCACGCCGTCGCAGTCGTCGTCCACGCCGTTGCAGAGCTCCTCGACCGACGAGAGCGAGCACTGGCAGAGGAGCCCCGCGCCGGGCACGGGGTCGCAGGCCCAGCTCTCCGGGCAGGTCGCCGTGTCCACGCAGCTCTCGGTGCAGACGCCCGCCTCGAGGCAGAGCCCCGAGTTGCAGTCCGCGTTCCGCGCGCAGGGCCAGCCGAGCTCCCCGGGCTCCGGCCCCGTGGGGCCGGCGTCCGTGTCCCCCATGGCGTCGTCCCCGCCGCAGGCCGCGGCGAGGGCGAGCAGCGCCAGCATCATCCACTTCCGCATCGTCGTTCTCCTCGTGTTCGTCTCGCGAGGCGCAGGCGCGCCTCCAGGGCCGAGGGCGCGCAGCGCCACTCCGGCCGAATCCCTCTCGCTCTCCGCGAGCTACCGCCCTCGACCGCTCAGAGGCCGGGCACTCCGGCGCGCCCGGTCGGCCGAAGCTCAGTCACAGCAGACCTCACCCACGCGGCAGTCGGCGTGGCTCCGGCACGAGCACGGCCCGCAGCTCCCGTCGCCCTGGCAACACTGGCCGGCGGTGCAGTCCGCATCCGAAGCGCACCCGCACGCGCCGCACGCCCCGTCCGTGCAGCACTGCCCCGCCAGGCAGTCCGCGTTCGTCGCGCACCCGCACGCGCCACAGCTTCCGTCCGGCTGACAGCACTCCCCCGCCGTGCAGTCCGCGTTCGTCGCGCAGCCGCACGCGCCGCAGGCCCCGTCCTCGCAGCACTCGCCCGCCCGGCAGTCCGCGTTCGACGCGCACCCGCACGCGCCGCAGGCCCCGTCCTCGCAGCACTCGCCCGCCCGGCAGTCCGCGTTCGACGCGCACCCACACGCGCCGCAGGCCCCGTCCTCACAGCATTGCCCGGCGAGGCAATCCGCGTTCGACGCACACCCGCAGGGCGAGCAGGCCCCGTCCGTGCAGCACTCCCCCGCCGTGCAGTCGTCGTTCGTCGCGCAGCCGCACGCGCCGCAGGCCCCATCCTGACAGCACTCCCCCGCTCGACAGTCCGCGTTCGACGCGCACCCGCAGGCCCCGCAGACCCCGTCCTCGCAGCACTCCCCGGCCCGGCAATCCGCGTTCGTCGCGCACCCGCAGGCCCCGCAGGCCCCGTCCTCGCAGCACTCCCCGGCCCGGCAATCCGCGTTCGTCGCGCACCCGCAGGCCCCGCAGGCCCCATCCTCGCAGCACTCCCCCGCCCGGCAGTCCTCGTTCGTGGCGCAGCCGCAGGCCCCGCAGGCCCCATCCTGGCAGCACTCGCCCGCCCGGCAGTCCGCGTTCGACGCGCACCCGCAGGAGCCGCACTGGCCACTCGCGACGTCGCAGCACTCGCCCGCCCGGCAATCGGCGTTCGACGCGCAGCAGGGCGCGCAGAGGTGGTCCTCGCCGCAGCAGGTGCCCGGCCCGCAGTCGGCGTCCGTGCAGCAGACGCCCGGCTCGCAGACGCGCGGTTCGTCATCACTCGGCGACTCGCCGGGGCAGGCGGAGAGGAGCGCGAGCGGGAGGAGCAGGAGGAAGCGGCGGGTCATGACGGCACGAGCTTCCTACCGAGAGAGCGGCGTCGATCTTCCCTCGACCGGGACACGGGTGGCCTTCCTCGAACCACCGCTCGGCGCTCGCCTCCACCCCGCTCCCCGGTTGCGCCCGAGGCTCCCCGAATGCACATGGGAGCGATGACCGACCGCGTACTCCGAGCGATGACCGATGACGGCGCCTTTCGCATCATCACGGCGCGGACGACGGATACGGTGACGCGCGCGATCGCGGCCCAGGAGGTCGAGGGCGCGGCGGCGCGCGTGCTCGGCGAGATGGTCACGGCAGCCGTGCTCTTCCGCGAGACCATGGCGCCCACGCTCCGCGTCCAGGGCGTCATCAAGGGGCTCGATCAGAGCGGCCAGGTCATCGCCGACAGCCACCCGGACGGCTGGAACCGGGGCCTCGTGCAGCGGAGCGACGAGGCCCCGCCCTTCCGCCTCGGCGAAGGCGCGCTCATGCAGATGATGCGCTCGCTCCCCAACGGCGAGCTCCACCAGGGCCTCGTCGAGCTCCCCGCCGGCGGCACCGTCAGCCATGGCCTGATGGGCTACATGCAGCAGTCCGAGCAGACGGTGACCATGGCGCGCGTCGCCGCGGTCCTGGACGAGAGCGGCGCCGTGAAGGCCGCCGGCGGCTACCTGGTCCAGCTCCTCCCGGAGGCCCCGGAGGCGGAGGGCGCGCTCGCCATCATGGCGCAGCGGCTCGAAGACGACTTCAGCGACATCGAGGCGCGCCTCGTGGACACGGACGCCTCGCCCGATCACCTCGTCGAGGAGATCTTCTGGGGCATGAAGCACACGCGCCTCGACGACAGCGCCATCCGCTTCGGCTGCGACTGCAGCCGCGTCCGCGTGCTGACGAGCCTCTCGACGCTGACCCGCCACGAGATCCGCGAGCTGATCGACGCCGGCGAGGCGCTCGAGATGAGCTGCGACTGGTGCGGCTCGCGCTACCGGGTCGAGCTCGCGGAGCTCGAGGGCCTCGCCCAGCCGAGCTGATCGGCGGGCCCGCGGGACCGGCGGCACGCCGAGTCGGGGCCCGCTCGAGGTGTGCCCGCCACCGAGCACGCCGCGCCATCGCGACGCCGCTCCGAGGCCGACCGCGCTCCCGGGCCCCTAGCTGGGGGCTCCGTCCCGCGCCCCCGTTCGGCTATCGTCCCCCGGCGCGAGGATGCAGGATGGGGGTCGCCGTGCAGGGTCGCAGCGAGGTGAAGGGCAGCTGGTTCGTGACCGGGCAGAGGGTGCTCGCGTCGCGCCCGGACTCGGTCCGGGACGCGGTGCGCGCCGCCCTTCCGCCGGAGGCGCGGGGCCCCTTCGACGAGCCCCTGGCCTCCGAGTGGTATCCGGAGGAGACGCTCCAGGCGGTGCTCTCGGCCCTCTACGACGTGGTCGCCGAGGGCGAGCCGGAGCGCTTCGAGGAGCTGATGGAGGAGACCGTCGAGCACGGCATCCACCGCTTCTTCAGCGTCGTGCTCAAGCTGAGCCGGCCGGGCTTCGTGCTCCGCCAGATCCCGACCATGTGGAAGATGATCCGCCGCGGCCCGGGGCACGTGCGGGTCGAGGGCGCGCCGGGCGGCTCGCACGTCCGCTACGCGGACTTCCCCTTCTTCGCCGACATGCACTACCGCGTGCTGACGCGCGCCAGCATCCGCGTGCTCCTCCGGCAGGCGGGCGTCCGACCGGCCGAGGTGCGCGTCGAGGACTGGGGCCCGAGCCACCTCACCCTCTTCGCCCGCCACTAGCCGGCGAAGCCGGCTCCCGTGCCCGTGCCCCTGCCCCTGCCCGGGGGACGAAGGGGTGCAGAGGTCACCCCGAAGGCGGCGCCCCCCTCATCCGCCTTCAGACCGAGGGCTGCCGCCTTCAGACCGAGAGCCCCACCACGACCGCGGGCGGGACGCCGCTGCACGAGCTCCCCGATGGGAAGCTCGACGCAGAGCCCCACTCCGCGCCCGCCGCGGGGCTCCCTCCCAGGAACCCCGCGACCGCACCAGACCGAACGGCCTGGCGCTCAGCTGAAGAGCGCGTCGACGTCCTTCTTGGTCAGCCCCTTCAGCGGGCTCCCCTCGGTCGAGAGCACGTTCTCCATCAGCGCCCGCTTCTTCGCGCTCAGCTCGAGGATCTTCTCCTCCACCGAGCCCCGCGCGATCAGCCGGTACACGTTCACGACCTTCGTCTGCCCGATGCGGTGCGCCCGGTCCGTCGCCTGGTCCTCCACCGCCGGGTTCCACCACGGATCGAAGTGGATGACCGTGTCGGCGCCCGTCAGGTTCAGGCCCGTGCCGCCCGCCTTCAGGCTGATGAGGAACGCCTGGATGGACTCGTCCTCGTTGAAGCGCTCCACGCGCTCGAGCCGGTCCTTCGTCGACCCGTCGAGGTACTCGTAGCTCACCCCGTCCTCGTCGAGCGCGTTCCGGATGTGCTGCAGCATCGTCACGAACTGGCTGAAGATCAGCACCCGATGCCCGCCGCCCTTGGCGTTCTCGACGATCTCCCGGAGCGCCGCGAGCTTGCCGCTGTCGTCCGCCGAGAAGTCGGCCGTCTCGAAGTCCTTCACGAGCCGCGGGTCGCAGGCCACCTGCCGCAGCCGCGTCAGCGCCGCCAGGATCTGGATCTGCGACTTGCTGATGCCCTTCTTCTCGACCTCCGAGAGGACGTTCTTGCGCACCTGCGCCAGCACCTGCTTGTAGAGGCCATCCTGCGCCTCCTCCATCGGCACGACGATCTCCTGCTCGATCTTCTCGGGCAGATCGTCGGCGACGTCGGTCTTCAGGCGCCGCAGCACGAAGGGCTTGATCGTGTTGCGCAGCCGGTCGGCCGTCTCCTGGTCGCCCCGATCGATCGGGCGCGCAACGTTCTCCTCGAACTTCTTGAGGTTCCCGAGGAGCCCCGGCGAGACGAAGTCGAAGATGCTCCACATCTCGCTGAGCCGGTTCTCGATGGGCGTGCCCGTCAGCGCGAGCCGGTGCTCGCTCTGGAGCTTCTTCGCGGCCTGCGCCGTCTGGCTCGCCGGGTTCTTGATGTGCTGCGCCTCGTCGAGGATCGCGTAGCGGAAGTCGAGCTCCGCGAGCAGCTCCTCGTCGCGCCGGAGCAGCGCGTAGGAGGTGATCATCACGTCCGCGTCGTCGAGCGCGTCGCGCTGGTCGAAGCGGTTCGGCCCCTGCCAGACCACGGCCTTGAAGGTCGAGGGGGCGAACTTGTGGATCTCGCGCTCCCAGTTCGGCACGACCGAGGTCGGCGCGATGACCAGGTTCAGCTTCCGCTTGTGCTTCGACTTCGCCCAGAGCAGCAGGGCGATCGTCTGCAGCGTCTTACCGAGACCCATATCGTCGGCGAGGATGCCGCCCATGCCCTTCTGGTGGAGGAAGACGAGCCAGCTGAAGCCCTGCTTCTGGTAGGGGCGCAGCTTCGCCTTGAGGCTCCGCGGCTTGGCGACGCTCGGGACCTCGTCGATGTCGTCGAGCTGCTCGAAGAGCGAGCGCGCCTTCGGCTTCACGTCCGCGTCGGACTCGCCGACCAGGCCGATCAGGTCCTGGATGCGGCCCGCCTGCGAGAGCGGGAGCTTCTTCTTGCCCCCGGCCGTCGCGTAGATCTCGGCCATGCGCGCGAGCACCTCACCCACCGCGTCCGGGTCGACGGGGGCGTAGGTGCCGTCGCTCAGGCGCACGATGTCGCGGCCGCTCTCGAGGCAGGCGCGGAGCTCCTCCTCGCTGACGACGGCGTCGCCGGTGCCGAAGACCATGTCGAGGCTGAGCCAGTCGACGCCGCTCGACACGCGCATCTTCGTGGACACGCCCTCCTTGCGGATCTTCACGCCGGCCAGGTCGTCCGGCACGAAGCGCTCCCAGTCCTTCGGGAGCTCGCCGATGCCCCGGCTCCAGAACTGGATCGCGTCGTCGCCAGTCGCGATCAGCTCGCCGTCCTCGGCCTCGAAGCCCTGATCGAGCAGGCGCTGCAGCGCGGCCATCTCCATGCCCACGTCGCGGCGCACGACCCGGGGCGGGCCGCCCTTCTCCACCGGCGGCAGGAAGGCGAGCGGCGTCGGGAAGCCCTCGACCGGCACGGGGAAGGTGTGGTCGTCGTACTGGACCTTCAGCGTCGCGTGGGCCTCGACGATGTCGCCCTCGCCCCAGAGCTGGAACTCGGGCGTGGCGTCGACGAGATCGGCGATGCTGCTCAGGTCCGGGAGCTCGGCCTTCAGCGTGGCGGCGATGCGCGGGATGTGATCGCCGAGGAGCTTCGGCATCTCCTCGATGGGATGCACGAGCGAGGGCGAGCGGTAGAGGCGCTGGAGCCAGCCCGGCGTGACCGTCTCGTCGATGGGGCGGGCGACGCCGTCGGAGGCGTCGATGTGCCAGCCCGGCGTGCCCTCGAACCAGGCGCCGGAGGAGAGGGCGAAGCGGCGCTGGGTGGTGTCCGAGACGAAGACGACGCGGGTGCGGAGCGTGTTGGCGCTGACCGTGTCGAGCTCGATGGAGGGGCGCAGCGTCTCGTCGCTGAAGCGGAGCTCCATGGAGGCCGGCTCGAGGAGGACGCGCTTGTCCTTCAGGAGCGAGAGGGCCTCGGCCGCGTCCTCGGCGCGGAGCTCGGCGGTCGCCGGGTTGCCGCGGCTCGTGTTCCGCCCGAGGGCGCGCATGATGGCCCGGTCCGCGTTGGAGATCATGTTGAACGCGCCGATGGCGTCGGCGATGGGCACGGCGTTGCGCGTGCCGGCCACGACCGGCGTCACGGCGAGGGAGGCCGGGCGCACGACCACGCGGAACTCGAGCTCGAGGGGCTTGCGCCGGGCGTCGGGCGGGAGCCAGGCGTCGATGGCGCCGCGGGACTCGCCGAGCGAGCCGGCGAGATCGCGCGCCGAGAGGACCTCGAGCTTCTCGTTCCCGGCCCCGCCGCCGCGACGACGACGGCGCCGGGTGCGCCGCTTGCCGCCGACCGACACCGTCTGGGGCACGTGCACGGGCTGCGGCTTGTTCTTGTTCTTCTTCTTGCGGCGCTTGCGCTTCTTCTTGCCGCCGCCGCCGTCGTTGTTCTGGTTGCCCTGGTTGCCGTCGGAGCCGTCGCCCTTGGCCTTGTTCTCCTCCTTCTTCGGGCGCGGGGGGCGCTCCCGATCGCGCAGGGCGACGAGGACGGCGGCGACGTGCTTGCAGTGCGCGTCGGGCCCGCGCCAGCCGGGGCAGGTGCACTTCGAGACGAAGGCGCCGTCGTCCTTCAGCTCGACGGAGGTCTCGTAGGCCTCGTCCTGGCTGCCGACGTGGATCTCGCCGCGGACCTTGCCGCCGCGGGCGACCAGGTTGTCGACGCTCTTGCGGCGGGCGTAGCGGCGTCCGCGCAGGAAGGCGTTCGCGCCCGTGACCCGCTGGATGGAGCGGTCGGACATCTCGATCACCTTCTGGACGATCGGCGGCTTCGGCTTGTTGCCGCCGCTCTTCTTGCCGCTGCCCTCGTTCTTCTTGCTCTTCGACCCGCCTCCGCTCTCGGAGCCGGTGGTCGTCGCGGTCTCGGCCATGGGCCGTGCCTCCTGGGGCGATCGCCCCGCGGTTCTCGCGACGCCTCGCGTCGCGCCGACGGGCGCGGGGGCCCGTCGCATGCGTGGGGAAGGAGGACGCGGTGGCGCAGCGCGGCGCTCCCTCGCCGGGTGGGCGTGGGCCGCGGTCCTCCTGGAACGTGTGCTGACGTCTGTCGCCCTTTGGGGCGGCCTCCCTCTCGGCCCGCCTCCCGGAACACGCGGGGGAGCACGGGCGGGAACTACGACTCGGCTCGCGTGGCGAACCGGGTTCCGGGCGTCCGTTGCGTCGGAGCCGGCGGCCGGGGGACTCGGGTCCTCCTGCCGACGGCGAGCGGTTGCTGCTCGTGCGGGAAGCCTCGGGTGCGGCGGCGCCGCTCCCTCCTCTCCTCGCCAAGCTCCAGCGCAGCCGGCCCGGCGGTTGGCGCCGCAGCGCCTGATTGCGGTGTACACGGAAGGTTCGGCCCGCGCAAGCCCCGACACGCGCCGTGAGCGGGCTGGCCTCGCGGGGGTCGGCGGCCATACTCGGCGCATGGAGCTGTACATCGTGCGTCACGCGATCGCCGAGCCGCGGGGGGCGGGCTGGCCGGACGCGGAGCGGCCGCTGACGCTGAAGGGGATCGAGCGGCTGGAGCGAGTGGTGAGCGGGCTGAAGGCGCTGGACGTCGAGCTGGACGCCGTCTTCCACAGCCCGTGGCGGCGGGCGATCGAGACCGCCGAGCGGCTCACGCCGCTGATGGGCCGGCCACGGCGCGTCGAGCTCGAAGCGCTGGCGGCGCCGCCGGGCAAGGAGCTGCTGCGCGGGCTGCGCGGCGAGCGGATCGCGGCCGTGGGGCACGAGCCCTGGATGGGGGAGCTCTGCGCCTGGCTGGTCACGGGCGACCCGGACCTCGGCGATCGCTTCCCCTTCAAGAAGGCCGGCGTGGCGATGCTCGAGGGCACCCCCGAGCCCGGCGGCTGCGCCCTCCGCGCCATCTGGCCGCCGAAGACGCTGCGGAGGCTCGCCTCTTCCGCGCGCTGACGCTCTCCGTCTCCGTCGCTGTCTCCGTCTCTGGCTTGCCCGCGGGCCCCGTGGGGCCCTCGGCGCGGCCCCCGGCCGCGTCACAGAGGTCGGTTCTTCGAGGACGCGCACGGACGCGGCTCCGCGGGGCCACCGGGCGGAGATGGGAGCGCTCCCCCGGCGCCGATCAGCTCTTCCGCAGCTTGCGGCGGAGGGTGCGGAGGAGCTGGCGGAGCTCGGGGGAGCCGGCGACGGCGGCAACGACGAGGTAGGTCAGGCCGCCGGCGACGACGGCGGCGGCGAAGAGCGCGGTGTTCTTCCCCGTGCCGCCCTCCCCCCACTCGCCGAGCTGCACGATCGGCCAGAGCACGCCGCCCATGGCGGCGCTCGCGAGCAGCACCCGCCAGGCGCTCGCGAGGACCTCGCTCAGCCCGAGCCGGCCGACCTTGCGGCGGAGGAGCGCGAGGAGCGCGAGGAGCTGGGCGACGGCGGCGGCGCTCACGCCGGCGGCGAGGCCCGCGTGCTGCATCGGGCCCATGAGCGTCCCCCCGACGACGCCGAAGACGACCAGGTTGGTGGCGCTCGCGAGGACGGGCGTGCGCGTGTCGCCGAGCGCGTGGAACATCGGAACGATCGTGCGCACGGAGGCGACGGCCCAGATACCCGCGGCCATGAAGACGAGCGAGCGGGCGGTCTCGGAGATGGCGACCGGGTCGGCGAAGCGGCCGCGGCCGAAGACGGCGGCGATGGCCGGCTCGGCGAGGATCGCGAGCGCGACCGTCGAGGGCACGGCGACGAAGAGCGTGAGCCGCAGGCCGTAGCGGAAGATGCGCTTGGCCTCCTCGAGGTCGCCGCGGCTCTGCAGCTCCGCGAGCGTCGGCAGCGCGGCCGTGCCGATGGCGAGGGCGAACATGCCCTGCGGGATCTCGACCAGGCGCTGCCCGTAGCTGAGGTAGCTCATGGAGCCCTCGGGCAGGTAGGAGGCGAGGTTCCGGCTGAGGATGATGTTCAGCTGGTAGACGCCGAGGCCGGCGAGGAGGGGCGCGAGCAGGCCGAAGGCGCGGCGCACGTCGGCGTCGAGGCGCGGGCGCGGCAGGCGGAGGTAGCCGATGCGGCGGAGCGCCGGGAGCTGGAAGGCGAGCTGGAGGCTGCCGCCGGCGAGGGCGCCGATCGCGAGGGCGGCCACGCCCGGGAGGCCCCAGCGCTCGACGACGGTGGGGAGCGCGAGGGCGGCGCCGATGAGGCAGACGTTCAGCCAGACGGGCGCGAAGGCGGGGGCGAGGAAGCGCTTGTGCGCGTGGAGGGCGCCGGTGGCGAGGGCGGCGAGGCCCATGAGCGCGATGTAGGGGAAGACGATGCGGACGAGCGCCTCGGTCGTCCGGAAGGCCTCCGGGTCGTCGCCGAGGCCCGAGGCGTAGAGGTGCACCAGCGCCGGCGCGGCGAAGACGCCGACGAGGCTGACGGCGAAGAGGACGAGGGCGAAGACGCCGGCGAGGCGGCGGAAGAAGACGAGGGCCTCGGCGGGGCCGCGCTTCTCGCGCACGTCCGTGAGCACGGGGACGAAGGCGCCCGAGACGGCGCCCTCGCCGAGGAGGACGCGGAGCGCGTTCGGGATGGTGAAGGCGTACCAGAAGGCGTCCGTGGCGACCCGGGCGAAGGTGGCGGCGATGACGGCGTCGCGGACGAGGCCGAGGACGCGCGAGGCGAGCGTGCCGAGGGCGACGAGGCCGGCGCGGCGAGCGATCGCGCCGCGCTCGTCGGCGGGCTTCGCGGGCGGCGCGGGCTCCGCGCTCTCGCTCTCGGGCTGCTCTTCGCTCGGCACCGGCCGACTCTCCCCCGGGCCGGGGCCCGCGGCAAAAGAAAGAACGCGCGGCGGTGGCTCGGTCTTTCCGGCGGCGCATACTCCGGGCGTGGCACGCGAGAAGAACGACCCGGGGGCGGCCCCCGCGACGCGCCTGGCGCTGGCGCAGCGAGCGCTCTGGGAGGCCGAGGACGTGGTCGCGCTCGGGCCGCCCGGGGCGGACGTGGCCCGGCTCGGGGTGGGCGCCGCGTGGATCCCGGACGCGCACGAGCGGGCGGCGGCGAAGGGGGTCGCGGTCGGCGGCGTGGCCTACGCGGGCGCGCACGAGGTCGCGCTGACCTACCTGCCCAAAGGCACGCGGCGGCGCGACTACGTGCTGGCGCTGGCCTGCTCGGTGGCGCCGCGGGTGGCGCTCGTCGGCGCGAAGAAGGGCGGCATCAAGCCGGGGAAGAAGGCGTTGGCGCAGCGCGGGACGATCCGGGCGACGGCGGCGGGGGCCCACTGCCAGATCGTGGTCGCCGACGTGGAGCAGGTGGAGGCGCCTGCGCTCGAGCGCTGGGAGAGCCGCTTCGAGGTGGAGGGGCTCGAGATGGTGAGCCTGCCGGGCACCTTCGCGGCCGGGCGCCTCGACGAGGGCACGGCGCGCCTGCTCGAGGTGCTGGAGCTGCCGGAGACGGGGCGGCTGCTCGACGTGGGCTGCGGGGCCGGGGTGCTGGCCTGCGTGGCGAAGCGGCGCCGGCCCGGCCTCGAGGTGGTCGCCTCGGACGCGGACGACTTCGCCGTCGAGTCGACGCGGCGGAGCGCGGCAGCGAACGAGCTGGCCGTGGAGGCGATGGGGAGCGACGTCTACGCGAACGTGCCGGGGCGCTTCGACGTGATCGTGACCAACCCGCCCTTCCACCGGGGCGTGGGGACCGAGTACGGCACGGCGCGGCGCATCGCGCGGGAGGCGCCGACGAAGCTCCGGCGAGGCGGGACGCTCTGGATGGTGGCGAACCACTTCCTCCCCTGGGGCGAGGTGCTCGAGGAGAGCTTCGCCGAGGTGGAGCGGGTGCACGCCGGGCGGCGCTTCAAGGTCTGGCGGGCGACGGGCGCGCGCGGATAGTCGCGCGCCACCGCTCGGGCCGCCGCTCGAGAGCCGCCGGCCGCCGCTCGAGGGCCGGCGCTCAGCGGAGGGCGGCGAGGCGGGCGCGCGCGAGGGCCTGGTCGGGCTGCCGCTCGAGGGCCGCCTCCCAGGCGCGGCGCGCCGCCTCCGTGTCTCCGCGCCCCTCGTGGAGAAGCGCCAGGTTCATCCAGGGGTGCGGGTCGACCGGGTCGAGGCGCGCCGCCCGCTCCAGCGCCGTCGAGGCGTGCTCCACCGCGCCACGCCGCATCAGCGCCGCCCCGAGCCCGTTGTGGGCCGCCGCCAGCTGAGGCGCCCGCGCGATGGCCGAGCGGTAGGCCTCCTCGGCCTCCGCGCCCTGCCCCGCGCGCACGAGCGCGTTCCCGAGCTTCACCCAGACGCCGGCGTCGCGGCCGTTCTCGGCGAGCGCCGCCCGGTACCCGGCGATGGCCGCCGCCCCGTCGCCCTCGGCGGCCGCCAGGTCGGCGAGGGCCACCTGCGCCTGGGCGTCGTGGGGCGCGAGCTCGCGGGCCCGCTCGAAGGCCTCCCGCGCCGCCGCGCCGTCGCCCGCGTCGAGGTCGCAGAGCCCGCGGCCGAGCCAGCCGTCGGCGTTCTCCGGCGCCACCCCCAGCGCCGCGTCGAAGGCCTCCCGCGCCGCCACCGTCTCGCCGGCGCGCCGCCGGGCGCGACCGAGGTTGATCCAACCGCTCGCCCAGCGCGGGTCGAGCTCCACGGCGCGCTCGAAGGCCTCCCGCGCCGCCGCGTGCTCTCCCATGAGCTCGAGGGCCAGCCCGCGCCGATCGTGGAGCGGGGCCCACGCCGGGACCTCCTCGGCGAGCCGCGCCAGCGCGGTGGCCGCCGCCCGGCCGTCGCGCGCGTCCAGCGCGAGGTCCGCCTTCGCGAGCAGGGCCCGCGGGTGCTCGGGATCGGTCGCCAGCGCCCGGGCCACGTGCTCCCGCGCCGCGTCGCTCTGGAGGCCGGCCCGGGCGATCTCCGCCGCCAGCACGCGGAGCCCCGGCGTCCAGTGACCCTGCGCGCGCCGCGCCTCGTCGAGGGCCTCCTCCGCGAAGACCAGCTCGCCGGCCTGGAGGTAAGCGAGCGCCTGCGCCTCGGCGCGCCCGACGCCGCCCTCCGCCCCGCTCGCCTCGGCCGCCTCGAACGCCGCGAGGGCCGCCTCCGCGTCCACGTCCCAGAGCTCCGGCGCGTCGGCGAAGGCCGGGTGGAGCGCGCGCTCTGCGGCCGCGAGCTTCGCCTCGGCCTCGGCGGCGCGCTGCTGGAACGTCACCAGCGCCACGCCGCCGGCGAGCGCGGACGCGACGAGCACGACGAGCACGGGGCGGGCGGGGCGACGGAGGCGGGTCATGGGACCAGCTACGCCGGCCCGATCCGCGCGGTCAAAAAACCGGCGCGCTCCCCCGGGTTTCTCGCCAGCGGGTCCCCCTCCGTGGTGAAATGGCGCCGGTGCAGCATCCGGACGTCGGAAAGCGCCTGGGGGGCAAGTACGAGCTGGTCGCGCTCGCGGGCGAGGGCGGCATGGCCGAGGTGTTCCGTGCCATCACGCACGGCGCGGCCGGCTTCCGCCGCTCGGTGGCCGTGAAGCAGATCCTCGAGCACCTCAGCGAGGACCCGCAGTTCGTCGCGATGTTCGTCGAGGAGGCGCGCGTCACGGCGACCATGACGCACCCGAACATCGTCCAGATCCACGACTTCGACGAGGACGACGGCCACTTCTATCTCGTCATGGAGTGGGTCGACGGCGTGAACCTCTTCGAGTGGCAGCGCGCCCACCACGGGCTCGAGGAGCCGACGCCCTGGCACCTCGTCACGGCCATCGGCATCGAGGTCCTCAAGGCGCTCGGCGCCGCCCACGAGAACACCGACGAGGAGGGGCGGAAGGTGCCCGTCTACCACCGGGACGTCACGCCGCAGAACATCCTCGTGGGCTCGAACGGCGTCGTGAAGCTCACGGACTTCGGCCTCGCCCGGGCCATGGACCGGGCGCGCATGACCCAGCCGGAGATGGTGAAGGGGAAGCTCAGCTACCTCGCGCCGGAGCTCACGGCCGGCGACGACCCGTCGGTGAAGACCGATCTGTTCGGGGTCGGCATCGTGCTCTGGGAGACGCTCGTCGGGCGGAAGCTCTTCGACGGCTCCGGGCCCCTCGAGATCCTCACGAAGGTCCGCGACGCGAAGGTGCCGCCGCTCCGGGAGGAGCGCCCGGACGTGCCACGGACGCTGCACGACGTGGTGCATCGGGCGCTCGCGAAGAACCCGGACGACCGCTACCGCTCGGCCCGCTCGATGGTGCGCGCGCTCGCGAACATCCTGCGGATGACGCCCGAGTCGACCAGCGCCGACGTGCTCGCCAAGACCGTGCGCCGATCGCAGGAGCACCTGGAGCGGGAGCGCGTGGAGGCGGAGGCGAAGGAGACGGGCGAGGTGCTCGCCTCGCTCGAAGACGAGGTCGACACGCTCGAGGACTTCGGCGCCCTCCCGCTGACGCGCAAGAAGAGCTGAGCTCGCCGCTCCCCCTCTTCGGCCAGCGCAGCCGGGGGCCGCTCGCCCCTTCGGCCTTCACCAGCGTGGTCGGGAGCCGCTCGCGCCGCTTGCGACGGCGTCCCACGGATCGCCTCGGGAACGCGATGGGAGCGGGCGGCTGGGTTGCGCCGGTCCGCCGGCCTCCGCGACACTTCGCGCCCCTTGGCCTCCTTCGACGAGCATCCGCCCGACGACGCCGGCGCCGGCATCCTCGCCACCTTCGCGGCCGCCGCCGGGTGGGTCGGGGTCCTGGTCTTGCTGCGACGCCACTGGGCGCCGATCGCCGACGGGCTCTTCGAGGTGCTCGCCGAGCCTCCCATCGGCCTGGTGGGGGAGGACGCGGAGGTCTTCGTGCTGGCGGCCGGCGGCTTCCCGGCCCTCTTCGCGCTCGGCCTGATCCTCGCGGGCGCGTCCGATCGGGCTCGCGCGCGGCGGCGGCGGGCGCGCACGGTCGGCGAGGTCGAGAGCGTGCGCCACGAGACCCGGGTCCGGCAGGGGGCCGCGCCGGGGGAAGGGACGCGGAACGTGCGCGTGGTCGTCTTCTCCTTCGAGGTGGAGGGCGAGCGCATCGAGGCCAAGCACGAAGGGCGCGGCGGCGGCATGCCGGGGGCGTCGGTGACGGTTCACTACGACCCGGTCTTCCCGAAGAACGCCGGGCTCCGGCCGCCGTGGCGGGAGCGGGCCTACCTCTCCGGGCTGGTGCTGATCGCCGGGCTCACGCTCGTGGTGGTCGGCCTCTTCGCGAAGCTCGGCTGAGCGGGCTCGTCCACGGAGCCGGTGCGGGGCGTCAGAGCAGGGTCCGGACGACCCAGTCGAGGAAGAGCGCGGCGAGGGCGATGGGGAGGAGCAGGCCGATGGCCGAGCCCACGAGGTAGTCGCGGAAGCGCACCGTGGACATGGCCAGCGCGTAGTTCAGGGGGGGCGCCATCCAGAGGATCATGCGGAGGATCGCGACGACCCGGACCGGGCGCTGCTCGAGGCGGTCGAGGATGCGCTTCATCCAGGGGCGCTGGAGGCCCGCGAGGGGCTGACCGCCGACGGCGCGGACGACGAAGAAGGAGACGCAGACGCTGACGAGGGCGCCCACGTAGGCGGCGCTCCCGCCGAGCGTGCGGCCGTAGGCGAGGATCGCGGCGGCGACGAAGACGACGCCGGGGACGTGGACGAGCTCGCCGAGGGCGAAGGCGCCGAGGAAGAGGAGGAAGCCGACGACGCCGGCGCCCTCCATGAAGGTGCGCACGCGCTCGAGGCTGAGGGCCTCGGTGACGCCGGTGCTGCGGGCGACGAGGATGGAGCCGACGACGAGGACGACGAGCGCGAGCAGGCGAAGGCCCTTGGCGCGGCCGTCGGTCTGCGCCGCGTCGCCCCGGGCGGTGTTGCCCTGCGCATCGCTCTGATCGGCACCGCTCTGGTCGGCACCGCTCTGGTCGGCACCGCTCTGGTCGGCACCGCTCTGGTCGGCACCGCTCTGGTCGGCACCGCTCGGTCCGGTGTCGTTCGGGCCAGCGTCGCTCTCGGCAGCGGGCTCTTCGGGGCGCTCGAGCGCCGAGTCCTCCATCGGGGGAGCGTGACGCGCCGCCCGGCGCTCCGCCATCAGACGACCAGGAGGAGGGCCGGCGCCGCCAGGCCCCAGACGGCGGCGAGGCCAGCGAGGTGCCAGCGCATGGCGCGCCGGCGCTCGCGGTCGACGAAGGTCGCGCGGTCGCCGACGAAGATCTCGAAGCGGGGCGGCCCGGCGTCGCGGCGGTAGCCCTCGGGCGGGGCCGCCTCGCCGGTGGCCCAGGCGAGGACCTCCCCCTCGGCGGGCGCGCGGGCCCTCCCCTCTTCGCCGTCGTAGAAGCGGATGTGCCCGGCCGCGTCGAGCCGCCCGCCCCGCGCACGGACCGCGCGCCGGAGCGCGCGCCAGGGGCCGACGCTGGCGGCGAGGGAGAGGAGGCCGAGGCCCACGCCGACGAGCGCGAGCGCGACCGGCGGGCCGGCGACGGAGACCGGCAGGGCGCCGAAGCGGAGGCGCAGAACGGAGAGCGAGAGGACGGAGCCCGCCGCGAGGACGCTGAGCGCGAGGAGCGAGGCGACGGCCGTGGGCGCCCAGCGATGCGTGCGGGTGCGCTCGACGGTGACGCCACCCAGGACCCCTCCGGCCAGGGCGGCCGCGAGCCAGCCGAGCGGGGCCTCCACGCCGAGGGCGCGCGAGAGGGCCGCGCCGAGCGCTCCGGCGGCCAGCCCCGCGAGGGAGAGCCCCGGGCCGAGGGGGGTCGTGGCGGCGGCGAGGAGCAGCGCCACCCCGGCGCCGACGCACGCGGCCCAGCTCGAGCCCATCGCGGCGTCGAGCGCGATCGCCAGCACGCCTCCTACGAGCGGAGGCGCGGCGGCGAGCAGCGGCGATGAGCGGGCCACCCGACGAGCTTAGATCCGGGCCCGCCTCGAGACGACACCCCGACCCGACGCCGATTCATGCCCCCGGAGGCTCGGGTATCCTGCGGACCCCTGCTCGGGTGTCCTGCGGACCCCGGCTCGGGTGTCCTGCGGACCCCGGCTCGGGTGTCCTGCGGACCCCGGCTCGGGTGTCCTGCGGACGTCCCGTTTCCCATGCGTCGTCCGGAGCTCGCGCCCCTCAGCGCGCGCCGCGCGGAGGGCGAGGCTCGCTCCGCCCGAAGCTCGGCGGAAGCCCCTGGAGCCAACGACGCACGGCCGGATCGTCCGGCCACGCCCGCCCGAACGCCACGCTCCGCCGCACGGCGTCCCGGTCGAAGCTCGTCTCCGCTCCGTTCCGCCGCGGGAAGCCCGTCTCCACGAAGAACGCCCCGGGCCGCAGCGACACGCCCCCCTCGGCCGTCTGCGCCGGGTGCGGCGCCGCCGTCCCCTCCTCGGTGATCGTGAAGCGGAACGTCCGCACCATCTCCCCCTCGTTGCGGAGCTGACAGACGTACTCCCCGGGGTGCTCGCTGATGTTGTAGCGGCTGTTCGACACGGTGCTCGGCGCCCGCGGGTTCCGCTCCGTGCCCCAGATCCACTCTGGCTTCACCCACATCAGCCGCCAGGCGTAGTGCGTCGTCTCGCGGCTCCGCCCGCGCATCTGGTCGTCCGTGACGCGGATATCCGTCAGCGACTCGACGACGTCGTCCCCGACGCTCAGCTCCGGCGCCAGCTCGCCGTCCCGGGTGCAGCGCCAGGAGGGGTCGCGGTAGTTCGTGTCGTCGTTCGCGAGCGTCGCCCAGAAGTAGAGGTAGACGTCGCCGTAGGGGTCCGTGTTGCCGGGCTCGCGGAACCAGATGTACGAGAGCCCCAGCAGATCGTCGCCTCGCACCTGGTAGCGCGGCGAGTGGATCGTGCGGCCCCGGATCGTGCGGTCCACCGCCCAGTAGCGCCCGACGGGCACCTGCAGCGTGCGGATGGTCCGCTCCTCGTCGGCCGAGTCGTCGACGAAGATCACGTCTGCCGTGATGTCCCCGTGCGCCGTGAGCTGGACCTCGTCCCGGTTCCAGCAGCGCTGGCTGAGCCCGGTCCGCCAGTCCCCGTGCCGGGACTGGAGCGGGCAGCGGATCTCCGCGAGCGTGCGGCGTCCTTTCCGCCAGCGGATCTTCACCGCGTCGCCGCTCGAGACCGGCCCGAAGAAGCGGAGCCGGATCTGCGGCCGGTAGTGCACCTCCGAGGGCTGCCGCCCGCTCCGCGCCGTCACCTCGTTCTCGAGCTGGATGACGAGGAAGGCGTCGTCGAAGATCAGCTCGTCCTGGGCCTCCGCGCCGGGCGGCGCGAGGAATCCGAGGCTGGAGAGGAGCGAAAGGACGAGGAGGGATCGGCGAACCATGGTCACACCGGAACACAGGCGTGCCGCGGACTCCACCTCCCCAATCGGGCGTCCAAGCATGGGGACGTCGGCCTCGATGAACACCGCGATCGCCGAAACCGAACGCCACCGGGCGAAGCTCGCTCCCGCCCAGCGAGGGGGGGAGGTCGGTGCGCCCTCGTTCGAGCCCCGAAAAAAGGCGCTTCACAAAGCCGGGGGGCGTTCTCTCCTCTCCCTGGAGGAGAGTGGCTTTCATGAGTGACCGACGCGGAATCGCGATGCTTTTCGGTGTGCTGGGTCTGGTCGTGGCCTGCGGCGACGACGACGGGGGCGGTGAGGACGGGGGCGCGGGAGGCGACGGCGCGGCGATCTGCACTCGCGCCTCCGACTGCGACGACGGCATGTTCTGCAACGGCGCCGAGAGCTGTGACCCCGCGGCCAGCGGCGCCGACGCCCGCGGTTGCGTGAGCGGCGCGGCGCCCTGCGAGGGCGCCTGCGACGACGACGCGGACCGCTGCCTCGAGGGCTGCGTCGACGCCGACGGAGACGGCTTCGAGGACGCGGCCTGCGGCGGCGAGGACTGCGACGACGACGACCCGGACCGCTACCCGGGGAACACCGAGGTCTGCGACGCGATGGGCCACGACGAGGACTGCGACCCGGACACGCTCGGCCCGGACCGGGACGGCGATGGCTACGTCTCCGACGAGTGCTGCAACGGCGACGTCTGCGGGGCCGACTGCGACGACGGCGACGGCGGCATCTCGCCCGACGTGCTCGACGGGTGCGGGGGCGGCGACGAGGACTGCGACGGGAGCTTCGACGAGGACCCGAACGAGATCGTCTACCGGGACCGCGACGGGGACGGCTACGGCACGCCGGACGAGACCCTCGAGGCCTGCGGCGCGCCCATGGGCTACGCGCCGCTCGACACGGACTGCAACGACGACCTCCGCAGCATCAACCCGGGCGCCGCGGAGGTCTGCGACGGCGGCACGGACCCCACGATGAGCGACGAGAACTGCGACGGCACCATCGACGAGGGCTGCGGCTGCACCCCGGTCGGCGCCGAGCGCGTCTGCGGCGAGACCATGGCCATCCGCGACGGCGTGGGCCGCTGCGCCCCGGGCGCGCAGACCTGCCAGACCGTCGCCGGCGGCACCGCGTGGAGCGGCTGCGCCGGGGCCGTCGGGCCCATCGAGGAGGTCTGCAACGACGAGGACGACGACTGCGACGGCGCCATCGACGAAGACTTCGAGTGCCGCAACGGCGCGACCGACACGGGCCTGAACGACTGCGGCCGGGAGGGCACGCGCACCTGCCTGAGCTGCACCTGGACGCCCCCCGACTTCAGCCGCGACGAGACCGCGGCGACCTGCGACTACTGCGACGACACGGGCCGCGGCTCCCTCGACACGGAGATCTCCCTCTCCATCG
Source organism: Sandaracinus sp. (assembly GCA_002699025.1). Taxonomy (GTDB): domain Bacteria; phylum Myxococcota_A; class Polyangia; order Polyangiales; family Houyiibacteriaceae; genus Houyiibacterium; species Houyiibacterium oceanicum. The sequence goes on along the minus strand of PABA01000168.1, from coordinate 9,057 downwards.
GCAACGACACGGAGCATCGGTTCTACCGGGAAGACGTCCCGTCCGTCGACGAGCTACAGACCTTCGGCGCACCGTCCATCCCGCTCTGCTCTTCCTCCACGTCCCAATGCGCCGTGCCCAACAACTCGACGGTCGCTGGAGCGAGCCGAACCGGGGCCGTGTATCTCCGCGAACCGGTGGAGATCGGCTACGAGGGAGTCACCTTCGAGGCCAAGGTCACCGTCTTCGAGGACCGCGACACTCCCCAGGAGCACGGCTGGGGACTGGTGGTGGTGCTCGAGGACGACACGAACCCCTCGCCGCTGCTCGGAGCGGTCGGCGAGATGGGCGTGCCCCGGGGCCGCGACGGCATGGCCGTGGAGTGGTGGTGGTACGACTTCGAGGCGGCGGGGGATGTGGACGACACGGTCGCCTTGCGACAGCTCCGGGCGAGCGGCGCGGATCCGGTGGTGTCCCGGACGACGGAGCGGGCCGAGCCCCACGCCTTCCAGACGACCCGCGGGAGCCGCCCGCGGCAGCACCTCCGTGCGCGGATCACGCCGGACAACCCCGTCACCACGACGAACGAGACCGAGGTGGTGGTGCAGTACCAATACATGGGCCTCTGGCAGCGAGCCGCCGCCTGCGGGGCCGGGGGCGAGCCGGACTGCGGCTTCGCGATCACGTCGGGCGCCACCTACCACTTCGGCATCGTCTCGAGCGCGACCAGCACGAGCACGCCGTACATCAGCTTCCGAACCGACGACTCCTCGGAGACGCTGCCCGCCCCCTCCGTGAACGTCGAGACGCTCTGCCCTTGACCAGCGAGGAGCAGAGCGCGTCGTCGCCGACTACGCGCCGTCGCTCGCGCCGCCTTCGGTCGCTTCGCGGGTGAAGGGGGTGGTGGTGCTCCACATGCGCCACATGAGGACGATGGGGATGCTGAACCAGGGGAGGTTCAGGAGGTAGACGAGGGCGAGGCTGTCGGTGGCGTGGGGGCCGACGGTCTCCTCGAAGAGGATGATGGTGACGTTGGTCATCATCACGCTGGCCCAGATGAAGCACCAGTTGCGGATGCCGTCCTTGCCCTTGATGAACGACCAGATGCCGGCCGCGTAGAAGGGGAAGAAGAAGAGCTGGTCGATCCAGATGGTCGCGCGCCACCAGGCCGGACGGGCCATGAGCGGCGGGTCGAAGTTGCTGCCGTACCAGTGGATGAGATCGACGAAGGGCTTCGGCGGCCAGACCGGGTAGTCGAAGTCGTTCGGGTCGTCGATCATGAGCTGCTCCATGTCGACGATGGGCGTGATGAAGAGCAGGTTGAGCAGGAAGAAGCCGACGAAGAGGTAGTCGAGCTTCCGCTCCCGGATGGGGACGACTTCACGCATGGCGCACGACGATAGGGGCGCCGGGAAACGCGTTCCAGGGTTTTCGCGCGAGGGGGGCGGCGGAGCGGCGGCGGAGACGCGGCGGAGACGCGACCGCCGGTGGGGTGCGGGCAGGGGGTCGTTGGGGCGTCTGGTCTGCCCGTGGGCTTCGGGGACCTGCGGGCAGGGGCACGGACGCGGGTCGTTGGGGCGTCTGGTCTGCCCGTGGGCTTCGGGGACCTGCGGGCAGGGGCAGGGGGTCGTTGGGGCGTCTGGTCTGCCCGTGGGCTTCGGGGACCTGCGGGCAGGGGCACGGGCAGGGGCACGGGCACGGGTTCTCAGCCGGGTCTCATAGGCGGATCCAGAGGCGTTTGGGGGCCGACCCGGGGAAGTCGCTCGGCTCGGGGAGCTCTTTCACCTGCCGGAGCTTCACGCCCGCCTCCCGCGCGCCCTCGTGCACGAAGCGGCGGAAGCGGCCCATGCTCATGCGCCCGTCGTTGCTGCTCAGAAGCACGATGGCCCCCGGCGCGGCCACGGCGAAGCAGCTCGCCGCGAGCCCCACCCACTGCTTGCCGCTCTTCCAGCGCGTCTTCTTCGTCGTCGCGTAGGTCGGCGGATCGGCGATGACGAGGTCGAAGCGCTCCCCGCGCCGCCCGAGCTTCTTCAGGTACGCGAAGCAGTCCTCGCGCACGACCCGCTGACCCTCGAGGCCGTTCGCCGCGAAGGCCTCCCGCGCCCGCTGGAGCGCCGGCGCCGAGACGTCGACGGTCGCCACCTCGCGCGCCCCGCCGGCCGCCGCCGCCACGCTGAAAGGGCCCGTGTACGCGAAGAGGTTGAGCACGCGCCGTCCCCCGGCCTCGGCCCGCACCCGCGCCCGCGCGTCCCGCTGATCGAGGAAGACGCCGGTGCTCAGCCCGTCCCCGAGCCGCACGGGGAAGCGGAGCCCGTTCTCGCGCACTTCGAATTCCTCCGGCGCCGCCCGCCCCCGCACGGGGCCCGCGGGCGCGATCTCGCACCGCGTCGGGTCGACGATCTCGTTGGCCTGCCGCGGCCGCCGCTTCACGTAGACGCCGGCGAAGCCGAGCCCGGCGAGCGCGTCGAGGATCCCGTCCTCCGCGCGGAGCGCCTCGGCGCCGTAGAGGTGCGCGACGAGGTGCTCGCCGTACACGTCCACGGCCAGGCCGGGCACACCCTCGCCCTCCCCGTTCAGGAGCCGAAACGCGGTCGTCGGCGCCGGCGCCTCCGCGGCGCGCCCCAGCCCCCAGCGCCCCTGCATGGCCCGCGCGAGCGCGTCGTCCAGGGCCCCCGCGTCCTCGAGCGACACCGCGTCCTGCCCCGCGAGCCAGGCGTCGAAGGCACGCGGCGTCGGCGCCTCGAAGCGCGGCCCGCCCTCGAGCCCGAGCGCAGCCGCGTGCAGCATCAGCCGCGGCGCCGCCGGGCCCTCGTAGATCGCGTCCCCCGCCACCGGGCAGCCCACGGCGGCGAGCTGCGCGCGGATCTGATGCGTCCGCCCGGTCTCGATGCGGAGCGCCAGGAGCGCCCGATCGCCGCGCCGCGCCGCCACCTCCACGTGCGTCACGGCCCGCTTGCCGCGCCGATCGCCCTTCCCCACCGGCTGGACGCGCCCCTTCACCTTCGCGAGCCGGTGTCGCAGCGTCTTGGCCCCGCCCTTCCAGCCGCGCACGCAGGCGAGGTAGCGCTTGTCGACCCGGCGCCCCTCGAACTGGTCCGCGAGCGCCGGGTTCTTCGCCTTGTCCCGCGCGAAGACGAGCACCCCCGAGGTGTCCCGGTCGAGCCGCTGGTGCACGCCGAGGTAGCCGTCCTCGCCCCGCGCCTCGAGGAAGCGCCCCAGCCGCGTCACCACGTCGTCGGGCCAGCTCGGATCCGCCGCCTGGCTCGGCACGCCCGCCGGCTTGTCGACGGCGATCAGCCCGCCCTTCTCCGCGAGGATCCACGCCTCCTCGAAGTCGGGGAAGAGCACGCGCCGCCGCGCCCCCAGCGTGTCCGGCTCGCCCTCGCCGGCCCCGGCCCGCTTCACCGCGCCGAGCGCCGCGCGGACCAGCTCGTCGTCCCGGCTCACGCCTGCTGGCGCAGCTCGTCGGGCATCATCAGCGAAGGCGTCCCGGTCGTCAGGACCCAGAGCTGGTGCGCCGCGCGCGTCGCCGCGATGTGCATGAGGTGCCGCGCCTCCTCGTCCTCCGGGAAGGTCGCCGTGTTCGCCTCGACGATGATCACGTAGTCGAACTCGAGGCCCTTCACCTGCTTGACGTCGGTCACGTCGATGCCCGGCCGGAAGGGGAAGTCCTGCTCGGCGATGCGCCGCATGTTCGGCACCTCGCCCTGCTTCAACCCCTTGAACCAGAGGTCCGCCTGCTCCGGGTAGCGCGCGATCACGGCCACGCTCGAGAGCGGCTCCATGCGCACGAGCTCGCGCAGCGCCTCGCTCAGGAAGGCCACGCCCTCGCCACTCGTGGAGAAGCGGAAGAGCTCCACCGGCGCGCCGTGGCGCACGGCCTTGCCGCCCTCGTCGCGCTGGAGCGGCCCGAGCACGAAGTTCGCGAAGTCGAGGATCTCGTGCGTCGAGCGGTAGCTCAGGCGGAGCGGCTCGATCTCCACGTGGTCGAGCTCGAGCTCGTGGAGCACGTCGCGCCAGTCGCTGAAGCCGTTGTCGAGGTAGAGCTTCTGGGCCACGTCGCCGGCGAGCGTGACGCTCTTCCGATCGCTGATCGTGTCGAGCACGACGGCGAGCTCGAGCGGCGAGAGGTCCTGCGTCTCGTCGACGAAGACGTGCTCGTAGGCCAGCCGGCCGCGCTTGCCCTGGCGGAGCGGGCCGCGGAGCCGCTGATGGAGGCGCAGGAGGATCGCGTCGTCCTCGCGGTCGAGGGTCGGCAGCACGTCCTCGTCGAGCCCGTCGATGCCGACGGTCTTCGCCTTCGGCGCCTTCTCCCCGTCGCGGATCTCCTCGAAGCGCTCGTCCCGCCAGGCCGTGGCCTCGGGCACCTTCCGCGCGCACCAGGCGTGCGCCGTGTCGAGCTCCACCTTCGCCATCGCGTCCGGCGCGTGCTTCGCGAAGGCCTCCCCGAGCCGGTCCCGATCCGTGAGCAGCTCGGCCCAGGCGCCCACCACGTCGCGGCAGCGCTCCTGCGCCTCGTCGAGCGCCCGATCGATGGCATGCCGCGCGTCGACGGCGAGCGCCTTCGCGCCCTTCTCGGGATCCTTCAGCCACGCGCGGAGCGCCTCGATGCGCTGCTCGGGCGCCTCGCTCTTGGTCGCCCGCCACTCGCGGAGGGCCTTGGCGCCGCCCTCCTGCTTCTTGCCGACGGCGACGATGCGCGCCTCGACCTCGCCGGCGATGCGATCGGCCCAGCCCTCGATGAGCCGCAGCATCACCGGGTGCTTCTTCATGCGCGTCACGACCGAGGGCGTGTCGTCCGTGTAGCCCTTCGGCAGGTGCTTCACGTGCTTGGCGCGGAGCTTCGCGGCCCAGCTCTCGTAGGTGAGCACGGGCACGCCCTCGACGCCGAGGGCCGGGAGCACGCGCGAGATGTAGCGGACGAGCGCGTCGTTGAAGACGACGACGAGCATCTTGTCCGGGCGGAAGCGGCGCCGATCCTGGAAGGCGAGGTAGGCGAGGCGGTGGAGGCCGATGGTGGTCTTGCCGCTGCCGGCGCCGCCCTGGATCACGACCAGGCCCGAGGTGGGCTTGGTGATCAGCTCGAACTGGCGCGGGTCGATGAGCGCCGTGATCTCCGAGAGGCTCGTGTCCTCGCGGCCCTCGAGGTCGCCCGTGCCGAGCTGGCCGGGGGCGTGGTGCTTCTCGGGGCGCATGGCCGCGCCCTGGCCGCCGCTGAGTCGCACGGCGCTCGAGCCCGCGCGGCGCCAGCTGCCGTCGGCCTTGCGGACGAAGGTGCCCTGCGGCGCGCCGATGCGCTTGAGGCGGCCGGAGCCGATCGAGAGGGAGCGGCGGACGAGCACCTCGCCCTCGACCTCGCGCGTGCCGAAGAGCTCCTCGTAGTCGTCGCCCTCCTCGTAGCGGTAGTAGATCCGGCTCACGGGCGCGTCGCGCCAGTCGACGATGCGCACGCCGGTCTTGCTGTCGAGGAAGGTGCTGCGGCCGATCAGGACCTCGCGCTTGCGGCTGTCCTCCTCGAGGACGAGGCGACCGAAGTAGGGGGCCATCGGGTCGACGACGCCGGCCGTGACCTTGGCGCGGCGCGCGGCCACGCCCTGGAGCCGGGCCATCTCCTCGATGAGCGGCGGGATGTCCTCCGTGCGGGCGGCGCGGATCTGATCGCGGAGGGCGACGAGCTCGGCGTCGTAGTCGATGAGCGTGCCCGTGCGCTGCACGCGGCGCTGCGAGATGGTGCGCGCGACGCGGCCGAGGACCTTCTCCTCTTCGCCGACGATCTGCGTCAGCTCGGCGTCCTGCTCGGTCTCGGTCTTCGTCGCCTCGGGAGGAGGCTCGATGCCCCGGGCCGGGGTGGCCATGCGATCCGATGCCATGCGCGTCTCTCTTCCGGGCCGCGGCCAGAGCCCCCGGGAACCGGGCGCTCCGCGCGCGCAGCGCAATCGAACCGGATTAGCACCCCGGCCCGGGCGCGCCAGCGTTTGTTGCCGATCGGGCACCCCGGGGGCAGACCTGTCCCCAAGCTGGGTCAAAGCCGGGCCATTTTGCTTCCCAGCGGGCCCCTGGGGCCCTCGGCGCTCGCTCCGCTCGCGTCACACGGGTCGGTTCTTCGTGGGAACACGAAAGCGGCTCCGTGGGGCCGGCCACGGGGCAGAGGTGGGAGCGCTCCCCTCCGCAGTGGCCTGACTTCGCCGACGTCGCGGCCGGACCGCTCGCGTCTTCCGCTCGCTGCGCTCGCCATCTTTGGCCGACCAGCGGGCCCGTGACGTGGGCGCGGGTGCGGGCGGGGGGTCGAGCGCCTCAGGGTGCGGCGGAGTCGCCGCGCCGGGCGGCCTGCTCGACGGCGAAGAGCGCGTCGACGAGGGCCTCGGTGCGGCCGGGCAGGTGGAGCGAGGCCCGGTGGACGACGTGGAGGGTGGTGGCCGCCTCGGCGTCGAGCGGGTGGGCGACGAAGCCGTGGGCGGCGCCGACCCGGGTCGGGAGGTAGGCGACGTAGCGACCGGTGCGGACGGCGTCGATGGCGGCCTGCATGCGGTCCACGCGGAGCCGGACCGAGCGCGGGAGGTGGCTCGGGTAGCCGTCGACCTCGCGGCCCCGGACGCGCGGCGGCGCCACGAAGGCGGCGTCCGTGGGGAGGGCCGGGTCGCCCGCGAGGGGGTGCGCGGGCGCGGCGAAGACGGCGTGGGGGAGGCGGGTGAGGGCGCGGACGGCGAGGTCCGGCGCGTCCGGGGCGTCCTCGAGGAGGGCGACGTCGAGCTCGCCGCGCTGGAGGGCGCCGATGGCGGCGGAGGCGTCCAGGGCGTGGAGGTGGGGGACGAGGTCCGGGTGCGCGTCGGCCAGGCGGGCGAAAGCCGGGAGCACGACGAGGGGCACGAAGGGGCCGGGCGCGGAGACGTGGACCGGGCCGCGGAAGCGCTCGTCCTCGAGGGCGAGGAGGGCCTCGTGGACCGTGCGCATGGCGACGCGGACGGCGCGGAGGAAGCGGCGGGCGTCGTCGTTGAGGACCAGGGCGCGGCCGCGGCGGTCGAAGAGGGAGTGACCGAGCTGATCCTCGAGCTGGCGCACGGCCCGGGAGAGGGCCGAGGGGGTGAGGTGGAGCGCCTTGCCGGCGGTGGGGAGGTGCTCGGTCTCGGCGACGGCCCGGAAGGCCGGCAGGACGCTCCAGAAGTCGACGAGGCGGCGGGTGCGCTCCATGGGCGCAGCGTGGCGCGGTCGTGGAGCGGAGCGCAACGACGGGCGGGGGCCGTCGCGGAAGGCACGACGGCGAGCGGTGCGGACGCGCGGGAGACGTGCGCCAGAGAGAGGGGCGGAGCCGAGCGCGGTGCCGGCCAGGTCGGACGGACGGGCGGAGGCGAACGCGCGGCGTCGACGGAGCGGAGGCGAACGCGCGGGGTCGAACGCGCGGCGCGGAGGCCCTACTCGAGCTTCTCGCGAATGGCCTGGTTCAGGGCGCCGTGGGCGCGCCGGTACTCGTACCAGCCGCGCGCGATCGGCGCGACGCGCTCGCTCGCCAGCTCGCGATCGTAGGCGCCCTCGAGCCCCTCGAGATAGGCGAGGTAGTCGGACCAGGCGCCGCGGAGCAGCTCGGTGGCGGCGATGAGCTCGTTCACACCCGAGACCATGTCGTCCGGCGGGATGAGGTCGCGCAGCCGCGGCTCGAGCTGCTCGAGCCGATCGAGGCAGCGCTCCCGCACCATGCGCGCGTAGGCCGCGTGCCCCCGCTCGGAGCGCGAGTGGATCTCGACGGCGAGCTCCTCGTTGTTGCGGAGGTCCTTCTCGCCCTGGAAGGCGCAGGTCCAGAAGGCGTCGAAGTGCCGCGCCTTCAGCCCGTTCACGTTGCGCCCGAGCGTCTCGTAGGCCTCGTTCGCGTCGCCGCTCTGCAGCACGAAGAAGGCGAGCCCGCCGCCGATGAGGAGCACGATGCCGCCGAGGATGGCCACGAGCCCGCCGCGGCCGCCGCGCATGGCGCGCTCCTCGGCCTCGAGCGAGGGACCCGGCACGAGGGGCGGCGCCGGGTCGCCGATGCGCAGGTCGTCGTCGCTCATCGTCCGCGCACGCTACACCGCGCGAGCGGGTCCGAAAAGCGTGGGACCTCTCACATTCCGCGCGCATCCGAGGGGGTCGGATGGCCCGCGCGGAAAACTTCCACGGCCGTGAAGCGTCCCACCGCCCCGAGGGGCCACCGAAGCTCGGTGGGCGCTCTCGAGGAGGAGGAGAGACGAAGATGGATCGAGCACTCGCCGTGGCCGCGCTGGCCGCCGTGGTCCTGGGCTCCGGAGCGCTCGGCGGCTCCGTCGCCCGGGCCGACACCCTCGCCCTGGGCATCGAGCCGGACGAGCCGAGCACGCTGACCGGCCTCGAGCTCTCGCTCGGCCTCGGCGTCCTGGGCCAGAGCACCTCGGGGACGCCGCTGGACGACCACGGCTACGACCGGGCGCCGGGCCCGGTGACCGACCTCCAGGCGCGGCTGATCTTCGGGCGGGACCGCTACGTGCGCCACGGGCTGCTCCTGCGCGGGGCCTACACGGCCGGGCGGGGCTTCGGCCGGCAGGGCTACGGCTTCCGCTTCGGCATCGCCGACCTCGGCTACTCGATGCGAGCGCTCCTGCCGTGCATGTCGAGCGCCGCACGCCAGGTCTTCCTCACGGGCACGCTCGGCCTGAGCGGCGGCTGGGCGGACGCGGGCACCGGGCGCGGGCCGATGGGGATCGACGAGAACGAGCGGCGCCTGGCCGCGGACGAGCTCGACCACGCCGCGCTCGGCTGGCTCTTCGGGGTCGAGGGGAGCGTGCACTTCGGGCGCTTCCTCGTCGGCGCGAGCCTCGACCTGCGTCAGCACTTCGGCATCGACACGGAGGCGGACCGCACCTTCCTCGCGCAGGCCATGCTGCGCGTCGGCGGCGCCTTCGACTGGCGCGACTGAGCCGGTCGACCGACCGGGGCGACCGACTGGCGCGACGGCCCGGGCGACTCCGGCGGGCTCGCCGCGCCCCGACCATGGGACCGGGGACGCGGGGCTCGGGGACGCGGGACTCGGGGACGCGGGGCTCGGGGACGCGGGGCTCGGGGACGCGGGGCTCGGGG
>PABA01000167.1 GCA_002699025.1 Sandaracinus sp. | reverse complement strand
TCGCGGAGAGCAGCGGGGGGTCGCGCTCGCTTCGCTCGCGCGGCCATCCGCCGCGCGAGCGAAGCGAGGGGTCGTGGGGTGGTCATGCGCCGCGAGGCGAAAGAGCCCGCCGCCCCAGCCCTCGCCGCCGGGCTCCGCGTACGCGGCATGGACCGCGAAGCCCGGCGCCAGCACGGACAGCGGACAGCGGACGGCGGACCGCATCCCGACCGCAGGGAGGGATCCCACGCGGCTGAGTTCCCCGTCCCCCCCAGCGAGCGAAGCGAGCGCTCCGAAAAGCGAGCGAAGCGAGCGCTCCCGCGAGCGCAGCGAGCCCCCTCAGCCTGCCGCGCGGAAGGGGCCGGCGCCTTCGCGCTGGAGGGCGCGGGCGAGGGGGGAGGCGGGGCCTTCGAGCTCGAGCACGCCTTGGAAGAGCGGGTCGGAGGGGCCGCGGGCGTGCAGGCGCGCGCGGACCTCCTCGCGGTGACCGGTCCCCGCGAGGGCGTGGAGCTCGGCGAGGGCGGCGAGGTGCCGGGCCGCCGGGCCGACGCGCGCTTCGACCTGTTCGAGGCGTGCGAGGGCCTCCTCGCCCTCCCCGGCGAGGGCGAGGCGGAGCGCGTCGACCGCGGCGAGCCAGCTCCGCTGCCCGCTCCGCGCGTCGGCCTTCTCGAGGAGGTCCTCGGCGCGCGCCGGATCGCCCTGGTGGAGCGCCGCCAGGGCGCCGACGCCCGCGAGCCAGGTGCGGAAGGGCGGGCGGAGGTGCGGGGCGTCGAGCGGGCCGGCCTCGTCGAGGAGCTCGCCGACCTCGTCCCAGAGCCCGGCGACGAGGAGCGCCTCGACGGCCTCCCGCAGCGCGTCCTCGAGGCGGGCGGCGTCGCCCACGCGCCGCGCGAGCTCGACGCGCCGGCGGAGCTCCTCGAGCGCCTCGGCGCGGCGGTCCGGATCGCGGAGCCGGCGGACGCGCCGCCCGAGCACGACCCGCTCGCGGTAGGTCGCGACGAGGAGCGCGCCGCCGGCCACGGCCCCCGTGACCAGGAGCAGGGCCAGGGTCGCCTCGGCCGTCCGCGCGTCGGCGCCGTGCAGGAGGAAGGCCGCGCCGAGCAGGAAGGAGAAGAGAAGCGCGCGACCGCCCATCTCTCCACCCTGAGGAAGGGAGGGCGCCGCGGCAAGGCCCGAAGCCCCGGCCCGCCCGCCCCGCGCGGAACCCCATGCGCCCCCCACGCCGAGCGCGCCCCTCACCGCGCGGGCTCTCGCGCTCGGATCGTCTGCCCTCATGGCCGCCGCCATCCCGAGGAAGCGAGCACCGCGGCGAGGGCCGAAAGCGACCGCCGCCGCGGACCGGGTCGCGAGCGTCCGGGCGGCCCCGGCGCGCGGCGCCGCCCGCGCGCGCTACCCTGGCGCGATGCGAAGTGCCTTCGCGATCACGCTCGTGCTCCTCTCGGCGGCCTGCGGCGACGACGACGGTTCGGCCGACGCGGGCGCGGACGCGGCCACGGCCACGGACGGCGCCACGCCCGGGCCCGACGCGGACACCGCCGACGCCGCGACCGCCGACGCCGCCGGGCCGGACGCGGCGCCGAGCGACGCGGGGGCCTGCGCCTGCGCGGAGGACGAGGCCTGCGTCGAGGGCCGCTGCGTCTGGCGCCCGGCTCCGGGCACGCGCTTCTACTGGCAGCTCCAGGGCACGATCGACCCGGACCGGGACGTCGACATGTACGACGTCGACCTCTTCGACGCGCCCGACGACCTCCTCGCCTCCCTCCAGGCCCGCGGCGTGCGCGTCGTCTGCTACTTCAGCGCCGGCAGCTGGGAGGAGTGGCGCGACGACGCCGAGGCCTTCCCCGACGCCGCCCTCGGCAACCCCCTCGACGGCTGGCCCGGCGAGCGCTGGCTCGACGTCCGCGACGCGACCGTGCGCGCCATCATGAGCGAGCGCCTCGACCACGCCCTCGCCCGCGGCTGCGACGGCGTCGAGCCGGACAACATGGACGGCTACACGAACGACCCGGGCTTCGACTACGGGCCCACCGGCCAGGCGGACTACGCGCGCTTCCTCGCCGCCGAGGCCCACGCCCGCGGGCTCTCCATCGGCCTGAAGAACGACCTCGACCAGATCGGCGAGCTCGTCACGCACTTCGACTGGGCCCTCAACGAGCAGTGCTTCGAGTACGACGAGTGTGACGTCTACGGGCCCTTCCTCGACGCCGACAAGGCCGTCTTCCAGGTCGACTACGGCCCGGCCTCGCTCGCCGAGACCGTCTGCCCCGACGCGCGCGCCCTCGGCCTCTCGAGCGCCGTCGCGAACCTCGCGCTCGACGGGAGCCGCTGGATCCCCTGCTGGCCCTGAGCGGCGGCCGCCCCGGTCCGGACCAGAGACCGGGCTCCGATCGGCGGCCCGCGGCCCGTCGGCCAGCCCGGATGACTCACCACGCGGCGCGATGATCGTGCGGGGTTTCGCGTTCGCGGTGGATTCTCGAGGGGCGAGGAATGCAGGCCGTCTTTCGGCGAAGCGAATCCGCTGCGAGCTCGAAGGATGGTGCGAGGGCGCGTCGACGGGTGACGAATCCGGGCCGGCGGCCCCCAGCACGCGCACACGAAGGGCTTGCTTCCCGCGCGCGAGGGGCTTATCCGGGAGGCGATGACCGACGCCAGCTCCGCCCCCACCAGCCCTGACGAGATGAAGGCCGCGATCAAGGGGATCCTCCGCCGGATCCGCCACGAGCGGGACCAGTGGGACGGCGGCTTCGACGAGCTCCGCGCCCTCCTCACGGGCGAGCTGAAGAGCGTGGCGCTCGAGCTCCTCGACGCCGAGGCGCGCCGCGAGCGGCTCGAGTTCCAGTGGAAGCTCCAGGAGCTCCTCGAGGAGTTCGCGCCCCCTCCCCCGCCCAAGAAGGAGGCGAAGCCGGAGGAGCCGCCCGCCGAGGAGCCGGCCGCCGAGGAGGAGGAGCCGGTCAACGAGGCGCCCGGCGCCGGCGGGGTGGTCGCGCCGCTCCGTCCCGAGGACCTGGTCCCGATCTACGACGACCCGCGCGGCATCCTCATCCACAAGCACAAGACGGACGGCCGCTGGTTCCTCACGCAGGTGAACCCGATGACGGGCCAGCCGCAGACGGTCGAGCTGGCCGAGGCGCACAAGAGCCAGGTGAAGGAGGAGCTGAAGGACAGCCCCTACTGGCTCGAGAAGAGCTGGTGAGAGCCGGGCCCCTGCCCGCCGGTTGAAGGGGCCCGCCGAGACACCCGCGGGAACACCGCGTCCCCGCCGGCGTCGGACCGGTCGTGGACGACGCGGGCAGGGGCAGGGGCCCGGGCGCGGGGTGTTGCTCAGATGTCCAAGTTGGTGACGTTCAGCGCGTTGTTCTCGATGAACGCGCGCCGCGGCTCCACCTGGTCGCCCATCAGCACCGTGAAGATGTCCTCCGCCTCGAGCGCGTCGTCGATCTTCACCTGCAGCAGCGTCCGCGTCTCCGGGTCCATCGTCGTCTCCCAGAGCTGGTCCGGGTTCATCTCGCCGAGGCCCTTGTAACGCTGCACGCCGAGCCCCTTCCGGGCCCGCGCGTCGATCCACTCCCAGAGGTCGTCCGGGTCGCCGATGGTCTCCCACTCGCCCGGCTGCCCGTCCTTGCCGATGGTGGCCCCCTCGAAGGGAGGCTCACCGAGCGCCCGGATCCCCGTCTGGATCTGCCGCAGCTCGCTCACCTCGCCGCCCGAGAGCAGGTCGAAGTCGATCTGCACCTTCCGCGTCGCCACGCCGAAGCGCGTCTCCACGATCGCCCGGTAGCGGTCGAGCTCCGGGTGCTTCTCCACCCGCGCCGAGAACGCCTGCATGTCGTCGTGCTTCGCGCGCAGGTAGGCCTCCATGGACTCCATCGCGCCCTGCACCTTGGCCTCGTCCGAGAGGTCGTCGGGCCCGAGCGTCGTCGCCCGCAAGAGCGCCTCGAGCACGCGCGGATCGGCCCGCCGCCGCGACGCCGCGAGCAGCCGCCGCCAGCGCCGCAGGTCGTCGAGCAGACGCAGCAGCACGTCGCCCTGCATCAGCGCCTCGGACCCGCTCAGGCGCACCACCGCGCCGTCCGCGCCCATGTCGATGAGGTAGCGGTTCAGCTCCTCGTCGTTCTGCAGGTAGCGGACCTTCTTGCCCTTCTTCACGCGGTAGAGCGGCGGCTGGGCGATGTAGAGGTAGCCCTTCTCGATCACCTCCGGCATCTGCCGGTAGAAGAACGTCAACAGCAGCGTCCGGATGTGCGATCCGTCCACGTCCGCGTCCGTCATGATGATGATCTGGTGGTAGCGGAGCTTCTCGATGTCGAAGTTCTGCCCGCCCTCCACGCCGCAGCCGAGCGCCGTGATCAGCGTGCCGATCTCCGCGCTCGAGAGCATCTTCTCGAAGCGCGCCCGCTCCACGTTCAGGATCTTGCCGCGGAGCGGGAGGATCGCCTGGAAGCGCCGGTCGCGTCCCTGCTTGGCCGAGCCACCGGCCGAGTCGCCCTCGACGATGTAGATCTCGCTCTCGGTCGGGTCCTTGCTCTGGCAATCCGCGAGCTTGCCCGGCAGCGTGCTGGCGTCGAGCACGCCCTTGCGCTGCACCATCTCGCGCGCCTTCCGCGCCGCCTCCCGAGCGCGCGCCGCGAGCACGCACTTCTCGATGATCTTCTTCGCCTCGCGCGGGTTCTCGTCGAGGTAGTCCGTGAGCTTCTCGCTCACGATGCTCTCGACGATGCCCTTCACCTCGCTCGAGACGAGCTTGTCCTTCGTCTGCGAGCTGAAGGCCGGGTCCGGGTGCTTGACGCTGATGATCGCCGTCAGCCCCTCGCGGATGTCGTCGCCGCTGAGCGGGTTCTTCAGGTCCTTGAGGAGGTTCTCCTTCGACCCGTAGCCGTTCACCGTGCGCGTCAGCGCCGCGCGCAGGCCCGTCAGGTGCGTGCCGCCGTCGCGGTTGCGCACGTTGTTCGTGTAGCAGGTGATCGCCTCGTTGTAGGCGTCGGACCACTGCATCGCGATCTCCACGATGACGCCGTCCTTCTCCTCCTGGATGTAGACGACCTCCTCGTGGAGCGGGGTCTTGTTCTTGTTGAGCGTCTCGACGAACTCGCGGATGCCGCCCTCGAAGGCGTGCGTGACCTCGCGCCCCTCGTCGCGCTCGTCGGTGATCGTGATGCGGAAGCCCGCGTTCAGGAACGCGATCTCGCGGAGCCGGTTGTTCAGCGTGTCGAAGCTGAACGTCGTCATGGAGAAGATCTCCGGGTCCGGCTTGAAGCTGATCTTCGTGCCGGTCTCGTCGGTCTGGCCGATGGCCTCGACCGGGCCGAGGGGCGCGCCCTTCTCGTAGCCCTGGTAGTAGACCTTCCCCTCGCGGCGGATCTCCATCTTCAGCCACTCGGAGACGGCGTTCACGGCGCTGACGCCGACGCCGTGGAGGCCCGCGGAGACCTTGTAGGAGGTGTTGTCGAACTTCCCGCCGGCGTGGAGCTTGGTCATGACGACCTCGGCCGCCGAGATGCCGTACTTCGGGTGCTCGCCGACCGGGATGCCGCGGCCGTGGTCCACGACCGTGACCGAGTCGTCCGCGTGGACGATGACCTCGATCGAGTCGTTGTGCCCCGCGAGGTGCTCGTCGACGGCGTTGTCGACGACCTCCCAGACGAGGTGGTGCAGGCCCGTCCCGTCGTGCGGATCGCCGATGTACATGCCCGGCCGCTTGCGCACGGCCTCCAGGCCCTCGAGGACCTGGATCTTGCTCTGATCGTAGGAGCCGTCGCCGTCGGCGGCGCCGCTGGTGAGGGGCGTGTTCGTCTCGTCTTCGGCCATCGATGCCTCGTGGAGCGTCGCCGGTGCCGAGGGAGGGGCCGCCGCGTGGCGGATCCCCCGGTGAATGCGGCGCGCGCGAGGCATGCCAGGCAGGCCTCGCGCGTGCTTCGAGCATAGTCGAGCGGATCGGCCGACGCAAGGGGCCGCCGCGCTCGCAAAGCACCGTAATCACTTCGCAATTCGCGGCGTCAGGCGCGCGCCCCGGCCGGGCTTCGACCCGGGGGGCCGTGACGGCTCCGCGGAGGCCGTGGCAAGCTGCCCGCGCCCCTCTCCCCGGCGCCCCCTCGGCGCCGTCTCTGGAGCCCCCATGACCCGCTCGCCCCGCCGCCTCGCCGCCCCCCTCCTGGCCCTCGCGCTCGCCCTCGGCGGCTGCGGGGACGACGACGCCGAGCCGGGCGTCGATGGCGGCCCCGGCGGCGGGACCGACGCGGGGCCGGTCGAAGCGGACGGGGGCCCGATGGGCGGCGAGGACGGCGGCACCGCGGACGGCGGCACCGCGGAGACGGACGCCGGGCCCGGCGGAGGCGAGGTGCTCGAGCTGGTCGCGGGCGACTGGACCATGGGCGCCGGCGACGAGGGCTACGTCTGCGTGCGCCGCACCCTCGAGCGCACGGTCTACATCCGCGAGTTCCGCCCCATCGCCCCGCGCGGCACGCACCACACGGTGCTCACGGTGAACGACCGGCCGGGCCCCGACGGCGTCGCCCCCTGCAGCGCGCTCACGAACGGGCCGGACATGATCTACGGCTCGGGCGTCGGCACGCGGCCCCTCACCCTGCCCGAGGGCGTCGCCATCCGCGTGGAGGCCGGCGACCAGGTCCTGCTCAACCTCCACCTCTTCAACACGGCCGGCGAGCCCATCACCGGCCGCTCGGGCATCGAGGTCGTGACCCTCGCGCCGGAGGACGTCGAGCACGAGGCGCAGGTGGTGCTCGCCGGCGCGGAGGGCTTCTCGATCCCGCCGCGCGCCTCGGACCACCCGATCGAGGGCACCTGCACCATGACCGGCGACACGACGCTCTTCGCCGTGATGCCGCACATGCACACGCACGGCCGCTTCATGGAGGTCGTCGCGAACGGCGCCGGCGGGCCCCGGACGCTGCACGAGGACTTCTACGACTTCGACGAGCAGCGCTACACGACCTTCGACCCGCTGATGCTCGCGAGCGGCGACACGGTCGACGTGAGCTGCCGCTTCGACAACACGACCGACTCCACCGTCACCTGGGGCGACAGCACGCTCCAGGAGATGTGCTACGCGCTGCTCTACCGCTACCCCGCCGTGCCCAACCCGGGGGGCATCACCTGCACGCGGTGAGGACTCCGGCGCGCATCCGCGCCGCCGCGCTGCTCGCCCTCCTCGTGGCCTGCGACTGCGAGAGCGAGACCGTGGAGACGTCCGCGGAGCCGGCCTCCCCGGGTGAAGAGGCGGCGCCCGCCGAGGCGACGCCGGGCGGCGGGCCCCTGCCCGAGGGGGCGCCGCTGGCGGAGGCCTGGCGCTACGCGAGCCGCGGCGAGGCCAACGCGCACCCGGCGCCGGACGGGCTCGTGCACGTGGCGCCGCACGGCGTGGTGCGGCGCGACGGCGCGGGCGAGGCGCGCTGGCGGCACGAGGCGCGCGTCCGCTCGGACGCGACCGTGCGCCTCCAGCGAGCGGGCGAGCTCTTGCTCTTCGACCACGGCGAGCAGGCCCACGTGGCGCTGGCGCTCGAGGACGGCGCCGTGCGCTGGGAGCGGGGCGACTGGCTCGAGGCGCAGCCGGCGGGCGCGGCGCTGGTCGCGCGGGAGGGCTGCGCGCTCCGGCTCGTGGATCCGGCGAGCGGCGAGCCGAGCGGGCCGCGCTTCGAGGGCGAGCGCTACGTGCGGCCGCCCATCGGCGAGAGCGTCCCCGAGACCGAGCGCTGCCGCGGCATGCCCCAGGTGCTCGGGCGCCTCGGCGGGCGCGCCTTCGTCGCGGAGGGGAGCGACGCCGGGAGCGCGATCGTGGCCGTCGAGGCGGGCGAGGAGCGCTGGCGCGCGAGCCTGCCGGGCGGGCCGCAGGCGATCCGCTGGACGCCGTGGGGCGAGGGGGCCGTCGCCTGGAGCGTCGCGCCGGACGGGCTGCACCTGCTGGCGATCGACGGCCAGGGGGCCCGGCGCTGGGAGCGGGCCTTCGGCGCCGAGCGTTGCGCCCCGGGGCCCGCGGAGTCGGCGCTCCGCGTCTTCGAGGGAGACCTCGTGCTCGAGCGCTGCGGGCGTCTCGCGCGCTGGGACGCGGACGGCGAGGCGCGCTGGGAGCGCGAGGCGTCGCTACCGAGCCGGCTCGCGGGGGAGCGCCGGGAGGGGCTCTTCGCGCGCGTCTCCGCCGGGCAGCCGGCCCGGCCGATCGCGACCGTGGACCCGGCGAGCGGCGAGGAGCGGGCGCGCTGGGGCGGGTGCAGCGAGTGCAGCGTGTACCTGCTCGAGGACGGCTTCCTCGTCGCCACGGAGGGCGCGGTCGAGGCCGTGGGCGCCGAGGGCGGGCCGCGCTGGCGCTGGGAGGTCGACGCGACGCCGCGGATCGCCGGCGAGCTGGTGCTGCTCACGGACGACGCGGGGCGCGTGCGCGTGCTCGAGGGGTCGAGCGGCCGGCTCCTCGGCGCGACCCACGGGCGCTTCCTCGGCGCGGCGTCCCCGAGGCGGCTCCTCTTCGCGACCGAAGACGCCGTCCTCGCCCACGACCTCTGACTCGCTCGCTGCGCTCGCGGCTCTCCGCTCTCCGCCGTCCGCCGCGGCTCTCACGCTGGAGGGGGCTTGGGCCGCGTTCGCGGACACGCGGGCAGAAGGCTCGCCCGCTGACGGATCGCCGCCCCTCTCTGCGAACGCAACCGCTGACGACCGCCTCGTCGACCGCCCCCACGGAAGGCGGATGGCAGAAAGCGGATCGCCGCGAGCGCAGCCACAGGCGCCGCCCTTCTCCACGAACGCGGCCCCCCACCGCCTCGTCGACCGCCCCCCCCGCACGGAAGGCGGACGGCGGAAAGCGGACGGCAACGAGCGCAGCGAGCGCGGCCTTTCTCCGCGAACGCGGCCGCACACCGCCTCGCCGACCGCCCCCCACGGAAGGCGGACGGCGGAAAGCGGACGGCAGCGAGCGAAGCGAGCGCACGCGTCGAGCGCCGGGACCTGGGCCGCGGAGCCGAGCGCCTCGACCGTTCTCCTAGTCCTCCTCGGTGGTGCGCGAGGGGAGTGCGTTGAAGAGGTGTCGGGGTGTCGGAGGCGGGTCGCGGGGAGCGAAGCCCCAGGGCCCAGGTCACGGCGCTCGCCGCGTTCGAGGCCATCCTGACCGCGACCGCGACGAGGCGCTGCCCACACCGTCTGTCAGGCTCTGTCGCCCGCCTCGCGCACCGGCAGCACGGCGCAGGCGTCCACGTCCTCCGCCACGCGCCAGCCGCCGCCGTGCCGCTCCACGATCTCGCGCTCGCCGAAGGGCTCCTTCAGGCTCTTCCGCAGCCGGTTCAGCGCCACGTAGAGCGCGTTCCGGTTCCGCAGCGGGTGGTACTCGGCCGCCCCCCAGACCTGCGTGTAGAGCGTCTCCGCCGACACCGGCTCGCCCCGCCCGCGGATCAGCGTCGCCAGCAGCGCCGCCTGCATCGGCCGTCCCCGGATCGGCTCCCCGCCACGCGCGACGATGATGGCGTTCCGCGCGTCGACGAAGAGCTCGCGCCGCTCGCGCTCCCGCGCCACGTCGTCCTCGGTCGCCGCCCGCCGGCCGCTCCGATCGACCAGGTAGCCATCGACGGCCGCGCTGAAGCCGAGGTGCGCCAGGAGCGCCACGGCCCCCGGCGCCGCCTTGGCGCCCGCGCCCCCCTCGATCGCCGCGAGGAGCGTGCGCGCGTAGAGGGAGCCCCGCTCCGGATCGAGCTCGCGCAGCGCCCGCTCGAGCAGCGCCTGGGCGTCCTCGCCTCGCCGCCGGGCGAGCGCCGCCTCCACCACGGCGCAGCCCACCTGGACGGCCCGGTAGCCCGCCCCCTCGGCGAGCCGCCGCGCCTGCGCCAGCGCCTCGTCCGCCTGGAGCAGGTCCGCCTTCCCGCCGCGCGCGATGTAGCTCGCCGCCAGCACCATCAGCGTGCGCGCCGCGTCGTAGTCCCGGCGCCGATCGCGGTAGGAGCGCGCCGCCCGCTCCGCCCGCGCCACCGCCGCGTCCAGGCTCCCGCCCACCAGCTCGACGGCCGCGTGCTCGACCTCGATGGCGATCTGCGCCGCGTGGAGCCCGGCGACGCTCTCCCGCGCCCGCGCGAGGTGCGCGAGCGCCTCGGCGAACTCGCCCTCGATGGTGGAGGCGTGCGCATGCGCCCGATGCGCCGTCGCCCGCGAGAGGGGCCCGATCTCGGGGATGGCGAGCGCCTCGTCGGCCAGCCGATGCGCCATCGGCGCGAGCACCGCCTCCGCCGCGAAGATCGCCTGCTGAGCGAGCGAGCGGGCGACGAAGGTCCCGATGCCCGCGCGGCGCACCAGCTCGGCGTTCCGCTCGGCGAGCGCCTGGGCCTCGCCGAGGCGCCCGACCTCCGCCAGCGCGCCCGCGCCGTAGTGGCCGGCCACGTAGGCGTTGATCGTGTCGCCCTGGGCGCGGAAGGCGTCGTGCGCCTCGAGGAGCTCCTCGACGCTCCCGGCGGCGCCCCCCGCCGCGTAGCGGAGCACGACGCGGTAGAGCGACGCCACGCGCTCGCGGAGCGGCGTCTCGCCGATGGCCGCGGCCGCCTCCCGGGCGCGCTTCATGTCCTCGCTCTCGATGGCGGCGAGCGTCTCCACCATCGCGAAGCGGCTCACGAGATCCGCCGAGCCCGTGCCCTCGAGCGCCTCCCGGGCCCGCCGCGCGTCGGCGAGGCCCCGGTCGAAGCGCTCGTCGTAGAGCCAGCTCAGCGCGCGCACCCAGTCGCAACGCGCCCGCTCCGTCGCCCGGAGCCCCTCCGCGCCCGCCTCCGCCTCGTCGACGATGGCCCGCGCGCGCTCGCCCTCGCCCCGGTAGAGGGCGACGACGGCCGTCTGGAGCCGCGCCTGGAGCCGCGTGCGTGCGTCCGGCGCCCGCGCGACGGCCTGCTCGAAGAGCGCCTCCGCGTCCCCGAGCGCGCCGCGCCGCTGCGCCACCTCGCCCGCCAGCGCATGCCAGCGCACGTCCTCGGCCGCCGATCGCGGCTCGCCGATCTGCCCGAGCAGGCGATCGGCCTCGTCGATCAGCGACGCCCGGACGAGCGTCCGCGCCCGGAGCAGGTCGATGGCCACGCGCCGCTCGGGGAGCGCCTCCCGCAGGCGCGCGAGCGGCTCGCGGAGCAGGTGATCCTGCCCCGCCGCCGCGAGCGCCGAGTGCCAGCCCTCGATGACGGCCCAGGCCTCCTCCGGCCGACCCGCCTCGAGGTAGAGCTGCGCCGCGTCGACGGCGAGCATGCGCGACGGCGCCTCCCCGCGCTCGAGCTCGTCCACGCAGAGGGCCGCGCAGGCCTCGCGGGCCGCCGCGCGCTCCGCCTCGCTCGCGTGGCGCGCGAGCGGCTCGCCGACCAGGTCGTGCACCCGCGCCCGGCCGCGCTCCACCTCGAGCAGGAAGCGCTGCCCGAGGTCGTGCACCAGCGCGTCGAAGGCCGCGTCGTCCCCGAAGCGGCGCCGGAGCGCCGCGAGCGAGGGGCGGTGGGGCGCGGCGCCGATCACGCGGAGCAAGCGCCGGGCGTCCTCGCCGAGCTCGCCGAGGGTGACCTCGAGCGAGTCGTCCTCGGGCGTCGTCCGGGCGAGGAGCCGGCGGATGTGGAAGGGGCTGCCGTGGGTCGCGCGCAGCACCTCCTCGTCGGCCGGCCGGGGCACCTGCATGCGCTCGGCCAGCGCGTCGACCATGGCCGAGGCGCTGTGGGCGTCGAGCGGGCCGAGGTGCGTGACGATCGGCGGCGGCGTGTCCGCCGAGAGGTGGATCTCGCGCCGGGAGGCGACGAAGACGCGGCTCCGGCGCACGTGGCGCGAGAGGTAGTGGAGGGCCTCGGCGACGGCCGCGGGCGGCAGGTGGTGCACGTCGTCGAGGAAGACGAGCGTCGGCCGGTCCTCGAGGACGGCCGCGAGGACCGCGAGCTGCTCCTGGAGGTGCGCGACCTCGGTCGGCTCACCGCGGCGCGGACGCGGGGGCGCGCCGACGGCCTCGAGGAGCTCGGCGAGGGCGCGGGTGGTGGTCGCGCCCGGGCGGATGGCGAGGTGCACGGAGGTCGCGGCCTGCCAGCCGGGCCGCATGCGGACCTCCTGGAGCACGCGGTAGACGAGCTCGCTCTTGCCGATGCCGCCGACGCCGTAGACGAGGAAGAGCGTGTCCTCGTCCACGTGGGAGAGCATGCGCTCGACCTCCGCCCGGCGGCCGACGAAGCCGCTCGCGGGCCGTGGAAAGACCGACGGCGGTGGCCCGGCGGTGCTCCCCTCGCGTTGCCCCATCTCCGGGATTGTACCCGACGAGCCGTTGGGCCCGCTCGCGCAAGCGCGGAAAGTTCGCGCGACACTAGAACGCGCCACACTGGAACGAGGCGCGCTCATCGCTCACCTCGTCCCGTGAGCGTCGCACACCTCTGCGGGGCGCGAGGGCGTGTGGGAACGCCCCTCGCGCCGTTCGGCCCGAGCCATCCATCCATCTCTGCACACCCCGATCTCTGGCCGGTGGGCGCACTTCCCCACCGGGCCGAGCCGGCGCCGCCTCCGTTCCCACCCCGGAGACGCCATGCCGTGCTCGGCGCGGCACAGGGTAGCTTCCCCCGGGCGGGGGGGATCTTACGTCGTCTGTCCTGTCTTTCTTGGGCTCGACAGCGGGCCCGTGGAGCCCTCGGCGCCGCGTTGGCCGCGGCGTCACATGGGTCGGTTCTTCGTCGCGACGGTGAGGCGGCTCCGTGGGGCCGGACTGCGGGGGCAGAAGTGGGTGCGCCCCCGACCGAACGGGGGTGGCGACGAGCGGCGGCGGCGCTGCGCTGCGGAGGGTGAGGTCGTTCGGGATCCTCGTGCGGCGACGATCCCCGGATGCGCCCCTACCCGGGGCCGGTGCTCTCACGCGAGGAGCGCGACCACCTTCTCCCAGCCGAGGCTCTCGGCGAGCTCGCGCGCGGTCATGCCGTGGCCCGTCTTCGCGTCCCGGTCGGCGCCGTGCTCGAGGAGCACCCGCACCGTCGCCGCGCTCCCGGCGAGGGCCTGGTGGTGGAGCAGCGTCCAGCCCCGATCGTCGCGCGCGCGAGCCATGCTCGGGTCCCGGGCCAGCTGCTCGGCGAGCTTCGGCGCCATGTTCACGCTCATCGGGTGCTCGGCGTTCGGATCGGGCGCCGGGCCCGGCGGCGGCTCCGGCGGCGCGTCCCCGCCCTTTCCCATGAGCCCCCCGAGAAAGCCCCCGGCCTTCTTCTTCGGGGCCGGCGCGTGGGGGTTCGGTACGACCTCGATGCGCGCCGGGTCGCCGAACTCGAGCCCCCAGGCCGTGTCGTGCCCGCGGCGCTCCTTCGGGCTCATCTGCGAGCGCATGAGGTTCACGGTGAAGGCCCCGTAGACGCGCCCGCCCTGGGCGTACATCCAGTCGCCGAGCTCCTCCACGGGCAGCTCGACCGCCTCGCCGCTCCGCACCGAGCTCAACCAGTTGGGGTCGTTCAGGAGCACGCCGTGGATGCGCCGCCCGTCGAAGTCGACCTGCCCGAGCCACATGTGCTCCACGCTCGGGTCGTCGTCCGTCGGCGGCACGCGCCCCTCCTCGGAGAAGCTCGCCTTCACGGCGGCCACCTCGAGCGCCGGGATGATCCGCCGCGCCTCCCAGGCGAGCTCGCGCCAGAAGTACTTGAAGGTCGCCTGCGCGCTGGCCGAGGCCTGCGCCATGGTGGGGTCGCCCCCTTCGAAGAAGTAGACGGGCTCGCTCATCGATGCCTCTCGCTCTCCCGCGCCGGAGCGCCGCGCCTCCACCCCTCGCCCCGATCCGCCGACGCATTCTGCGGAGCCGCCGAAGCGCTCACAACATCCGTTTGGGGGACACGAACGCTCCGCGCCGCCGGATCCCCTCGCGGCTCTCCTGGGACGACGGAAGGAAGAAGGGCGCGCCCCCCGAGTGGGAACGCGCCCTCTTCTCCGTCACACGGAGGTCGCGATCACTCGGTGAGGATCTCGACGCTCCAGCTGTTCACCGTGCCCTCGTCGCCGCCGGCGATGTCGGCCACGCGCAGCGTGTAGGTGCCGGCCGCGGCCTCGCCGTTCAGCCCGTCCACGGTGAAGGTCCGGACCAGCATGGTGCCGTCCACGTACTCCTCGCGGAGCAGCTCGAGCTCGTCGCCGCCGTCCTTCGCGAGGCCGATGACGAGGTCCGCGATGAAGGGGTGCGTGATGTTCACCGTGACCCGGAGCGTGGCGATGGTGCCCGCGCCGTCGATGGTGATGTCGCTCGTCACGCCCGTCGCGTCCTCGTCGGGGATGACCTGGAGCGTCTCGTTGCTGCCCTCGAGGGTCTCGGGCATCGAGTCGCAGTCACCGCCGGCGCAGCGCGTGATGTCGAGGGCCCAGCGGTTGAGCGTGCCCGTGTCCGCGCCCGCCGAGTCGACGACCGTGAGGGTCCAGGTGCCGGCCGCGTCCTCGCCGTCGAAGGCGCTCACGTCGAAGGTCTCGACGAGGTCGTCGGCGCCCGCGCCCTCGCGCTCGAAGAGCGTGACCGAGGTGTCGCCCTTGCTCAGCGTGACCGTGAGGTCGCCGCGGTAGGTGTGCGTGATGTCCACGTCGACGCTCAGGCCGCTGATGGTGCCGCCCTCGGCGACCTCGATGGTGGTCGAGGCGCCCGTCTCGTCGTTGTCCGGGATGGGCGTGGCCGTCGTGTTCTCGTAGCTGCCGGCCGGGTCGATGCAGGCGCGGTCCGAGGCGCAGGCCGGGTCGGCGCAGTCCGTGAGGTCGTTGAAGTCGTTGTCGCGCCCGTCGCCGCAGGCCTCCGCGAGCATCACCTCGGGCAGGCCCGAGCCGTAGGCGCTCATGAAGCGGTCGACGTACTCGTAGGAGATCCAGCCGTAGCCGGCGCCGAAGGGGTTCGAGGTGGCCCAGCCGTCGCCCCAGCTGTTCTTGAAGAGGAAGAAGCCCTGCTGCATGACGGGCTCGCCGCTCTCGTCGACGGCCAGCTCGCCGTTCTCGTCGATGGCCTGCACCTCGAGGTCGTCGTCCCAGCCGACGAGGAGGATCGAGTGGCCGGCGCGGTGCTCGAGGCTCGAGTCGATGTCCGCCTGGTTGGGCGTGACGACGTAGCCGAACTGGCGGTAGCCGCTGTAGCGCGGGATGCGCGAGCCGCCGTGGCCCCAGGCCTGGTAGTAGAAGTCACCGCCGACCTGCACGGCCGTGTTCGTGTTGAACATGTGCGACTTCAGGCTGCGGGCGCTCGAGTTGATCCAGCGGCCGCGCGGGATGCGCCAGCGCTGCGCCATGAGGGCGGCCATGGGCGGCTCGCCGTTCGTGTAGCAGAGCGTCGGCTGGTCGTCCGAGCCGTCGCAGCGCTCGTCGTCGCCCGTGTCCCAGCCGCTGCTCTCGTAGGGCCACTCGGCCTCGACGATCGTGCCGTAGCGGCTGAGCGCCTGGATGTTCGAGCGGGCGTTGGAGCCGCCGCTGTTCGGGAAGGAGCCGACCTCGAACTTGGCCGACCACTGGAGGAACTGCTCGCTGAAGTCCGGCTCCGCGATCGTGCCCTCGGCGATGTAGAGGTGCTCGGCGAGCGCCGTGCTCGCGAAGATCGAGCAGACGCCGCGGCTCCCCTGGCTGCGGATCGGCGACTGGGTGTCGACCAGGTCGAACTGGGCGGGGAGCACCTCGTCGGCCTTGCCTTCGACGGGGAGCTCCGAGTTGTCGGGCGCGTCGTCGTAGAGGCCGGGCGCCTCGA
The DNA here is from genome assembly GCA_002699025.1 of Sandaracinus sp. Lineage (GTDB taxonomy): Bacteria > Myxococcota_A > Polyangia > Polyangiales > Houyiibacteriaceae > Houyiibacterium > Houyiibacterium oceanicum. The sequence goes on along the minus strand of PABA01000167.1, from coordinate 9,046 downwards.
TGGGGAACATGTCGTCGTCCATCGAGACCGGGGGGTCGCCGCCGTCGTCGCCGCAGGCGATGGCCAGCAGCAGGGCCGGGAAGAGGACCTTCAGCTTGCGAGTCATGGTCGTTCATCGAAGCACGGCACGTGCCAGGACCGCCAGCACGAAATCATGGCGCTTTTCGTCTGGGTGGGGTCCGTCGTCGCCGGAAATCGGCGGCGGGGGAGCGCTCGCTCCGCTCGCTTTTGGGGCGCTCGCTCCGCTCGCTTGGGGGGACCGGGGACTGGGGCGTGGGGGGCGCGCGGGGGCTCGTCGGCCTCGCCTGGCGCCTGCCGGGGGCGCTCGCTCCGCTCGCTTTCGGGGCGCTCGCTTCGGGGGACCGGGGAGGGGGGCTCGGCGGAGGGGGGCGCTCGCTTTGCTCGCTTCGGGGATCGGGGACTGGAGCGTGGTGTGCGCGAGGGGGCTCGTCGGCCTCGCTCGGCGGTCTGCGGGGGGCGCTCGCTTCGGGGCTCGGGGCGGGGTCGGCCGTTGCGGCGGGCGAGCGGCTATGCTGGCGCCGTGTTCCTCGCGCGCCGACCGCGGAGCGCCGCGCTCCGTCCCTTCGTCGAGCAGCTCTGGCTCTTCCAGGGTGAGGGGCTGGGCCACGCGCGAGAGCGGATCCTGCCTTCGGCGAGGGCGCAGCTCCTGGTGAACCTCGCGGAGGATCGGCTCGGCGCGACGGGATGGGACGGCGCCTGGTCCACGGGCGGAGCGGCCCTCCAGGGGGCGCACGATCGGCCCTTCGAGCTCGAGACGCGCATGCAGCGGGCGGTGGTGGGCGCCGTGTTCCGGCCCGGCGGGCAGCTCCCCTTCTTCCCGCCGGCCGACGCGACGCGGAACCAGCACGTCCCCCTCGACGCCCTCTGGGCACGGGCCCGGCTGCGCGAGCGTCTGCTGGAGGCACCGACGCCCGCTGGGCGCCTGGACGTGCTCGAGCGGGTGCTGCTCGAGCGGGCGCGCCACCTCTCGGCCGAGCCGGCGCTCGCGGCGGCGGCGGCGCAGCTCGAAGCCGGCCTGCCCGTGGGCGCGGTGCGGGACGCGCTCGGCGCGAGCCATCGGCGCTTCGTCGCGTGGGCGAGGCGGGGTCTCGGGACGAGCCCGAAGCGCTACCAGCGCGTGCGCCGGCTCCAGCGGCTCCTGGGGCGCATGACGCGCGGGTCGGCGGCGGGCTGGGCGGCGCTGGCGGCCGAGGCGGGCTACGCCGATCAGGCGCACCTGATCCGCGAGTTCCGCGCGCTGACGGGGATGACGCCCACCGCCTACGCCGCGCGCCCCCCCGGAGACGTGAACCACGCGCTCCTCGAGTAGCCGCCGCCTCTCGAGCCCGCCCCAGAGACGGACGTGCGCTTACTCACACACAACCGTCCCGGGTACGGTCGTGCGTTTCCTCACCTTCAGCCGTCCCGGGTACGGACGCGCGTTTCCTCTCGACGTCGGCGCCAACGGACCGTCCGGCCACCCCAGGCACTGCCGTGCGTTTCCTCACGAATCAGCCGTCCCGGGTACGGTCGTGTGTTTTCTCACCTTCGGCCGTCCCGGGTACGGTCGTGCGTTTGCTCACACTCGGCCGTCCCGGGTACGGTCGTGCGTTTGCTCACCTTCGGCCGTCCCGGGTACGGACGCGCGTTTCCTCTCGACGTCGGCTCCAGCGGCGCCGTCCGGCCACCCCAGGCACGGCCGTGCGTTTACTCACGAATCAGCCGTCCCGGGTACGGTCGTGTGTTTTCTCACCCGCGGCCGTCCCGGGTACGGCCGTGCGCTTCGCGCGGCGGCAATTTTCTTCAATCGCGGGCGGCGGGCCGGGGCCAGAGTGGGCCCATGCGACTGACGACGCGACTGATCGTGAAGGGGGCCGACGCGGCCCTCGCCTTCTACCGCGAGGTCTTCGGAGCGGAGCTCCTCGAGCGCTACGTGGAGCCCGAGGGCGGCGCCGTGGTGCACGCGGCGCTCCGACTGGAGGGCGGCACGATCCTGGCCCTCGCCGAGGCGAACCCCGGCTGGGAGAACCGGAGCCCGGAGGGGCTCGGCGGGAGCCCGGTGATCCTGAGCCTCGAGGTGGACGACGTCGACGGGCTCGGTGCGCGCATGGTCGAGGCCGGCGCGGAGGTGGTCTTCCCGATCGCCGATCAGTTCTACGGCAAGCGCGAGGGACGGCTGCGCGATCCCTTCGGGCACCTGTGGATCCTCTCGACGACCACCGAGGAGCTGAGCCCCGAGGAGATCGAACGCCGGATGGCGGCGATGATGGGCGGGTGAGAGCAGCGGCCGCCCCGCTCCCATGCCGCCTGCTCGGCCGAGCCGCGACGCCGGAGAAGCACCGCGGGCGCCTTCGCCATCGCCGCGAAGCGCCCGGAAGCTCGGCGGCGCGGAAGGGATCGAAACGCGCGCTCGTACGTCGAAGGAGTGGTGGACGCGGAGCGACGAGACGAGAGGCGGCGGCTCACGCTGGCGCTCGGAGCGATGCTCGTCGCCTCGCTGGCGCTCCACCTGCTCGCCTGGCTCTGGCTCGCCCCCTTCGGGCGCCGGACCCATCGGCCCGGCCGCGCGAGCTGGACGACCGCGCTCGAGCTGGTCGCGCCTGGGCCCGTCCGCGGCGCGGCGGCCGGCGACGGAAACGAGGCGAGCCTCGCCGAGCAGGCGACGGCGCGGCCCGCCCCGCGCCCCGAGCCCCCGCGCTCGGCGCCCCGACGGAGCGCGCCCCCGCCTCGCCAGCGGCCTGCCGCCGGCGCCACGACGAGCGAGGCGCCCGGAGGCGAGCGAGGCGCGACCCCCGCGACCCCGGCCGACGCCGCCCCGGCCGGGGACCCGAGCGGCGCGGACGACGGAGAGGGAGGCGACGAGTCGGTGGCTCCGGGCGCCGACCCAGGCGAGGGCCTGAGCGACGCGGACTTCATCGCCGGGCTCATCGACCGCCCGGGAGGCAGCGCGAGCGGCGGCATGGGCGGCGCGGGCGCGAGCGGCGGCGCCGGTTGCGACGACCCGATCCTCGGCACCTGGCGCGCCCGCCGCTACGACCGACGCCGCGCCAAGCACGCGACCTTCACGCTCCGCATCACGGGCCGCGAGGGCGGCGCGCTCCGGGGCACGATCCACCTCCGGAGCTGGGGCGGCGGCGCCGCTGGCGCGCCCACCCAGAGCTCCCCGCCACGCTGCCAGCCGGGCGTCTTCGATCACACGGTGCGCATGCCCGCCCGCGGCGCCCTCCACGGCGACGAGGTCGACTTCGAGGCCCTCGCCCACACCCGCGTCGTCCACTGCATGGACTTCGGCCGCTGGATCTACCACCTCGATCACTTCCGCGGCCGCGTCTCCGGCGACCGGCTCGAGGCCGTGAACAACGACGGCGGCGCCGAGGTCGACACGCCCTACACGTTCCGCCGCGTCTCCTGCCGCTGAGCGCTCGCTTCGCTCGCTGGGGGGCGCTCGCTTCGCTCGCTCGGGGTGCGCTCGCTCCGCTCGCTGAGGGGGACGGGGAACTGAGCCGTGGAGGGCGAGTGGGTAGCGCGCACCGCTCGTGCGAGGCCGCCGCCCACTCGCGAGACGGTGGGCCGGCGACCTGGGACGGTGTTGCGCGAGACGGTGGGCCGGCGACCTGGGACGCCGTTGGGCTACGGCGGCCGTGCCAGCCGGGGCGGCGTCGCTTCCCCCCGCGTGCAATTTCCCCCTGTGTTGTCAGGGGATTCCTGCTCGACCGGGCCCCTCGGCTGGCTAGCTTTCGCGCGTCCCCATGCGAACGAACACGCCCCTCCCCCGTGCACGCAAGGCCACCGCCCCGGAGACGCCCTACGGCCGCCGCGGCTACCACGCGCGCCACATCGGCTTCCTCCGCTACTGCGAGCGCCACCGCCTCTCGCCGGCCCTCGAGTGTCTCCTCGTGCAGGCCCTCGAAGGCCACCGCGGCGACGCCCTCTCCCAGCGCCTCGGCCTGAGCACCACCGAGCGCTTCACCCTCGAGCTCCGCTTCCGCCTCGAGACCGGTCAGAGCCTCGCCGACGCCGCCCGCGAGCTGAGCACCCGCGAAGAGACCGAGTAGCCGCTCGGGCCTCACCGGGGAGACGCCCCGAGCCGTGAGCCGAGGAACGAAGCGCCCCTCCGTGCCCGGCCGGATTAAGGCCCCTTAAGGAGCTTCGGGCGAAGGCGCGTGGAACGCCGAGAGCATGTCCACACGCCTGCTCTCGCTCTCCCTGCTCTCCGCCGGCGCCCTGCTCGCCTGCTCCCGCTCCCACGCTCCGCCGCCCCCGCTCGATGGGACGCTCGAGCCGATCGGCTCGGTCGAGCTCTCCGTCGGCTGGCCGCAACGCGTCGTCACCGGACCGGAGGGATTCGTGGCGGTGACGGGGGGCGACATCCCCGACGGAATCGTCCCCGCGACGGCCTGGACGATCGGGCTCGACGGCGCGGCCCGGTCCCGGGAGCTCGCGTGGGAGTGCCCCGGCCGATGGTGGCTCCAGGCGTCGGAGGACGTCCGCCTCATCTGCTACGAAGGCCCCCGCGACCCGCAGCGCTTCACGCACGCCGCGCTCTCCCCCGACGACGGGCTGCTCGGCCCGGCGAGGGTCCTCGACCCCCCCGGTGGAGTCGACGCCGTCGTGCTCGAGGATGACGCTGCGTGGTTGGCCGACTTCTGGGTCGAGGAGCCGGAGCGCTCCGTCCGGGTCACCGAGGTCGACCTGGAGACGGGGCGCACGCGGAGCACGGTCGAGCAGGGCTACGATTGGATGCGGCAAGCGCCCGTCCTGCGGCCCGGGAGCCCCGGGCCCTGGCTGGCGACCGTCGATGACACGCCGGAGGACGGGCCTACGCTGACGGTCCGCAACCTCCGCTCGGGGCTCGTGCAGAGCACGCCCACCTGCGTGGCGAGCCACTCCCGGGACGGGCTGGAGCTGCTCGAGCTCGCGCCGGATCGCGTCGCCACCCTGGAGCTGTGCGAGGGCGCCGTGTTCGTCTCGACGCACGACGTACGCACGGGGGAGGTCCGGACCGTCGCGCTCGACGATGGCGCCTCCGACGCTTTCGAGGCGCCCGCCATGCTCGCCCGCGCGGACGAGCACCTCGTCGTCGTCTACGGGCGCCGCGAGCGGGGCCAGGCGCACGTCCGCGTCCTCGACGACGACCTCGCGGTCCGGGCCGAGGCCCACCTCGAGGGCACGCCGAGAGGGTTGGCAGCGCGCAGCGACCTGATCGCGCTGCTCGACGCGACCTACCCCTCCCGGGTCCAGCTCCTCCGCCTGACGCTCTGAGCGGACGCTCCGAGCGAGCCGCTATGATGCGCCATGCGCGCACGGACGAACCTCGCTTCGCCGGCGTCGTCGTTCGTCGGGCGGGAGGCCGAGCTCGCGGCGCTCGAGGAGCTCTTCGAGGAGGCGCGCCTCGTGACGGTGCTGGGCCCCGGCGGCATGGGCAAGAGCCGCCTGGCGATGCGCTACGGAGCCGAGCGCCTCGACGCCTACGCGGCAAGCGAAGGCGGCGGCGTGTGGCTCGTCGAGCTCGCCGAAGCCCGCGCGCCGGCCGAGGCGCTCGCCACGGTCGCCAGGGTGCTCGGCGTCGAGCTCGCCGGGCTCGCCAGCGACGCCGCCGTGGCCGAGGCGATCGGGCGGCGCATCGCGCGGCTCGGCCGGGTGCTGCTCGTCCTCGACGGCTTCGAGCACCTCACCGAAGGCGCAGCGCGCTGGGTCGAGGCGTGGACGCGCGTCGCCCCGAGCGCGCGCCTGCTCGTGACCTCGCGCGTCGTCCTCGGGATCGACGGCGAGCAGGTCCTCACGCTCGGCCCGCTTCGCGCCGAAGACGCGGCGACCCTCTTCCTCGGCCGCGCGAGACAGGTTCGGATGGACGCGCCCCCAGACGCCGCGCTGGTGGCCGACATCGTCGACGCCATCGACCGCATGCCCCTCGCCATCGAGCTCGCCGCATCGCGCACGCGGATCCTCTCGGCGACCGAGCTGGCGAGCCGGCTCGAGCGCCCGCTGGAGGTGCTCGGCGGTGCGGTGCGGCGGGCCGTGCTCGACTCGCTCGCGCTCCTCTCCCCCGACGCGCGTCGCGTGTTCGCGCTGGCCTCGGCGCTCCGGAACGGCTTCGGCGTCGCGGACGTGGAGGCCGTGCTCGGGGACCTCGTCTTGCCCCGCGGAGAGGTGCTGGGCGCCCTCGATCTGCTCGCGCGCTCCTCTCTGCTCCGCGTCGAGCCCGGCGCCCCCGCCCGGCACGCCTACTTCGAGACGATCCGCGAGGTCGCCGAGGAGCTCGCCGCGTCGGACGATGCGCACGAGGCGGTGCTCGAGGCCCATAGCCGCCACTACGCCCATCGGGAGCCGCCCGGCGCGGTCGCGGACGACCTCGAGAACCTGCAGCTCGCTCACCGGACCGCGGTCCGTCTGGCGCGCGAGCGGCGGGACCCGGCACGCGCCGCGGACGCCGTCGCGCTCGCGCGGCGACTCGGGGGCGACCTCCTCGCGCGGGGCCTCTCCCGCGAGCGGCGAGAGCTCTTCGGCGAGACCCTCGCGGCCCTCGAGACCGCGCCGGACCCCGAGGCGGAGGCCTGGGCCCACCTCGGATGCGGAACGGCGCGCAAGGAGCTCGGCGACACGGCGGGCGCGCGGGAGGACTTCGAGCGCGCCCTCGCGCTCGCCACCGACGCGGGGCGAGACGACCTCGCGGCGCTCGCGCTCACGCACCTCGGCACGACCGACGACGTCGCCAGCGAGACGGGCGTCGCCCGCGAGCGCTTCGAGCGCGCCCTCACGCTCCTCGAGCGAACGCCCGAAGGGCCGGACCGGACGCGGTGCGAGGCCGAGGCGCTGCTCCAGCTCGGGCATGCCCATCGGCGCGAAGGAGAGCTCGACGAGGCGCGCCACCGCCTGGCGGGCGCCGCGTCGCGCTACCGCATCCGGGGGGACGACGAAGGGCTCTCGGCCGCCCTCTACGAGCTCGCGGTGCTGGCCCTCTTCGCGGGAGAATGGGAGCGCGCGCTCGCCCAGATCGACGAAGGCCTCGCGGTCGCGCGGCGGGGAGGCGTGCGCGCCATGGAAGGAACGCTGACCAACGCGCGGGCCATCGTCTTCCAGGAGCGGGGCGAGCTCGCCGAGGCGCTCGCACACCACGCCGAGGCGGCGCGTATCTTGGGGGAGCTCGGCACCCGGCACCGCGAGGCGAGCGCGCTCTTCTACCTCGCGACGGCCTGGGTGGAGGCGAACGAGCCCACGGAGGCGCTCGCGGTACTGGCGCAGGCACGGCTCCGCATCGCCGAGGTCGGCGCGCCGCGCTACGAAGCCCTGATCGCAGCCTGCTCGGCGAGCGCGCTGGCGATGGTCGAGCGCTACCGGGACGCGGAGCGCGAGCTCGAGCGAGCCCGGGCAGCGGCGGCGCGGGTGGCGAACGAGCCCGCGCTCGAGGCCGCGATCGCGACCCACGAGCTGGCGGTCGCGGTGCGGGCCGGATCGGAGGACGGAGCCGCCGCGCTCGCCGCGGCCGAAGAGTGGGTCGGGGCGAGCTCGAACGACGACTCGCGCATCGCGCTCCGCGTCCTGCGGGCGGCCGTCGAGGGCGGACCGGAGGCGGCCCCCGAGGAGGTCCTCGTCGTGTGGCCCGAGGGGCGAGCCTTCCTCGCGCCGGGCGCAGACGAGCCGGTGAAGCTGCCCGAGCGCTCGCCCCTCCGCAGGCTGCTCGAGCGGCTGGCGCGGTGGCGCCTCGAGGCGCCCGGCGAGGCCCTCTCCATCGACGAGCTCATCGAGGCGGGTTGGCCCGACGAGAAGATCCGTGCGGACGCCGCGCTGAACCGGGCCTACGTCGCGATCGCGTCGCTGCGCAAGAAGGGCCTGCGGGACGTGCTGCTCACGACCGGCGGCGGGTACGCGCTCTCGGCCGCGGTGGCCGTGCGGCGCCCCGGGTAGGAGGCCCGGAGGCCCGCGCCATCCGGCTCGGCTCGGACGCGCCCGTCAGGGGCGGTCGTTCAGGGCCCAGTCGTAGGGCGTGTAGGCGAGGCGCGTGTCCTGGTCGCGGAGGGCCGCGGCCTGGTCGTCCGGGAGGTAGCGGGCGACGAACGCGCGGACGCCGCCGGACGCCTCGAAGTCGCCCGCGAACCACTCGAAGATCTGGCTGAGGCGGGCGCGGCCGCCGCGGATCCGGGTGGTGCGCCGGACGAAGGCGCGGGTGGCGCGCTCGAGGAGGCGCTCGAGGTTGCCGGCGGTGAAGGCCTGGCGCTGGAGCGGCGGGCAGCCGGCGCTGGCGCAGTTCACGGCGAAGTGGATGCGTGGCTCGGCGAAGCGCTCGCTCCGGATGACGTCGTTCTCGAGGCCGTTGAGGGTGAGCGTGCGACCGGCGACCCGATGCGTGCGCTCGTCGAAGAAGCCGTCCTCCTGCATGACGCTCTCGACGGGCCAGAGGTCGAGGACCGACTTCACGGTGAGCGCGTTGTAGGCGTCGATGTAGAAGGCGAGCGCCGCGTCGCGCGACCAGCCGCGATCGCGGGCCGCGCCGATGGCCTGGACGTACTCGTCGAGGAGCGCCCGGTGCGCGTCGTTCGCGCGGAGGGCCGCGTAGCGGAAGCCCCCGTCGGCGGTCGCGTACTCGTCGAGGATCGTCTGCCAGGGCGCGACGCTCGGCGGCGCGGCGGGCGTGCCCTCGGCCGCGCCTTCGCCGGTTTCGCGCTCCCCCCGCCGGGCGGTCGCGCCGCCCTCGTCCTCATGCACGTCCTCGTCCTCGGCCGTCGCCGAGCCGGCCGAGGATCCCTCGACGGCCTCCTGCTCGGCGACCTCCTCGGCGGGCGGTGGAGTGGAGGGCGACGCGGCGGTCGCGTGGTTCTCCGAGCCGCAGGCGGCGAGGAGGGCGAGGACGAAGAGGGGGCGCACGCGGGTCATTATGCCTCGCCCGGGCCGCCGTTACGGCGGCTGGAGTGTCGGTGCCCGTTCGAGGAGGCGGCAGCGGTTCGGCGCGTGGGACACGCGGAGAGCGAGGGCGTCCAGCTCTTCGGAGGGGAGCGAGGTGGGGGGGGCGAAGTTGGAGGGGCGAGGTTGGAGGGGCGAGGTTGGAGGG
>PABA01000166.1 GCA_002699025.1 Sandaracinus sp. | reverse complement strand
GGGAGGGGACGGGCCCCGCGGGACCATAGAAGTCGTCCAGGGCGGCGGCGAAGCCGACGTCCTGGGCGAGCTTCGGAGCGGAGGCGGAACACTCGGCGCCAGCCGAGTGTGAGCCGGAGCGGGGTCCCGCGGGGCCCGTCCCCTCCCCCCGTGCCCGAAGTGCTCAGCTACACACGCAAACCACTCGGCAGACCCGACGACCCTGGCGACCGGCGAGCACGGGTCGCTGGCGCGGGTCGCTGGCACGGGTCTCGTCAGTCGACCGGCACGAGCTCCAGGGAGGCCGCGGCCGGCTCGATCGATACGACCTCCACGCCCTCCGGCAACCCCTCGACCCGCAGCCGCACCTCCGCCTCGTCCGCCTCCACGCCCCCCGCGTCCGCCACCGCCGAGAGCTGCGCCACGTCGATGAGGTCCACCTCCGAGGGCACCCCGCGGATCACCACCGACACCGCCGCCGGCTGGACGTCCCGCGCCTCGCGCCCGCGCACCTCGACGTCGACCCCGCTCAGCGCCCGCTCCGCCAGGTCGCGCACCACCGAGAGGCTCACGCGGATCGACGACTCGTCCACGTAGCGCGAGTGCAGCGGCGGCCGCTCGAGGCGCACTCGCCGCGTCCACTGCCCCGCCTCGAGCTCCGCCAGATCGATCGGCTCGGTCTGGAGCGCCCGGAGCGACTCCACCTCCTCCCGCGGCCCCACGATCCGGGCCCGCGGCGGCTCCACCGTCGCCGGCTCCCCGAGCGCCAGCCCCTCCCGCGGCGCGCCGTTCAGCTGCGCCTGCACCGGGAGCTCTCGCTCCAATCGCTCCGCCCACTCGAGCGGGATCGACGCCGGCATGATGCGCGTGATGCTCCCCCCCGCCGGGATGTCGAACTCGTCGTCCGCGAAGTAGTAGTAGCGCGCGTTCGTGTCGCTCAGATCGATCTGCACCGGCGGCAGCGCCTCCTCGCGGATCGCGTTCAGCTGCGAGCGGCTCCCCTTCAGCGTCAGCCGCACGTCCCGCGGCAGCTCCGTGAGCAGCATCTGCCCCGACTGCGGCGGCGGCAGCACGGCCACGATGTCCACCTCGACCGTCCGCTGCGCGTCCTCGGCGCCGCGCACCAGCGAGAAGAAGACGATGGCCGCCAGGAGCGACACGATCTTCAGCCCGAGGTTGTTCGTGATCACCTCGCGCAGGCTCCGCCGAGGCGGGTTCATCCGTGCGACTCCTCGGCGCTCCGGGCCGCCGCCGCGCTCGCCAGCGCCGCCTCGTCGTCGTCCGGCACCAGGCTCGTCCGCTCCGCGGGCTTCTTCTTCTTCTTTTTCTTCTGCGCGGCCTTCTTCTTCTTCGCCGCGGGCGCGGCCGCCGCCGCGGCCTTCTGCGGCCGGTAGAAGAGCCCGAAGAGCGCGTCACGCAGGGAGTCCCCGTCGAGGTTCCGCACGATGTTGCCGTTGAAGCAGAGCGAGGTCGCCCCCCGCTCCTCGCTGACGACGACCACCACCGCGTCCGTCTCCTCGGAGATGCCGAGCGCCGCCCGGTGTCGCGTGCCGAGCGTCCGGTCGTGCGAGCCCCCCGTGAGCGGCAGGAACGCGCCCGCCTGCCAGACGCGCCCATCGCGGATGATCACCGCGCCGTCGTGCATCGGGTTCTCGAAGCTCGGGATGAAGATGCTGTAGAGGAGCTCCTTCGAGACGCTCGCGTCGAGCACCGTGCCCGACTCGATGAACTCGTTCAGCTCCGCCTCCCGCTCGAAGACGACCAGCCCGCCGATGCGCTTCTGCGCCAGCGCCGTCGCCGCCTTCACGACCTCCTCGATCACCGCCGTCTCGCGCGCCGTGCGCTGTCCGCGGAAGAGGGGCCCGCGCCCCACGCGCATGAGCGCGCGGCGGATGTCCGCCTGGAAGATCACCACGACCACCAGCACGAAGTAGGTGACGAGCGAGTCGAGGATCGTCCAGATGGTGATCAGGCCGAGCCGGCTCGAGACCAGGTAGCCCACGAAGAGCAGCACGAGCCCGGCCGCCATCTGCATCGCCCGCGTACCGCGGATGATGACGAGGCCCCAGTAGATCAGGACCGCGACCAGCCCGATGTCGAGGCAGTCCCGCAGCACCTCGCCCAGATCGCGCTGGAAGAAGCCCGCGAGGGCTCCCCAGAGCTCGACGAAGAACTGTCCGACGGCGTCCATCAGCGCGACCCGCCTCGCAGGGTACCCGGGACGGCGCCGCGCCCCAGCCTTTCCGCCAAACGCACCGCCTGATGGCTCTCCGCCACGTCGTGCACCCGCACGGCCCGGGCGCCGCCGAGCACGGCGAGCGTCACCGCCACCAGGCTCCCGGGCAGCCGCTCGTCCGGCTTCGGCGCCGTCCCGTCCGCGCGCGGCGCGAGCTGGCCGATGAAGGACTTCCGCGACGCCCCGATCAGCACGGGCCGCCCGCCCGCGACGAAGCGCGCCGTGGCCGCGAGCACGGCGCCGGACTGCTCCGCCGTCTTCGCGAAGCCGATCCCCGGGTCGAGCCAGACCCGCTCGGGCGCCACGCCGGCCGCCTCGGCCCGACCGGCGGCCTCCTCGAGCTCGGCCCGCGTCTCCTCCACCACGTCGCCGTATACGCTGTTCGGAGGGCGAACCTCTCCCGGCGCGCAGTCGCCCCGGGATCGGGTGTGCATGAGCACGAGCTCCGCGCCCGCCTCGGCCACCGCCGCGAGCAGCGCCGGGTCGGCCCCCATCGAGACGTCGTTGATGAAGCGCGCCCCCGCCGCCAGGGCCGGCCGCGCCACCGCGCCCTTCACCGTGTCCACGGAGACCGGGATGCCCTCGGCCACGAGCGCCTCCACCACGGGGATCACCCGCCGGCGCTCCTCCTCGGCGTCCACGACCTCGAAGCCCTCGCCGTAGGTCTTCCCCTTCGGCCGGGAGCTCTCGCCGCCCACGTCGATGACGTCGGCCCCGGCCGCGACCATCGCCCGGGCGTGGCTCAGCGCGGCCTCCGGCGCGAGGTAGCGCCCGCCGTCGCTGAAGGAGTCCGGCGTGACGTTGAGGACCCCCCAGATGGCGCAGCGTTCGGTCAGAGCGACCTGCTCATCGGCACCCGAGGGGTCGAAGCGAGCCCCGCCGACGCGCGGACCGTCGCCCTCCGCGGGGCCCTGCCCCACGCCTTCCGGGCCCCCCTCGTGGTCGGCCCGGATTCGCCCCGGTGCGACGAAGCCGGGGTCGTTCTCCCCCGGCTCCGTGGAGCGCGTCGCGCTCCCGCTCATGACCCCCTCCGTTCGCTCGCTAGCCCGCGCTCGGCACCTCGCGCGGGCGCGGCTGGAAGATCGACCCCTTCCGCTTGTCCTTCGATTCCTTCTTCTTCTCCTCGTAGCTCGGGATGACGATCTTCTCCGGCGGCGGCAGCGGGCGCCCCTCGGCGATGGCGTCGAGCTCCGAGCGCCCGATCGTCTCGCGCTCGAGGAGCGCGTTCGCGATGGCGTCGAGCTTGTCGCGGTTCTCCTCGATGAGGCGCCGCGCGACGTCGTACTGCTCCGTGATGATCCGGCGCACCTCGGTGTCGATCTCCTTCGCCGTCGTCTCCGAGTACTCCTTGTGGTAGCTGCCCCCGAGGAAGCCGGACTCCTCCTTCTCGACGTACGCGAGCGGGCCGAGCTTGTCGCTCATGCCCCACTCCGTGACCATCGAGCGGGCGCGCTGGGTCGCCTTCTTGAAGTCGTCCGCGGCGCCGGTCGTGAGCTGGCCGAAGACCACCTCCTCGGCGATCCGCCCCGAGAGCATCATCGAGATCTGATCGAGCAGCCACTCGCGCGACACGCTCAGCCGATCCTCCTCGGGCAGCGACATCGTCACGCCGAGCGCGGGCCCGCGGGGGATGATCGTCACCTTGTGGATCGGGTCGTGGTTCGGGAGGAGCATGCCCACCAGCGCGTGCCCCGCCTCGTGGTAGGCCGTCGTCCGCTTCTCGCGGTCCGAGATCACCATCGAGCGCCGCTCCGAGCCCATCAGGACCTTGTCCTTGGCCATCTCGAAGTCGCTCATGGACACGAAGTCCTTGTCCTGGCGGGCAGCGAGCAGGGCCCCCTCGTTCACCAGGTTCTCGAGGTCCGCGCCGCTGAAGCCCGGCGTGCCCCGCGCGATGATCTCGAGGTCGACGTCCGGCGCGAGCGGCACCTTCCGCGTGTGCACCTGGAGGATCCCCGTGCGACCGCGAAGATCGGGCCGCGGCACCACGATGCGCCGGTCGAAGCGCCCCGGGCGCAGGATGGCCGGGTCGAGCACGTCGGGCCGGTTCGTGGCGGCGATGATGATCACGCCCTCGGAGGACTCGAAGCCGTCCATCTCGACGAGGAGCTGGTTGAGCGTCTGCTCGCGCTCGTCGTGGCCGCCGCCGAGGCCCGAGCCGCGGTGCCGACCGACGGCGTCGATCTCGTCGATGAAGATGATGCAGGGAGCGTGCTTCTTGCCCTGCTCGAAGAGGTCGCGGACCCGGCTCGCGCCGACGCCGACGAACATCTCGACGAAGTCCGAGCCGGAGATGCTGAAGAAGGGCACGCCCGCCTCGCCGGCGATGGCCCGCGCGAGGAGCGTCTTGCCCGTGCCCGGCGAGCCCATGAGGAGCACGCCCTTGGGGATGCGGCCGCCGAGGCGCTGGAACTTCTTCGGGTCCTTGAGGAACTCGATGATCTCCTGGCAGTCGTCCTTGGCCTCGTCGATGCCAGCGACGTCCGCGAAGGTGACCTTGTTCTGCGACTCGTTCAGCAGGCGCGCGCGCGACTTGCCGAAGCTCATCGCCTTGCCGCCGCTCGCCTGGAGCTGGCGCATGAAGAAGAAGAAGATCACCAGCAGGAAGATCATCGGGAGCCAGGTGACCAGGAGGCTCGTCCAGAGGCTGTTCTCGTCCTCCGCGAGCATCTGGACGGCGATGCCCGCCTCCTCGAGCTGATCGAGGTCCTCGCTCGTCGGGCTGGGCGCGACGGCGACCTTCTTCTCGGTGCGCTCGCCCTGCCGGACCCAGTAGGTGAACTGGGCCGTGTTCTCGCGCGACTCGACCTCGACACGCTCGACGTTCCCCTCGCTCACGTCGGTCGTGAACTGGGTGTAGGGGACGTTCCGCGGGCTCTCGTCATGCTGGACGAGGTTCCAGATCGCGACGAACATCAAGATGAGCAGGACCCAGAGGAGGAGGGTCTTGTGGCTTTGCTTCACTGGGACCTCGACGGGATCCGGGTCGGATGGGACCTGATGGGAATCACGGGAACGGGGGCTGCTCGGTGCGTCGCGAGGGGAGCGCGAAGGCCCTCCCCGAGCCGTGTAGAAATAGCATGAACGGGCGGCCCCATCCATGTCCCTAGACTCACGGTCGAGACTCCGCAAGACACACGGGCGGCCGTGGATGCGGCTCGGAGGGCCGCCGGGGGTGGCACGGAGCGAGCCCGGGAGGGGGAGGAGCGATGCGGCATGGGGGGACCGGACCCTCTCTCAGTCGCGCTTCGGGCCCGGGCGTGACGGAGCAACGCGAGCCGGCCGCGGGCGATTCCCCCCACGCGATACGCGCTCTTACTCGGTGCGGGTGCTGCGGGTCCGCCGCGGGCGCCGCGCCAGCTCGAGCCGGCCCTCGACGAGCCGCGCGCCCCAGTCGCCGCCGAGCAGGACCTCCCCCCGGCCGCTCGCGAGCGTCGCCTCGAGGGCGTCGAGGTGGGCGCGGCTCGGGGGGCGCCCGGTCGTGTCCGCGAGGGCCCGGGCGAGGACCGCGGCGCGGGTGGGGGCGTCCAGGGAGAGGAGCGCCTCCCGCGCGAGGGCGGCCTCCCCGTGCGCCGCGCGATGGGCCTCGGCCCGCCGCGCCAGCACGCCGTGGACGGCCCGGGCGTCGTCCGCGAAGGCCGCGAGGTGCTCGAGCGCGCGCGGATCGATGGCCTCGAGGGCGGGCCCGAGGGCGCGGATCCGGACCCGCTCGAAGCGGGGATCGGCGTTCGAGGGGTCGTCGCGCCAGCCCACCCCGCGCGCCCGCAGCCAGGCCCTCAGCTCCGCGCGGCGGCAGTCGATGAGGGGGCGGACGACGCCGTCCTCGCGCGCCGGGTGGATGCCGGCGGCCCCCGCGAGACCCGCGCCCCGCAGCAGACGGGCCAGCACCGTCTCCGCCTGATCCTCGAGCGTGTGGCCGACCGCGAGCTTCCCCGCGCCCCGCTCGGCCGCGCAGCGATGGAGCGCGGCGTAGCGGGCGCGGCGGGCCGCCGCCTGGAGCCCCTCGCCGGCGGGCTCCACCCGGACGCGGAGCGGGTGGAAGGGGAGCGAGAGCGCCTCGGCGAGCCGGCCGACCTCGGCGACCTCCTCCGCCGCCTCCGGCCGGAGCCCGTGATCGACGGAGGCGATGGCGAGCGAGACGCCGAGCTCGGGGGCGAGGCGGGCGAGGAGCCGAGTGAGGGCGACGCTGTCCCCGCCGCCCGAGCAGGCGACGAGCACGTGGTCCCCGCGGGCGAGGAGCCGGCGCTCGGCGATCGTTCGGCGCACGCGAGCCAGGACCATGGGCGACAGCTTGGGACACGGCCGGCTCGGAGCGAAAGGCGGTTGTAGACTCCGCCCATGGCGCGCCTCCTCCTCGCGATGCTCCTCGTCGGGCCCCGCTTCGCGTCCTGCGGCGGGAGCGACCACGAGGCGCGCCCCCTGCCGGCGGCGGAGGGCACCTGCGAGGTGGACGCCGACTGCGGCTCGGATGCCTGCGTAGACGTGCGCTGCCTCGCCGGGAGCTGCGTGGTGGTCGGCGAGGAGGTGGACCGGGACGGCGATGGCGACGCGCCGCTCGCGTGCGGCGGCCTGGACTGCGACGACGCAGACGCGACCCGCTCCTCCTTCGCGGCGGAGACCTGCGACGGGGAGGACGACGACTGCGACGGGATCGTCGACGAGGACGCCCGAGCGACGGAGCAGACCGTGTCGACGCCCGGGGACGGGCTCTCGGTGGTCGTGCCCTGGGGCGAGGCCTTCGCGATCACGGAGAACACGGGCGCGGGGGTCTTCCTGCGACCTGCGGATCTCGAGGGGCGCCTGGGCGCATCGCACGAGCTCTTCCGGCTCGCGGACGGCGGCGAGATCGTCGACGTGCGCGCGGCCGGGACGCCCGAGGGGGTGCTCGTCGCGGCGCGGACCGACATCGGGGCGCTCCGCCTGGTGCTCGCGCGGCGGGACGAGAACGGCGGGCTTCTCGCCCTCGATGGGCCGCGGACGCTGCCCCTCGACGCGCAGGTGCTCGCCTTCGACCTCGCCGCGCACGGGGACGACTGGGCGCTGGCGCTCGACCTCCGGCCCTTCGACGGCAGCGAGCCGCGGCGCGAGGCCCGGCTCGCCTTCGGGGATCTCCGCGCCGACCTCGGGCCGCTCGGGGAGGCGCCGCCGCCGCTCGCCCTGGCCTCGACGGGCGACGACCTGGTCGTGACCGTGCCGGGGGGCCTCGCCTTCGCCCAGGCGGGGCTCATCGTGCCTCCGCCCGCGGGTGCGACCGGGGACCGGCTCGCCCTCGCGAGCGGCGAAGGCGAGGCCATCGTGGGCTTCGACGACGGCTTCGGGCTGGCGCTCTCGCGCGTCACCCGCGACGGCGTGGCCGAGGAGAGCGCGCCCGGGCCGGCGGCCGATGCGGCCGGCGTGGTCCTCGAGCGGGTGGGCGAGGAGCTCGCCGTGCTCGGCCCCGGGCCCGACGGGCGCTTCGTGGGCTGGGTGCTCGAGGGCGACCTCGAACGCTACCGGGTCGCGGGCACGCCGCTCGGGGACGGAAGCGGGAGGGCGCCCAGCGCCGTCCGCGCCGGGAACGCCTTCGCGCTGCTCGGGCCCGGCGTCGTGGCCGGGACGCTCCAGCTCGTGCTCACGTGCGAGTAGGAGCGCCCCGTCCGTTCCTTCGGCCCGCCCCTGGACGGGCGACGAGCCCCAGCTCCAGCGACGAGCCCCAGCTCCAGCTCCAGCGATGAAGCACCAGCTTCAGCGATGGGCCCCAGCCCGAGCGACGAGCCCCCAGCCCGAGCGAGACGAGCGTCAGCCCGAGCGCCAAGCGTCAGCCCGAGCACCAGCCCGCACCCGCGCGCGAAGCGGCGTCGCGAAGCGACGTTTAGAACGTGCCGCTGAAGAGCGAGAGGCGCACCTCGGTGCGCTGCTCGCCGCCGAAGCGCTGGAGCTCGTCGGCCGTGTAGGTCGGCGTCACGGAGACGCCCGGCAGGCCGAGCTGGAGCTCGCCGTCGGCGAGGCGGAACATGCCGCCCCCGGCGCGGGCCGCCGAGGCCCGCTCGCGCATCTCACGACGTCGGGCGCTCTCCTCCTCGGGCGGCGGCTCGGCCTCCTCCTCGGGCGGGGCGTCCTCGCCCTCCCCGTCGACGCCGCTCTCGATCGCGTCCTCGTCGTCCTCGGGGTCGTACGCCGTCGAGGCGAGCGTGATGACCAACGAGGGCACGACGAGCGCCAGGCCCACGGAGAGCATCGCCACCGCGGCCTTCTCGTTGTCGTTGTTGTCGATGAGGAAGTGGCCGGCGATCGCGCCGCCGGCGGCGCCCACCACCGGGAAGACCACGAACGCCCAGGCGTCGTCGAGCCCGGCCAACGCCGGGACCACGAAGCCGAGCTCCGCGCCGACGAGACCGAGGCCGATCAGGCCCTTCGGGGAAGCATCGATCTGCTCCCCGGTCTCCATCATGGGCTGCGCGGCCACCCGCTCGGGTGCCGCTGCGTTCGTCATGACGAGCGCCGCGCTCAGCGCGATCACCCATCCCATTCGCCGAAAGGTCGAAGGCAAGGAATTCCCCTCCGTGTGCGCGGCCACCTTACACGCCGCCCCCCACCCCGGCAACAGCCAGGCGGAGCGGCCGCGCGGGCCTCTTCCTTCCTCCGTTGCGTGCACCCCCGGACGCATTCTCCCTTGACGTCGCCGTGGCTCACGAAATATTTAGCGTGCGAAACTTCCCCGTGCGAAACATGCCGTGCGAAACATGCGCGCGGGTTTCGCGTGCGACCCATGACCGCGCCGGCCGACGAGCTCCCTCCCCCGCCCGCCTCCACCGAGGCGAAGGGCGACATCGATCGCATCATCGAGGCGATCGTCTACCTCTATACGGAGTCGCGCCGCGCCACGAAGGAGGTTGCCCGCCACCACGGGCTCACGGGCCCGCAGGTCACGGCCCTGAAGATGCTCGAAGGCTTCGGCGACCTCTCCCTCTCGGACCTGTCCGCGCGCATGAGCGCCAAGAACTCGACCATCACCGGCATCGCCGATCGCATGGAGCGGGACGGCCTCGTCGAGCGCACCCGCTCCGAGGCCGACCGCCGCGTGGTGCTGATGCGCCTCACGGCGAAGGGGCGCCGCCTCGCCGAGGCCATCCCGGTGACGAGCATGGAGATCTTCGCGACCGCCCTGCGGTCGCTCGACGAAGGCGACCGGCGCGAGCTGCGGCGCATCCTGCGCTTGCTCAGCGACCGGGTCGCAGACGAAGTGCAGCGAATGGAAGACCGCCTCGGGCGACGCGCCGAGGCGGGAGGAGATCGACATGAGCCCCGATGACAAGGTGGTCGTCACCTGCGCGGTGACCGGCGTGCTCGCCAACCGGAAGCAGTGCCCCGGCATCCCCTACACGCCCGAGGAGATCGGCGAGGAGTGCAAGCGGGCCTACGACGCCGGCGCCTCCGTCGTGCACATCCACGCGCGCCAGGACGACGGCCAGCCCACCTTCGACCCGAAGGTCTTCGCCGCCATCAAGGAGGAGGTCCGCAAGCGCTGCCCGATCATCCTCAACTTCTCGACCGGCACCATCACCGACGACGTCTCCCAGCAGGTCGCCTACATCAAGGAGGTCCGCCCCGAGATCGGCGCCCTGAACATGGGCACGATGAACTACTCGAAGTACTCGCGGCGCCGGAAGAAGCTCGTCTTCGACATGGTCTTCCCGAACAAGTACGAGAAGATCCTCAAGCTCCTCGAGGCCATGAACGAGGCCGGCGTGAAGCCCGAGCTCGAGTGCTTCGACACGGGACACACGCACGGCACCTGGCCGCTCTTCGACATGGGCGTGCTGAAGACGCCGGTGCAGTTCAGCTTCATCGTGAACGTGCTCGGTGGCATCCCGCCCACGGTCGAGTCGCTCCAGCTCCAGTCGAAGATCGTCGACTCGATCCTCCCGGACGGCGGCGCCTGCTGGGAGGTCATCGGCATCAGCCACTGCCACTGGCGCATGCTCGCCTCGGCGCTGGTCCTCGGCGGCAACATCCGCACGGGGCTGGAGGACCACCTCTACCTCCCGAACGGGGAGATGGCGAAGAGCAACGGCGAGCTCGTCGAGCAGGCCGTCTCGCTCACGCGCATGACGGGCCGCGAGCCGGCCACGGTGGAGGAGGCGCGGGAGCTCCTCGGGCTCGCGGAGTACGCGGCGGGGCGCGAGGCGGCCGAGGCCGTCGGGCATGCCCCCGCGCGAGCGCAGGCCTGAAGGCTCGGAGGAGGACGCGATGCGAGAGCGCCCTTACGAGACGATCACGGTGGCGAGCGCGGACGGCGTCGCGACCATCACGCTGAACCTGCCCGAGCGGAAGAACCCGATCGGGCCGGCGATGGTCAACGAGCTGCTCTACGCGCTCGACGACGCCAAAGGAGACGACGCCGTGCGCGTCGTGGTCCTGACCGGCGCGGGCAACGCCTTCTGCGCCGGCGGCGACCTCAAGCAGATGGGCGGCGGCGGAGGGGACGGCCCGAAGCTCGCGCCGAAGGGCGACTACGTCGACCTGCTGCTCCGCTTCACCACCCTCGGCAAGCCCACCGTGGCGCGCCTCAACGGCTACGCCTACGGCGGCGGCCTCGGGCTGGTCGCGAGCTGCGACTTCGCCGTGGCCGGCGAGAGCGTGAAGGTGGGCACGCCCGAGGTGAAGCGCGGGCTCTTCCCGATGATGATCATGGCCGTGCTCCGGCGCGTCGTGCCGCGGCGGGAGCTGCTCAACATGATGCTCCTCGGAGAGCGGCTCCTCGCCGACGAGGCGAAGCAGGTCGGCCTGCTCTCGCACGTCGTGCCCGACGGCGAGCTCGACGCGAAGGTCGGCGAGCTGACGAAGAAGCTCGCGGGCCAGTCGCCGACGGCCATGCGCATGGGCCTGCTCGCGTACCACCGGCAGGCGGACCAGTCGCTCGAAGAGGCCCTCCCCTTCCTCCGCGACCAGCTCTTCGCGCTGCTCGGCACGGAGGACGCTCGCGAAGGCCTCATGGCCTTCTTCGAGAAGCGCGAGCCCCAGTGGAAAGGGCGCTGAGCGGGTCGCCCGGGCTCGTCACGCTTCGACGCGCCTCGGGCGGTCCCCTCAGCTCTCGTCCGAGCGCGAGCCGCCGGCGGCGCGGCGCGGCCGGGCCTCGGCGGTGGAGCGCAGCTCGCGCAGTCGCCGCCGGGCCTGGGTCGCGCTGACCTCGTCGCGCATCGAGAGGGCCGTCGCCTTCTGTTCGAGGAGCTCGGCGAGCCCGTCGTAGTGCACCGTTGGGTAGGCCTCCTTGCGGTGGGCCACCCGCCGTCGCTCGTCGCGGAGCTCGGCCCAGGCCTCCTCGACCCGCGCGAGGAGGCGCTCGGCGCTCGCCGGGTCGTGCGCGTGCAGCTCGCCGCCCGGCGAGAGCGCCTCCACGTGCGCTCGGTAGGCCGCCTCGATCTCCGCGTGGTTGGCGCTCCAGTGCACGCGCAGCGTCTCGAAGTGGTTCCCCTTCAGCGCCCGCGCGAGCTGCCGCCGGAGCTCCACGGCCGGGTCCTCCCCGTCGCGGGGCCGCGGCGTCTGCCAGCCGAGGAGCCCGAAGACGCGCGTCATGCAGAGCGTGAAGAGGGCCGTCCGCCGCCCCGTGCCCGCACGCTCGAGGAGGTCGTCGAGGGCAGCGCTCCCGTCGCAGGAGAAGTGCGCGAAGCGGGCCTCCGCGTCGGAGAAGCCACGCGCCTGGAGCTCCTTCAGGCTCCGGCGGACGAGCGGCGCCTGCGTGAGGCGGGCAGCGAAAGCGAGCTCGGACTCGCCGTCCTGGAAGGTCCAGGCGACCTTGCGGAGCCCCTCGACGACCACCGCGTAGGGGGAGACGCGCTCCCGACGATGCATCCGATCGGGCTCCCGGCCGGCCTCGAAGCGGTAGGCCCCCGAGCGCTTCTTGTGCGTGTCCACGAGGAGCGTCCGCTCGTGGGGCAGGAGCAGGAGCCGGCCCTCCACGAAGGGCGCCTCGACCTGCTCGAGGCCCTCCATCTCGACGTGGAGCACGCCGCTCGCGCGCGCCCGGGCGAGCCCGAAGAGGAGGTTCGGGACGGCGGTCGGAGCGCCCACGCGGCGCAGATCGAGGTCGGCGATGTCGAGGGCCCGCATCGGGTTCTCGACCACGCCTTCGGCGAGGGCCGCACCGTCGTCGGCCGCCGTCGGAGCGATGCTGGCTCCGGGCGGCGCGCTCTTCTTGCGGGTGTGCGTGGAGGCCGGCGCGCCGGGGCTGGTGCGGTCGGCCCGGGGCATGACGTCCGAGCGCGTCGTCGGCGGCGGCGCGCTGGCCGACGATGGACGCGCGGGGGCCTCGGCGCCCGCCGACGAGGTCGGCCGGGACGGCGGCCGGGTGCCTCCGGGGGAGGACGAGGGCGCGCGCGCCGCGCCGGGCGACGAGGGAGCCGATGGGGAACGCATGCCGGGCGAGGACGGGTGACGCGGCGGCGCCGGCCTCGACGGGCGGGCCATCCCCGGCGAAGACGGGTGACGCGGCGGCGCCGGCCTCGACGCGCGAGCCGCGCCGGGCGAAGACGGGCGACGCGGCGGCGCGGGCCGTGACGCGGTCGCCATCCCCGGCGAGGACGGATGCCGCGGCGGCGCTGCGCGGGAGCTTCGCGAGGAGGCGCGCGACGCGGCGGTCCCCCGGGCGGTCGCGGGGCCTCCGGCCCGGGGCGATCCGGTCCGCGCGCGGAGGTTCGCGCCGCGAGGAGCGATCGGCACGCCGAGCGCGAGCGGCGCCTCGAGCACGTGAAGCGGCGCGTCCACCACATCCTCCACGGTGCGCCGCACCCCCGGCAGGCCCGCCCCCTCTCCGTAGAGGAGCACGGCGTCCACCCCGCTCCCCTTCACGCGGACGAGCCCCCGCCGGAGCGCGCGGATGGTCCCGTCGAGCGCCCGGTCCAGCTCGCGGGCCTCGAGCGAGAGCGGCTCGGGCGAGCTCCCGCCGAGGGCGACGAAGGGCAGCGGGTACTCGGCCCGGTCCGTGCTCTCGAGGTCGCGCCGCATCGCGCGCACGGCCTCCGCGAGCATGGCGTGGGCCGCGGGCGACGCGGGCACGCCGCCCCGCTCGCGCAGCGCCTGGACGAGCGCCGCCTCGACCGCGACGACCCCGAATCCGTCGAGCTCCTCGAGCTCGAGCAGCGGCCGCGGCGCGTCGAGGGCCGCCTTGCCGCTCACGGCGAGCCGCACGCCGACCTCGCCGATCTCCACGAGGAGCAGCTGCCCGGCCTCGCGCACCTGGCGCGCGCGGCAGGCCCCCGGCGCCACGTCGAACAGGTCCACGAGCTCCCCGTCCGGTCGACCGACGGCGTCCCAGAAGCCGTCGAACGCCCGCGCCCGCGCCCCGGCTCGGGGCGCGGCGAAGACGACCCGCTCGGGCGCCCGCCTCATCCCCTGCAAGGCCTCCTCGACGGCTCCCGCGAGGCAGCGACCGAGCAGCGCCCCGAGCGTCGCGGAGTCCCCGCCGGGGGCCCAAGAGCCCTCCGCGATCGCGAGCCCGCGCGGCTCCGCGAGGAGCGCCAGGGCGGCGGGGCTCGCGCCGACGAGGGCGCCGAGCGCAGGCGCCGTCCGCGCCGGCTGGGTGGCCGCGCGCTTCGCGGCGGACGCCCCGAAGGACCAGCCCTCGCGCCCCCACCCGGCGGCGAGCGTCGAGGGCTCGCCCACGGGCGACACCCGCCCGCCCGAGAGCTTCGTCAAACGCGCCTCGAAGGCGCCGATCTGAACGCCGAGAACCCCCACCTCCGCCAGACTGGCGTGGCGGGCCGGGGTGGGCAACCCCCAAATGCGTCAACACTGGATTTTCTTCGCGCTGGAATTCGCGCGAAGCGGCGCTCAGGAGAGGAGCTTCTCGAGGGAGAGCTCGAGGGCGCCGCGCCCCCGCCAGAGGTCCGGGCGGAGGTGCCCGATGGCGGTCACGGTATCCCCCAGCTCGTCGATCCGGTGGGCCATGTCTCGCCCGAAGGCGGTCAGGATCTTCCGCCCGTGGCGCAAGGTCAGCTTCAGGTGCTGCCCGTCGGCGACGATGCGGCTCTCCTCCACGACGGCGTCGCGGATCGCGAAGACGGGCTGCGCGTTGCCCTCCCCGAGCGGCTCGAGGCGCATCAGATCCTCGACCGTCGGTAGGGGGTAGGCGGCGTCGAGCTCGACGTCCACCAGCGGCAGGGCCTCGCCGGCCTCGGGCCGCGGCGCCCGGGCCGAGAAGGCCTCGCGGAAGACGTCGATGCGCTCCTCGCGGATGGTCAGGCCGGCCGCGGCGGCGTGCCCACCGAAGCGCTCGAGCTCCTCACTGCACCCGGCGAGCGCCTCGTAGAGGTGGAAGCCCTCGGGCGTCCGTCCGCTGCCGTGGCCCATGCCGTCCTCGAGGGCGATGACGATCGCCGGCACGTCGAAGCGGTCGACCAGGCGCGCGGCGCTGATGCCGACCACCCCGCGATGCCAGCCGTGGCCCGCGGCCACCACCCCGTGCGTCGGGCTGGGGCCGTAGCGCTCCTCCACCTGCGCGATCGCCTCTTCGGTGGTGTGCCGCTCGATGCGCTTGCGCTCGTCGTTGAGCTGCTCGATCTGCGCGGCGAGGCGGCGCGCCTCCTTCGGGTCGCGGCTCCTCAGCAGCTCCAGCGTCACGGTCGGGTCGGCGAGGCGGCCGGGGGCGTTCAGCCGGGGCGCGAGGCGAAAGGCGATGTCGAAGGCGCCCATGGGCCCGCGGCGGATGCGCGCCGAGTCCTTCAAGGCGGCCACGCCCGGACGCACCCGGTCGGAAGCGAGCAGACGAAGGCCCGCGCGCACGAGCGCCCGGTTGTCTCCGTCGAGGGGCGCGACGTCGGCGACGGTGCCGAGGGCGACCAGGTCGAGCCAGGCGCGCAGATCGAGCCGGGCGCCGAGCTCGGCGCGGATGGCGGCGCCGAGGGAGAAGACGAGGCCCGCGCTGCACATGCCCTTGTAGGGGAAGCCGCAGTCGGGGCGGTGCGGGTTCAGGAAGGCGACGGCCGGGAGCGGCTCGTCCGGCACGAGGTGGTGGTCGACGACGATGACGTCCACGCCCCGCCGCCGGGCCTCCTCGACGCGCGGATGATCGCTCGAGCCGCAATCGCAGGTGACGAGCACGGTCGGCTTGCAGGCGAGCACGCGCTCGAGCGCCGGCATGCTGAAGCCGTAACCGCCCTCGAAGCGGTTCGCGACGAAGGTGTGCACCTCGGCGCCGAGGGCCTCGAGCACGTCGCCGAGGATGGCCGCGCTGGTGGTGCCGTCGACGTCGTAATCGCCGAAGACGGCCACCCGCTCGCCGCGCTTGCAGGCCCGGGCGAGGCGCTCGGCGGCGGGCTTGCGATCGGCCATCGAGTCCGGGGGCGTGAGCCCGCCGAGCTTCGGATCGAGGAAGGCGCGGGCCTCGTCGGGCATGTCGAGGCCCCGGTGGAGGAGCACCTGGGCCGTCGCTGGGCCGAGCCCGCAGGCGCGGCCGAGCTCGCTCGCGGCGAGGGCGTCTCCGCGGCGGATCCGGTAGGGCAGCCCGCTGCGGGAGGGCGCCGCGTTCTCCCGGGCCTCGCTCGGCTGGGTGGGCGCGAGAGAGGGCGATGTATCGTCATGCAACGTCACGGCGCCGCCCGAGCCTACCTCAGATCCCCCATCGCGCCATGCTGCACGGACGTGCAGATCGGTCCCGCCTCTCGGGCCGCCCCACCCGGCCCCGTCGATCTTCCCGCCGATCTCCCGGCCGCCGAACGCACGAACGCCCTCGACCGAGGGACGAGGGCGTTCGGAGGCTTCGCGGGAGTCCGCGGGCGCCTACGCGCTCAGGCGCGCGCCTTCTTCCGCCCGCCCACCTGCGCGGGCTTCTGGAAGAAGCGGCGATCCATGTACTCCGTCACCGGCGCGGCCACGTAGATGGACGAGTAGGTGCCGATGAGGATGCCGCAGAAGAGGGCGAAGCTGATGTCCTTGATGACCGGCGTGCCCCAGATGAAGAACGCGAGCACCGAGAGCAGCGTCGTGCCCGAGGTCACGATGGTTCGCGAGAGCATCTGGCTCGTGCTGAGGTTGATCAGCTCGCGGAGCGACTTGTCCTTGAAGCGCCCCATGTTCTCGCGGATGCGGTCGTAGACGACGATCGTGTCGTTGATCGAATAGCCCAAGATCGTCAGCAGGGCCGCGACCGTCGTCAGGTTCACCTCCTTCTGCACCAGCACGTAGATGCCGAGGGTGATGACCGCGTCGTGGAACATCGCGAGCACGCCGCCCGGCGCGAAGCGCAGGTCGAAGCGGAACGCGACGTAGACCATGATGAAGGCGATGGCGTAGAGCAGCGACTTCACGGCCGCGTCCCGGAGCTGGGCGCCGGCCTTCGGGCCGACCCACTCCACGCGGTCGGGCGCCGCCGGCCCGCGCTCGCCGAGCTCTTCCTGGAGCCGCTGCACGAGCTCGTCGGCCACGCCCTTGAGGAAGACCTCGAGGCGCACGTCGTCGCTGCCCACGAGCGGCGCGATGTCGCCGCGGATGCTCGCGCCCGCGCCCTCGAGCGCCCCGCGGAGCGCCGCGTCGTCGACCTCCTGGCCGAGCCGCATGGTGATCTTGTCACCGCCCGGGCTCACCCGGAACTCGATCAGCTCCTCCTCGCCGACCAGCTCGGAGACGGCCGCCTCGAGGGCCTCCTCCTGCTCCGGCGGCATGGCCGAGACCTCGCGGACCCGGATCATGTACTCGTTCGGAGAGCCCTCGACGCTGACCACGTCCGCGCCGTCGTAGCCGACCGAGTCGAGCGTCGTGCGGAGCTCGGCGACCGAGACGTCGCCCTCGAAGGCGAGCTGGATCTCGGTGCCACCGGCGAAGTCGATGCCGTAGTTCGGCCCCGGGAAGAAGAGCGAGACGAGGCTGATGGCGACCAGCACCAGCGAGCTGCCCACGACGGGCGCCCGATGGCGCATGAAGTCGATGTAGGTACCGGGCTTGACGAATTCCATGTCAGTGCACCTGCGCGGCGTGGTGGAGCGCGTTCCTCAACCGACCCGGAGCCGCTTCACGCGGAGGCCACGGACGATCCAGTCGAGCAGCACCTTCGAGCAGAAGATGCCCGTGAAGAGGCTGGTCACGATGCCGATCATCAGCATCACGGCGAAGCCCTTGATGGGGCCGGTGCCGTACTGGAAGAGGACCACGCCGGCGATGAAGGTCGTGATCTGCGAGTCGAAGACCGACCAGAAGGCGCGCTTGAAGCCTTGGTCGACGGCGGAGCGCGGCGACTTGCCCGCGCGCAGCTCCTCCCGGATGCGCTCCGTGATCAGCACGTTTGCATCCACGGCCATACCGACCGTCAGTGCGATCGCGGCCACGCCGGGCAAGGTCAGGGTCGCCTCGAAGGCGGCCATGATGCCGAGCAGGAAGAGCAGGTTGAGCACCACCATGGCGTCGGCCACGAGGCCGGCCACCTGGTAGTAGAAGGCCATGAAGACGAGCACGAGGAGCACGCCGACCAGCGCGCCGGTCGCGCCCTTGTTCACCGAGTCCTGACCGAGCGTCGGGCCGATGAGCTGCTCGTTCGCCGGGCGAAGCGGCGCCGGGAGGGCGCCGGCCCGGAGCACGATGACGAGGTCGTTGGCCTCGTCGAAGAGCGTGTTGTAGTCGCCGGTCCCGAGCGTGATCTGCGCGCGGCCGCCGCCGATGCGGGTCTGGATGACCGGCGCCGACTTGGCGACGTCGTCGAGGACGATGGCCATCCGGCGCTTCACGTTGCGGCCCGTCATGTCCTCGAACTTCGAGGCGCCGCTCGAGTTGAACTGGAGCGAGACGACCGGGCGGTTGCCCTCCGAGGGGTCGAAGCTGACGAAGGCGTCCTCGACGTCCTCACCGGTGACGTTGGTCGTCCGGTAGACGTAGAAGGTGCGCCAGACCTCCTCCTCGCGGGTGCGCTCGTCCGACTGGTCGTCGGCGACGCTGACCTCGCTGAGGACGATCTGATGGTCGTCGGGGATCTCGAGGGTCGCGACGTAATCCTGCAGGCGCTGGCGGGCGCTGACGCACTCCTCGTCGTCGGCCTCGCAGGGCTCGCCGCGGCTGACGAGGAAGTAGCTCGAGACGCTCGGGCGGGTCTCGCCGGCGGGCGCCGACTCGCTGGCCACCTCGATGCCCTCGGGGGTCGAGCCCCGCAGATCGCGGAGGAGGGTCGTGCCCTCCTCGTCGAGCACCTTGAACTCGAGGCGCGCCGTGGTCTCGATGATCTCCTTGATCTCGTCGAAGGTCTCCTGGGTCGCGCCCGGGACCTCCACGATGATGTCGGAGTCGCGGCCGATGACCGTCGCCTCCCGGAGACCGAGCGAGTCGATGCGGTTGGAGATGGTCTCCTTCGCCTGCTCGACGGCCATCTCCGTGAGCTCGAGGATCCGGTCCTCGCGCATGGCCAGCTCGAGCGTGTTGCCGTCCTCGCCGACGAGGCGGAGGTCGCCGAACTTCTGCTGGAGCCACTCGGTCGTGAAGAGGTCGCGATCGTCGCCCCGCTCGAAGACCACGCGGATCTCGCGGCGGCCGACGCGCTGCACCGTCACGCGCTCCTGGACCTCCTGGAGCTGGGCCCGGCTCGCCGAGTCCATCTCGTCCTCCTCGAAGACGCCGAGGAGCACGCCGAGCTGGCGGACCATGTCCTCCGAGAAGCGGTCGCGACGGTCACGGATGTACTCGTCGACCTCGACCTCGTACATGAGGCGGAGGCCGCCGCGGATGTCGAGGCCCGGGCTGATCTTGCCCGGGAAGTACTCCTTCACGAAGCCGGGCGCCGAGAGCATCCCCGCCTGATCGAGGCTCGGCCAGAGGGCGAAGAAGGCCGTCACCGTGGCGACGAGAAGGGTAAGGAAACGGATGTACCAGGAACGGTCCATGGGATTCGGGTCCTGCCGCCGGCGCGCGCGAGCGCGACGGGCGTGAGGGTCGGGGAAGGCGGGCTGGAGCTCAGTCCTTCTTCGCGTCGTCCTTGTCGCTGGCGCCGTCGGGGCCGGACACGTGCGAGCGGAGGACGTTGATCTTCGTCTTGTCGGCCACGCGGAGGGTGACCTCGCGCTCGTCGATGTCGACGATCTCGCCGCGGATGCCGCCCGTGGTGCGCACCGTCATGCCCTTGCGCAAGGCGCCGAGCATCTCCTCGTGCTCCCGCTGCCGCTTCTGCTGCGGGCGGATGATGAGGAAGTAGAACACCAGGAACATCACGGCCAGCAGGCCGAGGTTCATGCCGCCGGCCGCGCAGCCACCGGGAGGCGCTCCGCCCGCCGCGCCCCCGCCGGCTCCACCGCCACCCCCGCCGGCGGCCGCTTCGGGCTGCCAGAGGGCGAGGGTCGTCAAGAGCTGGAGGAAGGAAAGGTACAAGGCGTCACCTCGGGGTCGGCGTCGTTTTCCGGCGTCTTTTCCGGTGTCTCGCCGATGGCGGTTTGGGGTCGCGGTGTGGGTTCGAGCGCGACCAGCGGGGCGTCCCGCGCCAGCGGGAAGAGGGCGCGGAGAGACACGTCCCCCCAGCGCCCCGGAAAGCCGCGGGGTCTTACTCCATCGCCCCAGGGCCGTCAACCGAGGCAGACACCCGACGGCAGCGCTCTCTTCCGCACCCCGCCGCTCGCGCGAGCCATGAGCGTGGCAGAATCGCCCCGACCATGCCCTCCCCCGGCCAACGCGCTCGCGAAGCCTACCGCGAGGCCTCCCCCGACGCGGACCCGGAGGCGCTCGAGCTCGCCGCCGCCTTGGGGGCGCACGCCCCCGCCCTGCTCCCCCTGACGATCGCGGATCCGAGCATCCTCGACGACATCCGCCGCCGGCCCCTCGACCGCCACCGGGACGCCGCCGACCTCCGGCGCCTCTTCGCGCCGGTCGCGGCCCTCGAGGACGGCCCGGAGCTCCACCGCGCGCTCCGCCGAACCCGGCATCGGGCCATGGTGCGCATCGCGCTCCGCGAAATCCTCGGGCTCGCCGACATCGATCGCACCGCCGGCGAGCTCGCCGCTCTCGCCTCCGCCGCGCTGGACGCCGCGCTCACCGCGTGTCGCCGCACCCTCGAGCGCCGCTACGGGGAGGCCCGCGCCGCCGACGGGCCCGTGCCCCTCACGGCCCTCGGGATGGGCAAGCTCGGGGGCGGCGAGCTGAACTTCGGCAGCGACGTCGACCTGATCTTCTTCTACGGCACGGACGACGCGGAGGTCGGCGACGGGCTCGAGACGAGCGTGCACGAGCTCTTCACGCGGCTGGTCCGGCGGGCGACGCGGGCGCTGGCCGAGGTGACGGAGGACGGCTTCGTCTTCCGCGTGGATCTGCGGCTCCGGCCCGAGGGCAGCCGCGGCCCGCTCGCGAACTCGCTGGCGAGCGCGGAGCGCTACTACGAGTCCTTCGGGCGGGACTGGGAGCGGGCGGCGCTGCTCCGCGGGCGCCCGATCGCCGGCGACCCGGCCTTCGGCGCGGAGGTGGTCGAGGCGCTCCGGCCCTTCGTCTTCCGCCGGCAGGTCGAGCCGCGCCTCGCCGAGCAGATGCACGAGCTGGTGCGGCGCTCGCGCCGGGAGCTGGCGGCGGACCCGGAGCAGAACGTGAAGCTCGGACGGGGCGGCATCCGCGAGGCGGAGTTCTTCGTCCAGTCGCTCCAGCTGATCTGGGGCGGGCGCCACCGGGAGCTCCAGGTCCCCGGGACCATCGAGGGGCTCCGCGCCCTCCGGCACCTCGGGCTCGTCTCCCACGCCGACGCCGCCGCCCTCGAGGAGGCCTGGGCGCTGCTCCGGCGCGTGGAGCACCGCATCCACATGGTCGCCGGCTACCAGACGCACGACCTGCCGGGCGATCGCGAGGAGCTGGCCCGCTCGCTCGGCTACGCGGACGCGGCGCGCTTCGAGGCGGCCCTGGCCGAGGCCCGGGCGAAGGTCGCCGCGCTCTTCGACAGCCTGGTGGAGCGCCCCGACGAAGAGGAGGATCCGCTGGCGCCGCTCCTCGAGGCGACGCTCGCCGGCCAGCCCGCGGACGAGCTCGTCGAGCTGGTCGAGGGGACGCTCGCCGTGGACGACGGGGTCGAGGGGGCCACGCACCTGGCCCGGCTCGCGCGCCGCGCCTCCTCCCCCTTCGGCCCCCTCGGCCATCGTGAGCGCCCGGCCCTGGCGCGCCTCCTCCTCGCCGAGGTGCATCGCGCCGCCGATCCGACCCTCGCGCTCCGGCACATGGCGGACTTCTTCCTGCGCAACCAGCACGGCTTCGACGCCGTCCTCGCCGAGGAGCCCCGCCTGACGCGCCGCCTCGTCGGCCTCTTCGGGGCGAGCCCGGGCCTGGCGGAGCTCCTCGTCGGGCACCCGGAGTCGCTCGGCCGGGTCTTCGTCGGGGCGAGCGTGCCGAGCGCCGCCGAGATCGCCGAGGGCCACGCCAGCCTCGCCGAGCTCGAGGACGCCGAGCGCTTCGTCTCCGAGCTCCGCCGCCTCAAGCGCGAGCACGGCCTCCGCATCGGGCTCGCCCACGTCGGCGACGAGCTGGGCGACCGGGCCACCCAGCGGCTCCTGACGGCCCTCGCCGACGCGCAGGTGGAGGCGGCGTTCCGCTTCGCGCTCTCCGAGTCGGAGCGGAAGCTCGGGGCGACCGAGACGCCGATGGCGGTGGTCGGCATGGGCAAGCTCGGAGGCGGCGAGCTCGGCTTCACCTCGGACCTCGACCTGATCTTCGTCTACGACGGGGACGGCGAGACCGATCGGGGTCGGGCGCTGGTCGAGCTCTTCAGCCGCACGGCCCAGCGCGCGCTCCGGCTGCTCTCGCAGCTCGACGCCGAGGGACCGGGCTACGAGATCGACACGCGCCTGAGGCCGAGCGGCTCCCAGGGGCTGCTCGTCGTCTCCCGCGCCGCCTTCGAGCGCTACCACGCGGAGCGCGCTCAGGCGTGGGAGCGGCAGGCGCTGGTACGGGCGCGGGTGGTCGCGTCGAGCGCGGCGGCCTTCGCCGAGCGGGTCGGGGCGGAGCTCGCGGAGACCGCCTACGCCCGGGGGGCCCCGGACGCGGCGCGCGTGGCGGAGCTCCGGGGGCGCATGCAACGCGAGCTTGCTGGCGAGCGGGGCCATCGATACCATCCGAAGCTCGGCTATGGCGGGCTCGTCGACGTGGAGTTCGTCGCGCAGTGCCTGCAGATGCGGCACGGAGGAGACGCGAGCGTGCGACGGCGCCACACCCTCGACGCCCTCGACGCGCTGGCGGAAGGCGGCTACCTCGCCCCCGGCGACGCCGAGGCCCTGGCGGATGGATACCGCTTCTTCCGCTCCGTCGAGCAGACGGCCGCGCTGCTCGACCCGAGCGGCTCCGGCGCGCTGACCTTCGGCGGGCCCCGGGCCGCCTCGGTGGCGCGCGCCCTCCGCGTACGCCGTCGCGACGAGGACCCGCCCGCGCGCGTCCTCGAGCGGAGCTGGCGGCGACGCGCGGAAGAGGTGCGCGCGATCTTCGAGCGCCTCCTCCACCCGGTCGGCGTCCCCGCCCCCTGGCAGGAGACGACGCCTTGAGCAGCGTGCTCGTCGTCCAGCCCGACACGCGCGTCGCCCTCCCGCTCGAGGAGGCGATCGCCGGCGCGGGCCACGAGGTGCGGGTCGTCGACAGCGGCGAGCGCGCCATCGACGCCTTCGTGCAGAAGCCCTACGCGGCGGTGGTCGTGGACCTCGACCTCCCGGGGCGCGACGGCGCGGCGACCATCGAGTCGCTCCGCTGGGCGCCGGGGGGCCAGCGCGCGCGGCTCGTGCTCACGGGCACGATGGCCGAGCCGGGCGAGGTCGCGGCCGTCGCCGCCGAGCTGGGCGTCGAGGCGGTCCCGGACGCGGCTCCGGAGCGCGTGCTCCAGGTGCTCGAGGACCTCGGCGGCAAGAGCCCGGCGCCGCCCCACTACGTGCTCGACGCGCCCTTCGACGACGACCTCGACGCGCCGGACCCGGCGCCCCCCCGCCCCTCCGTGCGGCCGACGAGCGGCGACCCGACGGGCGCCCGCGAGGGGCGCGACGTCGAGCGCCGCGCCGAGGCGCTGGCTCAGGCCGCGCGGCTGGAGGGCGAGCTCGCCGCCACGCCCTTTCCCTTCATCCTCGCGCGGCTCGGCGAGCAGCGCGCGAGCGGGGCCCTGGTGCTCCGCTCGGCCGGCGATCCGCGGGCGACGACGACGGGCGACTCGCCCAAGAAGGTCGTGTTCTTCCGGAACGGCATCCCCGTGCACGTGCGCTCGAACCTCGAGAGCGAGTGCCTCGGGCAGCTCCTCGTGCGCCGCGGCATCATCGATCGGGCGACGCTCGAGGAGTCGCTCCTGCGGGTCCGCGACGGGGATGGACGGCAGGGCGGCATCCTCATCGCCATGGGCGCGATCACGCCGCGCCAGCTCCGCGACGCGCTCGAGCTGCAGCAGCGCGAGAAGCTCTTCGATCTCTTCGCCTGGCCTGGCGGGGCCTACCACTTCTCGGAGGCCATGGAGCCGCCGCCGGAGACGGTGACGCTCGAGATGGGCCTGGCCGAGATGCTCTATCGGGGCATCCGGGAGCGCATCCCGCTGCCGCGCGTCGTGCAGCGCCTCGAGGCCCAGCGGGACCGCTTCGTGGTGCCCGGAGGCCGGGGCTTCTTCGGTCTGCTCCAGGTCGTGGAGCCCGCCGAGCGCGCGCTCCTCGAGGGCGTCGAGGGGAGGCATACGCTCGGCGCGCTGCTCGACGCCGCGCCGCGTCGGGGCGAGGCGGCGCGGGTGCTGCACGCGGCGCGCTGCCTCGGGGCCATCGGCCTGCGGGAGGCGCCGACGGAGCGGCGCACCGACGAGGGCGGCGAGGAGGACGACGACGGACGGAGGCTGCTGGCGCGCGTCGTCCCGCTGCTCCGGGCGGGCCGCTGGGCCGAAGCGTTGGGCGTCGAGCCGACCGATCCCCCCGCGCACATCGCCCGCGTGGCCGACGCGATGCGCCAGACGCTGCGGGCGCTGGCCCACGCCGACGACGTCGGACGGGCGCTCCGCGAGATGGCGACCGAGACGGTCGTGCGGCTGGCGCGAGCGGAGGCGATCCTGGTGGACCCGGGCTCGAGCGCGGAGGAGCGCCCGCCGAGCTCGACGGAGCGGCCCCTGCGGCGGGCGCCGACCGCCGTGGGCGCGGGGCGGCCACGGAGCGAGGAGCACCCGCCCCTCGCCGAAGTGGACGCTCCGACGCGCGAGCTGCCGAGCGCCGCCGCCCTCCCCACGCGGGACGACGAGATCCCCTCGTTCGACGCCTCGACGCGGCCCGTGCCCCTCGCGGGCATGGAGGCCGACATGGCGAAGGCGCGCGGGGAGTCGGGAGCTCTCGGGAGCGGCGAGCCGACCCCGAGCTGGGAGGAGGACGCCACGGACGTCGGCGCCGCCGGGGCCGAGCAGCAGGACACACGCCCTCCCCCGGGCCGGCGCACCGGGGACGCAGACGACTCCGAGGGCGCGCTCTCGACCGACGACGAGCCGACGAGCGAAGTGGACCTCGACGTCGGCGATGCGGAGGGCGAGGAGGTGAGCGCGTCCGGAGCCGACCTCGCCGCCACCGGCCCCATCCCGCCGGACGACGAGCCCGGCGATTCGACAGGCGGCGCTTCGACGGGCGGCGTTTCGACGGGCGGCGATTCGACGCGCCACGATTCGACGGACGAGCACGTGGCCGCGACCGGGACGCCTTCCTCGGAGGACGCCGCCCACACGGACGAGGACCTCGCCGCCACCGGCCCCATTCCTCCCGACACCGTGGACGGCGAGGTCGACCTCGCCGCCACCGGGCCCATCCCTCCCGACGCCCCCGACGCCGCGGACGCCGCCCACACGGACGAGGACCTCGCCGCCACCGGCCCCATTCCTCCCGACACCGTGGACGGCGAGGTCGACCTCGCCGCCACCGGG
>PABA01000165.1:0-32500 GCA_002699025.1 Sandaracinus sp. | reverse complement strand
GTCGAGACGCTCGCTCACCGCGTTTGCGGCGAAGGCACGGCCGTGCAGCAGGCGGTGCGGCTCTTCGAGCACGTCCGCGATGCGGTCCAGTATGAGTTCCGAGCGAAGCTCACGCCTGAGGAGTACCGTGCGAACCGCGTCCTGGCCGACGGGACAGGCTTCTGCGTGCAGAAGGCAATCCTGCTCGGTGCGCTGTTGCGCGCAGTTCGGATACCCGCGGCGCTCGTGCTGTGCGACCTCAAGGACCACACGCTACCGACGCGGATCGTCGACGCGATGGGAACCGATACGATGTTCCACCACGGGCTCAACGCGATCTACCTCAACGGTAGCTGGCGATTGGCCGACGCCAGCTTGTCTCCCGACGTTGTCGCGCGGAAGCGATATCGACGGGTCGACTTCGACGGCGAACGCGACGCGCTCTTTCCGACGACGACGCTGGACGGAGCGGCCCATGCCGAGGTGATCCGGTTCCACGGCATGTATGCCGATCTCCCCTTTGACCAGATGATGCGGGCCTTCATGACAGCGTATGCGCACGCTGATCTGGCCGCGCTCGCGAAGATGGGATTCCGCTTCTGACTGGATCTCCACCACGCTCCCGAGCGCGCAACACCTCCGGGAGCCGTCCTAGCCGAACTGAAACGCCGAGACCTCGACCCCCATCACCCGATCGCTAAAAATTCTCCGCCCCCGGTCTCCGGCAGCGGCGCCGGCGACCACCATCAACGGCAGCAAGTGCTCTTCGCGAGGGTGGCAGTAGCGAGCGTGTGGGAGCGTCTGCCAGCGGAGCAGCTGCCCTCGACATGCGTCTGGGGCGTCACAGCAGACGGACGTCAGGCGCTCGTCGAACTCGCGCGCCGCGGAGGCCCGTCCTCCCCCGGCCATCATGGCCCGCATGTTGTGGAAGCTCATGCCACTGCCCACGATGAGCACCCCCTCGTGGCGCAGTGGAGCGAGAGCCTCACCGAGCTCCAAGTGAAATTGCGGGTCGAGCCCCTTCTTGAGTGAGATCTGCAGGGTGGGGATTTGCGCATCGGGGAATGCGACCTTGAGAGGGACGAAGACGCCGTGGTCGAAGCCCCGGGTCGGCGCCTCGGCGGTGGCGACGCCCCGGCCGGCGAGCAGCTCGGCGATCCGGCGAGCGAGCGTGGGAGAACCCGGCGCTGGCCATTGCAGCTCATACGTGTGGGGCGGGAAGCCGTAGTAGTCGAAGAGCAGATCGGGTTGCGCCCTCGTCTGGATCGTTACACTCGGCTCCTCCCAATGGGCGGAAATCACAACGATCGCTTTGACGTGCTCGAACTCTCGTCCAAGCTCCCGTAACCACTGGGCCATTCGAGCCCAGGTGTCCGCCGGCCCCATCGTCCAGTCCATAAAGAAACACGGACCGCCACCGTGTGGGATGAAGAGGGTCGGGACGAGGCTGCTCGCTTTCGTCTCGGGTCTCATGTCGCCTCCTTGTCTCGATTCGCAGCCAGTAAGTCCAGCTAACGCCGCGCTTGCAGCCGCGGCGCCGAGTGCGATGGAGAACTCCCGGCGGGTCAGTTGGTCGTCATGCTCCGTCGGGCTCCGCTCATCATCGTTCCGCATGGCGCCGCACCTCCGGTGCTACCTTCGTCCCTAGCAGCTCGATAGCATCGAGCATGTCGCGATGCTCAATGATTCCCACCCCCATCTGCAGGGCGATGCGGGTGATCCCAAAGTTCTCACGATGTGCGAGGATCTTTTCTACGAGCGCGTTCGGGCTACCTACGAAGAAAGCGCCGGTCGGGCCAGTCTGGGCGTCAAACCCCTGTCGCGTCGCCGGAGGCCAGCCGCGCTCGGCGCCAAGACGGGTCATCACCTCGTTGTGTGGCCCACTGTAGATGTCGGCAGCCCGTTGATCTGTCGCGGCGACGAACCCGTGGACCGTCATCGCGACTTGAAAGGACGATGGGTCGTGCCCAGCTTCGTTCCATCCATGCCTGTAGGCTTGGAAGAGGGGCTGAAAGCGCCCGGTATCGCCACCGATGATCCCGATCGCGAGTGGTAGACCAAGCTTGGCGGCTCGCATCACCGAGCTAGGTGTGCCGCCTGAACCTATCCAGACCGGCAGCTCCCTTTGGACGGGACGCGGAAATGCCCGACACCCCTGAATGGGTGGAGTGTGCCGTCCACCAGGCCACGCGAGCAGCTCGGGTCTATTGAGCTCCATCAGCAGCTCGAGCTTCTCCGAGAAGAGCGACTCGTAGTCACTCATCTCCAGCCCGACCAGCGGGAACGACTCTACGAAGGCGCCCCTTCCAACCATGACCTCAGCCCTCCCGACGCTGAGATTGTCGAGCATTGCAAAGTCCTGAAACACCCGTACGGGACTTGACGATCCGAGGATCGTAACTGCGCTGGACAGGCGAATTTGATCTGTCTGCGTCGCTGCAGCGGCCAGGGCCATCGCAGGAGAGGAGACAGCGTAGTCTGCGCGATGATGCTCACCGACACCGAACCAGTCGAGTCCGACTTGATCCGCGAGGGTGATCTCTTCGACGAGGTTGCGCAGCCGCAGGGAGGGCGAGACAGCGGCCTTTCGAAGGACGCTCTCGCCGCACTCGGCGAATGTGAATAGGCCGATCTCCAAACCGGTCTCCGAGGTGATGGAGGGGAAGAAGCCAGTCGGGCTCCAGCACGGAGAGCACTGGTGACCTCGGCTCAACGATTATCGTCGTAGGTAGGGAGCGTCAGGCCGGCGACAGCGCCGCCTTGTTCGCCTCCAAGAAGGCCCTGACACTTGTCGGCGGCCGCCCGGTCAGCTCCTCGACCGCACCTGTCGCAGGTCCGAACAGCCCCCGCTTGATCCCGGTGTCGAAGGAGGCCATCAGCCGCGCCAAGGGCTCGGGCAGGCCATGCGCGGTCATCCCAGCCACCAGGGACTCCTCATCGACGGGGATGTATGCGACCTCTTTCCCCGTGAGCTCGCTAGCGATCGAAGCCAGCTCCCCGTAGGTCACGACGTCGGGGCCGGTGATCTCAATCTGACGCTTGCCATCAAAGTCGGACGCGAGGGTCGCGGCCGCCGCACGTGCGCAGTCTTCACGGGTCACGTACGCCGCTCCGCCATCTTCGGCTGCAGCGAAGAGGCTCCCTGAGGCGATAGCGCCCGGCAGGCTCATCAGGAGGATGTCTGCGTAGAGGTTGTTGCGAAGCGCGGTGTAGCCCAGACCGCTCACCTCGAGAGCCTCTTCGGTCTGCACATGGTCGGGCGCAATCAGCACCGGAGAATCTCTAACCGGGTGCGTCAGCGAGGTGTAGACGAGGTGACTCACGCCGGCTCGGCCGGCAGCGTCAATGGCCCGCTGGTGTTGCGCATATCGATGCCCCGGGCGCCCGACGGCGTCTGTACTCACGAGCAGGATCCGCTGCGCTCCAGCGAACGCTTCGGCGAGATCCCCGGGGGCCTGGTCGAAGTCGGCCTTGCGGACTTCGACACCGCGCTCAGCGAGGTCGGCGAGCTTGTCAGGGCTGCGGGTCGCCGCGATAACCTTGTGGGTGCCAGCCTCCAGGAGCAGCTCGACAACGCGACGTCCGAGCTGTCCGGAGGCCCCGGTCACGAGTAGGGTGTTGTCTTTGGTCATCTCTGTCTCCTTCGTTTGCAGTTGGTCGGGCGTGATTGATCCTCGTGGGCGAGGCGATGACGCCGACGCGGCGAGCGCCGCAGCGGCATCAGACTTGTGAAGAATAGACGCCCTCTGTTATCTTGAAAACCGATAAACTTTGGATAGACACTTCCGTAAAAGGAGATAGATGCGCGCCAGCCTCGACAGCGTGACCCTCGATCAGCTCCGGCTGTTCATCTCTGTGGCCGAGCAGGGGAGCTTCTCAGCGGCGGGCCGTCAACTGCATCGCGCCCAGTCTGCGGTGAGCTCGGGCGTCGCCAACTTGGAGAGCCTTCTGGGTCTGCAACTCTTCGATCGCTCTGGCCACCGGCCGGCGCTGACCGAGGTGGGCAGAACCTTGCTCTCCGACGCGCGGAAGGTCCTCGACGATGTATCCGTCCTTGGCGCGCGTGCCGCGAACGTCGGCCAGGGTCTGGAGCTTCAGCTGCGCCTCGCCGTGGACACGATCTGCCCATCGGGGCTGCTGATCGCCTCGGCGAAAGCACTACGGGACCAGTACCCAACCGTCTCGCTGCGAGTCCAGACCGAGGTCCTGGACGACGTCGCCGCGGTGGTACTCGATCGAAGTTGCCAGATCGGCATCTCAGGGCCTGTGGGATCTGACGCGGCTGGGCTCGAACGGCGCTTCCTAGCCCACGTCGCGATGGTGCCCGTGGCGGCACCCGAGCATCCACTTGCAACCATTGGCCGGTCGATCTCGCACGCTGACGCGCGGAGTCATGTGCAGATCGTGATCAGCCAACGCGTGGCGACGGCAGCCGACAACCACGGTGTCGTCTCCGATGCAACGTGGCTCGTCGCCGACGCGTCGACCAAGCTCGAGCTCGTCCGCGCCGGACTCGGTTGGGGGAACTTGCCGATCGACATGGTCCAGGAGGATCTCGAGCGCCGCCGCCTCGTCAGGCTCACTCTCGACGAGTGGGGGGCCGAGCCACTGCTCGTGCCCCTCTACGTGATCACTCGGCGGGGCTCCCCACCCGGGCCCGCCGGTCAGTGGCTCGTGCGAAGCCTGCCATCACTCTCCGGCGACTGCCCGCGGCTCATGGGCGCTGGCGTTAGCTGACGACGACCACGAGACGCGCTTGACGCCCGACGTTGTGTGCGAGGCGACGGTGGGGATCGGGGTGGTCGTCCCGATCTCGATGGCGATGGCCCCGTAGGATTCGCCGCCGAAGGGGACCTTTCCGGCGGGCGATTCGTAGAAGATGATGCCGAAGGCGTAGAGATCCGTGCGATTCGACGAGAGCGAGCTGTTCCCGACCGAGAGCTCCTGGATCCCCCCGAGCTTGTCGCCGTCGCGGAAGCGAGCGCGGCCACAGCCACCGCCCTTCAGCGAGCAGAGCACCGCGCGAAGAAGGCATCTGCCGAATAGGGAGCGTGTTCCGGCGGGAACAAGCGCCGCAGTCTTCGCGAGATGTTGTCGCGATCCGCCGCCTCGTGCGGTGAACCGCGGAGACGAAAAAGCCCAGTCGTTGTCCCACTCTGGAGCCGTGAACCATCCGCTCTCTGGTGTGAACCGGCTTTTCGGCGTCTGGAGGCGTCTCTGAGCCCCAAGAGCAGTCAGAGAGCACCGGTCTGGGTCCGGCGACGAGGCGAGGTGCTCTGGCGCCGCCCGACCAGAGAGCACCCCCGGCGAGGGGCCACCGTCCGCAAACCCGCACCACGACGGCAGATACGACAAGACCCCCGCCGGCGAAGCCGACGAGGGTCTTGTTAAGAGAAAGGCCCAGGCTGACTAGCCTGGGCCTTATGAAGCTCCGGAAGCTGGACTCGAACCAGCGACCAATCGGTTAACAGCCGACCGCTCTACCAACTGAGCTATTCCGGAATGGGTTGCGGAACATGAATCGGTGGCCGGGGGCTGTCAAGGGCGAGGTGCACGATCGCCGGATCGGCCGCTGCGGGCGGGGGATCGGGGGCCTGGGGGCGGCGCGGGCACGCGCGGGCTTCGCGCCTCGGGGAAGGCGTGCTAACCCCGCCCCCATGGCGACTCATCGCATCGTCGAGGTGCTCCGCGGGGACGTCCCCGCCGGCCACGAAGTCACGGTCCAGGGCTGGGTGCGCACGCGCCGCGACTCGAAGGCCGGCCTCTCCTTCGTCCACGTCCACGACGGCTCCTGCTTCGACCCGATCCAGCTGGTCGCGCCGAGCGACATGGAGGGCTACGAGGACACGGTCCTCCACCTCTCCACGGGCTGCGCCATCCGCGCCACGGGCACGGTCGCCGAGTCGAAGGGCAAGGGCCAGTCCCTCGAGATCCAGGCCCAGCGCATCGAGCTCGTCGGCGACGTCGAGGACCCGGAGTCCTACCCGATGCAGCCGAAGCGCCACTCGATGGAGTTCCTCCGCGAGGTCGCCCACCTCCGCCCGCGCACGAACCTCATCGGCGCGGTCGCGCGCGTCCGCCACACGCTCGCCCAGGCCATCCACCGCTTCTTCCACGAGCGCGGCTTCTACTGGGTCCACACGCCCATCATCACGGCCTCGGACGCGGAGGGCGCCGGCGAGCTCTTCCGCGTCTCCACCCTCGACCTGATGAACCTCCCGCGCACGGACGACGGGCAGGTCGACTTCTCGCAGGACTTCTTCGGCAAGGAGGCCTTCCTCACGGTCTCCGGCCAGCTCAACGTCGAGGCCTACTGCTGCGCGCTCAGCCGCGTCTACACCTTCGGGCCGACCTTCCGCGCCGAGAACTCGAACACGCGCCGGCACCTCGCCGAGTTCTGGATGATCGAGCCGGAGATCGCCTTCGCGGACCTCGACGACGACGTGCAGCTCGCCGAGGACTTCCTCAAGCACATCTTCTCGGCCCTCCTCGAGGAGCGCGCGGACGACATGCGCTTCTTTGCGAAGTTCGTCGACAAGGAGTGCGTCACGCGCCTCGAGAAGATGGTCGCCAGCGACTTCGCGCGCATGGACTACGGCGAGGCCATCGAGCGGCTCGAGAAGAGCGGCGAGACCTTCGAGTTCCGGCCCGAGTGGGGCGCGGACCTCCAGTCCGAGCACGAGCGCTACCTCTCGGAGAAGGTGGTCGGCGGGCCGCTGGCGGTCGTGAACTACCCGAAGGAGATCAAGGCGTTCTACATGCGCCTGAACGACGACGGGAAGACGGTCGCGGCCATGGACGTGCTCGCGCCGGGCATCGGCGAGATCATCGGGGGGAGCCAGCGCGAAGAGCGACTCGAGGTCCTCGACGCGCGGCTGGCGGCGTCGGGGCTGCCGGTCGAGGAGTACGGCTGGTACCGGGATCTGCGCCGCTACGGGACGGTGCCGCACGCGGGCTTCGGGCTCGGCTTCGAGCGCGCCATCCAGTACGCGACGGGCATCGACAACATCCGCGACGTGATCCCCTTCCCGCGGGCGCCGCGGCAGGCGTCCTTCTGACGGCCTCCAGCTCCGCGTGCGCGGCCGAGCCAGGCAGCGGCGGGCGCCTGGCCCTTCCCCCTCGCTCACGGCGAGGCGCGCGGCGGCTCGTCGACCGCGCGCGCTGACGCTACCTTCGGCCGACGATGCCCTCCCCGTCCTCGCTTGCCGGCGCGCTGACGGCCCTCCTCTTCGCGCTCGCGGCAGCGTGCGGATCGCGCACGGGGCTCGGCGTGCCCGAGGGGCCGGGGCGGGACGCCGGGCCCGAGGTCGACGCGGCGGTGGGGCCCGAGTGCCTGCGGGACCGCGACTGCGACGACGGCGTGCCCTGCACGCGGGACCGCTGCCGGCGCGGCGTCTGCGAGCGGGAGACGCGGAACGACCTCTGCGAGGACGGCCTCTGGTGCAACGGCGTCGAGCGCTGCACGCTCCGCGGCTGCGTGCCCGGGGAGCGGCCCTGCGGGGGCGACGGCGTGGCGTGCACGATCGACGGCTGCGACGAGGCCACGATGAGCTGCACGGCGGAGCCGGACGACGCGGCCTGCCCGGTGAGCCGCCGCTGCGACCCGGCGCGGGGCTGCGTCACGACGGCGCTGGCGTCGCAGGGGCAGTGGGTCTACGAGCTCGACCTGCCGAGCGGGGAGACGCGCACGGTGGGGGCGGTGACGGGGCTCGAGCTCGAGGACCTGGCGCTCCACCCGGACCGCACGCTCTACGCGGTCGACGGGCGGCAGCTCTTCGAGATCGACCCGAGGACGAACGCGCGCGAGGTGGTGGCCGAGGCGCCGGCGGGGGAGCGCCTCTCGGGCCTCGACGTGGGCCCGGACGGATCGCTCTACGCCTCGGGGCTGCGGGCGCTCTATCGGATGGAGG
Source organism: Sandaracinus sp. (assembly GCA_002699025.1). Classification (GTDB taxonomy): domain Bacteria; phylum Myxococcota_A; class Polyangia; order Polyangiales; family Houyiibacteriaceae; genus Houyiibacterium; species Houyiibacterium oceanicum. The sequence continues at coordinate 24,611 of PABA01000165.1, read as the reverse complement.
CGAGCGGCGCGGTCGAGACCGTCGGCGTGTTGCCGGACGGGTGGCGCTCGAGCGGGGACGTGGCCTTCTTCGAGGGGCGGCTCTTCGTGACCGTGCGGCGGCTCGAGGCGGCGCGGCTCGAGCCGGACGCGCTGGTGGAGGTGAGCCTGGTGCGCGGCGAGGCGCGGCTGCTCGGACGGCTGAGTGAGCGGTGCATCTACGGGCTCGCGCCGCAGGGGGACACGCTCTACGGGCTGACGTGCACGGGGAAGGTGCTGCGCGTGGACGTGGAGGCGCCGGCGGTGGAGCTGGTGCGGGCGGTGCCGCGGGCGGGGTACTGGGGGGCGTCGGCGCGCTGAGGAGAGCTCGGCGCTGGCGTCGGGAGCGGGTGCGCGAGCGACGGAGTCTGCGCGAGCGACGGCGCGAGACGCAGCTTCAGCGCCAGCCACAGCTTCAGCGCCAGCCGCAGCTTCAGCGCCAGCCGCAGCTTCAGCGCCAGCCGCAGCTTCAGCGCCAGCCACAGCGTCAGCGCGAGCGCGAGCCACAGCGTCAGCTTCAGCGCCAGCCACAGCTTCAGCGCCAGCCACAGCTTCAGCGCCAGCCAGAGCGCCAGCCACAGCTTCAGCGCCAGCCACAGCTTCAGCACCAGCCAGAGCGCGAGCGCGAGCCGCAGCTTCAGCGCGAGCCACAGTTTCAGCGCCAGCCATGGTGCCTGCGCGCGAGGAACCGAGCCGGGCTACCGGGAGCGGGACGAGGATGGGGTCGGGACCGGCTCGATGGGTGGGGCCGGGCGCACTACGCTCCGCGGCGTGATGCGCTCCGCTCTCCTCGCGCTGCTCCTCCTCGCTTGCGGCGGCGGTGAAGCCGACCCCGAGCGCTCGACCTCCTCGGCCGGCGGGGAGGAGGCGGCGGCCCCACGGGTTGAGCCTGCGCCGAACGAAGAGGCTGCGCCCCACGAGGACGGGCTCTTCCTGGTCGAGTCCTTCCCGCTCGGCACCTCCCTCGACCACGCGGACATCGCGGACGCGGGCGACGTCTGGGTCGAGCTCATCGACGGCGCCGAGCGCCGCGTCGACCTGCTCCACTTCTACGGCGCCACGGCCCCGGGCTCGGCGGGCGAGCGCGTCCTCGAGGCCCTCGAGCGGGCCAGCGCGCGCGGCGTCACGCTCCGCCTGGTCTTCGACGCGGGCTTTCACGGGCGCATGCCCGAGGTGCCCGATCGCCTCGCCGCTCTCCCCACGGCCGAGCTCCGCCTCTACGAGTTCCCGGCCGGCGGCGTCCAGCACACCAAGCTCTTCCTCGTGGACGGCCGCGTCGCCTACGTCGGCAGCCAGAACCTCGACTGGCGCTCCCTCGAGCACATCCAGGAGCTCGGCCTGAAGCTCACCGAGCCGCGCCTCGTCGCCGCGGTGCAGGACCTCTTCGAGCTCGACTGGGCCCTCGCCGGCGGCGCCTCCCTCGAGGACGCCCGCGCCGCCCTCCCCGCCCGGGAGGTCGCCTGGCCGATCACGACCGGCTTCCGCGACGCGCCCGTCGAGGTCACGCCCGCCTTCAGCCCGGAGGGCTGGCTCCCGCCGGGCGCGGTCTGGGACTGGCCGCGGCTCGAGGCGGCGATCGACGGGGCGGGCGAGCGCGTGCGCCTCCAGGTCATGAGCTACCACCTCCACGGTTACGATGGCGGCGAGTGGCGCGCCTTCGACGAGGCCCTTCGCCGGGCGGCCGGGCGCGGCGTCCGGGTCGAGGTGATCGTCTCGCACTGGGAGCAGCGCCCGGACCGCGTCGAGGACCTGAAGGCGCTCCAGCGCGTGCCGAACGTCGAGGTGCGCTTCGCGACCATCCCCGAGGCGGCGAGCGGCTTCATCCCCTACGCGCGCACGGTCCACGCGAAGTACCTGACGGTCGACGGCGCCTTCGCCTGGGTCGGCACGAGCAACGCGAGCGGCGACTACTTCACGAAGAGCCGCAACGCCGGCTTCCTCGTCCGGGGCGCGCCCTTCGCCGCGCGCCTCGACGCCTTCTTCGAGGACCTCTGGGCGAGCCCCTATGCGGCGACCGTCGACCCGGAGCGGGAGTACGAAGCGCCGCGCGTCGGCGAGTGAGCGCGCGACGCTCGGGGGCATGGACCGCGAAGCCGGGCGCCAGCACGGACGGCGGACGGCGGATCGGGGATCGCATCCCGACCGCGGGGAGGGATCCCGCGGCGCGGTCGGCCGTCTCATCGGGCATGATGCTGCCCATGCGCCGCCTCGTCCCACTCCTCGCCCTGGTGCTGGCGTGCGGCCCCGCCGCCGAGGAGCCCGAGGGCGCGAGCGAGGGCGAGGCCACGGTCGGCGCCGAGCGCGCCGCGGCCTCCGAAGCCCCGCCGGAGGCCCGCGCCGAAGGGGCCGGGGCGGACGAGGCCGAGGAGGACCCGCTGCCCGAGCGCGTCCAGGCCCGCCCGCCGACCGACGGGAGCGCGACGCCCCCTCGCACGGCAACCGGGACGCCGCCCGTGACCCGCTCACCTCCCGCGGGCCCGCGCGTCTGTCCGCCGCCGGGGCTCCACGATCTCCCCGACGCCGGCGGCTACCCGGGCATGGCGCGCCTCGTCTGGACCGGCGCGCACTACCTCCAGCTCTGGTACGAGCGCGAGAGCGACGGACGCGACTTCCGCCTCTTCGTGCAGCGCCTCGGCCCGCGCCTCGAGCCCCTCGGCCAGCCGCGCCGCCTCTTCCCGAACACCCCAGCGCAGAGCTCCCGTGCCCTGGTGCAGGTCGCCCTGGGGGACGGCGTCGTCGGCCTCGTCTACAAGCACTCGCGCACGGAGCTGCGCACGCCGCCAGCACGGAGCGGCCCGCCGGACGGCATGCCGCCGCGCCCCACCCCCTTCGGCCCCCAACGCGGGCCGCAGCCGACGCTCGTGTCCATCGAGGCGCGCTTCCTCCGCCTCGGCCTCGACGGCCGGCCCCTCGGGCCCGAGCGCGCCGTCGCCCCGGACGCCGCCCCCTGGAACGGCGACCACGCGGCCCTCGCCTGGGACCCGGAGACGCGGCGTTGGGGCGTCGCCTTCGAGGGCTCCGAGCCGGGCGGCGGGAATCGGCGCCTCTACTTCGCGCAGCTCGACGAGAGCGGCGAGCTCGCCGAGGATCCGGTCGCGCTCTCGAGCGAGCGCTACCTGCTGGGGAGCGCCGGGCAGAGCGTGATCGCCCGGCCCGGCGGGGGCTTCGCCGTCACCTGGGGAGACCGGCACCCGATGCTCGCCGAGGTCACGGCCGGTGGCGTGCGTCGCCTGGAGCTCGGGCCGATGGACGGCGGCGGCGAGGCGGCCGTGACGACCGATGGGAGCCACTACGCCGTGGCCTTCGCGATGGGGACGCCGCGCGCCGTGCAGCTGGCCTGGGCCGAGGTGGGTGGCGACCCGCTCCCGGAGCTCGGGCAGACCATCGGGGCGACCGGCCGCTACTCGGGCTCGGTGGATCTCCGCTTCGGGGCGGAGGGGCTCGAGCTCGTCTACGTGCAGCAGGACGCCCGGCGCCGCTCACGCATCGATCGGCGCGTGCTCACGCCGGGCGGGCTCCGCGGGCCGACGCCGCTCACGGCCGACGACCAGAGCGTGGACAGCCACGGCTGGCCCGCCTTTCCGGAGGGGGACGCGCCCTGTCCGGGGATGTTCAGCTACCTCGCGTTCGGGGATGGCGCGTCGCTGCGGGCGTTCGTGCCGGGGCCGTGAGGGCGGGGCGGCCGACGCCGCGATGACGCCGGGCGGTGAACGCCAGCCGGTCGACGCCGCGGTGAACGCGGGCGCTCGCGTTCGGGACGGAGACGCGACGCCCCCACGCGGCGGAGGGCCGGTGGGGGCGTCGTTCGGGAGGCTGCCCGAGTCCGCGCGAACCCCCCGAGCCCGACGCCCCCATCCGCCCGCTCTCCGCTCGAGCGCCGCCGTCGTCCTCGTCCTCGTGCACGAGGACGACGGCGCGGGGCCGAGCTGGCGCTACTGCTGCGTAGCGCAACCGCTCGCGTCCGGTGCTCCCGTCCTCGCGGGCGAGAGCAGAGCTTCTACAGCAGGCGCTTGACCCACTTCTGCTTCCCGTCCGTGTAGGGCGGGTAGAGGATCGGCGGGTCCACCTGGGTCGGCTTCTTCAGCACGGCCTTGCGGTGCGAGAAGGTCTCGAAGCTGTGGCTGCCGTGGTAGGCGCCCATGCCGCTCTCGCCCACGCCGCCGAAGGGCAGCTCGGGCACGGCGAGGTGCATCCACACGTGGTTGATGGTCATGCCGCCGCTGCTCGTGCGGTCCTGCACCTTCTGCTGCGTCTTCTTGCTGCTCGAGAAGCAGTAGAGCGCGAGCGGCTTCGGGCGCTGGTTCACGAAGGTGATCGCGGCGTCGACGTGCGGCACGGAGAGCACGGGGAGGATCGGCCCGAAGATCTCCTCCTGCATCACCGGCGCGTCGTGCGGGACGTCCTTGAGGATGGTCGGCGCGATGTAGCGGTCGTCCACGTCGTGCTCGCCACCGCAGACGACGGTGCCGCTCCGCTCGAGGAGCTTCAGCAGCCGCCCGTGGTGCCGCGCGTTCACGATGCGCGCGAAGTCCGGGCTCGACTGGGGCTCGTCGCCGTAGAACTCGCGCACGGTCGCGGCGAGGCGCGTGAGCAGCGCGTCGTGGACGGACTCCTCGACGAGGATGTAGTCGGGCGCGACGCAAGTCTGGCCGGCGTTGAAGAACTTGCCCCAGACGATGCGCTTGGCGGCCACGTCCAGGTCGGCCGTCGCGTCGACGATGCAGGGGCTCTTGCCGCCGAGCTCGAGGGTGACGGGCGTGAGGTGCTTGGCCGCGGCGCCCATGACGATGCGGCCGACGACGCCGTTGCCCGTGTAGAAGATGTGGTCGAAGCGCTGCTCGAGGATCTTCGTCGTCTCGGGGACGCCGCCCTCGATCACGCGGATGCAGCTCTCGTCGAGGTAGCGCGGGAGCCAGCGGGCGAAGAGGGCCGAGGTGTGCGGCGCGACCTCGGACGGCTTGAGGAGCGCGCAGTTGCCGGCGGCGATGGCGCCGACGAGGGGCGCCATGAGGAGCTGGAAGGGGTAGTTCCAGGGCGAGATGATCAGCACCACGCCGAGCGGCTCGCGGACGATGCGGCTCGAGCCCGGCTGGGTGATGAGCGGGGTCGGCACCTTCTCCGGCTTCATCCAGTCGCGGAGGTGCTTCTTCACGTGCGCGACGTCGTTGGCGACGTAGGAGACCTCGGCGCCGTAGGCCTCCATCTCGGGCTTGCCGACGTCGGCGTGGAGGGCGTCGAGGATGTCGCGCTCGCGCTCCGAGACGAAGCGGGCGATGCCGTCGAGCTGGCGGAGGCGCCAGTCGAGGTCGTGGGTGACGCCGGTCTCGTAGCGCTCGCGGAGGGAGGCGACGATGTCCGGGATGGCGTCGAGGACGTCTTCGGGGCGCTCGGGGCCCGAGCTGACGTGAGAGAGGGTCATGGAGATCTCCGGGGCGAAGGGGGGCGGCGCTCGGGGGCGCGGCGCGAAAACGTGAGGGCCGCCTCGGATTCTACTCGTCAGGACGCGCGCGTCGATAGGGGTCGGCGAGTTGGGGGCGTGCGTGCCATCACGGCCCGGAAGGAAGGCTGCGCGAAGAGCCGCGTAGGGGCAGGCGTCGGGGGCGTCTGCGTTGGCTTGCTCACAGGAATCGCGGTGAGACCGTCGATTTCCGAGCGTGCTTCACTTAGCGTCGCTCCGGGATTGGGAACGCAAGAGAGGCACACGGATGATGACGAGACGAATTCTCATGGGCGTCGCGTTGACGGCGGCGCTCGCGATGGGCTGCGGCGATGACGACGGGCCGACCCCCGTCGACGCCGGGCCCGGCACGGACACGGGCACGCCGCCCGGTACGGACGGTGGCCCGGCCTGCGGGTCGCTCACGGTCTGCGGCACGGAGTGCGTCGACACGCGCTTCGACCCGGCCAACTGCGGCGGCTGCGACGTCGCTTGCGGGGCCGGCGAGCTCTGCAACATGGGCACCTGCGCCTCGAGCTGTGGCGTGGGCACGGAAGACTGCGGCGGCATGTGCGTCGACACGAGCGTCGACCCGAGCAACTGCGGCGGCTGTGGCGTCGAATGCGCCACGGGCGAGGTCTGCAGCAGCGGCAGCTGCGAGCTGGAGTGCCCGGGCGGGCTCACCGAGTGCTCGGGGGGCTGCGTCGACACGGACTCCGACGTGAACAACTGCGGCGGCTGTGGCACGGCCTGCGAGGCGGGCCAGGCCTGCTTCAGTGGCGTCTGCGGCATGCGGCCGACGGTCGACGACGACTCGGACACGATCAGCAACTTCGACGAGCAGTCGGACATCCCGCGCGACACGGACGGGGACGGCACGCCGGACTTCGAGGACACGGACAGCGACGACGACGGCATCTCCGACGCGGACGAGGCCGGCGACGACAACGTCGCGACGCCGCCCGTGGACAGCGATGGCGACGGCACGCCGGACTTCCAGGACACGGACAGCGACAACGACGGCGTGAGCGACGCGGACGAGGTCGCCGGCGGCACGGACCCGACGGATCCGGACACGGATGGCGACGGTGAGAGCGACGGCGTCGAGATCACCGGCGGCAGCGACCCGCTCGACCCGGACGACTCGGTCGGCGGCGGCGGCGGCTTCACCTTCGACCTGCCGGCCGACGGCATGGACCGCACGGACACGCTGCAGTTCGAGCCGCGCATCCAGCGCGCCGACGTGCTCTTCCTGGTCGACACGACCGGGTCCATGGGCGGCGAGATCGACAACCTCCAGGCCTCGCTGGCCAGCGTGGTCACCGACGTGCGGGCCGTCATCGCCGATACGGCGTTCGGCGTCGCGCGCTTCGACGACTTCCCGACGGCGGGCTACGGCTCGGCGAGCTGCAACGGCGAGCGCGACCTGCCCTTCGAGCTCGAGCAGCGCATCACGACCGACATGGGCGCCATCACGAGCGGCGTGGACGCGCTCGACATGCCGCTCCACTGCGGCAACGACGGGCCCGAGAGCCAGATCGAGGGTCTCTTCCAGGCGGCGACCGGCAACGGCTTCCGCGCGCCGGGCGGCGCGTCCTGGGCGTCGGCCTTCGACCCGGACGCGGGCTTCGACGCGGCGCTCGGCCACGGCCGCATCGGCGGCGCGGGCTTCCGCGCGGACCGGCTGCCGGTCATCGTCATCGCGACCGACAACACCTTCCACCGGCGGTGGGACGACACGACGGTCACGGCCGATCGGCTGACCTGGTGTGGTGACGCCATGGGCGACACCTGCAACCCCTACTCGATGGGGGACTTCGGGAGCGCGGCGGACCAGACGCCCGCGACGGTCGCGGAGACGCTGATGGCGCTGAACGGCATCGGCGCGAAGGTGATCGGCGTGGCCTCCGAGGGCAGCGGTGGGAGCGACCAGCGCACGGAGCTCGAGGCGTTCTCGATCGCGACGGGCTCGTACAAGGAGCCCGTCGGGGGCGTCTGCGACACGGGCCTCATGGGGGCGGATCGCGCGCCGGTGATGGTCGACCCGGATGGCCCGGGGCCGGAGCCGACGCAGGAGCTCTGTCCGCTGGTCTACTCGATCAACGGCACGGGCTCGGGGCTCGGCGACTCGATCACGAGCGCCATCACGGACCTGACGTCGTTCGTGTCGTTCTCGACGCTTCACACGGAGGCGCGGGACGACGAGTCGACGCCGGGGCTCGACGAGTCGGAGTTCTTCCTGCGCGGCATCCCCGTGCGGGCGGACCCGGCGACCTGCCCGACGCTGCCGACGGTGGCCGACCGGCTGACCTCGGGCGGCGGGCTGGGCTCGGACGGCGAGTTCGACTCGTTCGTCGGGGTCGAGCCGGGGTGCCTCGTGACCTTCCAGATCGTCGCGCAGAACGACGGGCTGGTGGACGCGACGTGTGAGGACCAGCTCTTCGACCTGCGCGTGATCGTCGTCGGTGACGACGTGGTGGAGGCCGATAGCCGCGTGGTCGTCGTGCGGGTGCCCGGAGACCGCACGCTCTGCGGTAGCTGAGCGCGAAGACGCGACCTGACTCGGGCGACGGCCCGCTCCGCGAGGGGCGGGCCGTCGCTCTTCCGTCCCAGGGCCACGCCGCGCCGAGGGCGGGCCGGGCGCCGTCATCAGCTGGCGGGCCCGAGATCGGGGAGCTCCCGGATCGGCGACGGCCCGCCCCGAGATGGGGTGGGCCGTCTTGGCTCCGTCACCGCCGCGTCACGCCACGAGGCGCGCGGGTCCGGTCGATGCGGATCGAAAAAGCGTGGATGAAGAGGGGAGCAGGCTGGCTAGAGCCACCAGCGGAGAATGTGCGCCCACCAGGGCGCGGGCTTTTCGATCGGCTTCCAGTCGGACTCTTCACGTGCGGACATGAGACGGCCTCCGTGTTTCGAGAAGATGTCCAACAGATTAAGGCTGTTGCACGCGATGTACAAGTTTTTCGCAACGGTCACCTCCCCCGTCCGGGGTAAGCCCAGGTCACGACCCACGCGCGGAGACGTCCGCGCGGAGACGTCCGCAGGACTCCTCCCGGGCGCCCGCAGGACTCCCCGACGGACGCCGGCGACGCGACGCAAAACCTCATCATCCCAGTGACTTACAGCCCCTTTGGCCGCGTCCGCAGGACTCCTCCCGGGCGTCCGCAGGACTCCTTCCGGGGCGTCCGCAGGACTCCCTCCGGGGCGCCCGCAGGACTCCCTCCCGGGCGCCCGCAGGACTCCTCGCTGGGCGCCCGCAGGACTCCTTCCGGGCGACCGCAGGACTCTTTCGGGGCGCCCGCAGGACTCCTTCCGGGCGACCGCAGGACGCTTTCCGGGGCGCCTGCAGGGCTCTCCCGGGGGTCCGTAGGACGCTTGGCGGGGCCGCGCTCAGGGCCAGCGGAGGGGGCGGCCGACCAGGCCGTCGAGCGTGACGCGCCGGAACGACTGGCCCTTCCCGCGCCGCAGGACGAGCGTCCAGACCGGCACGAAGAGGAACGAGACCGCCGTCGGCCGCGCCTCCCAGCGCTCCTCGAAGTGCGCCTGGAGCTCGCCGAGGCGGCGCCGCTCGCGCAGGTCCTCCTCGACCAGCGGGAGCTCGGCGGGCGCCTCGGTCACGATCTCGGCCTGCCCGTCGAAGTCGCGGACGGCGCTGGCGGCCCCCTCGGTCGGCGCCCCGAAGCGCACCCCTCGGCTCGGCGCGTAGGTCACCAGCTCGAGCGTCTGCGGGTGGAAGTAGAGGCTCCCGAGGTGCTCGTCCTCGGCCGCGCCGCCCCCGAAGAGGCGCTCGAGCAAGGGCGGCGGCAGGCGCTCCTCGAAGTCGAGCTTGTAGAGCAGCCGGTAGGCGAGCTCGGCGTGGTCGAAGCGCTCCGCCTCGCCGAGCACCCCGAAGGCCTTGCCCCGGCAGGCGGCCTCACCGTGCGCCTGCGCGTCCTCGAGCGAGACGCCGAGCGCGAGCGCGAAGACCTTCCGCTCGAGCCCGAGGTCGGGCCGCGCCCCGCTCCCCGGATGCCAGAAGCGCGCCCCGCCCTGCCCTTCGAAGCGCCGGAGCGCGCCCTCGCTCACGGCCGCGGTCGCCGCCGCGCGGACCCCGCTCTTCGACGCCCCGAGCGCTTCGGCCAGCTCGGCCACGCTGGCGCTGGCCCGCTCGACGAGGAGCGCCTCGATGCGCGCGCGGAGCCCACCGCCGGAGGTCGGCGCGGTCTCGAGCGACGCGGACCCGGGCTCCGGCTCCTCGGCCGCTTCCGAGAGGGCCGCCGCCGGGATGGGGGCCGCCCCCTCGACGCCGGACGCCGACTCCGCATCGACCTCGGCGACGCGTGGCTCGCCGTCCGCCCCGTGGCCGTGCGCGCCCGGGATCGGGCCCTCGCCCCGTGAGCTCCGTGCCGGCGCCGCACCCGGCTCGACGGCCCCGTCCGGTGCTTTCCCACCCGGTGCTTCCCCGCCCGGCGCCTCTTCGCTCTGCGCCGCGCCACCGAGCGCCTCTCCGCGAAGCCCGGCAGCCTCCATCTCCCGCGCCCGGAACGCCGCCGCCGCCTCCTCGATCCGCGCCTCGGACCAGGTCTCGTGGCGCCCGTAGAGCCAGCGCACGCGCATCGGCGTCGGCGCCTCCAGGTGGTCCGGACAGAGCAGCGTGAGCTCCCCCGCCGCCTGCCCGGGCAGCCCGTCGAGGAGCGCGTCCGCGTCGTCCGGCGCCAGCCCCTGCACCGTCGGCCGCAGCTTCTGCCGGTCCTGCCGCGTCGTCACCCGCCCGAGCGCCCAGGTCCCGAACTGCGCCATCGCCTTGTAGTCGACGTCGCCCGGGTTCTGCGTCGCCATCAGGCAGCCCACGCCGTACTTCCGCGCCTGCTTGAAGAGCAGCTGCAGTCCCTCCTTGCACGCGGGCTTCCGCACCGGCGGCAGGAAGGGCGCCACCTCGTCCACGTAGAAGAGCGCCTGCAACTCGCTCGAGGGGTGCCGGAGCATCCAGGCGTAGAGCCGGTCCACCAGGCTCGCGAGCAGGAAGTCCTTGTCCTCCTGCGCGTCGAGCGTGTTCAGGTAGACCACGCTCAGCCGCGTCTTGTGCGGCGGCGCCTCGGCGTGGAGCCCCAGCATGCGCGGCACGTCGAGCGGCACCCCCTCGTGGAAGAGCAGCCGCCGCGCGCCCACGTCGAGGCGCGCGAGCCGCCGCCGGGCGGCCTCGATGCTCCCCTTGCCGACGAGCTGCGCGTAGGCCTCGGCGCCGGCCTCGAGCTGCGCGTCCAGATCCTCGAAGCGCGGCGCCACGCCGGCGGCCATGCGGTCCCCGAGGGCCCGGTCGAAGACCGCCGCGAGCCCCGCGCCCTCGTCCGCGTCGAGGTCCCAGCCGAGCAGCCCGACGATGCGGGCGGCGGTCCGGCTCTGGGCCCGGAGGCGCTCGTCGGCCGGGAGCTCCGCGAGCCCCGGATCGACCGGGTCCACCGAGAGGGGCACGCCCTTCTGCGAGGCGGGCGTCCAGATGACCGGGTCCACACGCTCGAGGAAGGCCCGCGCCGCCTCCTCGTCGACGCCGTGCGCGCGCCACGCCTCCGGATCGCCGGCCTCGAGCAGGCTGCAGAGGTCTCCCTGCGGGTCGACGCAGAGCGCCGGCACCCCCGCGCGGAGCACCTCCTCCACGACGGCCTTGCAGAAGACGGTCTTCCCCGAGCCGGACGCGCCGAGCGCCATGGCGTGGCGGAGGAGCGCGGCGGGCGGCAGGACGAGGGGCGCGTCGTCGTCCCGGCGGGCGCCGAGGTGCAGGCCTTCGATGCTCACGGCCCGACGATACCCGGAGAATCCGCGGAGCGGGCGCCGAGCGGCGCGGGGGTCCGGGCGCCGAGCGCCGCGCGAGCGGGTACGGCGGCGCCCCCGCGAGCCGCGTTCCTTGCTACAACGGACGCAACGGCGCGGCCCCTCCGCCGACCGTTTCCCCGTGAGCACTTCCGTGGCGAGCTCGAGCGAATACGGCGACGACGAGATCCGCGCGATCCTGCGGCGCGCGCTGCAGCAGGAGCGAGACGGCGTGGGGCTGACCCACGAGGAGCTCGAGGAGGTCGCCGCCGAGGTGGGCATCGCGCCCGAGGACCTCGCCGACGCGGCCCGCGCCGTGGCCGCCGAGCGAGCCCAGCGGAAGGACCTGGAGGAGGCCGAAGCGCGGGTCGCGGCGAAGACGCGGAAGCGCCGCCGGGGCTGGTGGCGTCACGTGGCGACCTGGGGCGTGGTCAGCGGCGGCCTGGCGCTCCTCGACTGGGTCATGGGCGGCGGCTGGTGGGCGCACTTCCCGGCCATCGGTTGGGGCATCTTCGTCGGGCTGCACGGCGTGCGCACCTTCTTCCGGGACCGGGAGGAGGACCTGCAGCGCGAGCTGATCCGGCTGCGCAAGAAGCGCGAGCGCGCGGCGCGGAAGCGCGCCCGGGAGCGCGATCGGCAGAGCCGGAAGGGCGCCATGTCGCGGGCGGAGGAGGCCTTCGAGGACGCCATCGAGCGGGGCATCACGCTGCTCCTGGAGAAGGCGGCCGACAGCCTGGACCGGGCGACGCGCGAAGTGGAGCAGGAGCGCCCGGACACGGCCTTCAACCGCTACGTGGACGGGAAGGAGGGGCGGAAGAAGGGCGCGAAGAAGAAGCGGGCCCGACGCGGCACGGGCCCGCGCGCCCGGGTCGACGGTCCCGGAGCCGAGGCCGCGCCCGAGGAGGTCGAGGTCGGCGAGCCCGCCGCCAGGCGGCGCGAGCGGGAGGCCTGAGCGCCTGCCGCAGGCTCGCCCATCGTTCGCGCGACCGTCGCCCGCGCGACCGCGAGCGGCTGAACCGGCGCCTGGTGGACGGGCGCCTGGTGAGCGGCTGCCTGGTGAACGGGTGCCTGGTGAACGGGTGCCTGGTGAACGGGTGCCTGGTGAACGGGCGCCTGGTGAACGGACGCCTCGACGGCCCACCGGTGAGCTGACGCCGTGGGGACTGGCGCACGCTCGACGGACGCACGGTCGCCGGCCACCTCTCCACCCAGGCGCCGCGCCGCGGCGGCCGTCCTCGCAGCCGCCTGCGCGCCGACGAGCGCGCTCCCCGGCCGCCTGCGCCGCCGCGCTCCTCGCGCTGCTCGCGCTGGGCGTACCGAGCGGCGCGCAGGCCAGCGCGTGGACGCCGGAGCCCGGCCACGGCTACGCGAAGCTTTGGCTGCGCTGGCACGCCGGCTTCGCCTTCCACGACGCGAGCGGCGACCGCCTCGAGCTGCCGCGCTACCACGAGCTCTTCGTGGGCGCCTACGCGGACGTCGGCCTCGCGGACGGGCTGGCGCTCTTCTTCCGCAGCGATCTCTTGCGCACCTTCCACCTCGAGGACCCGCGCTCGGGCGACGTCGCGCGCCACCTCGCGCCCGGCGACCCGAGCCTCGGCCTTCGCGCCCGCGTGCTGCTCCGCGACCGCTGGGCCATGAGCCTCCAGGCGAGCGCCCGCGCCCCCCTCGCCCGGAGCGGCGAGGTGCAGGAGGTCGTGCGCGACCGGGCGCCCTACCCGGTCGTCGGCGGGCTCCGGCGCGGGGCGGGCGTGTGGCACCTCCAGGGCATGTGGAACATCGGGGCCGCCTTCGAGCGCGTCTTCCTCGGCGCGGCCCTCGGCTACCAATGGCGCGGCGAAGGCTTCGAGGATCGGCTCCTCTGGAACGCGACGCTCGGCGCGACCCTGAGCCCCCGCGTCGGGGCGCGGCTGAGCCTGGCCGGGGCCCACTCGCTCGGCTTCGGGAGCGCGCCGCGGGCGAGCACACCGAGCGGGCTCGGCAACGGCGCCTCCTGGACGACGGCGTCGCTCTCGGCGGACCTGCGCGTCGCCGAAGGCTGGTACCTCGGCGCCGCGCTCGAGACGGCCCTCCTCGGGCTGCGCACGAAGAGCCGCGGCCTCTCGCTCGCGCTCTCGCTCGGCACGCAGTACTGACCGGCAGGCGAGAGCGCGCGTGCACCGTCTGCGGGCGGAGCACGCGTGGCGGCCGCGCTCCGGGCCACCGGTCGGCCGACCGTCGATGGCGAAGCGCGCTCGCGACCTCCACCGCCGCCGAACGACGCGTTTGCGCTACCCTCGGGGCTCGTCCGGCGAGCGCCGGGCACGCCCAGCCACCCGGAGGAGAGCTTTGACCCGCGACGACGTCCTGAAGACGGTGCGCGACATCCTGAACGAGAACTTCGGCGTGCCTCCCGAGAAGGTCACGGCGGAGGCCTCCTTTCGGGGCACCTTCGGCCTCGACAGCCTGGACATCGTCGACCTGGTCTACTTCCTCCAGAAGGCCTTCGACTTCGAGGCGGACCTCGACGAGTACCGGGACCTCCACACGGTCGACAAGCTCGCCGGCTTCGTGCTCGCCAAGAAGGGCGGCGACGCGACGGCATGAGCGCAGGGGGCGAGAAAGGGGGGGGCGAGGAGGGGGGCGGCGAAGAGCGCGGCCGCGAGGGAGGCCGCGAAGCCGGCACCGAGCCCTGGCGCGCGCGCCTCGAGGAGGAGGAGCGGCGCGTCGAAGAGGGCGGCGGGCGCGCGCGCCAGGCGCGGCAGGCCCGCCTCGGCCGCGGCACGGCCATCGGACGCATCGAGGCCCTCGTCGACCCGGGCAGCTTCGTCGAGCTCGCGCGCCACGTGAAGCATCGCTTCGCCGCCCAGAGCGACGTCCTCGCCTCGAACCGCCCGCCCGGCGACGGCCTCCGCGCCGGCTTCGCGCGCGTCGCAGGTCGCCCCGTCGCCGTCTACGCCCACGACCCGACCGTGCTCCGCGGCGCCCTCGGCCACGCGGCCAGCCGCAAGCTCGTCCGCCTCCTCGACGCCGCCCTCGCCCGCGACCTCCCGGTCCTCTCGCTCGTGGACTGCGACGGGGTCCGCGTGGACGAGGGCACCTTCGCCGTCGACGCCTACGGCGAGGTCATCGATCGCACGATCCGCCTCCGGGCCCGTGGCCTCCAGCTCACGCTCGTCTGCGGCCTCGGCGTCGGCGCCGCGGCCTACCAGGCGGCGCTCACGGATCTGGTCGGCATGGTCGAGGGGCAGAGCTTCCTCTTCATCACCGGCGCCAAGCTCACGCGCGTCATGACCGGCCAGGAGGTCGGCCTCGAGGAGCTCGGCGGCCCGGCCATGCACGCCTCGACGACCGGCGCCTGCCACGCCGTGCTCGAGGACGAGGCCGCCGGCGTCGCCTGGCTCCGCCGCGCGCTGGCGCTCCTGACCGACGCGCGCGTCGACACGGGCGACGCCCCCGGGCGCCCCACCCCCGAGGTCGGCGCCATCGTCCCCACGGACCCGCGCCGCGGCTACGACGCCCGCAAGGTGCTCGAGGCCCTCACCGATCGGGGCACGCTCCTCGAGCTCGGCGCCCCCTTCGCGCGGAACCTCCTCACGGCCTTCGGTCGCCTCGGGGGCCGCGCCGTCGCCTTCCTCGCGAGCCAGCCCCAGCACCGCGCCGGCTGCCTCGACGTCGACGCCTCGCGGAAGGGGAGCGCCTTCGTGCGCCTCGCCTCCAAGCGCGGCCTGCCCCTCGTCACCCTCTGCGACGTGCCCGGCTACTGGCCCGGCAAGGAGCAGGAGCAGGGCGGCATCCTCCCCTTCGGCGCCGAGCTCCTCGACGCCTACGGGCGCTGCCGGAGCCCCCGGCTGGCCGTGCTCCTCCGCAAGAGCTACGGCGGCGCCAACGTGCTGAGCTACGCCGCCGACTACCGGCTCGCGCTGCCGACGGCGCAGGTCGCGCCCATGGGGGTCGACGCCGCCGAGCGCCTCGCGATGCCGCCGCTCGGGGAGGACGCGGGCGACGCCGAGCGGGCCGTCCACGACGCCGAGCGGGAGCGCTTCCGGGCGCGCTGGCTCGCGCTCCACGGCGACGTCTGGGCCGCCGCCCACGAGGGCTACGTCGACCGCGTGGTCCCGCCCGAGGCGCTCCGCGCGAGCCTCTGCGAGGCGCTGGTCGCGCTCGAGGGGGAGCCGTGATCGACAAGAGCCTCGAGCTCGACCTCGGCCCGCCCGAGGACGACGATCCGCTCTCCTCGCGCGAGTTCCGCGTCTCCATGCCGGAGCTCGCCCTCGAGGCCCTCGCGCGGCACCGGCGCCCGGGCAGCGTGCCCCCGCCGGGGCTGCCCCTCGAGCCGATCTACCCGACGCTCACGCACGCCTTCTTCCACGCGCTCAAGCGCGGCGACGAGACGGGCATGACGCTCCTCCCGGAGCGCGAGAGCGAGGCGCCCGAGCACCGGAGCTGGGCCGAGCTCGCCGCCGAGGCGCAGCGGCTCGCCGGCCGCCTCGCCGCCCGCGGCGTCGGCCAGGGCGACCGGGTGCTGCTGGTGCTGCCGACGGGCTGGGAGTTCGTGCTGAGCTTCTTCGCGCTCACGCTCCTCCGCGCGACGCCCGTGCCGACCTACCCGCCCTCCATGCTCGAGCGCGCGGAGATCGCCCTCGCGAAGAACCGCCGCATCGCCGACCACGCCGGCGTGAAGGCGGTGATCACGACCCGCAAGCTCCGCCTCCTGATCGGCGAGCTCGCGACGGTGGAGCGCCCCCTCTGGTCCACCGAGGGGCTCCTCGCCGAGGGCGCGACGGCCGAGGTGCCGACCCGCGCCAAGCCGAGCGAGCCGGCCTTCATCCAGTACACCTCGGGCTCGACCGGCCACCCGAAGGGCGTCGTGCTCACGCACCGGGCGCTCTGCGCGAACATCCAGGCCATCGGCCAGGCCCTCGGCGTGGGCGGCGACGACGTGGTCGTGAGCTGGCTGCCCCTCTATCACGACATGGGCCTCATCGGCGTGCTGCTCTTCGCCGCCTACTGGAAGCTCCCGCTCGTCATCATGTCGCCGAGCGCCTTCCTGCTGAACCCGCGGCGCTGGCTGAAGGCCATCGGCGACTACCGGGGCACGCTCTCGCCGGCGCCGAACTTCGGCTACGCGCGCTGCCTCAAGCGCGTGCGCGATCTCGAGGGGCTCGACCTCTCGAGCTGGCGCGTGGCCCTGAACGGCGCCGAGCCCGTGAGCTGGGAGACGCTCCGCGCCTTCGAGGAGCGCTTCGCGCCGGCGGGCTTCCGGGACACGACCTTCTTCCCGGTCTACGGGCTCGCGGAGACCAGCCTCGCGGCCACCTTCCCGCCGCTCGGGCGCCCCGTGAAGCACGACCGGGTCGATCGGGAGGCGCTCGCCCGCGGCCACGCCATCCCGGCGGAGGGGCCGGGCTCGACCGTGCTCGTGGGCTGCGGCGCCGCCGTGCCCGGGCATCGGGTCTACGTGGTGGACGCCGAGGGGCGGCCGCTGCCGGACCGGCAGGTGGGGCACGTGGTGGTGCAAGGGCCCTCGGTGATGCGCGGCTACCTGGACGCGCCGGAGGCGACCGGGGAGGTGCTCCGCGGGGAGACGCTCTGGACCGGCGACCTCGGCTACTTCGTGGAGGACCAGCTCTACGTGGCCGGGCGCGTGAAGGACCTGATCATCGTGCGCGGGCGGAACTACCACGCGGAAGACGTGGAGGCCGTGGCCGAGCGCGTGGAGGGGGCGCGGAAGGGCTGCTGCGTGGCCTTCGGGGTCTACGACGAGGACCAGCAGCAGGATCTGCTGGTGCTGGTCTGCGAGACGAAGCTCGAGGAGGAGGACGCCCGGGCCGCGGTCGCCGAGGCGATCGCCGGGCGGGTGCAGGAGGAGTGCGGGCTGCGCGTCGACGAGGTGGTGCTCGTGCCGCCGGGGACCGTGCCCAAGACCTCGAGCGGGAAGCGGCAGCGGACGCTGACGCGGGACCTCTTCCTGCGGGACGAGCTGGTGGTGCGGCGGACGAGCAAGCTGAAGCTCGCCTACATCTTCGCGCGCTCCGGTGTGGGCTTCGCGGCGGCGCGGGCGCAGCGGCTCCTCCGGCGGCGCCCCACGCACCGATGATGGGCGCGACGCCGGCGGCGGTCCACGGAGCCGCGTGGCTCGGCGGCGCGGCGTGGCTCGGCGGCGCGGCCTGACTCGGCGGCGCGGCGTGGCTCGGCGGCGCGGCGTGGGTCGACGGCGACCGAGCGCTCCGCTCCACGGACGCGCCCGGGGGCGGACCGGGTCGACGACGACGCTGAGACTCCGATCGCACGGACGCGCCCGGCGCGGGCGAGGTCCGCGCCGAGCGGGGCGCCACCGACGCCAGGCTCTTTCCCCACCCGACTTGGGGGCCCGCGCCGGTCGCTGATAGATTTTTCTACATGAGGGCTTGCTTGGTGGTGTGGGTGGGGCTGTGCGCGACGCTGCTCGGAGCGGCGGGCGGGTGCGCCTCGGACGTGGATCTCTGTGGGGGCGGCGCCGTCTGCGGCATGGATGGCGTGACCTACGCCGACCGCTGCGCGGCGGCGGCGGCGTCGATCGAGGTGGCGGCCATCGGCGCCTGCGGCGTCGACTGCGAGCCGGTGACCTGCGAAATCGCCTGCCCCGACGGCTTCGCGATCGGCCCCGACGGCTGCGAGGTCTGCAGCTGCCGCGAGGTCCGCGACGCCGGGGCGGCGGACGGCGGCATGAACACGTCCGACGGGGGCATGAGCACGCCCGACGCGAGCCGCCCCCGCCCCGACGGGGCGGTCTGCCCGGAGGGCACCGAGGACTGCGACTCGGACGGGATCTGCGACTCCCTCGACGAGCCGGGCCAGTGCGGCGCCTGCGGCAACGTCTGCCCGGCGCCCACCGGAGGCACGGCCAAGTGCGAGGACGGCGCCTGCGGCTTCGACTGCGGCGAGGGGTGGGCGCGCTGCGACGACGCCGCGGAGCGCTGCACGCAGCTCGGCACGCTCCTCGACTGCACCGCCTGCGGGGACGCCTGCCCGTCCGGCGCCGAGCTCGGCCCCCACGCCCGGCCCGTCTGCGCGCCGGACGGCGACGGCTGCGACATCGCCTGCGAGGCCGGCTTCGGCGACTGCACGGACGACCTCCCCGGTTGCGAGACCGACCTGGTCCGCGACGCGCAGAACTGCGGCGCCTGCGGCTCGGAGTGCGGAGAAGGGCAGATCTGCGAGGACGCGACCTGCCGCGCGGCGAGCTACTGCCTCGACGCGAGCAACTGGGTCCTCCGCTCCGACGCCGGCGGCTGCCAGCTCGTCTGCGGGCCCTACACGGTCACGGCGGAAGACGGCGGCGTCGCGGTCTGCTCCGACGGGCGCGAGAGCACGACCTGCGAGGTCGACCCGAGCGGCGCCGGCGCCGCCCTCTGCCGCGAGGCCGTGACGGCCTGCTGCGCGGAGTTCATCGAGGCGGTGGCCGTCGGGCTCTGACGTGGCGCCGCCTCCTTCGCCCCCGCGCCTCAGCGAGCCCGCGCGGCGAGGTCCGGCGGGAGCGCGTCGCCGAGGTGGGCGACCTTGAGCTGCGACTCGGCGCTCCCCGCCGCGACCTTCGCCTGCCGATGCGCCGCGTAGCTGCCTGGCGGGAGGCGCCGCGCCTCGAGGGGCCCGAGCTGCGCCGCGCGCCGTACGCGCCCGAGATCGAAGGAGCCCTCCTGGAGCGCCACGTCCACCCGCTCGGCGAGCGGCCCGAGCACGGCGTCGGGCGCGTCGGGGGGGAGCTCGATCCAGAGCACGTAGGCGGGCCGCTCGCCGGGCTCCGGGCGCGGCGTGACCATGAAGAAGGTCGCCTCGAGCCCGAGCGCCTCGAGGCCGGCCGCGACCGCCGCGTTGACGTGCGCCTCGTCGAGCTTCTCGCCGACGAGGTTGGTCGCCGCGCCCCCCTTGCGCACGAAGCGGAGCCGCGGCGTGCGCGCGTGGCGCCCGACGATCTCCACTACGTCGCCGAGCCAGTAGCGGTAGAGCCCGCCCGAGGTGGTCGGCACGATGTAGTAGCGGCGCCCGTCCTCGACCTCGTCGACGGTGCGGAAGTCGTCGGCGACGAGGGCGCTCGGGTCGCCCACGGCCTCGGCGCGCGCCTCCTCCACCAGCTCGAAGTAGTGGCTGGTGATCGCGAAGGGCCCGCCCGGCGCCTCGTCGCCGACGGGGATCGAGCACCAGGCCTCGCAGGCGGAGTAGATGGCGTCGCGGATCGCCACGGCCGGGCCGAGGCGGCGCTGGAGCTCGGGCAGGTAGGCGCCGGCGGTGGCGTTCGTCCAGCAGTAGACGAGGCGGAGCTGCGGGAGGGCCCAGCCGACCTTCTCCTCGACGGGCGCGCGCTCGGCCTCCCGGAGGCGCTCGGCGAGGTCGGGGCGCGGGACGAGGCCGTGCTCGAAGGTGGCGCGCTCGGCGCTCGTGAGCCGGAGCCAGGCCGGGAGCTCGCCGAGGCCCAGGTGGCGGGCGAGCTCGCCGGCGCGCGCCTCGAGGTCGCGGAGGAGGTAGACGATCGGCGCCGGGAAGATGCCGGCGACGAGGGAGACCTCGCCGAGGCAGGCCAGGTGGAGGGCGAGGTAGCTGCGGGTAGCGAGGTCCTCGACCTCGAAGAGCGCCTGGGGCCAGGCGTAGATGGCGCGGACGAGGGGCGAGAGCGCGGCGAAGTTGTAGCCGCTCATGGTGCCGATGGGGGCGCCATCGGGGGCGACGTCGACCTGGCTCGAGCCGACGAAGTAGAGGGCGCGGCCGATGAAGGCGGCGGGGAAGCGACGGTAGAGGTGCCAGAGGGCGACGTGGACGGTCTTCTGGAACTCGGCCTGGTAGGCGGGGGTGATGGGGATGTGCTTGGGGGTGCCCGTCGAGCCGGTGGTGCGGACGTAGTAGACGGGGCGCTCGGTGGTGAGCACGGCCGCCTCGCCGCGCATCTGCCGCGCGACCCAGGGCTTCAACGCCTCGGGCGTGAGGACGGGGACGTTCCGCGCGTAGCTCTTCGGATCGGTCGCGCCGCGGAGGCCGTGGGCGCGCCCGTAGGCGCTGTCCCGGCCGAGCGCGACGGCGGCCTCGAGGCGGCGGCGCTGGGCGGCGGCCGGGCGGAGGGCGGCGGCGGCGAAGGCGAGCGCCGTCGGCGTGCGCTGAGCCTGCCCGAGGGCGTGGAGCAGAGCGGGCGGCGGGGCGGCCATGGCTCCGGGGTACCACGGAAGGCGCCTCGCCGTTGACGGCGGAGCGCCGCGCGGGCGATCAGAGAGCGGTGGAGCTGGAGGCCCTCGATCGCGCCGGACCGCTGCGGGTGGCGGCCGCCCTGGACGCGGCGCTCGACCCGCCGGAGCCGGGCGAGGCGGCGACGCTCGCGGCGCTCGAGGCCTTCGTCCGGGAGACGCTCCCGCCCGCGAGGACGGACGCCCTGGAGGCGGCCGGCGCCTTCCCGGAGGCCGAGCTCGAGGCGCTCCTCCGCGGCCCGCTCGGGCGCGCCCTCGTGCCCGCGGACCAGGGCGGCGACCTCGACTGGGGCACGCTGATGCGCGTCTGCGCGCGCCTCGCCGCCCACGACCTCGGCTTCACGCTCTGCCTCGGCGGCGTCGTCCTCGGGAGCCTGCCCGTGCTGGTGGCTGGCGACGCCACGCAGCGCGCGGACTTCTTCGGCGCCGTCCGGGCCGGCGGCCTCGCGGGCCTCGGCCTGAGCGAGTGGGCCCACGGCTCGGATCTCCTCGCCGGCGAGACCCTCGCCAACCCCCTCGACGCCGGCGGCAACCCCACCGATGCGAAGGCCGCCGCGACCTTCCGCCTGCGCGGCCTCAAGCGCCCCATCAACAACGCCTCCCGCGCCGCGCGCCTGGTCGTCCTCGCTCGCACCGGCGAAGCCGGCGACCCCTTCGGCGCGAGCCTCTTCCTCGTCCCGCGCGGCACCCCGGGCCTCCGCGCAGGCGGCCCGGTCCCCTGGAGCGGCTACCCGGGCCTCGACCTCGACACCGTCCGCCTCGAGGACGCCCCCCTCCCCGCCTCGGCGCTCCTCGGCGCCCCGGGCGACGGCTTCGCGCTCACCCGCCGCACCCTCGAGATCTCCCGGAGCGGCGTCGCCTGCATGGCCCTCGGCGCCCACGCCGCCACCTTCGCCCACGGCCTCGCCCACGCCCGCGCGCGCCGCCTCTACGGCGCCCCCATCGCCGAGCTCGACGCCGTCCGCCAGCTCCTCGCCGACGTCTTCGCCCGCCTCCAGCTCGCCTGGGCCCTCGGCCGCCTCGCCGCCCGCGCCACGGCCCGCGCCGCCCTCGCCGCCCGCGCCTGGACCTGCGCCGCCAAGCTCCTCGCGCCGCGCCTCCTCGAGGACTCGATCCGCGACGTCGGCACGCTCCTCGGCGCCCGCTCCCTCTTCCGCCCGCACCCCTTCCACCGGCTCCGCCGCGACGCGCCCGTGCTCGCCATCTTCGACGGCTCGAGCCCGCTCCAGCAGGACGAGCTCTGGCGCCACGCCCTCGCCTGGAAGGACGGCAGCCCCCCCCCGCTCCACCACGGCGGCCCCTTCGACGCCTGGGCCGAGGACGACGCCGTCCGCGCCATGGCCCCGCCCGGCATGCTCGCGGGCCCCTGGAAGGCCGCCGCCGACGCCGTCCGGTCCCGCGCCCGGGAGAGCCGGCGCGCGCCGCAGGACGTGCGCTTCCGCCTCTCGGAGGCGGCCGCCTGGCTCCACGGCCTGGCTGCCCTCCGCCCCCTCGCCGGCGAGGGGCCCGCCTTCGCCCACGCGGCGCGCGTCGCCGCCGAGCCCGTCGCGGCGCGCCTCGCGGAGCTGGGCGCGCCGGACGAAGCCGCCGCCCTGCGGGACGCCGACGACGCGCGCGGCTCGACGGGGCGCGCCCTTTTCGCGATCCTGAACGCCGCCCCATGGATCTCGAGCTCCGAGGACGGGTCGCCCTGATCGCCGGCGGCACGCGCGGCCTGGGTCGCGCGGCCACGCTCGCGCTGGCCCGGGAGGGTGCCCTCGTCGCCCCGCTCGGGCGCGATCCCGAGGTCGTGGAGGCGACCTGCGCCGCCGCCCGCGAGGCCGGCGCCGAGGCGCTCGGGCTGGTCGCCGACCTGACGGACGTCGGAGCGACCGACGCGGCGCTCGAGCGGCTCCGCGAGGCCCACGGGGCGCCGACGATCCTCGTCTACGCGGCCGCCTCCCGCTACCGCATCCAGAAGCTCCACACGGTCGACGACGCCAGCGCCGAGGCCTGGCTCGCCCTCGATCTCGAGGCCGCCGCGCGCCTCTGCCGCCGCCTCGTCGCCGACATGATGGTCGCGCGCTACGGCCGCGTCGTCCTCTTCGGGAGCATGGCCGGGCGCGCCGGCGTCGCCGGGGGCACGCTCTACTCCATGCACAAGGCCGGCCTCGAGGGGCTCGCGCGCGGCCTCTCCGTCGACTACGCGCGGCGCGGCGTGACGGCGAACGTCTGCAACGTGGGCATCGCCGAGACCGAGCGCGTCCTCGCGCGCATCGCCGGCGACCCCGAAGCTCGCCGCACCCTCGAGCGCGCCACGGCCACCCGCACCCTCACCCGCCCCGAGGACGTCGCCGACGTCGTCGCCTTCCTCTGCTCCCCGCGCGCCGCCGCGATCACCGGCGCGGTGATCGACGCCACCAGCGGCGCCCACCTCAACAACAACTGGTGATGCGCCCGTGACCGTGACGACCACCGCCGCGCCCGCCCGCGCCCTCCCGGCCCCCGCGTGGATCGTCTCCGGCCGCTACGACACGCTCTTCTTCACCGCCAGCGTGCTCGTGCCGCTCCTCCTCTGGGCCGGCTTCTCCGTGGGGCTCCTGACCGGCGTGACCGTCTACGCCGCGTTCCAGCTGCTCTTCAACATGCCCCACAACTTCCAGACGTGGACCATGTCGGTCCTCGACCCGACCGACCGGAAGAAGCACGGGCGCCGCTATCTCGTCGCCGCGCTGGTCACGCTCGCCGTCCTCGGCCTCCCGATGGCCTTCAGCCCGGACGGCGTCTACCCCTGGGTGCGCGACGCGCTGATCTACTGGGGCTACTACCACCTCGTCCGCCAGCACTACGGCTTCCTGCGCCTCTACGAGCGCAAGATGGGGAACGTCCCGGCGGGCGAGTCGCGCTTCTACGCGCGCTTCCTCGACGCGATCTGCTACCTGCCGCTCCTCGTCCGCTTCCGCGATCCGGAGCTGATGACCATCCACGCCGGCGGCATCGAGGTGTGGATCCGCCACCCGGTGCTCCCCGACCCGGTGTGGATGGGTGTGCTCGGCGTGTGGGTGGCGCTCGTGCTCGGCGCCCTCGGGCACCACGCGGTGCTGTGGAAGCGCGGGCGCCGCGGTCTCGGCCCGCGGGCCATGCTCCTCGGCAGCGTCGTCTTCGCCTTCGGGCTGGCGAACCTCGTCATCGAGGAGATCATCGTCTCGGTGGCGGTCGTGACCGCCTACCACAACCTCCAGTACCTGGGCCTGACGTGGTTCCACAACCGCAACCGGGCGCGCGATCCGGAGGCGCCGCTGAACGCCCTCGTCGCCTGGCTCGGGAGCGGCAAGGCCTGGCTCTACCTCGGCCTGACGATGTTCTACGGGGTCGTGATCATGGCGCCGCGGGCGGCGTTCCGGGACGTGCGCGTCGCCGAGCTGCCCTTGGCCTTCGTCGTGGCCATGCACTACTACGTCGACTCGCGCATGTGGCGCTTCCCGCTCTACCCGGAGCGCGGCAAGTGGCTGAAGCTGCGCTGAGCCTTCGCCCTCCCTGCGGTCGGGCGGCTGTCCGCCGTCCGCCATCCGCTGTCCGTGGGGGGCAGTCGAACGCCGAGGCAGCGGCCGCGTACGCGGAGGGAGCGGCCGGGCGGCGTCGGCGGCTGCCGCGCCGCGAACTGCGGACAGCCGCCCGACCGCAAGGAGGGCGAACCGCGAGCCAGCCCACTCCCCCGCAGCCCCGCGAAGCGGCATGGACCGCAGCAGCCGAGCGCCAGCACGGACGGCGGACAGCCGCCCGACCGCAAGGAGGGCCTCTCCGCGACGCAGCCACTCCCCCGCAGCCCCGCGAAGCGGCATGGACCGAAGCAGCCGAGCGCCAGCACAGACGGCGGAAAGCGGTTGGCGGACAGCCGCCCGACCGCAGGGAGGGCATTTCCGCGACGCAGCTCCGCGAAGCGGCATGGACCGCACCAGCCGAGCGCCAGCACGGACGGCGGAAAGCGGACGGCGGACAGCCGCCCGACCGCAGGGAGGGCATTTCCGCGACGCAGCCACTCCCCCGCAGCTCCGCGAAGCGGCATGGACCGCACCAGCCGAGCGCCAGCACGGACAGCGGACAGCGGACCGCGGACAGCCGCCCGACCGCAGGGAGGGCGAACCACGGACGGCCGCCCGACCGCAGGGAGGGCGAACCACGGACGGCCGCCCGACCGCAGGG
>PABA01000164.1 GCA_002699025.1 Sandaracinus sp. | reverse complement strand
GCTTGGGGGCTCGCCGTCTCGTCCATAGCGGAAGAGACGACGAGCCCTGGCCCCTCCACCCCGCGGCTGTCTCGGCCCCGTTCGGCTTCGCCGTCCGCGGCCTTCTCGTGTCCGAGGAGATCCCGATGCGGGGAGCGGACGCCGCTTCGCGTCGCCCGCCCCCGCGACCACCTCCGCCTCGCCGTCGACTGTCGCGACGACGAGGCTACGCAGCGCGTCCCGTCTCGGGGCGCGTTCGAGGTCGGCTCGCGCCTCCCTCGCCCGCTCTCGGGGCGTGAGCAGCGAGGGCGCGTCCGACCTCTGTCGGGCGCGGCGTCGCGTGGTCTCCACGCGCCCGTCTCGGGGCGCGGGACGAGGTCGGCTCCGCCTCCCCTCGCCCGCTCTCTTGCCACTCGGGAGTCGGGCGTCGTCGTCAGTCCCCTTCCGACGTTTCGGCATCGAAGCCTCTCACCGCAGAGAGGCGTCGCGTCGAAGAACCGACCCGTGTGACGCGGCCGGAGGCCGCGCCGAGGGCCCCACGGGCCCGCTGGTAAGCCCAAATTAGACCACGACGAAGTCGACGTACTCGCCGTGCGTCAGGCAGTGCGCGTGGACGCGGATCGTGTCGCCCGGGGACACGTCGGCGGGGAGCTTGGCGAGGTAGATGGTGTTCTTGCCGCCGTCGGCGGTGATGCTCCCGCCGCCCATCACGGCGTAGCCGCCGTCCTCGGGCTGCTCGACCTCGGGCCAGCCGCGGTAGTGGCTCTCGGCCTCCTCGGCCTCGCCCTCGGTCGCCTTCCGGATGCGGATCCAGTCGTACCAGTGGCCGTCCGGGTTGTCCTCGGTGGGCGGCGCGTTCGGGTGGCGCGCGTAGCCCATCGCCGGGTCGCCCCACATCAGCGCGATCATCCCCGCGGGCACGTCGCCCTCGTCGACCTCGGCGAGGTAGGGCAGGTGCTTGCCCAGGTGCTGCGTGTCGCCGTCGGGCCCGTTGATCGAGGGCAGGTAGCTCTCGGGGATGGCCCCGGCGTTGCCCCGCTCCTTGTTGAACGCGATCGCGTCCCAGTCGGCGGGCTTGGTCTGCGGGATGGCCAGGGGATCGGGCTCGGCCGCGACGGGCTCCTCGGCGCCGACGGTGGGCTCGGGCTCGGGCTCGGGCGCCGGCGCCTCCTCGGCCCCGCCCCCGCAGGCGGCGAAGGTGGGGGCGATCACCAGGGCGCCCGTCGCGCCGGCGAGCTTCTTCAGGAAATCACGGCGGGTGGGGTCCTGCTCCATGGGGGCTGCCTAGCACGACCCGCGGCCCGGCCGAAAGCCCGGCGGGGCCCGACGCGTCAGCCCGCGCCGCCCCCGCCGAAATCGAAGCGCACGCCCGTCGCCTCCTCGGAGAGGCGCCAGAGCCGCGCCGCCTTCTCCGGGTCGCGGGCGCTCCCGCTCGTCTTCGCCGGCCGCGGCTCCCCCCGGATCTCGAAGAGGCCGCCCGGCCCCACGTACTCGCCCCCCGGGAGCGCTCCGACGGCGGCGTAGAGCGTGGGCAGCGCCCCTTCGGCGGCGGGCTGGGCGATGAAGCGGTTGTTCAGCTTCATCACCCACTCCATCCCCTTGGCGCCTTCCATGCGCGGGGCCACGAACTGCAGGTTCGTCGAGGCGAAGCCCGGGTGGCAGGCGAGGGAGCGGGCGTCGGCGCGGGCGGCCTCGAAGCGCCGCTGGAGCTCGAAGGCGAAGAGGAGGTTCGCGAGCTTGCTCTGCCCGTAGGCGACCCAGCGCTGGTAGCGGCCCCGCTCGAAGTGCGGGTCGGCGAAGCGGATGCGGCCGAAGCGGTGCGCCAGGCTGCTCACGGTGACGACACGGGCGTCCGGCGCGGCGAGGAGCGCGGGGAGGAGGCGCCCGGTCAGCGCGAAGTGACCGAGGTGGTTGGTGCCGAGCTGCATCTCGAAGCCGTCGCGCGTCGTGCGCGGGGGCAGGGCCATCACGCCGGCGTTGTTGATCAGGAGGTGCAGCTTCGAGTGGCGCTCGCGGACGGTCCGGGCGCAGCGCTCCACCGAAGCGAGGTCGGCGAGGTCGAGCTCCTGCAGCTCCACCTCGCCGCGCGGCCGGCGCGACGCCACGGACGCGACGGCGGCGCGCCCCTTGTCGAGGTTGCGGCAGGCGAAGACGACGTGCGCGCCCTTCTCGGCGAGGGCGCGGGCGGCCTCGAAGCCGATGCCGCTGTTGGCGCCGGTGACCAGCGCGACGCGCCCGTCGAGGCGCGGGATGTCCCGTTCGGAGAAGCCCATGACGCCCCCTTACCGCGCCCGGCGGTACGGCGCGAGGGCGGGGAGATCGCCCCGCGCCCCCCGAGGCGATCGCCCCGATCGCCCTCCCGGACCCCTCCCGGCCCGATCCGGGGTCGGTTTCGCGAGGGGGGCTCGCGGCACCCAAGTGCTCGACATCGTTCTGAAACGTTCCGTTCTCTGGGCTGGGACCCCCGGGGGAAGGGGCGCAGTCCTCGCTTGAGCCCCCCGCCCCCGCTCGGTACCTGGGAGGCTTCGATGAGCGCTCTGGACGGCACCGTCGAGCTCGCGGAGCTCTTGCGTCGCTTCCCCCCCGCGGGGGAGCGCGAGGCGGGCGCGTGCGCCGAGCCGGGGGGGCCCGCGAGCGAGGGCGCCACGGTGACGCCCCTCTCGCCCGCCCACGTGCTCACGGCCGTCTGCGGCGTCGGCGACGCGGTCCTCCTCGCGGAGACCCTCCTCGGCGCCCCGGAGGTCCCCGCCGAGGTGCGGGTGGACGACGGGCGCTGGCTCGCCGCGCACGTGGAGCGCCAGATCGGCTCGCTCCACCGCTGGCTCGAGAAGCGCCTGGTCGTGCCCCACGAGGGGCGCAACGCCGTGCCCACCGCCGCCGGCCTCGCGGCCTGGTTGGCGGAGGGGCGCGGCGAGGACGAGGTCGCCCTGCCGTGGAAGCAGCGCACCTGGGCCCTGCTCCGCATCGTGCGGCGCGATGGCGCGCGCATCCGCTCGGAGGCCGCCCGCGATCTCCGCGCCCTGGGGCCGGCGAGCGCCCGGCTCGAGCGGGTCGACGCCGGGCTGAGGCGGGCCACCGAGGACGCGACGCGCCGGCGTGACGAGGCCGTGGCGGGCGCCGTGGCGCGACGCTTCGCCCGCGAGCTGAGGCGCGTCGACGCGCCCGGGCGCGGCGAGGAGGCGCTCCGGCGGGCCTTCGCGTCGGGCTGGATCGCCCGCATCCGCGCGGACGCGGACGCCGTCTGTCGAGCGGCCCTCCGGGAGGAGGCGTCGCTCCTGCGCGAGCTGGTCGGGGGCTGTGCGGCCCTCGCCGGGCGCGCGCTCGAGGAAGGCTCGGCCCCGGCACGCGCCGCGGCCGGAGGAGGGGAACGATGACGCGCATGCTGGTCCTCGTGGCGGGGCTCGCGGGCTTCGCCATCGTCGGAAAGGCCGCGGTCTACTACCGCGGTGTCGATGGGCTCGCCTTCGGGCTCACGCTGCTCATGGGAGGCGCGCTCCTCGCCGGGCTCGTCGAGCTCTGGCGGACGGCGAGCCGGGTGGCCGAGCTCCACGGCGGGCTCCGGGGCGCCCTCGCGAAGGCGGACGAGCGCCCGGAGAGCCTGGACGCCATGCCGGCGCCGCTCCGCCCCGTCCTGCGGGCGCACCTCGAGCGCGATCCGATGCCCCCGCGGGCGCCGGTCTTCGCGCCCTACCTGGTCGGCGCGCTGGTGCTCCTCGGCCTGCTCGGCACCTTCCTCGGCCTCTTCGAGACGCTCCGCGGCGCGCGCGAGGCGCTCTCGACGAGCGCCGACGTGGACGCGCTCCGGGCCGGCCTCAGCCAGCCCATGCGGGGGCTCATGCGGAGCTTCGGGACCTCGGCGGCCGGCGTCGCGGCCTCGGCCATGCTCGGCCTGGGCGCGGTCTTCGTCCGGCGCGCGGCCCGGCGCTTCGACGACGCGGTCCACGCGGCCTGCGCGGGCCCGCTCGCCCACCTCTCGGCGGCGCGGCGGCAGCTCG
Organism: Sandaracinus sp.; assembly: GCA_002699025.1. GTDB lineage: Bacteria > Myxococcota_A > Polyangia > Polyangiales > Houyiibacteriaceae > Houyiibacterium > Houyiibacterium oceanicum. Next base: position 33,818 of record PABA01000164.1, on the reverse strand, counting down.
TCGCGCTCGAGGCGCTCGCGGAGCAGGGGCGCGCCTGGCCGGACGCGGTCGAGTCGCTCCGCGCGGCCGTGGCCTCCCTCGAGGGGCTCGGCGACGCGCACCGGACGGCCCATCGCGAGCTCAGCGAGGCGAGCGCGCGGGACGCGGCCGAGCTGAAGCGCGCGACCCGGGCCGACGCCGAGGCGCTCCTCGGCAAGCTCGACGGGCTCGGCGAGCGCTGGGACGCGGCGCAGCAGGAGGCCGTGCGGCGGAGCGCCGAGCGCGACGAGGCGCAGCGCGAGGCCCTGCGGCAGCTCGCAGCGCAGCTCGAGGAGGCGCACCGCGAGGGGGCGCGCGAGAGCCGGGACGCGACCCGGCGGGCCCTCGGCGAGGTCGGCGAGCGGCTGGTGGGCGTCAGCGATCGGCTGGCGGGCCTCGACGGCACGCAGCGCGACGCGGTCGAGCAGCTCGCCGAGCGCTGGGAGGCCGCGCACGCGCGCTCCGCCGAGGGGCTCCGCGAGGCGGCGGAGGCCGCGGCGGGATCGGTCGGCGCGAAGGTCGCCGAGCTCGCCGAGCGGCTCGACGCGAGCGTCGCGGCGACGACCGGGCAGCTCGCGGCCCTCGAGGCGCGGCAGCAGGAGCGCGAGGAGGCCGCCGAGGCGAAGCGCGCCGAGGCCGTCGAGGCGGTCGTGGACGTGGCCTCGCGCGAGCTGGGCGGCGCGGCCGGGCGCCTCGAGGCGCTGGCGGCCTCCTGGCGGGAGGCCCACGCGGAGGCGGCGCGCGCGCAGAGCGAGACGCTCGCCGAGGCCGTGGCGTCGGTGGAGCGCGAGCTCTCGGCGGCGGTCGGGAAGGTCGCCGAGGAGGCGGCGGCGGCCGCGGCGCCGGCGCTCGCGGGCGCGGCCCGAGCCACGGCGGACGCGGCGGCGGAGCACCTCCGCGCGCTCCGCGGCACGCTCGAGGAAGAGGCCGAGGCGCGGCGCGAGGCCGAGACGCGGCGCGAGGCCGCCGCGGAGGCCCGGCAGCGGGCGCTCCTCGAGGCCTTCGAGGCGGAGGCGCTGGCCCGCGGCGAGGCCGACGCGCTCCGGGCGCGGGGCTTCGGCGAGGCCTCCGAGGCGCTCCTGGCGCGGCTCGACGCCGAGGCGGAGGCCCGGCGCGCGGACGCGGCGGCGCTCCTCGGGCGCATCGAGGCGGAGGCCGGCGCCCGGCGCGAGGCCGAGGCGGCGCACCTCGAGAAGGTGGCGGCGCGCCTCGAGGCGCTCGGGGCCGAGCTCCGGCAGCGCGACGACGCGGCGGCCGAGCGCGAGGGCCAGCGGGCGGAGGCGCTCGCGGCGCTGGCGGCGAAGGTCGAGGCCGAGCTCGGCGCGGCCTCGGCGGCGCTTCGGGCCGAGGGCGAGGAGGCGGCCGAGCGGGCCGCGGCCCAGGACGCGCGGGCCCGCGAGGTGCTCGACGCGCTCGGCGGCGCGGCGGGCACCGTCGGCGACGCGGCGGCGCGGCAGGCCCAGGCCCTCGAGGGGCTGGTCGACGAGGCGCGCGAGCGGCTGGTCGAGGCCGAGTCGCGCACGGCGGCGAAGGTGGACGCGCTGCTCGCGAAGGTGGCCGACGCCGTCGAGGCGCAGCGGGCGCGGCTCGCGGACCTCGAGACGGCGCTCGCCGAGCGGCACGAGTCGCACGTGCGCGAGCTGAGCGAGGCCATGCTCGAGCGCACGGAGAAGATCGGCGAGGGGCTCGCCGAGACGGGCGCCATCGTGCGCGACGCGGCCACGCTCGTGCAGTCGAGCGGCGCCGAGCTCGGGGCGGCCGTGGAGATGTTCACGGCGGCCGTGGAGCAGCACGGCGAGGCGGCCCAGCGCTGGCTCGAGGGGCTCGGCCACGTCGAGCACGCCGTCGAGGAGGCGGGCGAGGGCGCGGCCGTGGACGTGCTCGGCCAGTACCTGGCGCGGACCCACGAGCTCTTCGATCAGCAGCTCGGCTTCCAGCAGGAGCTCGTCGACCAGCTGCGCGTCTCCATCGCCGCGAAGGCGGCGAGCAAGGCGGCGGCGGCCGCGGCGGCCGGTGGCGTGAACGGCCACGAGCCGGGCGCCGAGGAGCCGGTGGGCGAGGGCGGCGATGTTCGGGCGTGAGGACTCCGAGGCGCCGCCGGTCTGGCCCGCCTTCGGGGACCTCATGGCGTGCCTCTTCGGCATCTTCGTCCTCTACTTCTGCTGGATGGTGCTCATGGAGGTCGCCCTCACGGAGGACCTCCGCGCCGAGCGCGCCGAGCGCCTCGCCACCGAGGAGCGCCTCGAGTCGCTCGAGCGGGCCCTCGCCGGGCCCCTGGCCTCCGGGCTGATCACGCTGACCGACGGTCGCATCGGGATCCGCGGGGCGGTGCTCTTCGACCTCAGCTCGGCCGAGCTCCGGGGCGAGGGGCGGCGGCTCCTCCGCGAGCTCGCGCCGCCGCTCCGGGCCTACCTCGCGCAGCGCGAGGACGCGATCATGGTCAGCGGCTTCACCGACGACCTGCCCCTCCGCACGAACGGCACCTACGTGGACAACTGGGAGCTCAGCGCGCAGCGCTCGCTCACGGTGGTGCGCGAGCTGGTCGACGCGGGCATCCCCGCCGAATGGGTCTTCGCGGCGAGCTTCGGCGAGAACCACCCGGTCGCGCCGAACGACACGGAGGAGCGGCGCGCGCTGAACCGGCGCGTCGAGATCGCGCCGGTGCCGCGGCCCATGCTCGAGCGCTGGACCGGCGGCGGGGGGCCGAGCCCGGTCACGGAGCGGGGCGCGCTCGAGGGATCCGAGCTCGACGCCGAGGAGCCTGGTGAGCCCGCCGTCGCGCCGGACGACGCGGCCGAGCATGCGGCGCGAGGGCTTCCGGGCGGCGAGGTTGGCGGCGAGCCGGAGCCCGCGGAGCGCCGCGCGCCGGCCGAGCCGGTGGAGGCGGGGCGCGCTCGTCCGGCCACCGAGATCCTCGCGGCCAGCGCCCCGGTGGAGGTCGCGCCGGAGGCGGCCCATGCCCGCTGAGCCGACGCCAGCGGGAGCGGCCGCGCCCGGCGCCGCCGAGCCCAGTGCAGCCGAGCCCAGTGCAGCCGAGCCCAGTGCAGCCGAGCCCAGTGCAGCCGAGCCCAGTGCAGCTGAGCCCAGTGCAGCCGAGCGGACTGCTGCCGAGCCGGTGCCCGAGGACGTGGCGGTGCGCATGGGCGGGCTCACGGGCCAGCTCGCGGAGGCCGTCGCGGCGGGGCTCGAGCGCTTCGACGGGCCGCGCGTCCGCTTCGTGCGGCGGCTCCTCGCGCGCGCCGAGGAGAGCGCCGCGGCAGGGCAGTCGGCGGTGGCCGCGCGGCTGCTCGAGCGCGTCGCCGGGCGCCTCGAGGCGCTCGAGGAGGACTTCGACGCGGCGCGCATGCGGGCCGAGGCCGAGCTCGGCCGGCTCGAGGCCGTCGGCGCCGACCCGGGCGGGACGCTGCGCGCCGCCCTCGACGAGGGCGACGTCCGCGCCGTCTTCCGCGCGGCGCGGCGGCGACCGGAGCGCGAGCCCCGGCTGAGCCGCCGGCTGGCCCAGGCGCAGGGGGCGCGGCTCCGCGAGGTCGTGGGCGCGCGGGCCTCCGTGCCGCCGCCCGCCCCGGAGGCGGCCGCCGATCCCGTCGCCGAGCCCCTGGTGCTCGCCGCCCGCCTCTACGCCGAGCGCACCGGCGAGGCGCGGGCGCGTCGAGCGCTCGACGAGCTGAAGGACGAGCTCCCGGCCGAGGCCGGCCCCTACCACGGACCGACGGTCGCGGCGCGGGCCCTCGAGGCCGTCGGGGAGCTCCACCGGCCGCTGCTGCTCGCGTGGATCGCGCGGCTCCGCACGCTGGAGCCGCCGCCCCCGCCGCCGCCCAAGAAGGCGCGCCGCCGCTGAGCGCTCACCAGAGCGAGTAGATGAAGGGCGTCGCCGCCTGGCTGGTCGCGATGACCACGCCCAGCAGGACGAGCACGAGGACGAGCGGCACGATCCAGTAGGCTTTGTTCTTCGCGGCGAACTGCACGAGGTCGCGGAAGAGCTTCCCGGAGTGGCGGAGCCGTCCCATCGGGGACCTTGTACCATGCCGGGCGCCTCCCTCCTCGCGCTCCACCTGCCGCATGCCCATCGAACAGCCATGAGCGCGCCCCCCGACCGGATCGAGACCGAGCGGCTCTGGATGCGACCGACCCGCGCGGCGGACGCCGAGGCCACGCACTATTGGCAGGTGGACCCGGAGGTGGTGCGCTTCCTCGGCGGGATCCAGCACCCGACCGTCGAGAGCTTCCGCGCGTTCCTGGAGCGGGTCGAGGTGAAGTACGACGCCTACGCGGCCGCGGGGCTGCCCTGGGTGGCGCTGGTGGTCTTCGAGAAGGGCGTCGAGCGGCCGATCGGGACGGCGCTCTGCAAGCCGGCCCCGGAGGGCGAGGGCGATGGGCGGCGCGACTCGGAGGAGATCGAGATCGGCTGGCACCTCGCGCGCCAGGCGTGGGGCCGTGGCTTCGCCACGGAGCTCGGCCGGGCCATGCGCGACCGGGCCTTCGAGCTCGGCGGGGTGCCGCACGTGAACGCCTTCGTCGATCGGGAGAACACGGCGAGCGCGCGCGTCGCCGAGCGCTGCGGCCTCCGCCGGGTCGAGCCCTCACCGCGCTTCTACGGCGGCGCCGACCGCTACCGGATGACGCGCGCGGAGTGGGAGGCGCGGGGCGGGAGCGGTTCGGGCTGAAGCGCTTCGGGCTGAAGCGGCGCCGCGACGCCGCTCCGGAGAAGCCAGGCCGAGAGGCGCAGACGGCAAGCGCAGACGACGAGGCGCCAGCGGCGCGCCCGGCGAGGCAGGCGGCGGCGTCGAGCGTCGGCGAGGGGAGGCGCGGTAGGCTGCGTCCATGACGACGCTGGCCGTGCTCACGAGCGGGGGCGACGCCCCCGGCATGAACCCTGCGCTCCGGGCGCTCGGCAAGGTCTGCGCCCAGAGCGGCATCACGCTCCTCGGTGTGGAGCGCGGCTACGAGGGTCTCCTCGAGGGCGCCTTCCGCCCGCTCGTGACGCCCGGCGAGGGCGGCGGCGCGCCCCGCTTCGACCGCGAGCTCGAGGGCTGCCAGGGCTGGGGCGGCACCTTCCTCGGCTCGGCCCGCTCGGCGCGCTTCCGCGAGGCCGCGGGGCGCGCGGAGGCGGCCGCGCAGCTCGCCGAGGCGGGCGTCGACGGCCTCGTCGTCATCGGCGGCAACGGCTCGCTCGCCGGCGCCGCCGCCCTGGCCGAGGAGCACGAGCTGCGCGTCGTCGGCCTGCCCGCGTCCATCGACAACGACATCGGCTGCACGGGGCTGAGCATCGGCGTGGACACGGCCCTGAACACGATCATCGAGGCCTGCGACCGCATCGCCGACACGGCCCGCGCCCACCGGCGCGCCTTCATCGTCGAGGTCATGGGGCGCGAGTGCGGCTACCTCGCCATGGCCGCCGCCATCGCGGCCGGCGCCGACGCGGTGCTGATGCGCGAGCAGGGGCGGGACGAGCGGGCCGTCGTCGAGGCCGTCGAGAAGACCGTCCGCGCCGGCTTCGACCGCGGCAAGAAGCGCGTCCTCGTCATCAAGTCCGAGGGCGTGCGCGTCCCCTGCACCAAGCTCGTGCGGGAGCTGAACGCGCGCATCCCCGGCGACCACGTGCGCGCCACGGTCCTCGGCCACGTCGTGCGTGGCGGAGCCCCGAGCTACATGGATCGACGCATCGCCAGCCGCCTCGCCTTCCAGGCCGTGCGCGCCTTCGAGGAGGGCCAGACGGGCACCATGACCGCCTGGCGCGCGACCGCCGAGGGGGGCTCGAAGACCGTCGACCCGACCGTGCGCCTCTTCCCCCTGGCGCAGGTGCTCGAGGAGACGCGCGCCGTGCTCGACGGGACGAGCGCCGTCATGCGCTGGCGCCTCGAGATGATGGAGCGCGTGGCCGGCGTGCTCGGCGTGTAGCTCGGGGCCTCCGGCCCCTCGGCGATCCGCCGTCCGCTCTCCGCCGTCCGTCGGCGGCGTCGGCTGCTGCGGGTGGGGCCGCGTTCGCGGAGCGCATGGAGGCACGCCGGTCGCGCCTTCGCGGGGCGTCGCGCGCTCGGTCGCTCGAGAGCGCGTAGCTGGCGCGTGGCTCGGGGCCTCCGGCCCCGGGCGATCCGCCGTCCGCCGTCCGCCGTCCGTGAGGGACCGCCGGCCGATGGGGGCCGCGTTCGCGGAGCGCGCGGTGGGACGGCCGTACGTCGAGCGAGCGCACCACGACGGAGGTGAGGCTCGGGATGGGCGGCACTCAGTGAGGTGCGAAGTGGTCGACGTCGGCCAGGCCGTAATGGGCCTGTCGGCGGACGTGAGGGTGGGGGTCACTCAGTCCGGCCTGGAGGAGCGGGTCCACCCGTTCGCGAGGGAGGGCCCGGAAGCGGCGGGCGAGGTGGCCGAAGCCGAGGAGGGCGTTGCCGCGCACGGTGCCGTCCTCGTGCGTGGCGAGCGTGAGCAGGAGCTCCAGCGCTCGCGCTGGATCGTCTGCGTACAAGGAGACCGCTATGGGCACCTTGTGAAGGTCCGGTCCGCCAGTGGCGACGCGCTCCTCCACCTCGTCCCAGGAGAGGGGGTCGATCGGTTCGTAACGGAGATGCTCCGCCATGCCGGGGAGTCTCGACTCGCTCGGAAGGTGTGGCAAGCGGTGACGGAACGGTGGAGCGCCGGGGGGGGCGGCCCGATCAGTAACCGCGGGCCGGGTCGACGACGTGCATGAGGGGGCGGCCCTCGGCGAAGCGGCGGAGGTTCTCGGCGACGTCGTCCCAGCGCTCGAGGTCGTCGAAGGGGCCGGCGGCGCGGTGCGGGGAGCAGAGCACGTCCTGGCGCGTGTGGAAGGGGCGCCTCGAGGGGTAGCGGCGACCCTCCGCGTCGGGCTCGGGTCGGTAGTCCCACCAGACGTCGAGGGCGGCGCCGGCGAGCTGGCCGGACTCGAGCGCGTCCCAGAGCGCGTCCTCGTCGAGCACCGGCCCGCGGCCGACGTTCAGGAGGAGCGCGCCCGCCGGGAGCCGGCCGAGGGCCTCGGCGTCCAGCATCCCCTCGGTCTCCGGCGTGAGCGGGAGCGCGACGACGAGCACCTCGGCCTCCGCGAGGAAGGGCGCGAGCTCCGTGTGCGCCGTCACGCCCGCCGGCGCGCCCTCGGGCCAGCCGGTGCGCAGGGCGTGGACGTCCATCTCCCAGCCGGACAGCAAGCGGTGGATGGCCTTCCCGATGTGGCCGTAGCCGAGCAGGCCGAGGCGCCGGCGGCGGAGCGGGCGCGCCGGGTGGGAGCGGGCGACGAGGTCGTCCTGCCAGGCGCCGGCGCGGAAGCGACGATCGTGGAAGGCCACGCGGTGCGCGAGCGCGAGCAGCAGCGCGACGGCGCCCTGGGCCGTGAGCCAGGCGTTGCCGTGGCTGTTGACCAGCGTCGGCGCCTCCGCGCGCCGGCCGAAGAGCTCCGTCAGGTGCTGCACCCCGGCGCCCGGGTTCACGCAGAGGCGGCAGCGCGGCGCCGCGTCGAGGAGCGCGTCGTCGTAGCGCCAGCCGACCAGCACGTCCGCGTCGGCCGCCAGCGCCCGCAGCGCCTCGGGCCGCGGCTCGGCCGCCCCGTCGCCGCTCCCGCCCTGATCGTCCTCCGGCACGGCGTCCGGGTCCACGTCCGGGAAGACGAGCGCGAGGCCGAGGTCGCCGAGCTGGGCACGGAGCCGGGCCCGGAGCGCGGGCGCCACGTCCCAGGTGAAGAGGACCGTCGTCGCCATGGGCGCGAGTATGCGGGCGCCCCGGCTCCATCGCGACCGCGGCCGTGACCGCGCCGCGCCGGTGGTCGCGGCCGCGCCCCTTGCTTTCGCCTGGCGGGGGCGCGAGAAACGTCCGCATGGACGAGGCCACCCGCACCCGCATCGAAGCCGCCGTGTTCCGCCGCCTGGTCGACCACCTCCGCGAGCGCCCGGACGTACAGAACATCGAGCTCATGAACCTCGCCGGCTTCTGCCGGAACTGCCTCTCGAAGTGGTACGCCGCCGCGGCCGCCGAGGAGGGCGTCGAGCTCGACAAGGCCGGCTCGCGCGCGATCGTCTACGGCATGCCCTACGACGAGTGGAAGGCGAAGCACCAGAAGGAGGCCACGCCCGAGCAGCAGGCCGCCTTCGACGCCGCGCAGAAGAAGGGCTGACGGAACGACGAAGGGGCCGGAGCGTCGGCCCCGACCCCTCGCCGCGCCCCGGCGCGCTTCACTCGTCGGCGAGCAGGTCGCCGCTGAAGCTGAAGCCCACCAGCAGGTAGGGCAGGGCCTGCGTCACGTCGTTCTCCACGCCGTTCGCGCGGAAGGGGTGCCGCAGCCACCACTGGGCGAGCACCAGCAAGGTCGGCCCGTTGAAGCGCTTCTTGTACTCCTTGTAGGCCGTGAACGCGAAGAGCACGCCGGCCCGGTGGAGCGTCGGGTCCACGCCCTCGGCGTACTCGCCCATCACGCCCGGCGCCGTGTCGTCGGAGTCGAAGTAGGAGCGCGTCCAGGTGTGCCGGAGGCCGACGGTGAAGCGGTCCTGGTGCAGGTAGAGCAGGTCCGTGTCGATGGTCGTCAGCCAGCCCTCGTCGGCGATCATCGCGTCGTAGAAGATGTCGTAGAAGACCGTGTCGCCTTCCCGCAGATCGTAGTTCGGACGCACGGCGCGGAGCACCGAGCGCACCGCCACCGGCCCGAGCTTCGCCTGGAGCGTGCCGCTGAGCGTGAGCTGCGTCCCCGAGGTCGCGTAGTTCTCGCCGGCGTCCGCGATGTCGTCGAGGGCGCTGTCGCTGTAGTTGACGTTCGGTGTCTGGAAGCTCGGCAAGAACTCGAAGGTGCCGAAGTAGCCGACCACCTCGTAGTTCGCCCAGAAGCGCAGGAAGGGGATCGGCTGAAGCTCGGCCATGAGGCCGATGCGCCCGAAGGCGGGGCTCGCCGAGGGGCTCACGCCGATGCCGAAGTAGTTGTCCCGGAAGAAGATCGAGTTCGTCTGGAAGAGCCGCCGCCGGTACGTGAGCTGCGTGAAGTTGATCAGGCCGAGCGGGTTCACGCGCGCGACCGTCGTGCTCGAGTAATAGAGCTGGTGCTTCGGCTGCGGACCGAACTGCGCCTCCGCCGTCGCCGGCTCCATGGCCGTCATCGCCGCCAAGCACGCCGCGACCGCGACCCACAGCTTCGCTCGCACCCCGAGCTTCTTCGCCATCGCATCCACTCCCCTCCGCGCGCTCCGGCGCGGCACCACCCTGATTTCACGCGCTCCGGCTCCCCCCTGTAAAGGGGAAAACCACATCTCGACCTTTTGGTCCTGTCGAAGTGTTCATTCGGCGGCTGAGGTTTCCTCGTCGTGATGGCCGAATCCGCCCCCGGGAGCTCGCCCGGCGGGGCCTGCACTCAGGGCTCGTAGGCGCCGATCGAGTAGCGCACCCCGCGGGGCCGTCCGACGACGTCCGTGTCGAGGCCGACGCTGGCGCCGCGGTCGGCGAAGGGCGAGGCCGCCGTGATCGCGTAGCTGCCCGGCCGATCGGCGAAGCCCGGCGCGTTCGTGAAGAGGTTCCCGATGAAGCGTCCGTCCCGGCTCAGCAGGGCGCCCGCGTCCGTGTAGACCGTCCCGCTCAGATCGACCGGCCCCTGGGTGAACCCGTCGAAGGCCAGCAGCTGCGGGCTCCCGGAGGCGTAGACGAGCGCCTCGGACGTGCTGCAACCCTCGCCACCCGCGAAGACGTCGTTCAGGAAGAGGCCGACCCCCCTGGCGGTCGCCAGGAGCGCCCCCCAGCTCGTGTCGCATTCGCGCAGCGCCCCCGCGCCGTAGCTGTTGCCCACGGACTGGAGCTCGACCCCCGAGCTCGCTTCGACCGCCAGCCCGGCCGCCCTCCCCTCGGCCGTGCCGTCCAGGCAGAGCGCCCCGATCACCTCGTTGGTCGCGAGCGCGTGCTCCCCGCGGGCGAGGGCCACGCCGACCGCCTGGTCCGACGCGCAGCCACCGCCGATGCGGTTCGCCAGGAAGCCCGTGCGTCCGCCCTCCGAGACGTCGACGCCGAGCGCCGTCACGGCCTGGCCGTCGGTGCTGCCCTGGATGACGCTGCGGAGGACGAAGGTCTCGGCGCCGATCGACTCGAGGCCGATGACCTCCTCCGCCTGCAGGCCGCCCGACGCCCCGAGGATCTTCGTCGAGTCGATCAGGCAGGCCCCCTCGGCGCAGAGCACGCCCGTGTGGTTCCCCGTCTCCAGGTCCCCGCCTCGCGCGCCGACGATGTCGTCGCTGACCAGGAGGCCGGCGCACTCGCTCCCGATGAATTCGACGCCGATGCTGTTCACCGACGCCTCCGCGGCCATGTTCATGCGCACGCTCGTGCCGAAGATCCGGCCGCCCGTGCAGTCGTCGATCTTGATGCCGATCATGTCCGTGCCGTTCCCGGGTCCGGCCTGCACGTAGGAGTCGACGATCTCGACCCCCACGCCGCCATCGGCGTATACGGCGCCCCACCCCTCGCGCCCGCCGCAGAGGGCGTAGCGATCGGCGCGGAGCACCCCGCCGACCATGCGCAGGGCGAAGCCGTTCGTGCCGCCGACGATGGCCGGGTCCTCGCCCGTGCAGTCGAGCTCGCAGCCCGGCCGGGGGCAGGCGTCGACCAGCTCGAGCGTCGCGTCCGTCGCGACGATGCCGTTGTTGCCGCCGTCCCCGCTGGCCCGCCCCGGACCGGGCGTGATACGGGTCTGGACGAGGCGCACCTCGGCGCCGCTCTGGACCCGCAGGCCCACCGAGTTCGTCAGGGGGAAGGTGAAGCCGGCCGCGTCGATGGCGACGTTCTCGAGGACGGCGCGTGTGCTCGAGCGCACGACGATGCCCGTGTAGCTGGGGATGCCCCCCAGGTCCGGGAAGCGCACCACCAGGTCGCGGAGCCGGGTCGGGCCGGCGGCGGCGATGGTGCCCGTCGAGACCAGCTCGACGCCCTGCGCGTTGGAGCTCTGGAGGAACGTCGAGTGCCCGTCGCAGGGCAGGACCTCGCCCCCGACGACGCGGAGGTCGCCGCGGATCTCGACCCCCTGCGGGATCACGTCGCGGACCGTGAACTCCCGGTCGGTGCACTCCCCGGACCCAGCGGCGTTCGCCGCCAAGAGGCAGATGCGCGGCGGGACCCCGCCTGCGCGAATCAGGTCCAGGGCCTGGCGGACGGTCCCGACCCCGCCCGTCGGGCTGGTCGGATCGGGGCTCTCGGTGCTGCCCCCGCGCACGTACACGCAGTCGCCGGGCTCGGGCAGGCAGTCCTCGTCGACGATGCCGTCGCAGTCCTCGTCGCCGCCGCCGCAGCCGTCCATGGCGAGGGCATCACTCGGTCGGCTCGTCGGGACCCAGCGGCCCCCCTCGCAGGCGTAGGCGCCGCCGCAGGTGTCCGTGGCCCCCGGGTACGCCACGGGCTCGATGCCGTCGTCCACCGCGCCGTCGCAGTCGTTGTCGCGCCCATCGCAGTACTCGTCGCTCGCCTCCGTCGTGGTCTCGCAGACCCCGCTCCAGCGACCGTCCGAGCAGCTCTCGATTCCGCGGGCGCAGGCCCCGGAGAGCGCCGGGTTCGTGCAGCCACGGATCGAGACGGCGCCGATGGCGGCGCTCCCGTCGTCGCAGTCGGGCATCGGGCAGCCGGGCCCGAGACCGTCGCCGTCCACGTCGGGCTCGATGCAGGAGCCCTCCGGGCCGCAGATCCAATCGTCTCCCTCGACGCAGGGCGTCTCGGTGAAGGTGCGCCCGCGCCCCATGCAGTCCGCGTCGCTCGTGCAGGTGCCGCCGTCCACGCTGGCGTCGACGCCGCCGTCCGAGGCGCCGTCCGGCATCGCGCCGTCGAGTATCGCGCCGTCCGGCAGGGCCGCGTCGCGGCCACCCCCGTCCACGCCGACGGCCCCGTCCACCGGATCCGGATCGGGCTGGGAGAGGTCCAGCGTGAGGCCGCATCCGAACGCCCCCACACCACAAAGAAAGAGAAGCGCCCCACGCATCGACTGCATCATAACCGGCCGAGGGCGGTTCGCGCTCGCGGCGTGTGACGGAGTCCGCCGCGGTCCCGCCTGGACGGGCGCCCGGGGCGGCACCAGCGTCCGCCCATGGAAGCCGGCGCGGAGCGAGAGGAGGTCGGCTGGGTCGTCGCCCTGCGGCGGGCCCAGCGGCGCTCGCGTCGCCACGCCATCGCGCGCTACGCCCAGCTCGCGACGGTGGAGGCGGGCGCCCCGCGCTGCCGGACGGTGGTCGTGCGGGGCGTGGACGCCGAGCGGGGCGCCGTCTGGTTCGTGACCGACGGCCGCTCCGCCAAGGCGGCCCAGCTCGTCGCGGACCCGCGCGCCGAGATCTGCTGGTACTTCGCCGGGCTCCGCGAGCAGTACCGGCTCCGCGGCGCCATCGAGCCCCTCGAGCCGGCGGCCCGGCAGGAGGCCTGGGAGGGCCTCTCGCCCGCGAGCCGTGCGGTCTTCTTCGCGCCGCCGCCGGGCACGCCGCGCGGGGAGGGGGACCGCTTCGCCGAGACGAGCGAGGCGCCCGAGCCGCCCGCGTGCTTCCGTGCGCTCCGCCTGGTGGTCGCGCGCGCCGAGCTCCTGGAGCTCCGGCCGAGCCCCCACGAGCGCCGCGCCTGGGTGCGGGAGGGGGAGGGCTGGGTGAGCACCCGGCTGCGTCCCTGAGCCGCGGCGCTCGGGTGTAGCGGTGCGCGCTCGCTGAAATGGCGCGCTGGGGGCCGCGCCGGCGCGCCGGGATGCGGTAGGCTCCGCGCGCCGTGAAGGAAGCCCCCGAGAAGCCGAAGGAGCCGAAGCTCCCGCCCCAGGCCTACGAGCCCCTCGCGGAGGGCGAGGTCTACGAGCCCGTCGTCGGCGACGACGAGTCCGTGGCCGAGCTCTCGCTCCGCTCCATCGGCATCGGCGTCGTGGTCGGCGTGCTCTTCGGCGCCGCGAACGCCTACCTCGGCCTGAAGGTCGGCCTGACCGTCTCCGCCTCGATCCCGGCGGCCGTCATCGGCGTGGCCTTCTTCCGGCTGCTCCGCGGCGGGACGATCCTCGAGACCAACATCGTCCAGACCATCGGCTCGGCCGGCGAGAGCCTCGCCGCCGGCGTGATCTTCACGCTCCCCGTGCTCTTCCTCTGGGAGGAGGACCCGGGCTTCTGGCCCATCTTCCCGCTCGCGCTCCTCGGCGGCCTCCTCGGGGTCCTCTTCATGATCCCCCTGCGCCGCTTCCTCATCGTGCGCGAGCACGGGAAGCTCACCTACCCCGAGGGCACGGCCTGCGCCGAGGTGCAGGTCGCCGCCCAGGCCGGCGGCACGCAGGCGCGCCTCCTCTTCGGCGGCATGCTCGTCGGAGCCATCTACACGGCCGTGGAGAAGTTCCTTCGCCTCTGGCCGGCCGAGCCCGACCTCCAGCTCGGCTCGCGGCAGATGGGCTACCGCACGAGCGTCGGCGCGGACGTCACGCCGGAGCTCCTCGGCGTCGGCTACATCATCGGGCCGAAGGTCGCCGCCGTGATGCTCGCCGGCGGCGCCGTCGGCTGGCTGGTGCTCATCCCGGCCATCTACCTCTTCGGCGACGCGGCCGCCGGACCCATCGCGCCCGAGAGCGAGGCGCTGATCCGCGACATGGGCTCCTTCGAGGTCTGGAGCCGCTACCTCCGCTACGTGGGCGCGGGCGCCGTGGCCTTCGGCGGCCTCTTCACGCTCGTGAAGTCGCTCCCGACGATCGTGCAGTCCTTGCGGCTCGCCCTCCACAACCTCGGTGACCAGGCGCAGGGCAAGGTGCCGCGCACGGACACGGAGATCCCGCTCCCCATCGTCGGCGGCGTGCTCCTGCTCATCGCCCTCGCCGCGGCCTTCCTCCCGCTCCGCACCGACGGCGGCTCCCTCGGCCTCGTCGCCGCCCTCGCCGTCGTCGTCTTCTCGTTCTTCTTCGTGACGGTCAGCTCGCGCATCGTCGGTCTGATCGGCTCGAGCTCGAACCCGATCAGCGGCATGACCATCGCCACCGTGCTGATCTGCGCGCTCCTCTTCGGCGGCGCCTACGCCGAGGGCCAGGCGCGCGTGGCCGTGCTGACCATCGGCGCGCTCGTCTGCATCGCGGCCGCCATCGCCGGCGACACCTCGCAGGACCTGAAGACCGGCTACCTCGTCGGCGCGACCCCGCGGCGTCAGCAGATCGGCGAGCTCGTCGGCGTGCTCGCGGCGGCCCTCGCCATGAGCACCGTGCTGACCTTGTTCAAGGCCAACATCGTCGACGGCACCTTCAAGGCGCCTCAGGCCAACCTCATCCGGCTGGTCATCGACGGCGTGCTCGACGCGAACCTCCCCTGGGGCCTCGTCTTCATCGGCATGGCCATGGCCTTCTGCGTCGAGATCATGGGCCTGCCGACGCTCGCCTTCGCCGTCGGCCTCTACCTGCCCATCCACCTCGCCGTGCCCATCATGGCCGGCGGTCTGCTCCGCCTCGCCGTCGAGAAGCTCTCCACCAAGGAGCAGGTCGAGGAGCGGCGCGAGCGCGGCGTGCTCTACGGCTCGGGCCTGATCGCCGGCGCGGCCCTGATCGGCGTCGCGGCCGCTGGCTTCACCTTCTTCGAGCTCGATGGCGTCTTCGTCGGCGAGGAGGCCGAGCCCCACGAGTGGCTCCCCGCCACCGCCGCCTTCGGCCTCCTCGCCGCCAGCCTCGCCTGGGTCGCCTTCCGCAAGAAGACCTGATCCCTCCCTGCGGTCGGGATGCGTTCCGCGTTCCGCTCTCCGCCGTCCGCTTCGTCGTTGCACACGCAGGCGCCGTCCGACCGCCGGGGGCGGCGTCGCCGCGACGCGCCCGGCGCCACGGCGCGCTCGACGCCGCCTCGCTCCGCGAACGCGGCCGCCTGCTTCCCGGTCCGCTGCCCCCGACGGAGAGCGGACGGCGGACCGCGGACAGCCGAGCGACCGCAGGTCGCGAGCGAGCTAGCTAGATCGGCCCGACCGGCACGCAGGGTGACGAGGCCGCCCCGACCACGCGGATCGGCCCCGCCTCCACCACCCGCTCCACGCTGCGGTCGCCGTCGAGGTCCACGCGGAGCACCTGGCTGACGCGGGCGCGGCTCGGCCTCAGGCACGCGTCGCAGCGGGGGACGCACTCCATCATCGCCACGCTCAGCCCGCCGCCGCAGGCGTCCGTGAAGCTCGCCGTCTCGAGCACGCACTGCAGGTGCTCGGCGCAGGTCGCGTCGTCCCGGCAGGCGGGGAGGGCGTCGCCGCACTCGCTCTCGAGGCAGCCCTCGCACTCGGCGGGGATCGCCTCCGTGAAGACGTAGACGTCGCCCCCATAGAAGGCGACGGCCGAGGCGTTGGTCTTGGCGATGCCGTCGAGCGGCAGCACGTCCAGCTCGGCGCCGGTCGCGCGGTCGAGCTCGACGAGCTTCACCGGGTCCGTGCCCGTGAAGGCGAAGAGGCGCCCGTCGCCCGTGCCCGTGAGCTCGCCGCCGTCGTAGTCGAGCACGCCGAGCGCCTCGAGCTCCCCGCTGATGGGGTCGATCACGCCGAGCTGACCGAGGCCCGGCCCCTCCTCGAAGGGGCCCTCGCCGTCGTAGGTCTGTACGTAGAGGTCGCTGCAGGCGTCCGTCTCCGAGCGGGCGACGAAGCTCGTGCCGAAGAGGCCGAAGGCGGGGTTTCGGCGCACGTAGGGGCTGAGCTCGCAGGGGCCCGGGTCGTTCACGTCGAAGGTCTGGAGCGCCATCGAGTCGACGAAGAGCACCCAGGCGAGGCCGCGCTCGTCCACGGCCATGCTGTAGGGGGTGGCGCCGCCGCAGACCGGGCCGACGACGAAGGCGAACTCGCCCGAGCTCGGATCCCAACTCCAGAGCTCGCCCTCGTCGCTCATCAGATAGACGAGGCGCTGGTGGGCGCCCGGCGCGCAGGCGCAGCTCCGGCCGGCGTCCGGGGCCGCCGCGTCGCTCCCGCCGCCGTCGTCGGAGCCGGCGTCGCTCTCGGCGGGGCGGTCGTCGTCCCCGCAGGCGACGAGGCCGAGCGCCAACGCACCGAGGGCGAGGGGGGCGAGGACGAAGCGGGAGGGCAGGGGGGCGGGCACCCCCGCAGCCTACCCGGTCCCGGCGCGCGCGGCGCGTGGCGACGCGATCGCTCTGCGCCCGCGTAGGCGCGGCGGGCGGCCTCGCGTTCCCGCGGGGGAGGCGCCCGGCGGAGGGCGGCGGCGTGGAGCTCGAGGCCGAGCGAGAGCGTCGAGCCGCAGTGGGAGCGTCGAGCCCGAGCCTCAGCATCGAGCCGGAGCCCGAGCGTGCAGTCGGAGCCCGAGCATCGAGCCCGAATCTCAGCATCGAGCCGGAGCCCGAGCATGGAGTCGGAGCCCGAGCTGGAGCCGGGGCCCGAGCGTGGAGCTTGGCCCACGCGTCGAGCCGGAGCCGGAGCCCGAGCTGCAGGGTCGCGGCGGGTGGTGGAGGCGGAGCCGGGGTCGTGGCGGCGCACGGTGGCTCGGCGGCCGGGTCTCTCACGCCCCAGGCGGGCCCGACTTCCCCGACCCCCGCGGCCGAAGGCCGCTCGCCGCCGAGGCGGCGAAACCCCGATCCCCCGAGATCCGCCGCCGCACGGCGGCGGCGGATCTCGGAGCTCAGACGATGGGGAGGCTCTGCCGCGGGGCGCTCGGCGCCGGCGCGGCCTCGCTCGCGGCCAGGGCCTCGGCCACCTGCCGCTCCTCTTCCTCGCTCAGCTTCGTCGCCCGGTCGAAGACCCGGCTCCACGCCTCGCTCGCGCTCACCTTCTCCGAGAGCTCGCTCGCCGCGAAGCGCGCCAGCGACGGCAGGAAGGGCGCCACCTCGCGCATCTTCCGCGCCCGCTTCGGCAGCGTCACGGTCACCAGCTTCTTCGCCGACGCCGCCAGCCGCCCGGCCCGCACCTTCGCGCGCCCGAGCGGGCCCTCGCTCATCAGCGGCGCCACCTCGTGCACGAGGTCCGCCGCCGTCCCGGCCGTCACGTGCGGCGCGTGGTGCAGCGTCGCCCCGTAGCGCGTCCCCTTCACGAAGGCGCGCACCTCCTCCTCGCTCACGCCGTAGCTCTCGAGCGTCGACGCCAGCTCCTCCCGCGCGCGCTGCCGCGCCTTGAAGAGGTACATCTGCACCCGCGAGTAGAAGTTCACGGCCCCGTCGCCGCTCGTCTCCACCGGGCAGAAGATCGCGTCCGGGTAGAGCTCGGTCACCACGCTCTGCACGCCGTCGGACACGCCGCTCGAGGGCATGCAGCCGAAGGGCTTCACGCTCAGCGTCATGTGCGCCTTCTGCTTGGCGACGTTCAGGATCAGCTTCGCCACCTCGAGGTGCCCCTCGCCGCCGCGCAGCTCGACGTTGTAGTGGCTGTGCCCGACCGCCGCGACCTCGTCCATGTCCGGCAGCACGTGCCCGTGGAGCCCCAGCACCTTCGCGAAGGTCTGGAAGACCACCCGCAGCGCCAGCTCCCCGGCGAAGAGCCCCGCCATGGTCAGCCCGAGGTCGGTCCCCTCGAGCCCGAACTTCGACTCGTCGGCCCCCCGCAGCTCCGCCCGCGAGAGCGTGTCGTGGCGGAACTCCCAGAGGTTGTAGAGCAGCGTGTTCGCCACCACCTGGATGTTCACCTCCGCGCCCTCCTCCTCGAGGAAGCGCTGCAGGTGGTAGTTCCCGTCGCCCTCCGTGGTCATCGCCCAGAACTCGCCGATGATCGCCACCGTCGGCTTCGCCTGGAGCCGGTCGAGCTCGAGCGCCCGCAGGATCTTCCGCCCCCGCCAGAGCGCCGCGATCACGCTCGTCCGCGCCACGAGCGCGTCGTAGACCTCCTTCTTCACGGCCGCGATCGCCTCGTCGACGCTCCCCGGCACCACCTCGAAGGGGCGCAGCCGGTACTGCATCAGGTTGATCACGTCGCCGCTGAAGAGCGCCTTGCCGAGCGAGAAGAAGAAGGTCGGGTTCAGCACCAGGCCGAGCTCCTCGCCCGTCGCCTGCTTGAAGCCCCCGGTCTGCTGGAAGAGCAGCACCCGGAAGCCCTCGAAGCCCGCGTCCCGGAGCGCCTTCCGGTACTCGGTCACGTACATGCCGAAGCGACACGGCCCGCACGCGCCCGCCGTCAGGAAGGCGTAGTCGCGCACGATGGCCTCGCTGCTCAGCCCCTCCTCGTCGCGGAGCCGGATCAACTCCTTCACCAGGTTGCCGACCGTGAAGTAGGTCGGGTTGCACTGGGCCCGGTTGCCGTACTCCTTGCCGGCCCGGAGCGCCTGCTCGTCGGCCACGTCCAGCGCCCGCACCTCGTAGCCGATGCCGCGCAGCGCGCCCTCGACCAGGTAGTCGTGCGCCATCGTCAGCCCGCCCACGAGCAGCGTCGTCTTCGCCCGCTGCCCCGCGGTGAAGAGCGGCGCCGTCATCTCGTCGGTCCAGTGCTCGCCGCCGCCCTCGAGGCCCGCGCCCTCCAGGCCCAGGCGCGCGCGCTCCTCGGCCTCGAAGCGCGCCAGCTCCGCCTCGATGTCCAGCTCGTCGATCGTCTTCGGCTTGCCCATCGTCGTCGTCCCCTCAGCCCGCCATCACGCGGCGGATGCCCTTCTCGGTCTTCTTGCCCAGCTGGATCAGCCCACTGCTCGGCGCGGGCCCGCTCTCGTCCCGCGGCGCCGGCGCGTAGCTCGCCAGCCGCTCGCGGAGCTCCTCGATCTGCCCGTCGAGCGCCGCATGCCGCTCGCGCCGGGCCTCGAGCTGCGCCCGCTTCATCTCGAGCAGCTCGAGGCGCTTCTCGTCGACGCGCCGGGCCAGCTCGACCTTCTTCGCCGACACGTCCTCGAGCTTCTCCCGGTAGAGCGAGAGCGAGTGCGCGTAGGTCTTCACGCGGATCTGGATCGACCCGCCCGGCTTGTTCGCGTCCAGGTCGTGCAGCGTCGAGTGCGGCACGGCGCTCCGCTCCACGATCCGGTCGATGATCCCGTAGGTCGGCGCGTCGTGGCCGCACTTGAAGCTCGAGAGATCGAGCAGGACCACGTTCGGGTGCCGCGCCGCGAACTTCGCCGCCCAGACCTTCTGCGCGCTGTTCGCCGAGTAGTTCTCCGGCCAGACGTCGCTGATGCTCAGCGGGTTCGCCGTGAGGTGCGGCCGGGCCGGATCCTCCTCCGGCGCCTCGAAGAACTTCCGCAGCCAGGCCGGGTCCTTCGGGATCGAGCGGATCGAGAGGATCGGGTAGCCGAGCACCTGGAACTCGTCCGGGATGCCGTGGTGGAGGCCCGGGTCGAGGTGGTAGGGGCGGCCGATGACCAGGATGGCCACCTGATCGTCCATCTCCACCTGGTCGAGGATCGCGCGCCCCTTCGCCTGCAGGTCCGCGTCGAAGCGCTCCATGGCGCGGAAGGCCTCCTCGGCGGCGAAGTCGCTCTCGTCGCGCGTCAGCCCGAGCCGCGGGCCCCAGACGCGGAAGAGCGTCTCCTTCATGCGCGTCGGCTCCTCGAAGCTGAAGGCCGGCGCGAGGTACTCGATGTCCCGCTCGCCGAAGTAGTCCTTCTCCTTCGTGAAGGCCGCCTTGATGACGTCCGGCGTGCCCGCGACGATCGGGCAGCTCGCCTTGTCCTGCGCCTCCTCGACGAAGGAGGGGACGTGCGTGAGGATCGGGAAGAAGAGGTGGTCGATGGGCTTCTTCGGGTGCACCTCGAAGAGCAGCTCGTGCACGTGGGCCTGCACCACCTTCGCCGGGTAGCAGGGGTCCACGGAGCCGTACTTGCCGCCGGCCTGGAAGAGCTCCTCGCTCGAGGGCGAGCTCCACTGGATGTGCGAGCGCGCGACCCCGGCGACCTCGAGGTAGGTCCGCCAGAAGGGCGCCGTCGAGTACATGTTCAGCACGCGCGGCATGGCGATGCGCGTCTTCGCCCGCTTCTCCGCCGCCGCCGCCGACGAGCGCTGGAAGCCGCGCGTGCGCGTCTCGTACTTGAGCTGTCCCCAGAAGGTGCGCTTCGGCAGCTTCTCCTCGACCGGGCTCCCGGCCTCGGGCATGGGCCGCGTGCCCTTGTGGTGCTGGAAGGCCGTCCGCGCCTCGTGCTCCACGAGGTTCGGGTACTGCTTCATGATGGCCCGCCGCTCCTTCACGAGCTGCTTCATGGCCTCCTTCGACTCGACCATCCCCTTCTCGCAGCTGAAGCCGCTGATGTAGCGGGAGGTCGAGCCGTCCGGGCGGACCGCGTCGATGAAGGTGCGCGAGCAGTGGTTCGCGCAGAAGTGGCAGGTCGTCGTCTCGTCGTTCCGCGAGGCGTACTCGAGGCCGATGGCCGCATCGAGGCCGACGAAGGTCGAGTGGCCGCGCCGCTGCACGACCCGGAGCGTCTCCATGGCCGCGCCGATGGCGCCCGCCTCGCCCGTGTGCGGGTGCACGAAGACCTCGCCGTCGGGCACGCGCTCCTTGATGTAGTCGACCTGCGCCTTGACGGCCGCGAGGTTGTACTGGGTGCCGCCCTGGAGCACGAACTTGCGCCCGAGCGCCGCGAGCCGGGGCACGCCGACGACGTACTGCCAGACGTTCTTCGGGAGCACCTGGGCGAGGCCGGCGAGGAGCTCCTCCTTGGCGAAGCCCTCCTTCTGGAAGTTCACCCGATCGGTGTCGAGGAAGACCGCGCAGCCGTAGCTGAACTTCGGCGCGAGCTCGGCGCGGAAGGCGTTCTCCGCGTACTCCGTGACCGGCAGGCCGAACTGGTCGGCCATGGCCTGGAGCAGCATGCCGTTGCCCGCCGAGCACTGGTTGGAGAGCTTGAAGGACTTGATGTCCCCGTTCTCCATGAAGAGGACCTTGATGTCCTGGCCGCCGATGTCGCAGATGACGTCGACGTCGCCGAAGTAGTGGGTCGCGCTCATCATGTGGGCGACCGTCTCGACGATGTTCACGTCCGCCTGGAGCGTCTCGCCGAGCACGTCGGCGGCGTAGCCGGTGGCGCCGAAGCCGAGCACCTCGAGGCGCGCGCCGTCCTGCTCGATGGACTCCTTCAGCTCCGCGAGGAGCTCCTTCATGTCCTGGATCGGGTTGCCCTTCGAGAGCGTGTAGGCCTTCCGGAGGACCTCGCCCTCCTCGCCCATGAGCACGGCCTTCGACGAGGTGGAGCCGCCGTCGAGGCCGATGACCGCGCGCACCAGGTCGCCGGGCGCGAAGCGCGGCGGGTGGAAGGGCGGGATGGCGTAGAGATCCTGGAAGGCGTCGAGCTCGGTCTCGGCGGCGACCAGGGGCGGGCCCGCGCTCTCCCCGAGGCGCTCCTTGCGGCCCTCCGTGATGTAGGTCCGGAGCCCCTCGATGCCCGTGTAGGCGCCGATCTCGGCCGGCTCGTGGAGCCCGTAGATCACCGCGCCGTAGGCCGCGTAGAGCTCGGCGTTGTCCGGGACGACGATCAGCTCCTCGATCGGCACGTCCTTCGGGTACGCCCAGCCGCGCTCGTCCCAGGTCTCCGGGATGCGCTGGCGCCAGCACTGCTGGAGGAAGGGGAGGTAGGTGTTCGGCCCGCCGAGGAGGATCACCTCCGGCCGCAGCGTGTTGCCGCGCGTGAGGACCGACAGGTTCTGCATGACGATGGCGTCCGCGAGCGAGCACATGATCTCGTCGGCGGGGATGCCGGTCTTCACCAGGTTGACGATGTCCGTCTCGGCGAAGACGCCGCACTTGGCGGCCACGTGGTGCAGGCGCGAGTCGTCGAAGGCGAGCTGGCTGGCGACGTCCGGCGCGATGCCGGCCTTCACCATGCACTTGTCGATGGTGGCGCCGGTGCCCGAGGCGCACTTGTCGTTCATGGAGCAGGAGGCGGTCTTCTCGCCCTGCTCGTTCTCCTTGAAGATGATGATCTTCGCGTCCTGGCCGCCGAGCTCGACGACCGAGCCGGCCTTCGGGTGGAGCGCTTCGACGGAGAGCGTGACGGCGTTCACCTCCTGGACGAACTTCGCGCCGATGGGGGCAGCGAGCGGGCCGCCGCCCGAGCCGGTGATGAAGACGCGCACGTTCTCGCGGGGGACGTGGGCGAACTCGCGGCCGATGCGCACCAGGAAGTCGAGGACCTTCTCGGGCTGCTTGGTGTGGTGCCGCTGGTAGTCGTGCCAGAGGATGGCGCGGCTGTCCGGGTCGACCACGCAGGCCTTCACGGTGGTCGAGCCGACATCCAGGCCGACCACGATGCGGTCGACGGACATCGGGTCGCGCTCCGGGCTGGGATTCGCGTCGCTCAAGGGGCCCCCTCGTCTGCCGTGTCGGCGCCCGGGGTGGGCGAGTCCAACACTGACGTCAGCGTCAGTAAGGGCAGGGTGGGGCGCGGTGTCGAGCGATTTTTCCTTCCGTTACGTAAGGTGATGTCACGCGGAGCGCGTCGGATGGCTCTGGAATCGTTCGGCTTTCCGGCGAGAGCGGCTCGGATGGCCGTCCGGTAAAATCGCGACGGTCTGCCCCCGAACGCGGTAGGGTGCTCGGCCCGTGGCTCCCTCCTCCCGACGCGCCAAGCGGCGCCGCCAGCTCCTCGAGGCGGCGCGCGACGTCTTCGCCGAGAAGGGCTACGTCGCGGCCACGGTCGACGACATCGTCGGGCGGGTCGAGGTCGCGCGGGGGACCTTCTACCTCTACTTCGACGACAAGCTCGACGTCTTCGGGGCGCTGGTCAGCGACTTCTTCGCGCGGCTCGCGGGGGGCATCCAGAGCATCGCGCTCGACGCGGAGGCGCCCTCGCCGAGGACGCAGCTCCGGGCGAACCTGGCGCGGCTCGTGGCGACGGCGCGGCGCGACCCGGCCATGGTGAAGCTCGCGCTGAGCACGGCGACCGGCGTGGACCCGGGGCTGGACGCGAAGCTCGAGGCCTTCTACGCGAGCCTGCGCCAGTTCATGGACGAGACGCTCGAGACCGGACAGGCGATCGGTCTGGTCCGGGAGGGCGCCCGGGGCCCGATGCTCTCGCTGGCGCTGGGGGCCCTCCAGCAGCTCCTGCTCGACGCCGTGAGCGGCGCCCTCGAGCAGGACGAGGAGGCGCTCGTCGACGAGATCATGCGCTTCCTCGAGTCGGGCCTGCTCGCGGCGGCTTCCGCTCGCTGACGCGGATAGTTTGGGCTTACCAGCGGGCCCGTGGGGCCCTCGGCGCGGCCTGCGGCCGCGTCACACGCGTCGGTTCTTCGTCGGTACACGAACGCGGCTCCGTGGGGCCGAGCTACGGGGCGGAGATGGGGGCGCTCCCCTTCGCAGCCGCGTAGCTTCGCCGCTTTCGCGGCGGGGGCGCTCCCTTTCGCAGCGTGGCTTCGCCGCGTTCGCGGCCGGTGCGCTCCCCTTCGCAGGGGCGTGGCTTCGCCGTGCTCGCGGTCGGTGCGCTTCCCTTCGGGGTGGCGTGGATTCGCCGTGCTCGCGGTCGGTGCGCTCCCCTTCGCAGGGGCGTGGCTTTGCCGCGCTCGCGGCCGGTGCGCTCCCCTTCGCAGGGGCGTGGCTTCGCCGCGTTCGCGGCCGGTGCGCTTCTCTTCGGGGTGGCGTGGCTTCGCCGCGTTCGCGGCCGGTGCGCTTCTCTTCGGGGTGGCGTGGCTTTGCCGCGCTCGCGGCCGTCCCGCTCCCCCTCGCAGATGTGGCTTCGCCGGGGTCGCGGCCCGGCCTCCTTCATGACGGGGGGGGGCCGTGGGACGGAACGGCGCGGCCCCGCTTGCCGGAGCAGGCGGGGCCGCGGATTCTCGGGCGCCGCGCGGAGGACGCGCGGCTCCTCTCAGAAGTGGTAGCGGAGGTCGAAGCCGCCGCCCTGCGTGCCGAAGCGCGGGGTGACGGCGAAGCCGCCGTCGCGGGCGGCGTCGGCCCAGTACTCCACATAGCGGGTCTTCGCGGCCAGGCCGACCACGAAGAGCGTCAGGCCCGCGGTCTGCAGCGCGCCGTCCCAGGCGAGGACGGTGCGGCCCGCGCTCGAGCCGGCGTCGGGGATGGTCAGGAAGGGCCCGATGGCGGGCACGAGGAGCGTCGCGGGGAGGTCGTCGCCCACGTCCGCGGCTGCGGCCCAGACGCTGACGGTCATCAGGTAGGGCACGGCGAACATGATCGCGCCGGCGATGATCAGGCCGGTCTTCCGCCGCGTGAAGATGCGCGCGTCGCTCGGGTACTCGCGGTTCGGGTCGTAGCGCTCGCGGTGGCGTCGCCGCTGCTGCTGGGCTGCGTACTGGGGCGGCCCGTACTGCGGGGGCTGCTGACCGTACTGGGGCTGGCCGCCGTACTGCTGCGGCTGCCCGTAGCCCTGCTGCGCCGGGGGCGGCTGCGGCACCGCCTCGGCGTTCGGCGCCTGCGACTGGTCCACCACGGGCACCTCGTCGTCGCCTCCCTCCTCGACGTCCTGCGCAAAGGGATCGGGCGTCGCTTCGTCGCCCCCCTCGGCGGGCGCCGGGGCCGGCTCCTGGGCCAGCGCGCCCTGCGGTACGAGCAGCGCCATCAGCGCGCCTGCGAGCAGCGCGCTCGATCGCGCGGTGCGTCCGGTTCGGTCGTTCATCCCTCTCCCTTTCTCTCCTCGTCGACACCTAGGATAGCGCGAGCGCCGGTGCCACCTCGACTTCGTCGTTTTCGACGGCGTCCCCGCGGCCCGCATCCGGTGCCGCCCGCGAGGGCCGGGGCAAAGCAACCTCCCTGCCAACACGCGCGCCAGCGGGCCATCGCGCGTCACCGTGAACGGACCTTCTCGGTCCTCACCGGCTCCTGGGCCGGGCGTTCACGACCGACCCGCCCATCTCCCGCCTCTGGTAGGGTCGTCCGATGTTCGAGGCCGCCGAGGTCGGGCATCGTCTGAGCAAAGACGAATGGGACGCGCAGATCCCCGAGCTGCGCCGAAAGCTCCTCGAGGCCGAGTACCGGCTCGTCGAGGACCCGCGCGCCGCCGTCGCCGTCGTGGTCGCGGGGGTCGACGGCGCCGGAAAGGGCGACTCGATCAACCAGCTCCACGCCTGGATGGATACGCGCCACCTGCGCACCCACGGTCTCGGCCTGCCCACCGAGGAGGAGCGCCGCTACCCGCCCATGTGGCGCTTCTGGCGGCGCCTCCCGCCCCGCGGCCAGATCGGCGTCTTCATGGGCTCCTGGTACACGGCGCCCATCATCGACCGGGTCTTCGGCCGCACGGACGCGGCCGAGCTCGATCGGCAGCTCGATCGCATCCGCCGCTTCGAGCGCATGCTGGCCCACGAACGCGTGGTGCTCCTGAAGCTCTGGTTCCACCTCTCCAAGGAGGACCAGGAGACGCGTCTGAAGAAGCTCGAGGGCTCCAAGCGCACGGCCTGGCGCGTGTCGAAGCGCGACTGGGAGCACTTCGAGCTCTACGACACCTTCAAGGAGGTCTCGGCCCACGCCCTGCGCCGGACGAGCATCGACGTCGCCCCCTGGGTGATCGTGCCGGGGGCGGAGCCGCGCTACCGGCAGGCGATGGTCGGCGAGGCGCTCCTCGGCGCGCTCGAGCGCGCGAGCCGGAGCCCGGAGCCGGCGAGCGCGCCGGCCCCGATCCCGACGCCGTCCGCCCTCGACGAGCGCACCGTGCTGAGCGCGCTCGACCTCTCGCAGTCGCTCTCCAAGAAGAAATACGCGCGCTCGCTCGAGGAGCTCCAGGGGCGTCTCAACCGGCTCACGCGGAAGAAGCGCTTCCGGAAGAAGCACTCGCTCGTCGTCGTCTTCGAGGGCATGGACGCCTCGGGGAAGGGCGGCGCGATCCGCCGCGTGACCTCGGCCCTCGACGCGCGCCAGTACGTCGTCACGCCCATCGCCGCGCCCACGGACGAGGAGCAGGCCCAGCCCTACCTCTGGCGCTTCTGGCGGATGATCCCGCGCCACGGGAAGGTCGCGATCTTCGACCGCTCCTGGTACGGGCGCGTGCTCGTCGAGCGGGTCGAGGGCTTCGCGAGCGAGGCGGCCTGGAAGCGGGCCTACGCGGAGATCAACGACTTCGAGGAGGAGCTCGTCGAGGCGGGGGCGGTGCTGGTGAAGCTCTGGCTCCAGATCGATCCGGAGGAGCAGCTCGCGCGCTTCCGCGAGCGGCAGGCCAAGCCCTTCAAGCGCTACAAGATCACCGACGAGGACTGGCGCAACCGCGACAAGTGGAGCGCCTATGCGCGGGCCGCCTCCGAGATGGTCGAGCGGACGAGCACGGAGATCGCGCCCTGGACGCTCGTGCCGGCGAACGACAAGCGCTTCGCCCGCGTCGCCGTGCTCCGGGCCATCGACGACGCGCTCCAGGCGGCCCTCGAGTGAGCGCGCCTCCCGCGAGCGCGGGGCGGGAGCCGGAGTCGACCCGCGCCCAGCGCGCGGCCTGGTGCCTCTTCGACTTCGCGAACAGCCCCTTCCCGACGATCGCGCTCACGGCCTTCGGCGCGCCCTACTTCGCGAACGTGCTCGTCGGGGAGGAGGGGCTCGACCTCTTCGGGCTGCACCTCTCGGGCGCCTCTGCCTGGGGGCTCGCCATCGGCACCTCCATGGCGCTCGTCACCCTCTCCTCGCCGCTCATGGGCGCCCTCGCCGACCGCGGCGGCGTGAAGCGGCGCCTGCTCGCCGTCTACGTGTTGCTCGGCGTCCTCGCCACGGCGGCGCTCGGCCTCCTCGGGCCGGGGGCGGGCGTCGGCGCCTTCCTCCTCTACGTCGTCGCCAACTTCGCCTTCGAGGGCGCCTACGTCTTCTACAACGCCTTCCTGCCCGAGCTCGTGCCCCCCGAGCGCGTCGGCCGCCTCTCGGGCGCCGGCTGGGGCCTCGGCTACCTCGGTGGCCTCGGCGCGCTCTTCGCCGTGAAACCCTTCATCCCCGAGGACTACACGGCGAGCGAGGGCGCGGGCGTCATCTATTTCGTCGTCGCCGCCTGGTACCTCGTCTTCAGCCTACCGACCCTGCTCCTGCTGAAGGACCGGGCGCCGCGCGCGAAGGTGCGCGCCGGCGAGGCCTTCCGCGAGGTGGCGCGCACGCTGAAGGGGCTCCGTGCCCACGCGGCCATCGCGCTCTTCCTCGTCGCCTACTTCCTCTACACGGACGCGCTGACGACCGTGATCCACTTCACGGGGATCTACACGGACGAGGTCCTGAGCTTCTCGCCGAGCGACAACGTGCAGCTCTTCCTGGTGCTGAACGTGGTCGCCGCGCCGGGCGCGCTGGCCTTCGGGTGGCTCCTCGACCGGATCGGCGGCAAGCGCACCATCGCGCTGAGCCTGATCGGTTGGATGGCGGTGATCGTCTTCGCCGTGCTGGCGCAGACGAAGGCCGGCTTCTGGCCCGCGGCGATCGTCGCGGCGGTCGTCATCGGCGCCACCCAGAGCGCGAGCCGGGCCTTCATGGCGACGCTCGCGCCGCCGGACCGGGCGGGCGAGTTCATGGGCTTCCTCGCGCTCAGCGGGAAGGCGTCGGCGATCGTCGGGCCGCTGGTCTACGGGGGCGTCAGTCAGGCGCTCGCGGACCCGGCGAACCCCGGGCGGAGCCACCGCATCGCCATCTCCGTGATCGGCCTCTTCTTCGTCGTCGCGCTCCTCGTGCTCAGCCGCGTGCCGAGCGAGCGACCCGCGGGCGGATCGGAGTAGAACGCGTCGCTCGAGCGACGGCGCGGAGAGCGGAAGGCGCCACGCGGAGAGCATCCCGACCCACGGGGGGAGTCCCCGTCCGGTGCCCGCGAGGCTCGTGGCTCCTCGCCCGCCGCTTCTCTCTCTCCCTCAGGGGCGAGGGCAAGGGCAAGGGCAGGATTCCCTGGGCGCCCGCTCCGTCCCTCAGAATACGAAGCCCAGCGACAATCGCAGCGTCAGATCCAACCGGATGCGCTGGGGTCTGCCCATGACCAGGAGGTCCGTCCGGATGCCCGCGCCGGCCGAGGCGCTGAAGCCGTTGTCCATGGTCCAGGTCGAGCCGACGAGGATACTGCCGAGCAGCGAGGCGTCTCGGGGCCGGTCGACCTCCACGGTCCAGGCCGCCTCCGTCTCGACGCGCATCCACATGCCGCGGAAGGGGCGGCCGAGCACGTAGACGTCCACGCCGAGCGCCAGGCCCACGTCGAGGTAGGTGAAGTCCTGCACGCCGGCGCCGCGGACGCGCGGCCCCATGGAGAGCACGGCGAGCTCGCTGACGCGGAGGTCGAGGTCGATGCCGATGAAGCTCGGTCCGCCGCTCACGCCCACGCGCCCGCGGGGCGCCTGCGACTGGGGGGCGCGCGGCTGCGCCTCCGCCTCGGCGGACGCGACCAGCGCGCCGGCGGCCGTCAGCGCGGCGAGCGCCAGCCGCCGGAGCCTCTTCCGGGCGCCGGCTCTTCGGCCGACGCCACCCCTCGACGCGGCGTCAGCCCGCGCCCACACGATCTCGCTCCACGGTCGTCCTCCCGGCCGCGAAGCTCGCCGGTCCCGGCCCGCGCCCGAGGGAGCAAAAGCGCGGCGCGCGTGAATATTCCCGCGCGCGTGGATCTCGCCTCTCCCCCCGGCGCCGAGGAAGCGTCGAAGGGGCGCTACGCGTGGGCTCGCGGGGAGGGCTTCTTCGCCGTGGCGTCCTCGATGGGGGCGGGCTTCCGCTCGCCGCGCACCGGCGGCGAGAGGCGTCGGGCGAGCCGGGTCGCCACGCCCACGACGCCGCGGGCGCTCCGTCCCTCGAGCTCCTTCAGCGCCATCTTGCCCGCGTCCCGCCCGCTGCTCGCGCAGGGGACGATCCCGCAGCTCATGACGCTCGCGCCGCAGAGGTAGAGGCCGTCGACGGGCGCCCTCGGGGCGAAGCGGAAGGGCGGGATCTGGCCGGGGCCGTGCGCCGGGCCGTAGATGTTGCCCATGGCCGAGAGCGTGTAGCTGACGTTCGTCGCCGGGGTCGCGACCTCGCGGAAGACCAGGTGATCGCGGAGGCCCGGCAGGTGCCGCTCGGCGAGGCCGAGGTAGTGCTCGGCGATCTCCTCCTTCAGCGCTTCGTACTCGGCGCCGCGGCGCTTGGTCTTGGTGCCGAACCACTTCTGGAAGGGCTCGCCGGCGCAGAGGGTGACCAGCTCGACGGTCTGCATGCCCTCCGGCGCGAGGCCGCCGTCCGGGTCCTTGTTGGTGGGGACGGTCAGGAAGTACGAGCTGCACTCGCGCCAGTCCTCCATGGCGGCCTCGCCGAAGGCCTGGTCGATGTCGAGCGTGTCGTAGGCCCAGACGTTGCTGCTCCCGACGGCGCTCGTGTCGAGCTCGCCGTCCACGCCCATGAAGAGGATGAGGGAGGCGTAGCTGTGCTCGGTGGCGGCGAGCTTCTTCCGGAGGCGGGGCCGGAGGTGCTCGAGGCCGACCATCTCGTAGGTGGCGCCCGCCTGGGCGTTGGAGATGATCGTGCGGCCGCGATGCACCGAGCCGTCCGCGAGCTGCACGCCGGTGACGCGGCCGCCCTCGTGGAGGATGCGCTCGACGCGCGCGTTCCGCTTCAGGACCGCGCCCTCCTCCTTCAGGCCGTCGACGAAGGCGTCGCGGAGCGCGCCGCTGCCGCCGTGGGGGAAGTAGGCGCCGCGCGAGTAGTGGGTGAGCAGGCCCATGTGCATGATCGCGGAGAGCCGGCCGGGCGGGAGGCCGAGGTCGCCGCAGGGGCCGGCGAGGGCGGCCTTGACGCGGGGATCCGTGAAGTAGTGGTCGAGGAGCTCGGCGAGGGTCGCGCGGGACCAGCGGAGTAGGCCCGGGGTGCGGCGGAGCACGCGCCAGAGGCCGGCGGCGTCGCGCACCCGCGGGGCCTCGCGGAGGACCCGATCGACGTCGGCGAGGAGGCGGAAGAAGCGGTGGAGGGCGTCGCGCTCGGCGGGGACGTCGGCGGCGAGGCGGTCGCGGAAGCGCTCGAGGCCGACGCAGTTCTTCACGTCGTAGCCGGGGAAGACGTAGTGGTCGAAGCCGTCGGGATCGAGCTCGGAGAAGGCGACGTGGTCGAGGCCGAGCTTGTCGAGGAGGTGGCGGAAGGCGCCGCCGGGGCCGGCTTCGCCGATGTAGTGGATGCCCGGGTCGAAGTGGAAGTGGCGGCGGGCGAAGGGGTTGGTGTAGCCGCCGAACTGCTTGCCCGCCTCGAGGAGGAGCACGGAGCGTTGGGCGCGGGCGCAGGTGAGGGCGGCGGCCAGGCCGCCGATGCCCGAGCCGATGACGATCACGTCGTGGGTCTTGCTCATCGCTTCGTCTCCTGCCCCGCCGGGGCGTGTGCGCGGATCAGCGCGTCGATCATGTGGGCGACCACCTCCTCGCCGGTGCGCCCCATACGGAGCTTGCCGGCGACGTGGAGGGTGGCGACGCCGTGGATGCCCGCCCACATGGTGTGGGCGAGCGTGTTCACCTCGCCCTCGAGGACGCCGGCCGCCGCCGCGCCGCCGACGACCTCGTGGAGGACGCCCCAGCCTTCGGCGGCCGCTTCGTCGACGAAGGCCCAGCCCTCGCTCGGCTGCGACATCTCGAAGGTGATCGCGAAGGCCTCGGGCTCTCGCCGGGCGAAGTCGAAGTAGCCGTGCGCCAGGGCGCGGAGGCGCGCGTCGTGCTCGGCGACGCCCTCGAGGCGGGCGCGGAGGAAGGCCGTGAAGCGGCGGAAGCCCTCGGCGCGGACGGCGGCGAAGAGCTCGTCCTTGCCCTCGAAGTAGCGGTAGGGCGTGGCGTGGCTGCAGCCGAGCTCCTTGGCGAGGGCGCGGATGGAGAAGCCGCCGTAGCCGTCGCGCACGAAGAGCCGCATCGCCGCGTCCGTGGCGCGGGCCCGGAAGGCGTGGATCTGCTCGTCGGTGAGGACGGGGCGCCCCATGGAGAATCGTTTACGTCGTTAAATTAACATCGTCAAGACAAACCCCGGCAGCTCCGCTCCCGGGAGTCCTGCGGACGCGTCGACGAGGCCCGTGCCGGGAGTCCTGCGGACGCGTCGACGAGGCCCGCGGCGCCGGGGAGTCCTGCGGACGCGTCGACGAGGCCCGTGCCGGGATTCCTGCGGACGCGTCGACGAGGCCCGTGGCCAGGAGTCCTGCGGACGCGTCGACGAGGCCTGCGCCGGGAGTCCTGCGGACGCGTCGACGAGGCCCGTGCCGGGAGTCCTGCGGACGCGTGGAGAGGAGAGGCAAAGGCGCGAATGTATTCGTTTTTCGACTGTGCCGGGGGCGGCTCGAGGCACGTTCGCGGGCGGGCCGCGGCCGTGGGGCGAGAATAACTGACCGCGGGTCACTCGGTGGCTCTCCTGGGAGTCCTGCGGACGCGTGGTGAGCGGAGGCAAGGTGTCGAATGTATTCGTGTTTCGACTGTGTCGGGGGCGGCTCGCGGCGGGTTCGCGGGCGGGCCGCGGCCGTGGGGCGAGAATAACTGACCGCGGGTCACTCGGTGGCTCTCCGGGGCGTCCTGCGGACACTCGGCGGACTCGGACGAGCTGGCGTGTGGCGGCCGCTCGTGTGCCATGAGTGGCGTGGCGCGGGGCCGTGTGCGCCGGATCGGCTCGAACCGTAACGGGAGCGGCGCGCAGCGGTATTGGGTCTCGTGCAACGATGGATGGGAATCATTGCGGCGTGTGGCCTGCTGGCCTGCGACGCGCGCTTCGCCGACCTCCGGCCCGCGGACGCGACCGGGACGCTGCCCGAGGACGCGGGAGCGCCGCTCGAGGCGGACGCGGGACGGCCGGGGCAGGACGCCGGGTCGCCGGCGGATGGCGGCCCCGGCCTGGACGCCGGCCCACCCCTCGACGCCAGCCCACCCCTCGACGCCAGCGCCCCGGCGCCGGTGCTCGTCGGCTCCTTCGAAGGGCGCGGCGGCTACGACGCGGCCGGCAGCGTGACCCTCGCCCCGGCCGAGGGCGGCGGGCTCCTCCTCACCCTCTCGGACGACTTCGCCTCGGCTGCCGTCCCCGGCCCGGCCCTCGTCGTCACCTCCCGCGACCGCCTCGGCACCGCCCTGACGGACGCCGACACCCTCGTGACCCGCCTCGGCGCCGACATGATCCGCGGCCCGGGCACCTTCTCCGTCCCCCTCGCGGCGCCCCCCGAGCCCGCCTGGGTCTTCGTCTACTGCGAGCCCTTCGGCGTCGAGACCGCCCGCGCCCGCCTGGAGCCCCGCTGATGCGCCGCCTGCCCTCGACCACCGCCGCCGCGCTCGCCGTCGCCGTCCTCGCGTCGTCCCTCGCCGCCCCCACCCGCGCCGAGGCCCAGGCGTGGATCCGCGAGCCCGGCAGCGCCTTCGCCAGCCTCGCCTACCGCGTCATCCGCGCCGACCGCTTCTACGCCCCCGACGGCGACACGCTCCCCATCAACGACTTCCGCCAGCACACCCTCGCCCTCTACGGCGAGGTCGGCCTCGTCGACCGCTGGCTCATGGCCACCCTCGACGGTGAGCTCCTCCGCCGCTCGGTCCTCGTCGATCAGGGCGCCACCACCGGCCTCGGTGACCTCCGCCTCGGCCTCTGGACGGGGCTCCTCGAGGCCCCCTTCCGCCTCTCCCTCGGCCTCCAGGTCGGCCTCCCCACCGGCGACCCGAGCCCCGAGGCCGACGGCGATCCGCTCTCCCAGACCACGGCCGATCTGCTCCCCACGGGCGACGGCGAGGTCGACGTCGCCCTGAAGCTCGCCGCCGGCCACGGCTTCGGCTGGCGCCGCGTCCAGCAGTTCGTCCAGGCCGAGCTCGGCTACGTCCTCCGCACCACCCCGCGCGACACCCCCGCCAGCCTCCCGCCGCCCACCGACATCCGCGACCAGCTCGCCTACCGCGCCGAGACCGGCCTGCGCATCGACCGCCCCTTCCTCGAGCGCTTCTGGTGGATCGTCCGCGTCGCCGGTCTCCTCGTCGTGCAGGACCGGGGCGCGGACACCTCCAGCGGCGCGCCGCGCATCGCCGGGCTCGGCGACGGCGTCGAGTACCTCTCCATCGGCGTCGAGGTGCTCGCCGAGCTCGGCGCCGGCTTCGGCCTGAGCTTCGGCGTCGACGGCGCC
Organism: Sandaracinus sp.; assembly: GCA_002699025.1. Classification (GTDB taxonomy): domain Bacteria; phylum Myxococcota_A; class Polyangia; order Polyangiales; family Houyiibacteriaceae; genus Houyiibacterium; species Houyiibacterium oceanicum. Next base: position 1,039 of record PABA01000164.1, on the reverse strand, counting down.
GCCTACGCGCGGAACGTCCCCGCGGCGCCGGCCTGGAAGCTCGGCCTCACCTGGCAGCGCTGAGCAGCTCCCCGCGCGCCACACTCCCCGCGCGCAACGTCCGGGCGGCGCCCGCCTGGAAGCTCGGCCTCACCTCGGGGGCGCAGAGCGGCTCCCCGCGCGCCGCCCGGGGGCGGACGGCGGGGAGCCGACCCGCCCATCAACGCCGGCGGCGCCGCACCAGCATCAGCCCGACGACCAGCAGGCCGAGGCCGAGCGGCGCGAGCGGGCCCCGCCGGCCGACGGTCGAGCAGCCGCAGCCGCTGCCCCCGGCGGCGCCGCCCATCCCGGCGTCGCTCCCGACGCTCGCGTCCCCGCCGCCGACCCCGGCGTCCTCGGCGACCCCGGCGTCCTCGACCTCCGTCAGGCAGCTCGCGTCGCATCCGTCGCCGGCCTCCGTGTTCCCGTCGTCGCAGAGCTCGCCGGCCGCGGCGTTGACGGTCCCGTCGCCGCACGTCGCGGCGGAGCAGTCGGCGTCGCAGGTCGCGCTCTCGCCCTCGTCGTCGCAGTCCTCGCCGGCGGTGGCGTTGGTGACGCCGTCGCCGCAGACGGCCGCCGTGCAGTCCTCGTCGCAGGTCGCGGACTCACCCTCGTCGTCGCAGTCCTCGCCGGCGTCCGTCGTCCCGTTCCCGCAGACCTCGCTCACGCAGCTCGCGTTGCAGCCGTCGCCGTCGTCGGTGTTCCCGTCGTCGCAGGACTCGCCAGCCATCGTGTTCTGCACGCCATCACCGCACTCGGCGGCCGAGCAGTCGGCGTCGCAGGAGGCGGACTCGCCGGCGTCGTCGCAGGTCTCGCCGGCCATCGCGTTGACGGTGCCGTCGCCGCACGTCGCGGCGGAGCAATCGGCGTTGCAGGTCGCGGACTCGCCGGCGTCGTCGCAGTCCTCGCCGGCCGTGGCGTTGGTGGTGCCGTCACCGCACTCGGCCGCCGAGCAGTCGGCGTCGCAGGTCGCGGACTCGCCGGCGTCGTCGCAGGTCTCGCCGGCGGTGGTGTTGGTGGT
>PABA01000163.1 GCA_002699025.1 Sandaracinus sp. | reverse complement strand
GCAGGCTCATCGGAACCCTCACCACCCCCAGCGACCTCGAGGTCCTCGTGACCTAGCCCAGAAGAAAAACAGCAGGCTGCCCTTGACCCGCCTCATAGAAGGGCACGGGCACGGGGTCTCGGCCGTGAGCGGCTGAAATGCGGCTCGAGGGTGCGTCGTAGGGGGACACCGCGCGGGGTCGACTGCCCCGCCGGAAAGGACCCCCGATGCGCCCCGCTCTCGCCCTCGCCGTTCTCCTCCCGCTCCTCGCCGCCCCGCGCCTCGCCGCCGCCGACGACCTCGTCCGCCTCGGCGAGGACGTGGTCGTCGCCGCGAACGCCGTCGTCGACGACGTGCTCACCGGCGGCGGCGACGCCACCGTTCACGGCCACGTCCGCGGGGACCTCGTCACCGTCGGCGGCGACGCCACGGTCGGCGGCCGCGTCGACGGCGACGTCGTGACCACCGGCGGCGACCTCGTCGTGCGCGGCGACGTCCGCGGCGACGTCGAGACCTTCGGCGGCGACGTCCAGGTCGACGGCCGCATCCGAGGCGACGTCGAGACCCACGGCGGCCGCCTCCACCTCGGTCCGCACGGGCAGATCGACGGCGACGGATCGCGTGCCCTCGAACACGCCTCCAGCGGCGGCATCGGCGCCGCGTTCGCCGGTTTCGCGGCGAAGCTCGCCTCCTACGTGCTCCTCTTTCTCCTCGCCCTCGGGCTCCAGACCCTCGGCCGCGAGCGCTTCGAGGCGCTCCAGGGCGCCATGCTCCGCACCCCGGGTCGCGCGGGCCTCGCGGGCGGCGCGCTCCTCCTCGGCGGCGGCCTCGCCTGCGGCGTCCTGGCGATCACCGTCCTCGGCCTGCCCCTGGCTGCCCTCGGCGCCCTCGCCCTGGCGACCACCGCCACCGTCGGCCTCGCCGCCTCCGTCTCCATCGTCGGCGCCGTCCTCCCCTTCGAGGGCCTCGGCCGCCGCGACGCCGCCCGCCTCGCCGCCGGCACGGGCGTGCTCTTCGCCGCCTCCTTCGTGCCCTTCTTCGGCGGCCTCGCCCTCTTCCTCGCGACCGCCTGGGGCCTCGGGGCGCTCCTCCTCACCCGCGCCGGCGCCCGCCCGACGCCCCCCGGCGGCGCCGGCCCCTACCGCGCCCCGGCCCGCCCCGGTGCCAGCCCGGCGGAGCCGGCCTGAGCGCCAAGTCCCCACGAACGCACGCGAATCTCGCCTGAAATACGCCCCCCGGCTCACCCGTAGCACCTCTCTGAACGCGCATGTCCACGATCTCCGGCATCCTCTCGCTCATGAGCCCCGCCCCCGCCACCGCGGTCCCCGCCGAGGTGAGCGACTCCGACCTCGTTCGGAGAGCGCAGCGGGGCGACCGCCCTTCGCTCGAGGCGCTCCTCCGCCGGCACGCCGGCGACGTCTACAAGCTCTGCCACCACGTGGCCGGCCCCCGCGATGGCCAGGACGCCGCCCAGGTGGCCCTCGAGAAGATCGTCACCCGCCTCGAGAAGTACGACCCCGCGAAGGGCGCCTTCCGCACCTGGGCGCTGACGGTCGCCCGGAACGTCTGCCGCGACCGGCTCCGCCGCCGCAAGCTCGAGCGCGGCACCTTCGCCCGCGACGGCGAGGAGAAGGCCGCCTCGGCCCCGGCCCGCGCGCCGAGCCCCGAGCGCATCGCCCTCGCGCGCATCGACGCCGCCGACCTCGCCGAAGCCCTCGAGACCTTGCCCGAGGGCATGCGGTCGGCGATCGTGCTCTTCCACGTGCACGGCGCCTCCTACGAAGACATCGCGAACACCCTGGAGATCCCCAAGGGCACGGTGATGACGTGGCTGCATCGCGGCCGGAAGCGGCTCCGGAAGGCGCTGGAGGCGCGATGAAGCAGCGCCCCACCGACGACGGCGCGATGCCCGAGGCCCTCCCGGAGGAGGCCCTGGAGGCGCTCGCCCACGGTCGGGAGGACCTGGTCGACGAGGCCCTCCTCGCGGCCCTCGGCGAGCGCGAGGAGTGGCGCGGCGAGGTCGCCGAGGCCCGGGCGCTCTCCATCGACCTCGGCCTGGCCCTCGAGCACGGCGCGCCCCCGGAGCCGGACCTGGACGCGCTCGTCCGCCACGCGCTGGCGGCGCACCCGGTGGCGCCCTCGCGCCGGAGCCTCTGGCTCGCGGCGGTGATCGGCCTCGTGCTGACGGGCGGGCTCACGCTGGCCTCCGTGGGGGTGCCCACGGCGGCGGAGATCTGGGCGCTCGGCGCGGGCGTGCTCGCGCTCCTCGGCGCGGTCGATCGCTTCGTCGAGCAGCTCGTGCCGGGCGGCTGGGGCACGGTCGCCCTCGCGCTCTCCTTCGGCTTGCTCCTGCTCGTCTGGCCGGTGCGCACGCTGGTGCGCGGCCGGGCCGGGAGCGTGGCCGCCGCGGGGCTGCTGGCGCTCTCGGTCGTCGGCACCGGGAGCGTGGGGCACGCGCAGGCCTTCGAGGGCGACTGGCCCGAGGGCGAGCGGGTGACGGTCTCCGTGGACGGGCAGCCGACCTCCGAGGTGCTCCGGCTCGCGGCCGAGGCGGCGGGGCTCGGCCTCGTGGCCCGGCTCGAGGAGGACGCGCCCGTCAGCCTGCACGTGCGCGACATGCCGCTCCGGGAGGTGCTCGGCGCCGTGCTCGACGACGGCTACGCGGTCGAGCGGAGCGGGGCCATGCTGGTCGTGCGCCCGGCGGCATCGAGCGCGGCGGCGCCGACGAGCCCGGCGACGCCCGCTCCTCCCGCGGCGCCCGACGTGCCCACGCCCGGTACGGTGCCAGGGGCGTCCCCGGCGCCGCCCAGCCCGCCTCCCGCGCCGGCCACGCCCCCGGCGGACCTCTCCGATCGGACGACCTTCGGGGCCGACGTGCGCGTCGCCGCCGGCGAGCAGGTGCGCTCCGTGGCGACCATGGGCGGCGACGCCCTCATCGAAGGCGAGGTCTTCGAGAACGTCGTGACCATGGGCGGCGACGTGCGCGTCCGGCCGGGCGGCGTCATCCGCGGCGACGTCCTGACCATGGGCGGCGACGTGGAGGTCGCCGAGGGCGCGAGCGTCGAGGGTCGCATGCTCACGATGGGCGGCGAGGTCGAGAGCGCCGCCGGCGCGCAGCTCTCGCACCCGCCCATCCGCACGCCGCGCCCCGCTGCCTTCGACGGCCGCGGCCTCGTCCGCCGCGCGCTCGGCTCGGCGGCCAAGCACGGGCTGCTCTTCCTGCTCGGCCTGGTGCTCCTCGGCGCCATGCGCGAGCGCCACGCGAACCTCGCCCGGGCCATCGTGAAGGCGCCCGTGCGCTCGGGCTTCGTCGGCCTCCTCGGCATGCTCGGCGCGCTCATCCTGACCGTGGTGCTGCTGATCACCGTCATCGGCATCCCGGGCGCGATCATCGTCGCCGTCGGCGGCTTCCTCGGCGTCTACGTCGGCATCGCCGTCATGGCCTCGGTCATCGGCGCCGCGCTCCCCATCCCCGCGCTCCAGGATCGGCCCGTCGCCCAGCTCGGCGTCGGCATCCTCCTGCTCTACCTGGTCTCGCTCGTCCCCGGGCTGAGCGGCATCGTCGCCTTCGTCCTGGCGGCCCTCGGCTTCGGCGCCGTGCTGCTGACGCGCTTCGGCGGTCGCCAGCTCGCCGGGCGCTCGAGCTGACCCCCGAGCGGGCGGCGCGGGCGCGCGGCGCCTGGTAGGCTCGGCGCCGTGATCGCTCGCCTCGCCCCGTGCTTCGCGCTCACCCTGACGCTCGCGCTGGCGGGCTGCGAGGACGAGGAGCAGGCCAGCGCCGCCTGGCAAGTCGCGACCTGGCCCGAGCCCATGGACGAGGACGTGGTGCTCGACTGGCAGGTCCGGGACCTCCGCTGGGGGAGCGAGAGCTTCACCGTGCACCGGGACGGGAGCTCCCTCTTCCAGGCGCACATCGAGGGCGGCGCCACCATCGCCGTCGATCGGCGGCTGCCGCCGGCCGAGCTCGAGGCGCTCCACGACCGACTCGCCGAGGCGGGCTGCTGCGAGCTCGCCTCCGTCTCGACGAGCGAAGAGAACATCGGCCAGCTCCACCTGCGCATGCCGGGCCTGGACTGCGACGTCGTCTTGCCCCTCGAGCAGTGGGACGACGAGCGCCCGGACGCCTGCGAGGACGCGCTCCGGGCCGTCCACGGCCGCGCCCGCTTCCGGCAGTAGGGCGGCGGAGGCCGTCGCCCCCGGCGGGAGCGTGCCCGGCTCGGCGGCGCGCTCCGTCCGCGCCCGCGCACCGCGTCCGCCGCGACCGTGCTCCTCGCGTGCACCGCCCGCCGACGCCCCGCTCGCGGCTTTCTTGGTGCGTTCGCCTGCCTTCGGCACCCTGAGCGGGCGCCATGCCCTCGAGCAGTGCCGGAACCGTGATCGCGCCCGCCTCGGGCCCCTCGCCCCTCCTCTCCCTCGAGGGCGGGGCGCTCTCGAGCGCCGAGCCGCTGCCCCTGCTGACCCGCGCGGCCCGCTCCATCGCCGCCTCGGGCCGCGCTCATACCATCGTCGACGTCCTCCACGGGCGCGCCCTCCGCCACTACGCCGAGGGCCTCCGCCAGTACCTCGCCGTGCGCCTCGGGGGCCTCGACGAGGCCGAGCGCGCCTTCGAGAAGCTCCGCGCGGTCGTCGCCGCCCAGGCGAGCGACGAGCTCGTCGCGCCCCCCGGTATCCGCGCCCGGCTCTACGGGCTCGCGCGCCGCATCGCCTCCCAGTCGGACCGCGGCGAGGGGGCCTTGCCCTGGCGCCCGGGCCGCGACACGCGCCGCGCCGCGCGCCTCGAGGCGCTCCGTGAGTGCCTCGGCCCGGCCCAGGCCGAGCTCCTCGAGCTCCGCCACGCCCGCGAGCTCCGCCCGAACGAGATCGCCTTCGTCGTCGAGCAGCCCGTCGAGGAGGTCCTCGAGGCGCTCCACGGCGCCACCCGCCGCGCCGCCGAGCTCGTCCACTTCCAGCCCGGCGATCGGCTCCGCGAGCTCCTCCTCGAGGCCTTCGCGCTCGAGGGCGCCGTCCCCGGGACGCGCGACGAGGACGTCCCCCTCGGCCCCGAGCCCCTCCCGCCCGGCGCCGTCGTCGGCGAGCGCTACCGGGTCCAGGCCCGCGTCGGCACCGGCGCCTTCGGCGACGTCTACCGCGCCGAGGACGAGGAGGTCCCCGGCCACGTGGTCGCGGTCAAGCTCCTCCACCAGCCCTCCTACTCGCGCGAGGCCCGCGAGTCCGCGCTCCGCGAGCTGCGCCACCTCGCTTCCGTCTTCCACCCGAGCGTCGTCTCGCTCAAGGACCACGGCTGGCACGAGGGGCGCCTCTGGTTCGTCATGCCCTGGTACGAGGGCGAGACGCTCGAGTCGCGCCTGATGCGCGAGCCGCTCTCCCGCGCCGAAGCCCGCCGCATCTTCGAGGCCCTCGCGCGCGCCCTCGCCGCCGTGCACGGGGCCGGGCTCCGGCACCAGGACGTGAAGCCCGAGAACGTCTTCCTCGCCGAGGTCCCCGTCGGTGAGGAGAAGATCCTCCCGGTGCTGATCGACCTCGGCGTCGCCGCGACCGAGGCCGAGATGCTCGTCGCGGGCACGCCCACCTACTTCGCGCCCGAGGTCGCCGCCCAGTTCGCTTCCGTGGAGAACAAGCCGCGGGTGACCAGCAAGGCGGACGTCTTCGCGCTCGCGCTCGCGCTCCGCAACGCGCTCGAGCCCGAGACGCAGGAGGACGTGCCGGCCGGCGCCGTCGAGAGCTTCATCGAGCGCCGCGCCCGGGAGCTCCCGCCGCTCCCCGAGTCGCGCTCGCTCCGCTTCCTCGCGCCCCACTTCAAGCGCTGGATGAGCCTCGATCCGGACGAGCGCCCGACGTCCGAGGAGCTCGTGCAGGAGCTCGCCGTGCTCACGCGGCCCGAGGACCGGCGGCGGCGGCGCTGGCGCCTGCTCCGCTGGCTGATCCCGGCCGTGCTCGTGCTCGGCGTCGTGGCCGGCTCGATCGTCATGCACTTCCGCGCGCGCGCGGCGCGGAACCGGCTCGAGGCGCGCGCGGCGCAGCTCGAGGTGGCCGCCGTGCGCGAGGATCTCGAGGCGACCACCGCCGAGCGGCAGCGCGTGGAGGAGGACGCCGAGCGCATCCGGGCGAACCTCCAGCGGGCCCAGCTCGGGCGGGCGCAGCTCGAGAGCGAGCTGGCGACGACGCGCGCGACGCTGCGGCGGGAGCGGGAGCGGCTCGCCGAGCGGGAGGCGGAGCTCGAAGAGAAGGCGCGGGCGCTCGAGGAGGCGCGCGCGAGCGTGCAGGAGCGGGACGCCGAGCTCGCCGGAGAGCGCGCGCGGGTCGGGGCGCTCGAGGCCGAGGTGGCGCGCGAGCGGGCCGAGGTCGCCGAGAGCCGGGCGCGGGTCGACGCGCTCGAGGACGCGATCAGCGCCAAGGAGGCCGAGGTGGCCGCCGAGCGCGCGCGGCGGGCGGCGGCGGACGCGCGGGCGGCGAGCTTCGAGGAGCAGCTCCAGGCCGCGATCCGCGGGCGGAACGAGGCCGAGCGGGCGCTCCGGCGCGAGCGGGAGCGGGCCGAGGCGGCGAGCGCCGCGGCGAGCGGGCCTGCGCCCACGCCCGAAGAGCCGCTACCCTCGGCTCCATGAGCAAGAAGGAGCGCATCGCGGCGCTGGAGGCGCGGGTCGCCGAGCTGGAGGCGCGCCTCGCCGAACAGGAGGAGGGCGCGGGCTTCGACGAGAAGCGCGTCGTCGACCTCATCGTGCGGCTGACCACCGAGCACGTGGGACGCCTGCTCCGCGAGAGCTTCGACGAGAAGCGCCTCGTGGACGCGATCGTCGGGCACACGGTGAAGGACGTGGAGGGCCTGCTGCGGCGCCGCCTCGACCCCTTCCACCCGGACCGGCTCGCCGACGCCATCGCCGCGCGCCTCGCCGAGCGCGACGACCCCGACCCGAGCTCCTGAGAGCGGAGCTCTGCGTCAGTGCAATCCGGCGCGACCGGCGGTGGCGATCACCGCACACGCGTCGCGCGCTGCAGCCACCGCCCGCCCTCTCCGCGAAGCGGCATGGACCTTCCACGCGAGCGCCAGCCCGGACGGCGGACGGCGGACGGCGGATCGCATCACCGACCGCAGGTCGTGATCCCCGCGCCCGGTTCTCGCGCTGCAATGCCTGCCCGCCCTCTCCGCGAAGCGGCATGGACCTTCCACGCGAGCGCCAGCCCGGACAGCGGACGGCGGATCACATCACCGACCGAAGGTCGTGATCCCCGCGCCCGCTTGTCGCGCTGCGATCCCCGCCCGCTCCCTCCGCGAAGCGGCATGGACCGCCGACGCGAGCGCCAGCCCGGAGAGCGGACGGCGGACGGCGGATCGCATCACCGACCGCAGGTCGTGATCCCCGCGCCCGCTTCTCGCGCTGCAATGCCTGCCCGCCCTCTCCGCGAAGCGGCATGGACCGCCGACGCGAGCGCCAGCCCGGACGGCGGACGGCGGACGGCGGATCGCATCACCGACCGCAGGTCGTGATCCCCGCGCCCGATTCTCGTGCTGCAATGCCTGCCCGCCCTCTCCGCGAAGCGGCATGGACCGCCGACGCGAGCGCCAGCCCGGACGGCGGAAAGCGGACGGCGGACGGCATCACCGACCGCAGGTCGTGATCGGGCACCAGCCGGGACAGGCCGGGGCTTCGGTCACGAAGGGCGCGACTACTCCTGCGCGCGCCCGGTCATGGGCACGAAGCGCACGGCCGTCACGTCCTCGGAGGCGAACCCCTCGACGGTGCGCGTGAGCACTCGGAGCTGCTGGACGCGTTCGCCCACCGGAGCGACGAGCCGCCCGCCGACCTTCAGCTGCTCCTTCAGCGGCGCGGGGATCGCCGCCGGCGCCGCCGTCAGCACGATGGCGTCGAAGGGCGCCTCGCTCGGCCACCCGGCGTAGCCGTCCCCGATGCGCAGGTGCACGCGCCCCGGGCGGCTCGCCCGCGCCCCCGCGTAGCCGAGCCGCTCGAGGTCCGCCCGGGCCCGCTGCCCGAGCGCCTCGACGATCTCGATCGAGTAGACCTGCGCGCCGAGCTCCGCGAGCACCGCCGCCTGGTAGCCGGAGCCGGTCCCGATCTCGAGCACCTTCGCCCCCGGGCCGAGATCGGCCACGTGCGAGAGCTCGGTCATGAGCGCGACGATGTAGGGCTGGCTGATGGTCTGCCCGTGCCCGATGCTCACCGGGTGGTCCTCGTAGGCGAGGTCGCGCGCCCCCTCCGGCACCAGCTCGTGCCGGGGCACGGCCCGCAGCGCCGCCAGGACGCGCTCGTCCTCGACGCCCCGGGCGGCCACCTGCCGCTGCACCATCGCCGCGCGCGCCGCGGCGTAGCGATCGTCGGGCTCCGCCCGGGAGGTCGTCGCCGCCGGTCCGTTCGAGCCCTCGCCGCCTTCCGGGCAGGCGGCGCAGAGGGCCAGGCCGAGTGCCCAGGGGCCCGCGGCCCCGCTTCGCATCACGTGGTTCACCGCCGCAAGTTAGTGCCCCGCGCTGCCTCGCAAAAGGGCTCCCTCCGTGAGCGCGCGCACCCTCGTCCCGCGGCGAGGTCGGCTGGCGTATGCTCGCCCCACGCCATGGAACAGGCCCCGTGCGATCACGGCCCCACGCATCGCCCCGCGGTGCGCGCGTGACCGAACCGAGCGTCCCGGCCGCCTCGCCCCGCGAGCCCGAGGGCCGCTTCGGCACCTTCGACGGCGTCTTCACGCCGACGCTCCTCACCATCCTCGGCGTCATCCTCTTCCTGCGCGAGGGCTGGGTCGTCGGCCAGGTCGGCCTCCTCGGCGCCTTCTCGGTGATCCTCCTGGCCTCCGCGATCACCATCGCCACGGCCCTCTCCCTCGCCTCCGTCGCCACCAACGTCCGCCTCGGCCCCGGCGGCCCCTACGCCATCATCCGCCGCTCCCTCGGCCTCGAGCTCGGCGGCAGCGTCGGCATCCCCCTCTACCTCTCGCAGGCCTGCGCCGTCGCCATGTACGTGTTCGGCTTCCGCGAGGGCTGGCGCTGGATCTTCCCCGAGCACCCGGCGCTCGTCGTCGACCTCATCACCTTCGGCGTCATCCTCCTCATCGCCTTCGCGAGCGCCACCCTCGCGCTGCGCCTCCAGTTCGTCGTCATGGCGCTCATCGTCGGCTCGCTCGTCAGCGCCCTCGCCGGCGCCGCCGTGCGCCCCCTCGAGGGCGAGATCGAGTGGTGGCGCCGCGCCAGCGATCCGCTCGGCGGCACGCTCTACTGGACCGTCTTCGCCGTCTTCTTCCCGGCGGTCACCGGCGTCACGGCCGGCGCGAACATGAGCGGCGAGCTCCGGCGGCCCAGCCAGGCCATCCCCCTCGGCACCCTCTCCGCCGTCGGCCTCGCCACCCTCGTCTACCTCGGCGTCGCCGTCTGGCTCGCCATCGCCGCGCCCCCCGAGGAGCTCCGCGAGAACTACACGGTGCTCATCGACCGCGCCGCCTGGGGCCCGCTCGTCCTCGCCGGCCTCCTCGGCGCCACCTTCTCGAGCGCGCTCAGCTCCCTCGTCGGCGCCCCGCGCATCCTCGCCGCCCTCGCCGACCACGAGGTCGTGCCCTTCCACCGTCGGCTCCGCGGCCGCAAGGGCGCCGAGCCGCGCGCCGCCCTCGGCTTCACCGCGCTCGTCGTCGTCGCCTGCCTCATGCTCCGCGACCTCAACGCCATCGCGCCGCTGATCACGATGTTCTTCCTGATCACCTACGCGATGATCAACGTGGTCGTGCTCCTCGAGCAGCGCCTCGCCGTCGTCAGCTTCCGGCCGCGCTTCCGGCTCCCCCTGGCCGTGCCCCTCTTCGGGGCCGTGGGCGCCGTCTTCGTCATGTTCGTCGTGAACGCGACCTTCAGCCTGGTCTCCATCGCGCTCGTCGGGCTGGTCTTCGGCGTGCTCTCCCGGCGGCACATCCCGCCGCGCGGAGGCGACGTGCGGAGCGGCCTCTTCCTCACGCTCGCCGAGTGGGCCGCCCGGCGCACGCGCCGGCTCCCCGGCGGCCAGGCGCGCGCCTGGAAGGCGAACCTCCTCCTCCCGGTGACCAACGTGGAGGTCTCCCGCGAGCAGGGGGACCTCGTCGTCGACCTCACCGTCCCGCACGGCTCGGTGTCCCTCCTCGGCGTGGGCGGCGCCAGCGAGCGGGCGTCGCTCCACGAGCGCCTCGAGGCCTTCGCCGGCGAGCTCGAGGCCGAGGGCGCCGCGACCAGCGTGAGCGTGCTCGAGGCGGGGTCGACCCCGGAGGCCATCGGCCGCGCCATCGTCCACGCCATGCAGACGCTCGAGAGCGCGGTCATGCACCCGAACGTCCTCTTCGTGCACTCGGACGGCTCCCTCGATCCGGCCTTCGCCGCGCCCCTCGCCCACGCCCGGGAGCTGGGCCTCGGCGCCGTCGTCGCCGTGCCCGAGCCCGGTGCCTCCACGCCCCCGAGGCGGGTCCGTGTCTACGTGCGGCCGCAGCCCGGGCTCTGGTCGGTCGTCGCCGTCTCGCGGCACATCAACCTCCACCTGAAGGTGCTCCTCGCCTATCTCCTGACCCGGCGCTGGAAGGGCGCGTCCCTCGAGCTCGTCTGCGCCATCGAGGACCCGAGCTGGGAGAAGGCCGCGCGCGCCTACCTCGAGGAGTTGGTCGAGCTCACGCGCCTGCCGCGGGCGACGACGCGCACCGTGCACGTCGGGCCCTTCGAGGAAGCGCTCGACCTCCAGGCGCCGGACGACCTCGCGCTCATCGGCCTGAGCGAGGAGGTGCCCGACGCGCAGCTCGTCGCGCGGCTCCGCGCGCGGGCCCGGGGCACGTGCCTCTTCGTGCGCGACAGCGGCCTCGAGGACGCGCTCGCGTAGCCGTCGGGGGCCCACGGGCAGGGCCGGGCAGGATCTTCGCCTCGCCGCCGCCGACGCGGAGGCGCGGCTAGCGCGCCGCGCTCCGAGCGCGCGAGCCGATCGTCTCCCCGTGGCCACCGCGCCGTCCGTCCATGACAAGCGATCTGTCCGACCTCGCCCTTTCCGCGCCCCGCGGCCCTGCCTACGATCGAAGGCGATGATCGAGGCGAGCTCCCGACACCCCCACGACGAGCCCATCGCGGTGCGCCGCATGGACTTCACCTTCGACGAGTCCACGCCCACCTGCTGGTTCGACGACAACCCCTACCTCACGGCGATCATGACGGCCCTCGCCGTCTCCTTCCCGCCGGGCGAGCGCTACTTCATCCGCAGCGTCCGCCACTTCCTCGACCAGGTCGACGACCCGGCGCTCCGCGAGGCCGTGCGCGCCTTCGTCGGCCAGGAGGCGAACCACACCAAGGAGCACCTCGCCTTCAACCGCTTCCTCGACTCCCGGGGCCTCCCCGCGACGCCGATGGAGGAGTGGGTCACGCGCCGCGTCGAGCGCATCCAGGAGGTCTCCGGGCCCGCGGGCAACCTCGCCCGCACGGCCGCCCTCGAGCACTTCACGGCCATCCTCGCCGAGGCCCTCCTCGCCCACCCGGAGATCACGGAGAAGATGAGCCCGGAGGTCGCCCGGCTCTGGGTCTGGCACGCCATCGAGGAGGTCGAGCACCGCTCGGTCGCCTTCGACGTGTACGAGGAGGCGGTCGGTGACGAGGCGCTCCGGCTCCGCGTGATGGCCTTCGTGACCGTCATCTTCATCGCGATGAACGTGGCCCGCGCGGCCATCCTCCTGCGCGCCACGGGCCGGGTCTTCGAGCCGCGCGCCGCGCTGAAGGCGCTCAACGTGCTCTGGGGCAAGCCCGGCCTCTTCCGGAAGGTGATCCCCCAGTACCTGCGCTACTACCGGCGCGGCTTCCACCCCTCCGAGCACGACAACCGCGAGCTGGTGCGGCGGGCCAAGGCGCGCTGGCTCGGCGGGCCGAAGGCCGCGGCCGCGTAGCTGTCCGCGCCGGTGTCGTCCCGAGAGCGCGCCGTCGGTCGTCGGTGCCCCCCGGACCGTCCCCGAGGCCCGGCTCCGATGCGTCGCTCCGATGCGTCCCTCCGACGTCCCGCGCCCCGCGCTCAGCCGGGGTCGTCGCCCTCCGCCGTGGCCGCCCGGTACTGGCTCGGCGTCTGCCCGGTCCAGCGCCGGAACGCGCGCGTGAAGTTCGCCGCGTCCCGGTAGCCGAGCATCTCCGCGACCTCCTGCGCCGTGAGCGCCCGGTTGTCGAGGAGCCGCAGCGCGTCCCGCCGCCGCGCCGCCTCGAGGAGGTCCGAGTAGCGCGTCCCCTCCTTGCCCAGGTGCCGACGCAGCGTCCGGGGCGCCATGCCGAGCCGGCGCGCCATCTGGTCGAGCGAGGGGTAGCCCTCCGGCCCCGGCTGGAGATCCGACTGCACGCGCGCCGTCACGCGCCCGTCGGCCATGCCCCGCAGCCGCTCCTCCCGCTCGCACCAGGCGACCGCCGCGCGGAGCCCGACGGGGTTCGACATGGGCAGCTTCGTGTCGAGGAGCGCCGTCGGGAAGCGGAGCTGGCAGGCCGGCATGTCCCAGCGCACGCGGCCGAGGCGCTCGCGCACCCAGGCGCCCTGGGGCGGCTCCGGGAAGTCGAACCAGACCTCCAGCGCCTCCTCCGCGCCGGGGGCCAGACCGCGGACGCCGCGCACCATGCTGACCAGGGTGATCTCCTTGATCAGCGCCGTGCCCTCCGCGTCCATCGGCACGCGCACGTCGAGGGTCACGCTGCCGGTCTCGCCGGCCGTGTCCAGGGTGATCGACGTGGCCCGCCCGACCAGGTGCCAGAAGCGCTGCAGGAGCTCGAGCGCCTCGGTGACGGTCGCGCTCGAGAGGATGGCGTAGCCGACGCTCCCGAGGGCCGTGGGCGGGAGGCGCCAGCCGATCTCGAAGCCGAGGCGCGGATCACCGAGCGCCTCCGCCACGACCTCCACCAGGTCCGCCTGCTGGCCGAGCGTGAGGCCCGCCTCGAAGAGCTCGCTCGGCGGCACGGTGACGTTCGCGCGGGCGAGGAGCGTGGCCGGCGAGAGCCCGCGCTCGGCCGCGATGTCCAGCACCGTGAGCGGCACCACCCCCGGCACGAACCATCGCCTCCACTCGTCGCTGTCCCCCATGTCGACCGATCCGAGGATGCGAGAGCTGGCCGCTGCTGACAACTCGACGCGAAACCTCTCGGCTTTCTCGGCGCTCCTGCCCCGATGGCGAGGCCACTTCGGCCGCCCGTGGCCATCAATGACAAGAATTCAGTCCGCTCCCGACCTCGTGGGGGCGCCCGCCGCCGCTTACGCTGGAACCATGGCGCGAGGCCCGTTCGCGGGCTCGAGGAGAGCCCCGGCCCGCGCGCCCGCCGATTGGAGATCCGCATGAGCCGCGAGCACCTCGACGTCCTGATCATCGGCGCCGGCCTCTCCGGCGTCGGCGCCGCCGTGCACCTCTCGACCAAGTGCCCCGGCAAGAGCTTCGCGCTCCTCGAGATGCGCGGCGCCATGGGCGGCACCTGGGACCTCTTCCGCTACCCGGGCATCCGCTCCGATTCGGACATGTACACCCTCGGCTACGCCTTCAAGCCCTGGTCGAACCCGGACGCCATCGCGGAGGGGGGCGACATCCTCTCCTACATCCAGGAGACGGCGCGCGAGTACCGGATCGAGGAGAAGATCCGCTACCACCACGAGGTGCTCGGCCTGAGCTGGTCGAGCGCCGACGCGCGCTGGGAGGTGCGCGTGAAGCGGCGCGACACCGGCGAGACCTTCACGCTCCGCAGCCAGTACGTGATCTGCGCGGCCGGCTACTACGACTACGAGAAGGGCCACACGCCCGAGTTCGAGGGCCGCGAGGACTTCGGCGGGACCCTCGTCCACCCGCAGCACTGGCCCGAGGACCTCGACTACGCGGGCAAGCGCGTCGTGGTCATCGGCAGCGGCGCGACGGCCGTGACGCTCGTGCCCGCGCTCGCGGAGAAGGCCGAGCACGTCGTGATGCTCCAGCGCTCGCCGACCTACATGGTCTCCGTGCCGAAGAAGGGCGCGCTGCTCAATCGGCTCCGGCGCGTGCTCCCGGAGAAGACCGTCTACTCGATCGCGCGGGTGGGCCGCGTGCTCATGGGCATGGGCTTCTACGAGTTCACGCAGCGCTTCCCGGACCGGGCGCGCCGCTTCATCCAGGGGCAGGTCGAGGAGGCGCTCGAGGGCTCGGTGGACATGGCGCACTTCACGCCGCGCTACGACCCGTGGGACGAGCGGCTCTGCGCCGTGCCCGATGGCGACATGTTCGAGGTGCTCCGCGAGGGGCGCGCCTCCGTCGTCACCGACCACATCGAGCGCTTCACGGAGAAGGGCGTCCTCCTGAAGTCCGGCCGGGAGCTCGAGGCGGACATCGTCGTGACGGCGACCGGCCTCCGCGTGCAGGTGCTCGGCGGCGCCGAGCTGGAGGTCGACGGCGAGCCCGTGAACCTCGCCGAGAAGCTCTACTACAAGGGCGCCATGCTCGAGGACGTGCCGAACCTGGCGATGGTCTTCGGCTACACCAACTCGTCCTGGACGCTGAAGGCCGACCTGATCCTCGACTTCTTCTGCCGGGTCATCCAGCAGGCGGACGCGCGCGGCGCGGCCATCTGCACGCCGCGGAACACGCAGGGCGTCGGCGACGGAGGCCCCTTCCTGAACCTGAGCTCCGGCTACATCCAGCGCGCGATCCACACGCTGCCCCGGCAGGGCGACCGCTCGCCCTGGCGCCTCTATCAGAACTACCTGATGGACATCCTGCTGATGAAGCTCCGCCGCGTGGACGACGGCGCGCTCGTCTTCACGCGCCCCTCCGCGCGCCCGCGTCGCGCGAACGAGGCCGCCACGGCCGCGCGACCGGCCGTGGCGGGCTGAGCCCGAGGGCGCCGGCGCGGCGGGGCGGCGTCTCCGACGGGGGGACGAAGGCGGCTCGGTCGGCGGGGCGCGGCGGGAGTCGAGGAGAGAAGCGGGCGCCTCCTTCGCCGAGGCCGAGCGCGGCGCCCCGCGACCGGACGCCGAGCTCCATCGACGGGTCGGGCCGCGGGAGTATGCTCGCGCAGTGGACTGGGACGACGTGCGCTTCTTCCTCGCGCTCGCGCGCCACGGCGCCGTACGCGCGGCCGGCTCGGCGCTCGGCGTCAGCCACTCGACGGTGGCGCGGCGCGTCGACGCGCTCGAGGCCCAGCTCGGCGTGCGGCTCTTCGACCGGCACCGGGACGGCTACGCGCTCACGGACGCCGGGCGGCAGATGCTCCCGGGCGCCGAGCGCGTGGAGCGTGAGATGGCCGCGCTCGAGCGGGGCGTCGTCGGCCAGGACGCGCGCCTCGAGGGCCCCGTGCGCGTGACCTGCACCGACGCCTGGGTCGCGCGCCTCGTGCTCCGCGCGCTCGCCGAGCTCTGCCGGCGCCACCCGGGCATCTCCATCGAGATCGACACCGAGGGGCGCAACCTCGACCTCTCCCGGCGCGAGGCCGACATCGCCCTCCGCGCCGTGGCCGTGGACGCGACCCCGCCGGAGCACCTGCTCGGGCGCAAGGTCGCGCCCATCGTGGTGGCCAGCTACGCCGGCGTCGCGCACCTCGCGCGGCTCGACCCGGAGCGGGGCGGGGAGGGGGCGCGCTGGCTCGGCTCGGAGCGGGAGCGCCTCGTCGCGCAGATGGTCGCGTCGTCGAGCTACCCCGAGCTGCCCATCTGGGGGGCCTTCGGGTCCATCTCCGTCGTCCGCCAGGCGGCCATGGAGGGCCTCGGCATCGCCATGATCCCGACCTACGTCGGCGATCCCGATCCGGCGCTCCGCCGCCTGACGCGGCCGGACGTGCGCCACCTCGGCGACTTCTGGCTCCTGAGCCACCCGGACCTGCGCGACAACGCCCGGCTCCAGGCGGCCCGCGAGGTCGTCACGGCGGCCTTCCGCGAGCGGGAGGCGCTCTTCGCAGGGCAGGCGTCAGGGCAGGCAGGGCAGGCGGCGGGACAGGGCGCCGAGCCGCTCGGCGCGGGGAGTGAGGGGTGGAGCGAGGCTGCACCGATGGGTCCCGAAAGCGGTCCGAGCGCGAAGGACGAGGGCTCCGTAGGCTCCGGGAGCAGCTGAGGCGCATCCCGCGCCCCCCTGGAGAGGAGCCGAGAGATGACCGCCATGACCACCGATCCGAGCTTCTGGGATTCCGTCGCCGAGAAGTACGCCGCTCGCCCCGTGGGGGACGTGCCCGCCTTCGAGCGCAAGAAGGCCATCACGCTCGGACACCTTCGGCGCGACTCGAAGGTCCTCGAGATCGGCTGCGGCACCGGCTCGCTCGCGCTCGAGATGGCACCGGCCGCCGGTCACATCCACGCCCTCGACGTGTCGGCCGAGATGCTGCGCATCGCCGAGGCGAAGCGCGTGGCCGCCGGCGTCGAGAACGTGACCTTCGAGCGGGCCACGCTCGAGGGAGCCAGCGAGCTCGCGCCGGCGAGCTTCGACGCCGCCTGGGCCTACAGCGTCCTCCACCTGGTCGACGATCGGCGGGCGGCCCTCGCGCGCCTCTTCGCGCTCCTGAAGCCGGGGGGCGTGCTCATCTCCTCGAACGTCTGCCTCGGCGAGAGCTGGGTGCCCTACGGCGCGCTCATCACCGTGATGCGCTGGTTCGGCAAGGCGCCCGTCGTCCACTCCTACGACCGGCAGACCGTCTTCGCGGACATGCGCCGCGCCGGCTTCGTCGAGGTCGAGGAGAAGGACGTCGGCGCCGCGAAGCTCGTGGCCTTCCTGGTCGCGAAGAAGCCCGCGTAGGCTGCGCTCAGCCCAGCGTCTCGTCCGGCAGCGCGGCCACGCAGATCGCGCGGAGCCGCGCGAGCGCCTCTGCTCCCGTCACGCCCTCGAGCTCCAGCTCGCCCGACGGCTCCCGGAGCGACACCGCCGCCCCGCCCCAGCGCACCTCGATCACCCGCTCGATCGGGTGGCTCGTCTCGGCCCCGCCTCCGTTGTCCGTCGTGATCACGAAGCGCGCAGCCGCCCCGCCCCCGCGCACCGCGAAGGAGGGCGGCGGCGAGAGCTCGGGGAGCCCGCGGCCCGCCGCCTCGTTCATCTCCCTCGCCAGCGCCCGCAGGGCCGCGCCCAGCTCGCTCTCGCCCAGCTCGCTCTCGCCCAGCCCTTCCTCGCCCAGCCCGTCCTCGCCCATCCCGAAGAGAGTGCCACGTCCGAGGCGATGCCCCGCTACGTGACGGGGGGCTCCGCCCTCTCGACGCGGAGGGGGAGTCCATCCGCGCCGCTCAGCAGCTCGAGCCCCGAGTCGATCCGGCCCAGCTTCACGAGACCCTTCGCGTACCCGAAGTCCCGGTAGAAGATCGCCAGGTTTCCCCAGGGCGCGTAGTAGGTGAGGTCGCCGACCTCGGGCTTCACGCCGGCCGGTGCGTCCTCGATCGCGAGGCGCCGTGGCAGGTCACTCACCTTCTCCGTGCCCGCGTAGTCGCGGAGCGTGAGCTCGAGGGGCAGCAGCGCCAACAGGTCGCGCGTCGCCAAGCTCTCGACGAGCGTGGCCTCGAGCACGCCCGCGCTGGTGATGAGTCGGATCGGGAACGTCATGGGGGCGGTCGGAGTCGTACCCCCACCTCGAGCCCGCGGCGGGTGGGGAGCGTTTCGCTTCGAAGAGGTGGGTCGCGGGCGGCCCGGATACGGCCGGCCCGCGCGCGGCGGCGACGGGGCTCACTCCTCTGCGTCGGCGCTCTTCTCGAAGAGCTCCTTGGCGAGGAGGGCGGCGGACATGGCGCTCGGCCAGCCGGCGTAGAAGGCGAGGTGCGTGACGAGCTCGATCAGCTCCTCCTCGGTCACGCCGTTGGCGAGAGCCTTCGGGAAGTGGAAGCGGAGCTGCTCCGTCTTGCCCGTCGCCACCAGCGCGGCGCAGGTGATGAGGCTCCGGTCGCGCGGGCCGAGCTCCGAGCGGGCCCAGACGTCGTCGAAGAGCACGCGGTCGGTGAGCTCCACGAGCTTGGGGGCGAAGTCGCCGAAGGCGTCGCGCGCGGCGGTGGAGGGGGTCTTCTTCTCGTCGCTCATGGGAGGGCTCCTCTCGGGGGGGGCGTGGCCGGCGAAGGGGTCTGCCGGAGTCGCCTCTCGAGAACCATGTCCTTCGCAGCCGCCGACGGGAATGGCGGTTCCTCCCAAAGGCATGCCCGATCCTCTCTTCGGCGCGTCGAACGGAGGGGCGCGCCGCCGCTCAGGGAGCGTCGCTATAGGGGAGGCTCTGCGCCTCCGAGGGGGGCACCTGGAAGTAGCGCTTGAACTCGCGGCTGAACTGCGAGGGGCTCGCGTAGCCCACCTCGTAGGCGGCCTCTTCGACGCGCATGCCCTCGAAGACGAGCGCCGCCTTGGCCTTCAGCAGCCGGGTCTTCTTCAGGTACTGGAGCGGCGACTCGCCGGTCACCGCCTTGAAGGCCCGGTGAAAGGAGGACGCGCTCATGCCGCTCTCCCGGGCCAGCTCCTCGACGTTCAGGCTCTCGCGGTAGTCTCGGTGCATGCGCTCGAGGGCGCGGGAGATCGTCGAGTAGTGCGTGTGGTGCTGCGTGAGGTCGTAGAGCACGCGACCGTGTTCGCTCCGGAGGACGCGGTAGAGGATCTCCTCGAGGGCCGCCGGGCCGACGACCTCGCGGTCCATGGGGTCCTGGAGGCTCTCGATCAGCCGGGCAGTGGCGGCGAGGAGCTCGCCCTTCATGGGCAGGGGCTGCACGCCGGGATGAGCCGAGGAAGCGTCGGCGCGCTCGAGCTGGAGCTGCGGGCCGAAGCGGACGACCAGGCGGCTGAGGACGGTGAGGTCGATGTCGATGCGGACGCCGAGGAGCGGGCCGCCGTCCACGTGGACCTCGCACTCGAAGGGGACGGGGACGCCGAGGACCAGGCAGGTGTCGGCGTCGTACTGGAACCGGCGACCGCCGAGGTAGCCGACCTTGCGGCCCTGGCCGATGATGACGAGGCCCGTGTCGTAGAGCAGGGGCGCGCGCCGGAGCGGCTCGTCGTTCCAGAAGAAGGTCGCGCCCGGGACGCCCGTGGGGGCGACGCCCGAGGTCCGCGAGGAGCCGATGGACTTGCGGAGCTCTTCGAGGAGGGGGGCGAGGGTCTTCATCGGTGGCCTTCCCGGGCCGCGGCGAGGCCGGCGCCCGACTGCACCACGAGTAGCGGGGCGGGTGCCAGGAGGGAAGGCCCGATCCTCGCGTTCCCATGCCTGATCCTGTCAGCGCCGCGACTCGGCGGTCGTGCGAGGCCCATCGAGACGGGGCGCCCCCGGAGGAGGGCACCGAGCGGCCAACCGGCTCGAGGTCGGCGGTTCGAGCCGGCCGTCTGGAGCCGCGCCGCCTCAGCGGGTAGGCATGCGCCCATGCTCGCCTACGTCGCTCGCATGCTCCCGGTCGCCGTCCGCTCGTCGCGCCGGCGCGACGGGGCGCTCGTCTCCCGGCTGAACCGGCGCGTCCGCCTGGGCGACGTCGACATCAACGGCCACATGAACCAGGCCGCCTACGCCCTCGTCATGGAGGAGGGCCGGATGGACCTCGTCCTCCGCTCGGGCCTCTTCGCCCACTTCCGCGCCGAAGGCCTCCGCCCCGTCGTCGGCGAGCAGCGCCTCGTCTACCGCCGCGAGCTCAAGCCGCTCCAGCGCTTCGAGATGGACACGCGCCTCGTCCGCATCGACGGCCGCCTGGTCGTCTTCGAGTCCCACCTGCTCGTCGGCGAGCGCGTCCACACCCTCTGCGAGGCCAAGCTCCTGGTCCTCGGCGAGGACGGCGTCCTCTCCCCCGAAGCCACCCGCGAAGCCTGCGCCCGCTGGATCACCGACCCGCTCCCCGTCCAGAACTGGCACGTCAGCCCGGCCTGAGCGCAACCCGCCGCCGTCACCGACCAGGACGGACGAGAAAGCCCGGCGGGCGAAGACGCCAACCGGGCTGGTTTCTCTGAGGTGAACCTGGCCTGAGCCTTGGCTCAGCTCTGCGTGGTCCGTGTATCTGGGAGCGGGCGACCGGGCTCGAACCGGCGACATTCAGCTTGGGAAGCTGACACTCTACCAACTGAGTTACGCCCGCCTGGGACTGGCAGTGGTACGACCGAATGCGGTCGTCCGCAAGGGCAAATCGCACGCGGTCGGGCTCGCCCTCGAACGGGGCGGGCTGGCGCGGGAAGGCCCATCCACGGAGCGGGGCTCGGGGGTCAGGCGGGCGGGAGCTTCCAGGTCATGAGCTGGGCGGGCTGCGGATGGTCGCCGCGCTGCGCGAAGAGCTCGGCGACGAGGGCATCCGCGCCGAGGGGCTGGACGGCGCAGGCCCGGGTCGTCTCGGGCTCGATCGTGTGGGTGCGCCCGCCGGTGCCGGTCACGCGCATGCTCTCCCGCTGGACCTCGAGCCCTTCCAGCTCCCAGCGCTCGAAGCGGAGCGCCGCTCCGTCCTGCACGAGCTCGCCGACGAAGCCGGAGCGGGTGTGGATGAGCACGCGGCCATGGGGATCGAGCCAGCCTCGCTCCAGGTCGTCCAGCGCGCTCCCGTCGGGCCCGGCGCCGAACACCTCCTCGAGCTTGCTCCGCCCCAGCGTGTCGCCGCTCTCGGCGTCCGCGAGCACCAGCTCCCACGGCGTCCGCCCGAGTAGCCGCTCTCCCAGGTAGCCGTGGACATCGCCGATGTCCTCGGGGCGGTGCACGGGCTCCGAGAGCTCGCCGTCCTCCTCGAGAGGCAGCGTGAGCGTGCCGATGTAGTCGGGCGCCTGGTAGAGGTCGATCCCGAGCACGCCGGGGCTCGCCTCGTGGAGCGCGAAGTGGGTTGCCTCGGTGTGGCCGAGATCGATCTCGACGCGGACAGCGAGCGTCTCCGGGTCGTGCATCGCGAGCACCCAAGGGAGACCGCTCTCGGGGGCGCCCTCGGGGAGGTGAACCGACCAGAGGCGCCCATGCGCCCGGGCGAGCGCCCCTTGGAGCCCCGCGCCCCAGGGCTCGATGTCGAGCTGGGCCTGGAGCTCCCCCTCGAAGCTCCAGCGCGTGAGGTGCTCCTCGGACATCACGACGAAGCCTTCGTCCAGCGCCGTGAGCGCGACGGCCGGGGCATGGGGTCCGCCCAGGTTCGCCTCGCCGACGCGGCGGAGGGCCCGGTCGAAGACGATGGCCGTGCCGCGCAGGGCGACGACCCGTTGGCCGTCCGGGCTGGTGGCGAGCCGCGTGGGAAAGGCCTCACCGCCCAGCTCGGCGGTGGCGATGTGTTCGAGCGTGACCATGAAGCCAACCTACTACGGCCGCTGCGTTCGAGGTGTACTCATGTGCATCGATGGGCACCGGCCGTTGTGCACTGGGCGCGCGTCCGCAGGCGAGGGTCAGGGGGGTGGGGGGGCCGGCCACGAGCGGGGCGGCCTCGGCTTCGGGGCCGCTCTCGCCCGACGTGCCGCCTTCCGAGGGCTCGGCGTCCGGGCTCGACTCCGACGCGGCGCGGGGCTCGGCGCCCGGGCTCGGCTCCGGGTCGGCGCCCGGTCCGGCGCGCGGGCTCGGCTCCGGGTCGGCGGCCTCCTCCGTGGGCTCCCGGGGCGCTTCCCGATCGGCGGAGGAAGGGGCCGGCTCGGCGTCGTCGTTGCGGGCGCGTGGGGTCTCGCCGCCTCCGGTGTCGTCCTCGGCGCGCGCGGCACCGGAGGTGGCTTCGGGAGGCGCCTCCGTGGAGCTCGGAGCGCTGCAGGCGAGCAGGGAGACGACGAGGACGGACGGCGCGAGTCGAACGAGCACGGTCCGAGCGTACCGTCCGCGCGCCGGGGGAGACGACCGCGAGCGCTTCCCGCAGGCTCAGGCGCGTGGCCGGCCGAGGCGCGCCAGCTGCGCTGCCTCGGCTGGCGTCGCCGGGCGGTAGGTGGAGAGCGGCTCGAGCCAGCCCTGCTCCCGCTCGCGCTCGTCCTCGACGAAGTCGTCCCAGACGCCGAGGACCGCCTCGTGGAAGCTCGCGCCGCCTTCGGGGAAGAGGCGGAGGTCGGCGCGCTCGGCGTCGGGGGGCGCGGCGATCCACTGGTAGCCGGTCTCGGCCGGGCTCGGCCAGCCGACCAGCAGGTCGTAGGTCGTCCCGAGCCCCGGGGCGCCGAGCTCGACCTGCAGGTAGCCGAGGCGCCGCCGGGCGTTCGCGCTCTCGGCGTGCGCGAGGGAGGGCGGATGCCAGCGGGTGGGCCGCGCCTCGATGTGTGCCTCGGGCCCCAGCCCGCGCCAGACGCTCACGCGGAGCTCGCCCTCGCCCTCACGCGCGACGCGGAGGGACTTGCTCGCGTCCTCGGCGACCCAGAAGCCGAGGAGCGCGGCCGGGCAGTCGGGGAGAGGGGCGTCGGTCATCGTCGGGCGATCCTACCCCTCGCGCGAGCATCCCGGCCGACGGCTCGCCCTCGCCGCGTCGACGCGGGAGCCGTCTCGTCCCCTGTCTCGTCCCCCGTCTCGTCCCCCGTGCGGGTGGACTCGCACGCCCGAAGCCTCGGAGGGGGCTCCCGACGTGGCGGGAGCGCGAGACGCGGGACGGTCCGCGCGAACCGAAGGCTTTCCCGAGCCGTTCGTACGAGAAAACCCCTCGACGCTGCACCCACCCTTTCCTACACCGCCCCCTTCGTGCCCACGCACAAGACCCTCCACGAGAGCGAGGTCGTCCTCGACGTCGCCGAGACCGAGCTGCCCGCCCTCGTCCGCCTCTCCCTCGACCTCTGGGAGGAGCATCACGCGCTCCCCGCCGCCCAGCGCGCCGCCATCGAGCAGCGCATCGCCTCCGGCGCCCTCGCCCTCCCGGAGGACCTCGGCCACGGCGTCGGCGTCCTCCGCGTCGCCCACGCCGGCGAGGGCGAGGCCCACTGCGCGCTCCTCCGCCTCGAGGGGCGCATCCCCGCCCGCGACCGCGCGGAGCTCCACTTCCTCTGGATCGTCGCCGGCCCGGATCGCGTCGAAGACCCGACCGACGAGGAGCTCGAGCCCTTCGGCTGGATGCTCGTCGACGACCGCTTCAGCGGCGACGCCTTCGGCGCGACCACCGAGGACCAGCTCCTCGAGGTCTACGAGCGCTACCTCGAGTTCGTCGAGACGCCCCCCTCGATCAGCTTCGACGACGTCCCGCCCGAGCTCTCCCCCTCGGGCAAGCTCTTCGGCGGCCTGCTGAAGGACGTCCGCCGCCGCGGGAAGGTCTACGCGAGCGACTTCACGGACGGCCTCCACCCCAAGACCCTCGCCAGCGTCTTCTACCTCTTCTTCGCGCTCCTCGCGCCGGCCGTCGCCTTCGGCGGCCTGAGCGCCGAGTTCACGGGCGACCAGATCGGCGCCGTGGAGACCATCGTCGGCACGGCGGTCCTCGGCTTCGTCTACGCCTTCCTCAGCGGCCAGCCCCTCACGGTCATCGGCTCGGTCGGCCCGGTCGTCGTCTTCATCGGCATCCTCTACTCGCTCTGCGAGTCGCTCGGGATCCCCTTCCTGCCGAGCTACGCCTGGGTCGGCCTCTGGACCGCCGTCATCCTCCTCGTCCTCGCGGCGACCGAGGCGTCCAACCTCATCCGCTACTTCACGCGCTTCACCGACGAGATCTTCGCTGGCCTGATGTCGCTCATCTTCATCGTCGAGGCGATCAAGGACATCGCGGCGGCCTTCGCCGGGGACGCGAGCTACGCGACGGCGCTCCTCTCGCTCGTCCTCGCCCTCGGCACCTACTACGTCGCCTCCTCCCTCGCGCGGCTCCGCCACTCGAAGCTCCTCCGCTGGTGGGCGCGCGACTTCCTCGCCGACTTCGGGCCGGCCATCGCGATCATCTGCATGACCGCCGTCGCCTTCGTGCTGCACCCGGTCGAGCTCGAGAAGCTCGCCGTGCCCGCGGAGTTCGGCACGACCAGCGGCCGCCCCTGGCTCGTGAACCCGCTCGACGCGCCGACCTGGGTCTGGTTCGCCTCCATCGGCCCGGCGCTCCTCATCGCGACGCTCCTCTTCTTCGACCAGAACATCACGACGCGCCTCGTCGCGAGCCCGGACCACCGGCTCGAGAAGGGCAGCGGCTTCCACCTCGACATCGCCGTCATCGGTCTCTGCACGGCCGTGGCCTCGCTCTTCGGCCTCCCCTGGATGGTCGCGGCGACCGTGCGCTCGCTGAACCACGTGCGCTCGCTCGCCACCATCGAGACGCACGGCGGCAGCGAGGTCATCGCGTCGGTGCGCGAGACGCGGCTGACGGGCGTCCTCGTGCACCTGCTCATGGGGGCGTCGCTCTTCTTCCTGCCGGCGCTCTCGCAGGTGCCGATGAGCGTGCTCTTCGGGCTCTTCCTCTTCATGGGCTTCGCGTCCATGCGCTCGAACCAGATGTTCGAGCGGCTCGGGCTCTGGCTCACGGACCCGAACATGTACCCGCCGACGCACTACCTGCGCCGGGTGCCGCGCAAGGTCGTGCACGTCTTCACCTTCGTGCAGGCCGCCTGCCTGGGCGTGCTCTGGCTGGTGAAGGTGAGCGCGATCGGGCTCGCGTTCCCGCTCTTCATCGCGCTCTTGGTGCCGCTGCGGCTCGCCATGCGGCGGTGGTTCGAGCCGGCGCACCTGGCCTGGCTGGACGCGGCCGAGGTGCCCTCGGAGGAGGACATGCGCGTCCTCGAGTAGCCCGGTCCACACGGTGACGGACTGGAGCATCCGGCTGGGGGTCCATGCGGCGGCGCACCTGCCCGAGAGCGTCGATGGGACGCCCCGAGCCGAGGTGCTGGGCTGGCTCTCGGCGTTCCTGGGGCGCTGGACGGCGGACATCGCCGGGACCGCGGCGGCCGCCGGGAGCTGACGAGTCGCGCGTGCGGGGGTGCCCGCCTCGCGTGCCAGGGCGTGCCGGCTGCGCTCGTCTGCGCGCGCCGGGCGGGCGTGAGACCGTGGCACGCGGGATGCAGATTCGCCCGGCATGACGGACGGGATGACGGGGACGCGCGCCGTGCGCGCGGGGATGTTGGCGCTGGGCGCGCTCTTGGCGCTCGGCTGCGGCGAGGCCGGGAGCTACGAGAGCGCGCCGCCGATGGGCACGGACCGCGGCGGGAGCTCGAGCTCCGACGGGACGGGCTCCTCCGGCGGAGACTTCGCCGGGGAGGCGGGCGGCCCCTCGACGGGCGGGGGCGGGAGCAGCGGGGGCGACGGCGGCGGCGAGCCGGACCCGGTGCCCGCGGGCCAGCTCACGGCCGGCGAGTGGCGCGACCTCGACCACTGGGACGCATGGCTCGACCTGATCGGGGACGAGGAGTGGGCGCCCCTGGCGGAGAGCTGGGGCTGGGAGACGACCGGCCGCGTGCCCGTGCGGGTGACGAGCGGAGGCGCGCCCCTGGCGAACGCGCGGGTGGCGCTCGTGGACGGCGAGGGTCGGACCGAGTGGGAGGCGCGGACGGATGTGCGCGGCGAGGCCGAGCTCTTCGCGGGGGTCTTCGAGGGCGCCGAGGGGCCCTGGCGCGTCGAGGCGCGCGCGGGGGAGGCGCGCGCCGTGGCGACGGACGTCGCGACCGACGGCACGCCGGTGGAGGTCGCCCTCGAGGGGGCGCCGGCCGCGCGGCGGGCGCTCGAGCTGATGTTCGTGATCGACACGACCGGCTCCATGGGCGACGAGATCCGCTACATCCAGGCCGAGCTCGGCGACGTGATCGCGCGGGCCCGGGAGCAGGCGGCGCAGCGCTTCGACCTGCGCGTGAGCCTCAACTACTACCGCGACCGGGGTGACGAGTACGTCGTCCGCTCGAACCCGTTCACGGCGGATGTGTCGAGCGCGCTGGACGACCTCGCGGCGCAGGGCGCGGGCGGCGGCGGCGACTTCCCCGAGGCCGTGGACCAGGCGCTGATGGACGCCATCGCCGACCACGAGTGGCGTGACGACGCGAGCGCGAAGCTCTGCTTCCTCGTGCTGGACGCGCCGCCGCACCAGGAGCAGGCGATCCTCGCGCGGCTCCGTGACGCCAACCGCATGCTCGCGGCCGAGGGCGTGCGCGTCGTGCCCTTGACCGGGAGCGGCATCGACAAGGCGACCGAGTTCCTGATGCGCTTCCTCGCCATCACGACCGGCGGCACCTACACGTTCCTCACGAACGACAGCGGCATCGGCGGGGACCACATCGACCCGACCATCGGCGAGTACGACGTGGAGCTGCTGAACGACCTGCTGGTCCGCCTCATCGTCGCCTCGGTCGACGCCTGAGACCCCTCGCGGGGCCTCTGGCGTCGGGGGGTCGGGGTTTCGTCGCCTTTGGCGACGACCGGCCTTCGGCCGGGGGGATCGGGGAACCGAGGCGTGGTGGACGAGTGGGGAGGCTCGTCTCGTGCGCGATGGGCGCCGCGGCTTTGCGGCGGCGGGCGACGGCGATGAGCGGCTTCGCCGTCACGTCGACGTCCTGCGGGAAGCCGTCTCTGGCCGCGCCGCCGGGAGCGCGACGGGGGCGAGGTGCGGGCCTCCCGTCGACCGGGGCCGAGCTCCCTGTCCCCCGCGGCCGAAGGCCGCTCGTCGCCGGAGGCGGCGAAACCCCGGAAGCGGGCACCAAGTGTCGGTTGGCTCTTTCCGCGATGTTCCGCTAGTGTTTCTCGGTCGTGACTCAGGGGTGCGTTACGGGGCTGTCCGCGCGAGGTGTCGCCCGGGCGAATTGGATCTTCTCGGCGGCGCTGGCGGCGCTCGCGCTGGGCTGCGCTTCTCCGGGCGGCGGCTCGCGTGACGCGGGGCCGGATGCAGCGGACGATGGCGGCACGACGCCGCCGGATGACGGGGGGACGCCGGCCGACGACGCCAGCGTGCCCGGCGTCGACGGCGGGCCGGGGGAGGACGGCGGCGTGCCGGACGACGACGGCGGCACGGTCGTGCCCGGCGACTGCCTGGCGCCGACGGCCCCGGACCCGAGCGGGACGGACGTCTGGGACGACTCGGCGGGCCGCGCCACGGTCGCCGTGACCGATCGCGACACCTGCGCGCGCACCTACACGCTCACGACGACGGCCATCCTGCGCGACGGTCGCCCCGACAACCCGCGCATCGTGCGCGAGCGCGCCGGCGACCCGATCACGCGCACGGGCAACGACTTCTTCGACGCGCTCCACGCGCTCGCGCAGGAAGAGGTGCGCGAGCTCTCCGTCTCCGAGATCCGCGACGGCGCCTTCAACGAGGGCGCGGGTGTGCCCTGTGGCACGGGCGGCTGCTTCGAGACCGGGCGCCTCTGGAACTACGTCTGGACGCGCGACACGGCCTACGCCGTCGACCTCGGCCTCGCGGCCATGGACACGACGCGCGCGCGGAACTCGCTCGAGTTCAAGCTGAGCGAGCGGCGCGGCGGCGGCGACCTCCAGATCGTGCAGGACACGGGCACGGGGGGGAGCTACCCGATCAGCACCGACCGCGTCTCCTGGGCCCTCGGCGCCGAGGAGCTCCTCGCGCACCTCGACGGCGCCGATCGGGAGGCCTTCGCGGCGCGCGCCTACGAGGCGCTCCGCAACACGGTGGAGCACGATCGGGAGGTTGTCTGGGACCCGAACGACGGGCTCTACCGCGGCGAGCAGAGCTTCCTCGACTGGCGCGAGCAGACCTACCCGGAGTGGACGGCGGGCGACGTCGTGCACATCGGCATGAGCAAGGCGCTGAACACGAACCTGCTCCACTACCGGGCCCTCGCGATCACCGCCGACCTCGCCGCCGAGGCGGGCGAGAGCGCGGCCGAGGCGCGCTACCGGGGCTGGGCCGACGCGCTCCGGGCGAGCATCCGGGACGCCTTCTGGATCGAGGAGGAGGGGCTCTTCTCCACCTACATCACGACGACCCTCGATCCCGCGCCGGTGCGCCGCTACGACCTCCTCGGGAGCGCCTTCGCCGTGCTCTTCGGCGTGGCCAGCGAGGCGCAGGCGGAGCGGATCCTCGCGAGCTACCCGCACTACGGGCCCGGCGCGGTCGTGGTCTGGCCGCAGCAGCAGGACACGCCCATCTATCACAACCGCGGCGAGTGGCCCTTCGTGACCGCCTACTGGCTGCGCGCCGCGAAGGCCGCGCGGAACGACGCCGTGACCGGCCGCATGGTGCGCGCGCTCATGCGCGGCGCGGCCGTGAACCTCTCGAACATGGAGAACTTCGAGGCGGCGACCGGGCTCCCCTGGAAGGACGAGGGGGACTTCAGCGGCCCGGTGGTGAACTCGCAGCGGCAGCTCTGGTCCGTGGCCGGCTACCTCTCGATGGTGCACCACACGATCTTCGGGCTCGAGGCGGAGGCCGACGGGCTGCACGTGCGGCCGTATCTGACGGCGGATCTCCGCGAGACGCTCTTCGCGGGGACCGACCAGCTGGTGCTGAACGACTTCCCCTACCGCGGGCGCCGCGTGACCGTCGTGCTGAACCTGCCGGCGAGCGGCGGGAGCGGGAGCTACGCGGTCGAGGGGCTCACGCTGAACGGCGCGGCCGTGACCGGGGATCTCCTGCCGGGCGCGATGCTCGAGGCGGAGAACGTGGTCGAGGTCACGCTCGGCTCGCCGAGCGGCGCGGCCACGCTGAGGGACGTGGACGACAGCGACTACCGGAGCGTCTTCGGGCCGCGGACGCCGCGCATCACGGGGATCACGGAGAGCGGCGGGCAGCTGACGCTCGGGCTCATGCGCCGCATGGAGGCGCCGGCCGACGTGAGCTGGCGCATCTACCGGGACGGGGAGGTCGTGGCCGACGAGCTGCCGGGCGGAACGACGAGCTGGACCGACCCGGACTGGGACGCCTCGAGCGAGCGCTCGCCCTGCTACACGGCGGAGCTGACCTTCACGGCGAGCGGGAACCACTCGCAGCACGCGCCGGCGTTCTGCTGGTGGGGCCCGGGCGCGAGCCGGATCACGACCATCGACGCGAGCGCCATGGCGAACGTGGGCGGCACGGGCGTGACGAACCACGGGCGCTTCCACTACCAGGACTGGGGCGACGCCGGGCACACGCTGACGGCGAGCGGCTTCACGGCGGCGCAGAGCGGGACGCACCTGGTGCAGGTGACCTTCGGCAACGGCGCCGGGAGCATCAACACGGGCATCACCTGCGGGCACAAGCGCGCGCAGGTCATCGACGAGGGCACGGACGAGGTCGTCGGCGAGGGCTTTCTGATGATGCCGCACCTCGGCGAGTGGGGGCGCTGGGAGGACTCGAGCTTCGTGGAGGCCGAGCTGGTGGCCGGGCGGAGCTACCGCGTGGTCCTCTCGGGTGACGCGCGCTCGGTGAACATGAGCTCCTTCTCGCACTTCGAGAGCTACACGGGCGGCCTCGGCGGCTCGAGCGGCGTCTTCGAGCGGGTGAACATCGCCGAGCTGAAGCTCCTCGCGCGCTGAGCGCCAGCCCTCCGGCCTGGCGCTGAAGGGGGATTTCCCGGGGAAATCCCCCGGAGCCGCTCTCGGCGCCCCGCGACCCCATCGGCCGCGCGGGCGCCTTTGGCCTGTGCGTCGCGAGCAGCGACGCCGGCCGGTCCACATCGGAGAGCTCGGGCCGTGAATCGGGCCGCCGCAGCGGAACGTCCGGCGGCTCCGCGGAGAGGTATGGACCGGGAAGGCGAGCGCCTGCCCGGGCAGCGGAAAGCGGAAGGCGGAGAGCCCGATCGCGGCCGAAGGTCGTGATCAGCCGAGCTTGGCGAGGCGGGCCGCCGCAGCGGAACGT
>PABA01000162.1 GCA_002699025.1 Sandaracinus sp. | reverse complement strand
GCCCGAGGACGCCTCGCGACCGCCTACGTGAAGCGATACGTCTCCCTCGCCGAGATCACGCCCGGCGCCGAGAAGCTCCTCGAGGTCGAGCGCATCCTCCGTCGCTTCGTCTGACCCCCGAGCCGGCGGCCCCCACCCGGGCGCCGCCGGCTCTCACGCACCCGCGGAGCGCCGAGCACACGCCCCTGCGAAGCGGAGCGCTCCGGCCGCGAACGCGGCAACGTCACGTCGCTGTGAGGCGGAGCGCTCCGGCCGCGAACGCGGCAGAGTCAGGCCCCTGCGAAGGGGAGCGCACCCACGTCCGCCCCGTAGCCCGGCCCCACAGCCGCCTTCGTGTACCCACGAAGAACCGACCCGTGTGAAGCGAGCGCCGAGCCGCCTACGGCGGCGCTGGTAGGCCCAAGATAGCGAGCGCCAGCGAGCGGAAGACGGAGCGCCCCGGCCGCGAACGCGGGAAAGCCACGCCCCTGCGAAGGGGAGCGCTCCGGCCGCGAACGCGGCAACGTCACGTCGCTGCGAGGGGGAGCGCTCCGGCCGCGAACGCGGCAAAGCCACGCCCCTGCGAAGGGGAGCGCACCCATCTCCGCCCCGTGGCCCGGCCCCACGGAGCCGCGTCGCCGTCGCGTCGAAGAACCGACCCGTGTGACGCGACCGAAGGTCGCGCCGAGCGGCCCACGGCCGCGCTGGTAAGCCAAAAATAGCGAGCGTCAGCGAGCGGAAGACGCGAACTTCACGTACTCGAAGTCCACGCCCTTGCCCTTCACGCCCTTGCGCGGCGGCGCGATCCACGGGGCGAACTTCCCGGGCTCGTAGCAGGGCACCATCACGGACTGCACGTACGCGCGGTCCTCGGCCGTCGGCAGCCACTCGCTCTTCCGCTTCTCGAACTCGCCCTCGGAGATGATCTGCCCCTCGAGGTCGAAGCAGTGGTCGGCGTAGATGCCCATCGACCGGTTGAAGCGCCGGCTCGGGATCTTCAGCTCGAAGCCGGTCAGCCCGCTCTCCTGGATGCGCTTGTTCCAGCGGGCGCAGGCGCGCTCGCAGTCGGAGACGTACTCGTCCCGGAGCACCTCGTTCATCGCGTTCCGGAGCGGCACCTCCTCGTCCGTGAGGCGCCCGTCCTTCACCACGGGGATCGAGTAGATGTCCCGCAGCCCGCTGTGCTCCTCGTACTTCTTCCGCTCGTGGTGCCGGCCCTTGAGCCCGGTCGCGAAGTAGTCGGCCGCGTTCGAGCTGATCTCCCCACCGAAGAGCTCGATGGCGCTCGAGAACCAGAAGTTGATCCACTTCTGGATCGTCGGCAGGTCGATCGCGCCCTGGTTGCGCGCGTCGCCGTTCGGGTCCTTCAGCGTCGCCTCGGCGGCCCGCTGCACGATGCGCCCGATGCCGGTCTCGCCGACGAAGAGGTGGAAGGCCTCCTCGGTCAGCATGAACTGCGTCGCGCGGGCGAGCGGATCGAAGCCCGACTCGCTCAGGGCCGAGAGCTGATACTTGCCGTCCCGGTCCGTGAACATCGTGAACATGAAGAAGGAGAGCCACTCGTCGGTGCGCTCGTTGAACGTCGAGAGGATGCGCGGCTTGTCCACGTCCCCGCTCCGCCGCTGGAGCAGCGCCTCGGCCTCCTCGCGCCCGTCCCGCCCGAAGTACTGGTGCAGCAGGTGCACCATCGCCCAGAGGTGCCGGCCCTCCTCCACGTTCACCTGGAAGAGGTTCCGCAGGTCGTAGAGCGAGGGCGCGGTCTTCCCGAGCAGGCGCTGCTGCTCGACGCTCGCCGGCTCCGTGTCCGCCTGCGTGACGATGATCCGCCGCAGCATCCCGCGGAGCTCACCGGGGACCTCCTCCCAGGCGAGCCGGTCCGCCTCGTCGCCGAAGCCGATGGGCCGGCGCTCGTCGCGCGGCGTGAGGAAGATGCCCCACCGGTACTCGGGCATGCGGACGTACTCGTAGTTCGCCCAGCCGCTCGCATCGACGCTGATGGCCGTCCGGAGCCAGATCTGGTCCTCCTGGAAGCCCTCGGGGCCCATGTCCTTCCACCACTCGATGAAGTTGGGCTGCCACTTCTCGAGGGCGCGGAGGAGCTTGCGGTCGGACCCCAGGTCGACGTTGTTGGGGATGGAATCGGTCAGGGACATCGTGGGCGGAAAGCTAGGAGCGTGACCGTGCTCCGACAGTGTGGCGCCTCACGTGTTCGGCCTCACGTGAGGCGGGTCACAAGTCCCCGTCGCCAAACGACTTTTCGTCGCGGCCCCCGATCGCCCGCCCGTCCTCAGAGGAAGGCGGTGACGAGCGCGACCAGCGCCGCCGAGATCAGCGCGGCGAAGGGCACGGTGATCAGCCAGCTCGCCAGCACCCCGCGGATGACGTCCAGGTTCACGGCGCCGAAGCTCCGCGCGAGCCCGACGCCGACGATGGCGCCGACGATCGTGTGGGTCGTGCTGACCGGGAGCCCGAGCTTGCTCGCCAGCACGATGACGATGGCCGCCGCCGCCTCCGCCGCGAAGCCCCGGCTCGGCGTCAGCGCGGTGATCTCGCTGCCGACGGTGGCCATCACGCGGAAGCCATAGGTGCCGAGGCCGAGCACGATGCCGAAGGCGCCGATCATCAACACGTTCAGGGGGATGGCGACCTGCTCGGCGACGCCCTCGCTCATGGCGTGGAAGACCGCCGCCATGGGACCGACGGCGTTCGCGACGTCGTTGCTGCCGTGCGCGAAGGCCACGGCGCAGGCCGTGAGCACCTGGAGCACGAGGAAGAGGCGCTCGGCCCGGTCCGTGGGGGAGCCGTCGCCGAGGAGCGAGCGGCGCGAGCGGAGCATGACGTGGACGATCAGCGCGCCGACGAGGCCGACGGCGCTCGCGATGGGCAGGGCGATCCGGGCCGGCTGGTCGAGGCGGAGCTGCTCCACGCCCTCGTAGGTGATGGCGAAGGCCACGACCGTGAGGACGACGAAGGCCAGCGGGGGGCCGATGCGGTGGAGCCCGGCCAGGGCGTCGGGCGCGTTGAGCACGCGGCGCTTGATGAGGCTGAAGATCGCGTAGCCGAGGAGGCCGCCGAGCGCCGGCGAGAGGAACCAGCTCGCGACGATGCTCCCGAGGACGCCCCAGCGGACGCCCGAGCCGCCGCCGACGTAGAGCCCGAAGCCGAGCACGGCGCCGACGATCGAGTGCGTCGTCGAGACGGGCCAGCCCTTCGAGGTGGCGATGTGCAGCCAGATCGACGCCGCGATCAGGCAGGCGGTCATGCCGACGGCCATCACGAGCGGATCGCCGCCGATGACCTCCGTCTCCACGATGCCGGCGCTGATCGTGCGCGTGACCGTGCCGCCGGCGAAGAGGGCGCCGACGAATTCGAAGAGGGCGGCGACGATCAGCGCGCTCCGGAGCGTCAGGGCGCCGCTCCCGACGGACGTGCCCATGGCGTTGGCGACGTCGTTCGCGCCGATGTTCCAGGCCATGTAGAGCCCGGAGATGGCGGTGGCCGCCAGGAGGAGGGTGACGCCGTCCATGGGGAATCGGGGCTGCGCCCGCGCGGCGCACTCTACGCCGTCCTCGGGCGGGGGTCAGCGCGGGGGTCAGCGCGCGACGAAGAGGCGGAACTGGTCGCCGACGTTCTCGGCGTGGTTCGCCATGTCGCCGATCTTGTTGAGGACCTTCGTCCACATGAAGATCGCGACCGGCGGGAGCTCGTCCTCGGCGCGGAAGAGGGCCTTCGCGCACTGGTCCTGGAGCTTGTCGGCCTCGTGCTCGCGCCGGCCGAGCTCGTCGACGAAGGCGAGGGCCTCGTCGGAGGCGGCGCCGCCGAAGCTGGCCTTCACCAGCCGGTCGAGCGTGCCCACGAGATCCTCCGCGGCGCCGACCGTGTGCATGACCTGGTCGACGAACTCCTCGAGCACCTCGCCCATGCCCGTCGGCACGATCAGCGGGCGCAGCGTGAGGAGCACCCCGACGTCCTCGGCGCAATCGGCGACGGCGTCGATCTCGCTCACGAGGCGGAGCACGTCGCGGCGATCGACCGGGAGGAAGAGGCGCACGGGCATCTCGGCGCGGGCGAGGTTCTTCACCTCGTCGGCGGCGCCCTCGAGGATGCTCGTCTCCTTGGCCAGGCGCTCGACGAGGGCCTGGTCGCCGGCGTTGAGGGCCCGCACCAGCTCGGGGACCTTGTCCGCGCAGGTCCGCACGCTCGTCATCAGCTCGCCCACGCGCGGGAGCGGGCTCTTGCTGAGCAGGTTGGCGAGCGGGATGCGCATGGGTCGGGGTGCATTATCACCGCCGCTCCGCGAGGCAGCCCGCCTCAGCGGGGTTGTTGCGCATTCGACACCTTGGGGCGGCGTCGCGCGGCGGGCTTGCTACCTTGCGCCGCGCGGGATGCGCCGCGCGCGGAGAGGACGATGACGCCGGAAACGTTCGACGATGTCGAAGCATGGGCCGAAGGCTACGTGCGCGCCAGCTCCCTCGCCGGGAAGCTCGCGCCGCCCGCGCCGCCGACGGCCTTCCGCGCCCCCCGCCCGGCTCCGCGCCCGGAGCTCCGCCCGACCCGGCCCGGCCTCGAGGTGGCGGCGAAGGCCCCGAAGAAGCCGAAGCGCGGCGCCCTCGGGGATCCGCGCGCCCGGGGTCGGCTCCTCCACGGCTTCCTCCACCACGAGCTCCAGGCCGCCGAGCTGATGTGCTGGGCGGTCCTCGCCTACCCGGAGACGCCCGAGCCCTTCCGCCGGGGGCTCGTGGAGATCGCCCTCGACGAGGTCCGCCACGCGCAGCTCTACGCGGCCCACATGGAGCGGCTCGGCGTGCGCTTCGGCGCCATCCCCGTGCGCGACTGGTTCTGGGAGCGCATGGTCGCCTGCGCCACGCCGCTCCAGTTCGTGGCCGCGATGGGCCTCGGCTTCGAGGGGGGCAACCTCGAGCACACGCGCCGCTACGCGGGCTGGTTCCGCGAGGTGGGGGACGAGGAGGGCGCGGCGATCCAGGAGCGCATCGGCCGGGAGGAGATCGCGCACGTGCGCTTCGCCGCGCGCTGGTTCGCGACCTGGAAGGGGGCGCTCGACTTCGACGCCTGGGTCGAGGAGCTGCCGCCGCCGCTCTCGCCGATGGTTCTCCGCGGCAAGCCCCTCGACCGGGCGGCGCGGGCGGCCGCCGGGCTCGACGAGGCCTTCCTGGACGCGCTCGAGGCCTGGAGCCCGGCGCCGCGCTTCGACGCCGAGGCGGATCGTGCGGGACGATGAGCCGGCCGTCTGGCTCCTGAACCTGGACGCGGAGCGCGAGCTCGCGGCCGGGCGTCCGCTCACGCCGAACGCGCGGCTGGCGGCGCGGATGGAGGCGGTGCGCGAGGCCGCGCGGCGGGCGCTCTTCCGGCCGGGGGACGCGCTGCTCGGGGAGCGCGAGGCGGGCGGCCGGGTCGGGCGGGCCTGGTGCCGGACCGCCACGGCGCGCCGGCGCCTCGAGGCGGCGGGGGCGCGGGTCGAGGACTGGCCCGCGCCCGAGACCGTGCGGCGGGTGAACGATCGCGCCTTCGCCGCCGCGCTGGGGGCCGGGCCGCCCGGCGCGCGCTTCGTCCACCCGGCCGAGGTGGGCGACGCCGAGGCCGAGGTGGTGCGGGTGCTCGCGAGCGCGCCGCCCGTGGGCGTCGGCGCCTGGCGGGTGAAGCGGGCCTTCGGCGTGGCGGGGCGCGGCCAGCGGGTGCTCGCGCCGGGGGCGCCCACGGAGGCCGAGCGGGCCTGGCTCGCGGCCGGGCTGCGGCGCGGGGGGCTCCAGCTCGAGCCGGAGCTCGCCATCCGCCTCGAGCTCGTCGTCCACGGCTGGGTGGCGGGGCCGGGCCGATGGAAGCTCGGCGTGCCGCGGGAGCAGGCCGTGCGCGGGGGCGCCTGGCAGGCGACCGTCGACCTCGGCGAGGCGCGGCTCCCCGAGCGCTGGGCGAGGCGGCTCCGGGCGGGCTGCGAGGAGGTCGCGGAGGCGCTCGCGGCCGCGGGCTACCGGGGGCCCTTCGGCCTCGACGCCTACGTCTGGGAGGACGGCGGCGAGGGCGAGCTGGTCGCCCTGAGCGAGATCAACGCGCGCTACACCATGGGCTGGCGCGTCTGAGCCGACGGGCTGGCCGACGCGGCCGCGGGGCCGCTCTCGGCGGGCCTGGGCGGAAGACGGCTGCGGAAGACGGCTGCGGAAGACGGCTGCGGAAGACGGCGCTCGGCGGAAGACGGCGGTCCGCGGGAGACGGCGCTCCGCGGAAGATGGGGGTCCGGCTCCGCCGTCGATGGGCTGGACCCGGCGCTCAGCTGAAGACGTAGACGAGCTGGAGCACGCCGGCGGCGAGGCCGAGCGCGGCGCCCGCGAGGATCAGCTTCCACTCGTCCTGCTGGAACGCGGGCCGGAGCACGCCCTCGAACTCGTCCGGCGGCAGCTGCTCCATCCGGTGGTTGAGCTCGTGCTTGATGTCCACGGCCTTGCCCGCGAACGTGTGCAGCAGCCCGCCCTCCTTGGGCAGCTCGTCGCGGATGCGCTGCGTCAGCTCCTGCCGGAGCGGCTCGCGCTCGTCCTCGGGCAGCAGCATCGCCGCCATCGGGTGCTGCAGGTACTTCTCGATGAGCGCGTTCACGTGCTCGTCGACGATCTCGAAGATCCGCTCCGCCGTCTTCCCGGTGGTCACGGTCTTCGTGATGTTGTCGGCGTTCAGCACCTTGCCCGCCGTCAGCTTCGAGAACTCCCGCGAGACCTCGCGCTGCCGCTTGTGGAAGACGCCCTGCAGCGTGAAGGGGCCCACCTTCTTCGGCTCGCGCGGGTTGAAGATCAGCTTCAGCGCCACCCAGTTCGTCGCGTAGCCGACGAAGAAGCCCGCCGCCGGCAGGACCCAGTCGGCCGGCGCGTAGAGCCAGATGACCATCTGGATCACGCCGAAGAGGAAGCCGAACCAGATCCCCGAGTTCTCGATGAACTTGAACTCCTGCGAGCCGACCTGGAGGAACATCATGCTCATGAGCTCCTTGTCCTCCTCGACGGCCTCGAGGACGACCTTCTCCAGGTCGAGGATGTCCGTGATGTTCTCCGAGAAGTCGTCGACGATCTGGACCGCGACCTTGCGGACCTCCTCCTTCACCTGGTCCCGGATCTGCTGCTGCATGAACTCGCCGGCGTTCTTCCACATCTCCGGCGCGCGCTTGGTCGCGACCTCGTCGATCACCTGCTCGGTGATCTCCTCGACGACCTGATCGAGCTCGTCCGCGAACTCCTCGCCCTTGAAGCTGGCGAAGAGCTCCTCGAGGCTGAGCAGCTTCGTGAGGATGAGCCGCGTGCTCATCTTGGCGAGGCGCTGGGCGTTCGCCGGCACGATGCCCTGCCAGCCGAGGAACGGCCGGATCCCCCGGAACTCGGTGGGGTAGAACATCATGCGGATCGCGATGACGTTCGTGAACCAGCCGACGAACGCGCTGAACAAGGGGATGAGGAGGACCAGCCAGTCCGCCGAGAGCCGCTCGAAAAACCCCACGAGAGCCGAAGGAATGATTCTCGGGGCGCGGCAAGTCAAGCAATTCCCGCGCGGTCGAGCCCGTCGCGAGGCGCTTTCACCGGCCCCCCGGCGCCGCCCTCACTCGCGCGCGGCCAGCACCTCGTGGCTCCCCGGCCCGCCGCAGGGCACCTCCACGCGCCCCGTCGCCGGCTCCCGGGAGACCTCCACGGGCGCCCCGTCGCAGCGCACGGACCAGCGGCCTTCCGGGAGCTCGGGGAGGTAGAGCACCGTCGGCGCCGTCACCGCCGCGTCCCCCGCGTAGCGGAGCGAGAGCTCCCCGGCCTCGTCGTCCCAGCGCCAGGTCTCGGGCCAGCCGGCGATGCGCTCGGGCCGCGGCCGAGTCACCCGCGCGATCATCTCCGGGCGCTCGCTCCAGGTCTCGCTCGCGTCGTCGTACTCGAAGAGACCCCAGCGCCCCTGGGAGCGCTCCTTCCAGAGCCAGAGCGCCGTGCTCGCCCCGAACTCGTCGTGCAGATCCTGCTGCAGCCGGTAGTAGTCGTCGGCCCGGATCCCGTCCGGATCCCAGCCCCACTCCCCGACCAGCAGCGGCGTCCCCCAGGCGAGCGCCTCCTGGGCCGCGCTGAGGTGCCCGCGCCGGAGCGACGCCCGCGTGAAGGACTCGCGCTGCGCGTCCGAGCCGAAGAAGGCGAGCGTGTAGATGTGCGGCGCGTAGACGCCGCCGCTCACGGGGAAGGGCGCCTCGGGCAGCCCGGAGCGGTCCGTGAGGTTCCGCTGGAGCACGGGCGGCTCGAAGAGGATCGGGTGCGCCGGGTCGGCCTCGCGCATGGCCTCGGCGACGAGCACGTTCAGGCGCGCGACCTGATCGAAGTCGCCGATGGGCTCGTTGAAGGTCTCGTAGCCGAAGACGGCCTCGTCGCCGGCGAAGGCCTCGGCGACGTGGGCGGCCATGGCGGCGAAGCGGGCGCGCAGCGTGGGCCCGGGCTCGGCGTCGCCGAAGAAGGTCTCGAAGGCGGCGAGGACCTGGCCCGAGGTGCGGCGCTCCTCGAGGTCGTCGAGCGGGCCCTCGAGGAGCATCTCGGGCGGCGGCTCGATGGCCCAGAGGGGCGCGCCGTCCTCGCCGATGTGCTTCGAGTAGGCGTCCTGGTGGAAGTCGAGGATCACGTAGACGCCGGCGGCCCGGCAGAGGTCGACGACCTCCTGGACGCGCGCGAGGTAGGCGTCGTCGTAGGTCGGCGGCTCCGTGTCCTCGGGCTCGACGGCCGACCAATTGATCGGCAGGCGGAGCAGGTCGAAGCCGAGCTCGCGCATGCGCGTCGCGTCGGCGGCGGTGAAGGCCGGGATGGGCTCGAGGGGCGCCCGGCCGTCGTCGAAGGTGACGTCGAAGACGCCCTCGACGCGCGCGTTCACGCCGCGGAGGATGGCGACCCGGCCCGCGTCGTCGACGAAGTGCTGGCAGCGGGTGGAGAAGGGCGCCAAGGGGCCGGCGGGCGCGTCGCAGGGCGGGTGGACCCAGCGCTCCTCGCCTGCTCCCCCGTCCACGCCGGCGTCCGGGGCGCTCGCGTCCGGTGCGGCGGCGTCCGCGGCGCCCGAGTCGGGCTCGGAGTCGTCGCCGCAGGCGAGGAGCGAGGCGGCGAGGAGGGCGAGGGGGAGGGCGCGGCGAAGGAGCTCGAGCGAGGACACGCTCCAGGGATAGCGTGCGGGGGAGGTGAACGGGGTCCGCGCCGTGCCGTCCCGCACTGGTGGACGCCGCCCTCAGCCGGCGCCGGGGCCGAAGCGCTCCCAGAAGAGCAGGCTCGCGATGGTCTTGCCGTCCCGGATGCGCCCCTCCCGGATGGCCTCGAGCGCGTCGCCCCAGGCCATCGGCGCGACCTCGATCTCCTCCGTGGGATCGAGCCGCTGCGGCCCCGGCTCGAGGCCGCGCGCCACGAAGACGTCCATGCGCTCGTCGGTGATGCCGGGGCTCGGGTAGAAGCTCGTCAGCGGCTCGAGCGTCGCGGCGCGGTAGCCCGTCTCCTCCTCGAGCTCGCGGGCCGCGCAGTCGATCGGCGCGTCGCCCTCGCGCGTCCCGGCCGGGAGCTCGAGGAGCGCCTCGCCCCCGAGGGCCGGTCGCCGGTTGCGGATCAGCACGACGCGCCCGTCATCCAGGAGCGGCAGGATCACGACCGCCCCCGGGTGGCGGATCACCGCCCGGCGCTTCGTCACGCCGCCGCGCCCCGCGAGCTCGAGCACCTCGAGCCGCACCCGCTCGTCCTCGTAGACCGTCTCGCCCATGGCCTCCGCGGTACACGGGCGGCCGAGCCGGCGCCACTCTTTCGATGCGCCGCGACCGACCCCAGACCCGCGAAGACGACGTGAGGAGCGCCCGCCGCCCTCGCCCCGTATGCTTCCCCGCCCATGGCCGACGACCTCCTCTTCTACGGCGCCAAGCTCCACGCCGACGAGATCGCCTCCACCCTCGACCACGTCTTCCGCGCGAACCTCGCCGCCGAGGAGCGCGGCGAGAAAGGCACGCCCTTCTGCATCTGGGGCCTGCACGGCGTGGGCAAGTCCATGCTCGTCCAGGAGTACGCGGAGGCGCGCGACTGGGGCTTCGCCTACGTGGCCCCGGCCCAGTTCGAGGAGATGGGCGACCTCCACGGCCTGCCGGAGAAGATCCTCACGGACCACGGCGAGCGGACGGTCTTCCTCCCGCCGGACTGGGTGCCCTCGAAGGAGGGCCCCGGCATCCTGCTCCTCGACGACGTGAACCGCGCCGACGACCGCATCCTCCGCGGGCTCATGCAGCTCCTGCAGAACTACGAGATGTTCAGCTGGACGCTGCCGCCGCGCTGGCAGATCGTCTGCACGGCGAACCCGGAGGGCGGCGAGTACTCGGTCACGCCGATGGACGACGCGATGCTCACGCGCATGCTCCACGCGACCATGGTCTTCGACGTGAAGGCCTGGGCCGCCTGGGCGAGCCGGCACGACGTGGACCCGCGCGGCATCGCCTTCGCGCTGACCTACCCGGAGGTGGTCGTCGGCAAGCGCACGACCCCGCGCTCGCTCACGCAGTTCTTTGATCAGATCCGCGCCATCGGCGACCTCAAGGAGAACGCGGGGCTGGTCCAGACGCTGGCGTCGAGCTCGCTGGACGAGGTCACCGTGGCGAGCTTCATGAGCTTCGTGATGGACGGGCTCGAGCAGCTCCTCGACCCGGAGGAGATCCTCGAGGCCGAGCGCTGGGACGGCGTGTCCAAGCGCATCGCGGAGCTCGCCACCGGGGAGGGCGACGCGAAGCGCGTGGACCGGCTCTCGACGATCTGCACGCGCCTCTTCCTCGCGCTCACGCACCCGCGCTACGAGCCCGCCGAGGCGCACGGGAAGAACCTCGTGAAGTTCCTCCTCCACGAGGCGCTGCCGAACGACCTGCGCATGAGCCTGCACCGGGACCTCCTCGCCGAGGGGGGCGAGGAGGTGAAGGCGATGATGCGCGACAAGCGCCTGGCCGAGCTGCTCCTCGCGGGGATGTGATGGCCGGCGAGGACGAGGCGCGAGGCGGTGGCGCGAAGAGGAAGGCGGCGGCGAAGAAGGCGGCGACCAAGAAGGCGGTGACCAAGAAGGCGAAGAAGGCCGCGCCGAAGCCGCCCGCGACGGCCAAGGTCGAGGAGGAGCTCAGCCGCTGCATCATCCAGCTGCTGCTCAAAGAGCCCTTCTTCGGGCACCTCCTCGCGGGCGTCGTGCGCCAGATCGGCGAGCAGACGCCGACGGCCGGCGTGGGCGTCTGGCGCGGGCAGGTGCGCCTCTTCATCAACCCGACCTTCTTCCTGAAGACCACGCGCAAGCGGCCCGAGCGGGTCGCCGTCGTGAAGCACGAGACCCTCCACCTGCTCTTCAAGCACGTGCTGCGCGCGAAGGACGGCGATCGGCGTGACCCGCGCCTGTGGAACCTCGCGGCGGACCTGGTCGTGAACCAGCTCATCGGGAGCCCCTGGAAGCTCCCGGAGAGCGCGATCACGCTGAAGGTCTTCCCGGATCTCGGCCTCGAGCCAGATCAGCCGGCCGACGTCTACTACGCGCGCCTCGCCGCTCTCGACGACGAGATGCGGCGCGCGACCGGCCGGGGGGAGGGGAGCGGGGAGAGCGGCCCGGGCGGCGCCGGCGGCGCGGGTGGCGCGGAGGGCGCGGGCGGCGGGAAGCCCGGCGAGGCCCAGCGCGAAGCGACGGAGCGACCGCGCGCGCCCTATTCGGGGGCCTCGGCGGAGGAGTGGGCCGAGCGGGGCGTGAGCGCGCCCGAGAGCGCCGAGGCGTTGAGCCGCGCGGCCGAGGTCTGGCACTCGGACCACGGTCAGTGGGGGCGCGGCGAGGACGAGGTGGGCGAAGACGCGGCGCGCTCCGTGCTCGACGGGCTCATCGCGCGGACGGCCGATCGCGTCGGGCCGAAGGGCTGGGGCGACCTCCCGGGCCCGCTCCGGGACCTCGTCCAGGCGGCCCTCGACCGCCGCCAGCCCCAGGTCGATTGGCGCCGCGTCGTGCGCATGTTCTCGAACAGCGCCCGCCGCACGCGCATCAGCTCGACGCTCCGCCGCCCCAGCCAGCGCTACGGCACCTACCCGGGCATCAAGGTCAAGCGCCTCCAGCGCCTCGCCGTCGCCGTCGACACCTCCGGCTCGATCAGCGACGACGAGCTCAGCGCCTTCTTCGCCGAGGTGCACGGCATGTGGCGCCAGGGCGCGGAGGTGCACGTGCTCGAGTGCGACGCCGCCGTGCAGCGGAGCTACCCCTACCGGGGCGAGCTCCCGAAGGTCGTCGGCGGCCGCGGCGGTACCCGCTTCGATCCGGTCTTCGAGGCCCTCCGCGCCGACCGCATGCAGATCTGGGACGGCTGCATCTACCTGACGGACGGCTACGCGCCTGCCCCGGAGGTGCGCCCCCCCTGCAAGCTCCTCTGGGTGCTCACGGCGGGCGGTCGCGAGGGGGATCACCTCCCTTGGGGCCGCGTGGTACGTTTGCGACGATGACGGAACCGCGCCGGGCTCCGCTCTGGGGAGCCGCCGCTCGAGGCCGAGCTGGGTCTGCGTCCGCGCCGGGCGCGCGCTCGCGGGGCGAAGGAGCGCGCGCGTGACGGGGGCGGCCGGTCGGCTGAAGGGCGTCCGCGTCGGCCCCTACGAGCTGCGCGAGCGGATCGGCATGGGCGGCATGGCCGAGGTCTTCCTGGCGCGCCAGGAAGGGGCCGACGGCTTCGAGCGCCTCGTGGCCATCAAGCGCATCCTCCCCGGCATCGCCGAGGACGAGGACTTCGTGAAGATGTTCATCGACGAGGCGAAGATCGCGGTGCGCCTCTCGCACCCGAACATCGCGCAGATCTTCGACCTCGGGCACGACGGCGACGTCTACTACATCGCCCAGGAGTACGTCCCGGGCCGCGACATGGGCGCCATCATCGAGCGGCAGCGCGAGGCGAACGTGCCCCTCCCGCTGCCCTTCGTGCTCTTCGTCGCGCAGAAGATCTGCGAAGCGCTCCAGCACGCCCACGAGGCGCGGGGCCCCGGCGGGCGGCCGCTCGGCGTCATCCACCGGGACGTCTCGCCCTCGAACATCCTCGTCTCCTTCGAGGGGGCCGTGAAGGTGATCGACTTCGGCCTGGCGAAGGCGGCCGGGCGCTTGGTGACGACGCAGGCCGGCGTCGTGAAGGGCAAGCTCGCGTACCTCAGCGCCGAGCAGGCGCGGGGCGAGGACATCGACAGCCGGAGCGATCTCTTCAGCCTCGGGACCTGCCTCTTCGAGTGGCTCACGGGGCAGCGGCTCTTCCTGC
The DNA here is from genome assembly GCA_002699025.1 of Sandaracinus sp. Lineage (GTDB taxonomy): Bacteria > Myxococcota_A > Polyangia > Polyangiales > Houyiibacteriaceae > Houyiibacterium > Houyiibacterium oceanicum. The sequence continues at coordinate 94,788 of PABA01000162.1, read as the reverse complement.
GCCGCAACGACCCGGAGACCGTGATGGCCGTGCAGAAGGCGCAGGTGCCGCCGCTCCGCGCGCTCAACCCGGAGGTGCCGCCGGCGCTCCAGGCCATCGTGCTCCGGGCCCTCGAGCCCGACCCGAACCGGCGCTTCCAGAGCGCGGCCGAGATGCAGGAGTCGCTCCTCGGCTTCACCTACGAGCACCGCCTGCTCATGCGGCGCAAGGCCGTCGGCGAGTACCTGCGGACGCTCTTCCCCGAGGCGGACGGCGACGAGGATCCGGACGCGGCGGTGCCGTCGCGGGACACCATGCCCTCGGCGCCGGGGCACGACGTCGACGAGGAGACGGAGCTGCTGGCGGACGAGTCGCTCGCGGAGCTCGTGGAGGAGGTCGAGGACGACGAGGGGCCGGACCCCTTCGACGCGATGACGACCGTGACGGGCGCGCGGGCGGCGGCGATCCTCGACGAGGGGGCCGGCGCGGACGAGGGCGCGGGCGAGGGCAGGCGCGAAGGCATGGCCGAGTTCGAGGACACCACGACGCCCTCGGGCTCGCAGCGGGCCGCGGAGTTCGAGGACACGACGGCCGCCTCGTCGCGCGGGCGGCTCGTCTTCGAGGACACCACCAGCCCCTACTCGTCGACCGATCAGCCCCTCGACGAGCTCCTCGCGCGGGCGCGGGCCACCAAGCCGCGCAAGCGCACGCCGGAGCCGCCGGTCATCGACGAGGACCTCGACTTCGACGACCAGACCACCGTCGAGCCGCTCCCGCCGCTCGAGGACGAGGACACCAACCCGCACGGCTGATCGGGCTCCCGCCGGGAAGCCGGGCCCGGCCCGTGATATGCCCGCCGGGCCATGAGCGACCCGCGCCCGCAGCCCTGGTTCGTGAAGGGGGACCTCGACGGCTTCTTCGGCCTCGCCGTCGACAACCTCATCCAGTTCCTGCTCATCCTCGGGCTCTGCGCCGGCGTGCTCGGCTTCTCCTCCGAGCTCGTCCTCGGGCGCGTCCTCCCGGGCGCGGCGCTTTCGATCCTGGTGGGGAACGTCTTCTACGGCTGGCAGGCGCAGCGCCTCTCGGCGGCCGAGGGGCGGACGGATGTCACGGCGCTCCCCTACGGCATCAACACGGTCTCGCTCTTCGCCTTCGTCTTCCTCGTCATGCTCCCGGTGCGCCTCGCGGCGCTCGAGGGCGGCGCGAGCAGCGAGGAGGCCGCGGAGATCGCCTGGCAGGTGGGCCTCGCGGCCTGCCTCGTCTCCGGCGTCCTCGAGGGCCTCGGGAGCCTGGTCGCCGAGCCGATCCGCAAGGTGACGCCGCGCGCCGCGCTCCTGAGCACGCTCGCCGGCATCGCGATCAGCTTCATCGCCATCGACTTCGCCGTCCGCACCTTCGAGGCGCCGCTCCTCGCGCTCCTCCCGCTCGCCGTGATCCTCGCGACCTACTTCGGGCGCACGGACCTGCCGCTCCGCATCCCGGGGGGCGCCTGGGCCGTGCTCCTCGGGAGCGCCGCCGCCTGGATCCTCGCGGCGGCCGGGGAGCCCTCACCGGTCGACGCGGCGGCGCTCGGCCCGGCCGCCGAGGCCGCGGGCTTCGCGCTCCCGGTGCCGGTGATCGGGGATCTGGTGGCCGGCTTCGAGCACCCGCTCTTCGGGCAGTTCTTCGTGCCCGTGATCCTGCCCATGGGCCTCTTCAACATCCTCGGCTCGCTCCAGAACATCGAGTCGGCGGAGGCCGCCGGCGACGCCTACCCGGCGCTCCCCAGCCTGGCCGTGAACGGCGCCGGCTCGATCGTCGCGGCGGCCTTCGGGAGCTGCTTCCCGACGACCATCTACATCGGGCACCCGGGCTGGAAGGGGCTCGGCGCGCGCTCGGGCTACTCGATCCTCAACGGCGTCTTCTTCACCGTGCTCGCGCTCGGCGGGCTGACGGGCCTGCTCGCGGCGCTGGTCCCGCTCGAGGCGGGCATGGCCATCGTGCTCTGGATCGGCATCGTCATCACGGCCCAGGCCTTCCAGGCGACGCCGCGGGAGCACGCGCCCGCGGTGGCCTTCGGGCTCTTCCCCTCCATCGCCGCCTGGGGCGTCCTGATCATGACGCAGACGGCCGGGGCGGCGGGGCTCGTCGCCGAGGACCCGACGCTCGCGGCTCGCACGCTCGAGAGCGGCGCGGCCTTCGCGCGCTCGGGCGCGCACCTGGACGGGCTCGTCGCGCTCTCCCAGGGCTTCATGCTGACCTGCGTGGTCTGGGCCGCGGCGAGCACGATGCTCATCGAGCGGCGCTTCCTCGCGGCGGCGACCTGGATGGGCGTCGGCGCGGCGCTCGCCTTCGTCGGGTTCATCCACACGGGCGAGCTGACGCCCGCGGGGGGCGTGCTCGAGATCGGCCTCGGCACGGGCTGGCGCTGGGCCCTCGGCTACGCGCTCGCCGGCGCCTTCTTCGCCCTGGTGCACCTCTGGGCCCGGGGCCGCGAACCGGTCGACGGCCATTGAACACCGGGCGACGCTCCGAGGCGCCGGAGAGCCGTCGGATGGGCCGCCGGACGGACGCGCGAAAGTGGACGCGCGAAAGTGGACGGGCCGCGGCTCACCCCCCAAGGTGAAGGAGATGCCGATCGCCCGGACCGCCCGCCGAATTGCCCGTTCTCCGCTGGCCGTGGTGGGCACGGCGGCGGCGCTCGCGGTGGCCTGGACCTTCGTCTGGGAGGCTTTCTGGGCGCCGAGCCCGGTCGCCGCCGAGGACGGGGCGGAGGGCGCGGAGGCGGAGCGCTCGGCGCAGGTCGCCGAGAGCGCGGCCGCCTCGGCGCTCGGCCAGCCGGGCATCGTCCGCCGCGGTCCGCGCCTGCTCCAGGAGCCGGACCCCGAGGTGCCGGGCTTGCCCATCGCCATCGAGGATCGGGACGGGCGCTCCATGGAGGGGCTCCACGCGGCGCTCCGCGAGGCCGAGCGGGGCACGGGGCAGGCGCGCCTCGTCTTCTACGGCGCCTCGCACGTGGCGAGCGATCTCTTCACGGGCGTCATCCGGCACCGGCTCCAGGAGCGCTTCGGCGACGCGGGCCACGGCATGATCCTGCCGGCGCACCCCTGGCGCACCTACCGGCACCTCGGCGCGCGCATGCAGTCGAACCGGCGCCTCTGGGACTCGAGCAAGGTCCGCGTGAACATGCGCGACCCGGACTTCTTCGGCGTCGCGGGGACCTTCGTGGAGAGCGCGCGGCAGGGCGCCTGGGGCCGCGTCGCCACGGCGGATCGCGGGCCCGTGGGGCGCACGGCGAGCCGCTTCGACCTCTACTACCTGCAGCGCCCGGAGGGCGGGAGCTTCGAGGTGGCCCTCGACGGCGAGGTCGTCCGGCGCGTCGAGACGGGGCGCGACGACGGCTACGCGCCCGGCTACCTCACCCTCGACGTGCCCGACGCCGAGCACGAGCTCGAGGTGCGCGTGGAGGGGGACGGGCCCGTGCGCTTCTTCGGCGTGGCCATGGAGCGCGACGCGCCCGGGGTGATCGTCGACACGCTCGGCATCAACGGCGCCCGCGCCCGCTACCACTTGCTCTGGGACGACCAGCTCTACCGCGAGCACCTCCGGCGGCGGCAGCCGAACCTGGTGGCGCTCGCCTACGGCACCAACGAGGCCGGCGACGACGTGCCGATCGAGCGCTACGAGCAGGAGCTCCGCGCCGTGCTCGGCCGGATCCGCGAGACCGTCCCCGAGGCCTCGTGCCTCCTGATCGGGCCCTCCGATCGGCCCGTCCGGCGGCCCGATCGCTCCTTCGAGGACCGGCCGCGGACCGGGCAGATCATCGAGGTGCAGCACCGGGTGGCGCTCGAGATGGGCTGCGGGTTCTTCGATCTCGTCGCCTTCTCCGGCGGCCCGCTCTCCATGGTCGAGTGGGCCGCGATGGACCCGCGCTACGGCCAGCCGGACCACGTGCACTACACCCGCCGCGGCTACCACCGCCTCGGCGAGGTCCTGCTGGACGCCCTCCTCGCGGGCTACGACCCCGACGCGGAGTAGCCGGCCGCGGACCGGCGCCCGAAGGGTGGCGCTGCCCGACCCGTGCCCGTGCCCTCGTCCTGTCCCTGTCGGCGGTGGGCGGGCGCGGTTCGGAATCGGTGGTCGACCCCACGAGGGACGGTCGGGACGAGGGGGCGAGCGGCCGCAGGACCTGCCCCGAGGGTTCGCGGCGCCGCTCTCGTCAGGGCTCGGGGGGCACGGCCCGGAGCTCGAGCCCGGGAGCACGCGCCGCCCACCTCGCTGCCGATCTCGGCCCGATTCGGCCCGATCGCCGCCCGCGCTACTCGGCGCAGGGGTCCGGGAGGGCGCGGCTGGGACCGAGGCCGGCCCAGTTGCCGCGCACGCCCGAGAAGGTGACGCCGAGGCTGATGGCGTCGCAGGAGACGCCCGCGCCACCCGAGCCCGGCTGGCTCCGCACGTCGGCGATCGTGTCGAGCTGGTTCTCCACGATGTCGCGCTGCGGCGTGCCGACGCAGATACCGATGTTGTTGCCGGTGTCGAGGAGGTCGATGATCGACCAGCGCCCGGCGACGGTCGCGGTCGGCACCGTGGAGAAGTCCTCGCTGAAGGTGCCGAAGGCGAAGGCGTCGGTGAGGCGCACGCGCACGCCGGCGTCCTCCCCGGCGAAGAAGAGGATCTCCACCCGGTCCGGGAGCCGCATGACGAGCGTGCCGTCCGCCATGTAGGCGTTGTCGTCGCGGACGATGGGCTGGGTCTCGTTGCCCATGAAGAAGGTGTCGTCCCGGGCCCACCAGTGGTCGTTGCCGTCCCAGGCTGGCGGGGGCGCCGGCTCGCCGCCCATCATCAGCTCGTCGCCCTCGAAGCTCACGCTCGAGGGGTCGGCGCTCGTGCCGCCGGCCGACTGGGTGAGCACCACCTCGATGCGCGGATCGTTCGCCGTGCCGTTCCAGCGCCGCACCTGGAGCAGGATCGCGCCGATGCCCCGCTCCTGACCGGCCCGCGCCTCGGGCTCGAGCTCGGGGAGGGCGAGGCGGACGATCGGGTAGAGGGCGTCGCCGAAGGCGTTGTCGATGCCCTCGTTGCCGTCGACGCGCGGCTCGGCGTCCACGTTCGGCGGGACGCACTCGACCTCGGGCACGGGCGGCTGCGAGTCGATGTCGTCCAGGTCGAGGCCGATGTCCCGCCAGCGATCGCCGTCCTGGTTCAGGACCACGTCGCGGAGCGCCACCGTGAGGATGTCCACGTCCGGGCCGTCCTCGACGCTCGGCGGGGCGGGGGCTTGCGCAGGCCGTCATCGACCGGGCCCGCATCCGTCCCCGCGTCGGCGCCGGGTCCCGCGTCGGCGACGCCCGCGTCCTCGCCCTCCTGCGGCAAGAGGCTCGGGTCGAGCACACTGCACGAAGCGAGCGGAAGCGCGGCGAACGCCCAAGCGCCGAACCAGAAGCGAAGTCCTCCCATGCCCCGAAACCCCCGATCGCGCGGGGCCCCGCCCCGGAGATCGGACGAAACGTAACAGAAACGCGTCGTGCTGGGCACGGTGGGACGCGGGCGAGGGCTCGGAGGCCCGGAGCCCCGGAGACGGAGAGGGAAGGAACGGAACGAGAAGAGGCGACCCTCGCGGGCCGCCTCTTCTACGAGTCGAGCGTGGCGCTCACTGACTGACGCTGTTGCTCCGCAGCTCGGTCATGTAGAGCGTGCCGCGGATGTTCTCACCCGCGCGGTAGCTCGAGACCCAGATGTCGTACTGCCCGTCGGGCGGGTTGCTGATGCTGACCTGCGGGTTGAGGCCGGCCGTGTCGTCGTTGCAGTGCCAGCGGCCGCGCGCGTCGTTGATGACGAGCGCCGTGTCGCCCGAGCCCTGGAAGTAGAACCGCAGGAAGCTGGCGTGGTTGCTGTAGTTGACGATCACGTCGGGCTGCGCCGTGGCGTAGCCCGTGCAGCCGGCGCCGAGACCCATGCCGGCCACGTTCAGGCTGCCGCCCGAGACGATGCCGCCGACCTGCTTGGGATCCGGGACGAAGCCGCCCCGAAGCGCGTGGGTCCCGAAGTTCGCGCTGCTGCCGCCGATGCGGAGCGAGCCCTGCGCGACGCTCTCGCCGTGAGTGCCGAGGACGAGCGCGGCGCCCATGAGGCCCAGCGCGAGGTGGAGCTTGCCGATCTTCTTCACGAATCCCTCCGTATCTCTCTCCGTGCCGGGCCGGGGGCCCAGCGAAAACGCGAGGCGTGGTCATGCCTCGGCGTCTGGACGGGGACCCTACCGGAATATTCATGACGTCGTGTGAAAAAATCCGGCAGGCCCCGATTCGCCCAGATCCCCAGCCTGCGAGGCCGCTCCGGCGGCCGGTATGGCAAGTTTTGCTACGAGCTCGGCGGGGGGCGTCGACCACGGCACTCCACCCTACGCGGGGGAGGCGGGAAACCTTCTCCCCGCTCGGCCGTCTGATCCTCCATGCGCTGGACATCCTTCGCGATTCTCTCGGGCCTTCTCGCGCTCGGCGCCTCGCCCGCGTTGGCGCAGGCGCGCCTGGTCGTCCTCGAGGGGGGCCCGGCGCGGGGTCCGGTGCAGGCCCGGCTCGGGGAGGCGGTGCGGGTCGGGGTGCGGATCGGGCGGGAGGCGCTGCCGGCCGGGAGCCGGGTCGAGTGGCTGCGCGTGGTCCCGCGGCTCCAGCACGTGGAGCTCGAGCCGCAGAACGAGGGCGATCGCACCTACTCGAACGCCGTGCTGGGGGGTGAGCGGCACGGGCGCTGGATCGGCCACGACGAGCTCGAGTACACGACGGAGCCCCTGGCGGGACGGGGCGTCCACGGGGAGGGGGCCGAGCTCCGGCTGGAGGGGGCGCCGGCGCCGCCGAGCCGGGCAGAGACCACGCCGCGTCGGAGCGCGCCCCTCGCGGGGACGATCTGGCTGGCGGCGCGGGTGACGCTCCCGGACGGACGCATCGTCGCCACGCCCGGCGCGCCGGGGGAGGGGGCCGAAGGGCCCGAGCCGCCCGAGCGCGATCGGGATCGGCTGGGGCTGCGGGAGCGCGTCCTCCGCGTGAGCTTCCGGACCGGGGACGGCTTCCTCGGCTGGCTCTCGAGCTACTTCGACGTGCCCTACGTCTTCGGCTCGACCCCGCCGCAGTCCGAGCGCTACACGGGCATCGACTGCGCGGACGTGCTCGTGGGCGCGCGGCGGCGCGAGACCGGGCGGCGGCTCCGCTACACGAGCGTGCAGGGCATCGAGCGGCTGGCCCGGGCCGTCTCCGATCCGCTGCGCATCGGGCGAGACGGCGTCGTGCGCGACGGCGAGGGGGAGCCGGTCGAGCTCCGCTGGGGCGAGGACGTGCGCGCCGGGGACATGCTGGCCATCGACTACGCGGCCGACGAGGAGGGGCTCTTGCCGCGCGCCTGGGATCACATCGGCGCGCTGCTCGCGGACCGCTCGGAGGCCGGCCCGCCGGATGGGGTGCTCGATGGCCAGGATCTGCTTCGCCACATGAGCCGGCGCGGGCTCACGGACGAGCCGCTCTGGCGGCATGGGCCGATCCGGATCCGCGTCTGGCGCTGGCGCTAGAACCCCTGCCCTTGCCCGAGGGAGAGGGGACGGAGAGCGAGCCACGTCGAGGGTCGTGATGGGCTCGCTCGTCCGGGGCCGGGGCGGGCGGGAGCAGGGGCACGGGCAGGGGTCGGGGCTCGCTCTGGGGGCGAGGCCGTGATAGCTCCCCGCCCGTGCTGATCGCGGCCCACGCGCTGGAGGTCCTCCTCCTCCTCGCCGTCCCCTACCTCCTCGCCCGCCGGCTCGCGGGGCGCTGGGAGCTCCCCCGCGGGGTCTTCGGGGTGGGGCTGCTCACGTTCATCTTCGCCGAGATCGGCCGCATGCTCTTCGCCCGCGCGACGAGCTTCGCCTTCACCGAGCAGTGGATCCCGCTCCCCTCGGAGGACGCGCTCCCGGTCGTGAGCGCCGCCCTCGCGGGCTTCGCCGCCGCGCTCACGGGCGAGGGCGTCCGCGTCTACGCCTACCGCCGCTACCTCCCCGATCACCGCACCTCCCGCGCCGGCGTCCTCCACGGGCTCGGCCACGGCGGCGCCCAGGCCATGCTCTCGGGCGCCCTGGTCCTCTTCATGGCCGGCCTGGCCATCCTCGGGAAGGGGAAGAACTTCGAAGAGATGCAGGCCATGGGCTTCGAGGGGCGCACGGCCATCCGCGTGGGCATGAAGGTCTACGCTTGGTGGGAGGGCTCGCCGCTCTCGGCGGTCCTCGCGGGTCTGAACGGGCTCTGGCTCGTCGCCCTCCACGTCGGCCTCAGCGTCGCCGTCGCCCGCGCCATGCGCGGCGCCAAGCTCTGGCTCCTCGCCGCCGCGCTCCTCCACGGGCTCGCGGTCTTCGCGCTCACCTGGGCCGCCGACGCGCTCCCGGGGGAGGGCGCCGAGGCCGGGCTCCACGCGGGCATCGGCGTGGCCGGGCTGCTCCTCGCGTGGGCGGCGGCGCGTCAGGGGCCGGGGTCGGAGGCGCCCTCGTCCTCCGCGAGCGAAGCGGGCGACGACGAGGATGGCGCCGAGGCCGAGGAAGCCGGCGACGCGCCCTCCTCCTCGAGGTAGCCGGCGAAGCCCTCGAGGATCGCCTTGTAGAAGAGGTTCCCCACGACCTCGTAGCCCGCCGGCGTCATGTGCCGCAGGTCCCCGGAGGCCAGCCGCGGCCGGCTCCGGAGCCAGCGCCGCACGGCGCCTTCGCCCCCCATGGCCTGGAAGGTGTCGTAGAAGGCGCAGCCCTCCGCGAAGGCCGCCTCGCGCTGCGCCTCCACGATCGTCGGGATGGTGTCCATGGTCACGACCCGGCCGCGCTCCCGCGTGCCCTGGTCGAGGGGCGAGAAGACGAGGCAGCCGAGGTCCTCGCGGCCCGCGCGCATGCGCCGGATGACCTCCCGGTAGGCGGGGAGGTAGCGCTCGGTGGAGATGTTGTCGTCGGCCTCGTTCCCCCCGAAGCCGAGCACGACCAGGTGCGTCCCGCGCATGCGGATCTGCCCCGCGATGTGCTCGGCGTCGTAGTTCAACAGCCGCGCCGCCCGCGCCCCCACCAGGCCGAGCGAGTCGTAGACCACACCCGGGCCTTCCCGCTCGAGCACCACGCCGTAGACCCGCGGCTGGCCGTGGCCCCCGAAGCGGAGCTCGAGCGTGTGCGCGCCGTCGGGCACCTCGATGGTCTCGACGGCGTCCTCGGTCTCCTCCTGGCGCGTCTCCACGACGCGGCGCTCGCCGCCGTCGACCTTCAGGTGCAGGTGCCCGCCGCGCCGGTGCCGCTGGTAGAAGACCCGGAAGCGCGAGACCTGCGTCCCCACGGGGCCCTCCTCGGCCGTGCCGAAGCGCGCCCAGGCGCCGGGGCGGCCGCGGTACTGGATGCCGCCGTAGCCGTAGAGGCCGGAGCTGACGAGGTGGTTGCGGGTGATCTCCCGGAGCGTCCAGGCATCGCTCGCGCGGTGCTCCACGTCGCGGTGGCGGTAGGAGAGGTAGCCGCGGGCGACGAGGAGCCAGCCGTGGCCGGCGTCGCCGAAGCGGCGCTGGAGCCGGCGCCGCACCGTGTGCGTGATGAGGTCCGTGGCGATCGACGAGTCGCCCCAATGGCCGACGCGGGTGATGGCGCCCTCCTGGCCGCGGGCCGTGCGCGCGAGCTGGGCGTAGAAGGGCGCCATGCCCCGGCCGGTCGGGTCCTCGATGGAGACCTCGAGGTCGGCGTACTCGCGCGGGTCGACCCGGAGCGCCTCGTCGTCCTCGCGCGGGGCGCTCTCCTCCTCGGGGGAGAGGCTCGCGGCGACGGCGGCGCCGAGCTCCTCGGCCACGGCCTCCCGATCGGCCTCGGTCACCTCCTCGCCGTCCGACGAGCCGACGCCGGCGAAGGCGTAGAGCTCCTCGGCGGGGCGGAAGAGCGAGCTCAGCGGCCAGGCATCGCCCGGCGTCCAGGGCCGGAAGCGATGGAAGGGCGGGACGATGTAGGTGAGCACCACCAGGAAGGCGAGCGTGAGCGCGACCACGCCGAGGTGGCGCAGGGCGTTCGCGGTGGTCTCGCGATCCGGGTCGGGGGTGGGGGCGCTCATCAGAACTGGAAGTAGATGTAGGGGACGGCCTCGGCGGCGGCGACCAGGCTGAGCAGGGCGGCGGCGAGGCCGACGGCGAGCCCCTGAGCGGGCGCGGGGAGGCGCAGGAAGAACGTCTCGAAGGAGGTGAAGAGCTTCCGCGGCGTGAAGTGGGCGCCGAAGGTGAAGAGGAGCATCAGCCAGAGGCCGGCGGAGATCTGCAGCGTCGAGGTCGCCGGGGCGAGCTGCTCGGGCGTGAGCCCCGGGCCCACGAGGTGGCGCCAGAGGAGCTCGGCGCCGCCGGTGATGCGCGCGCCGATGGCGCCGGCGTTCTCCATGCTCGCGGCGCGGAAGAGGATGCGGCTGAAGACGACGAACTGGAGGTTGAGGAAGACCTTGAAGGCGACGAGGGCGAGGGGGTCGCTCGCGTCGCGCTGGCGGCCCATCAGGCGGAAGACGAAGCGGTGGCCGACCATGGCGCCCGTCTGGAGGAGCGCGTACCAGAAGAAGACCTCGAAGTTCCGCCACCAGCCGTGCCAGATGCCGACCAGGAACATGGTCAGGCCGAGGTTGAAGTAGGCGCGGATCGGCCCGACGCGGGAGCCGCCGAGGGGGAAGTAGAGGTAGTCCCGGAGCCAGCGGCTGAGCGTCATGTGCCAGCGGCGCCAGAAGTCGGCGGGGCTCGTGGCCTGGTAGGGGCGGTCGAAGTTCTCGGGCAGCTCGAAGCCCATGAGCATGGCCGAGCCGCGGGCGACGTCCGTGTAGCCGGAGAAGTCGCAGTAGAGCTGCATCGTGAAGCCGTAGAGGGCCACGACGACCTCGACGCCGGAGAACATCTCGGGTTGATCGAAGACCCGGTCGACCAGGTTCAGCGCGAGGTAGTCGGCGATCGCGACCTTCTTCACGAGGCCCGTGACGATCAGGAAGAGGCCGCGGGAGAGGCGCTCCGTGTCGAGCTTCGGCGGGGCCTGGAGCTGGGGGAGCAGCTCGCTGGCGCGGACGATCGGGCCGGCGACGAGCTGGGGGAAGTAGGTCACGAAGGCGGCGAAGTGGACGAAGCTCTTCGCCGGCTCGAGGCGCCCCCGGTAGATGTCGATCGTGTAGCTGAGGGTCTGGAAGGTGTAGAAGCTGATGCCCACCGGGAGCGCCGCCTCGAGGAAGGGCAGGCTGACGGGGAGGCCCCAGGTGGTGAGCAGCTCGCCGATCTCGACGGCGAAGAAGTTGTAGTACTTGAAGGTGAAGAGGAGGCCGAGGTTGCCGGCGAGGCTGGCGCTCAGCCAGAGCTTGCGGGTGCGCGGCGCGCTGGCCCGGTGGATGCGGTGGCCGGCGACCCAGTCGAGGACCGTGGAGCCGAGGATCAGGACGATGTACTCGGGCCGCCACGCCATGTAGAAGAGGCAGCTCGCCGCGAAGAGCACCGAGACCCGCACCAGGTGGTGGCGCGCGAGGGCCCAGAAGCCGGCGACGGCCAGCGCCAGGAAGAGCAGGTAGTCGAGGCTGTGGAAGAGCATCGGCGGCGGGGCTCGGCCAGGCGGCGAAGCGGGGCTCGGGCGCGCCGTGATAGCGCCTCGGGGCCGGGCTCACCAGCCGGGCGCCTCCCCTGCCTGGGGCTCTCGTAGGTCGAAAGCGACTCTGTTGGCGTGGTCTCGGTGGCGCCGATGATTCGAGCACACCTCACGGCGAGCCTGGTCCGGGCGAGCCGTGAGGGGGGGTGGGACTTGCCCGAGGAGTGGTCCTCGGGCTGCCCGGAAGGGGACGGCTGGGTCTGCATGCGGCGCCACGTCGCGCTGGTGGACTGGCTCCACGCCCGCGGGGGGCACGAGGTCCTGCGGACGGCCAGTCATGCCTCGGGGCTGGCGCAGGAACCCGACGGTCTGAGCCCCCGCCTGACCCATCTCGAGAAGGCCTTCGTGAAGGAGCCCGAGCACTGGATCGACGTGCTGCCCTGGGTGTGGCGGGGCATCACCCGCGACTGCGGCAGGATGCATCGCACCAGCGTGGCGGACGGCGTCGCGAGCTACTCCTTCGTGGGCCTGCCGGAGTTCTGCGTCGCCTCCGAGGGGCTCCGCGCGCGGATCGCGGCGGGGATGGAGGCCGTCCTCGCGCGCGCCGGATTCCGCGGTCGGGTGCAGCTCTGGCCGAGCGGGGACCCCGGTGTGCTGCGGGTCGAGGTCCGCTACGCGCTGGCCACGTCCTGAGCGGCGCGTCCGCGCTCAGAGCTCGAGCCGCTTCCAGCGGCCCCGGCGGAACTCGGCGACGAAGGCGAGGGTCTGGAGCTGCCGGTAGACGATCTGCGCGATCCAGATCGCGAGCATGCCGAAGCCCAGCGTCGGCCCGACGAGCCAGACGGCGGGGAGGAAGAGCAGCCACTGCATGCCGGTCGCGATCAGCATCACGCGGCGGGTCGCGCCGGCGCCGACGAGGGCGTTCATGAGCACGGTGCCGATGGTGTCGGTCGCGATGAAGGCGGCGATGAGGCGGAGCGGGAGGGCGGCGAGCGCGCGGGTGGCCGGGTCGTGCAGGAAGACGCCGAGCAGGAGCTCGGGGGCGAGGAGCGCGGGGAGGGCGAGGAGCGCGACGACGCCTGCGGCGAGGCGGACGACGTCCCAGGCCCAGCGCTCGGCGTCCTCCGGGTCGCCGCGGCCGAGCGCCTGACCGACGAGGGAGGCGGCGGCCAGGCCGAAGCCGAGGCCCGGGAGGATGGCGACGAGCATGAGGTCCACGATGACCTTGCTGGCGGCGAGCTCGGCCGTGCCCACGCGGCCGACGATGGCCATGAAGACGGTCATGCCGGCGGCGAAGAAGAACTGCTGGAGCCCGGCGGGCAGGGAGAGGCGGATCATGCCGCGGAGGGTCTCGCCGCTGGGGAGCCCGCGGAGGAAGCCACCGCGGCGCGCGTGGACGAGGCCGAGGCCGACGTAGAAGAGCGTGCCGAGGAAGGTGGAGGCGGCGGACGCCACGCCCGCGCCGGTGGCGCCGAGCTCGGGGGCGCCGAGGTGGCCGAAGATGAGCACCCAGTTCAGCGCGATGTTGGTCGCGTGCATGACGATGAGCGTGCTCATGTAGAGCATGCTCTTGTCGACGGCGTTCCAGTAGCCGCGGAACGAGTAGTTCATGCCCATGGCGGCCATGGCGACGAGGCGCGCCTGGAGGTAGGGGACGCCGGTCTCGACGACGGCCGCGTCGTCGGCCACCCAGGGGAAGTAGAGGGGGGCCGCGTGGTAGAGGACGACGCTGAGGGGCACGCCGGCGGCGAGGGCGAGCACGAGGCCGCCGTTGAGCGGGACCGCCGTCTCTTCCTCGCGGCCCTGCCCGACGCGGCGCGACGCCATGGCCTGGACGCCGGCGCCGAGGCCGAGGATGAAGGCCGTGAGGAGGAAGTTGAGGAAGCCGCCGAGGCCGACGGCGGCGAGGGCCTCGTCGCCGAGGGCGCCGACCATGGCCGCGTCCACGAGGTTGAGGACGTTCTGGCTGACCATGCCCCCGATGATCGGGAGCGCCAGGCGCAGGATGCGCTGGCGGCGCGCCGCGGGGGTCGTCGGCGGTGGCGGGGCGAGGGCGGTCACGGCCGCCGGTCCGCCGAGCGAGGAGTGGAGGGAGGCGAGGCGGAGCGGGGCATGGCGACCGAGGCGGTCGTCGCGCGGCGCGGGCGGGCGTTACGCGCCCCGGCGGGCGGTGCCGCGGGAGGCGCTGCGGGAGACGAGGGCGCGGGGCGCTGCGCGGCGGATGGCATCAGGACCCCGGTGGCGTCGGTCAGTCGACCGCGTGGGCGGCCAGGAGCTCGTCGAGCACCCGGCGGATGCGGACGAGGCGGTCGTTCGCCTCGAGATCGTGGGCCCACTCCCAGACGCGGGCCCGCTCGCCCTCGGCGCGGAGCTCGAGCCAGGCGCGGCGCGCCTCGAGGGGGCCGGCCGGGAGGTCGCCGTCGTCCGCCTGCTCCCAGGCCTCGATGGCGACGAGGGTCTCGAGCACGCGCTGCATCTCGCGGGCGTCGAGGGTGGCCTCCGTGACGATGGCGCCGCTCGCGCCCGAGTCGGAGTCGGAGCCGGGCTCGGCGCTCGGGGCGTCCGTGCGGGCGCCGATGCCGGGGCGCTCGTAGCGGCGGACGAGCGCGCCCTCGGCGTCGAGGCGGAAGGAGCGCTCGCCGAGGCTCCCGCCGACCTCTTCGTAGTGGAGCAGGAAGCCGTCGGGGATCCGGCTCGCCTCCCGGGCGTCCTCGAGGGCGGCCCCGACGGGGGCGCCGCAGGCGAGGAGGAGCGGGAGGGCGGCGAGGAGAGCGCGCACGGGGGAGGGATAGCACGTCTCCCCGCGCGCGGCGTGAAGACCGGGGCTCCGCCCGCCGTCGCAGGATCGTGCCCGCGACCGATCCCCCGTACCATGGGCCCATGCGCACGCCCCGGTTCCTCTTCGCCCTCGCCCTCGCGCCGCTCCTCGCGGGCGCGCCCGGCGCCCCCGCCTCGGCCCAGGAGATGGCCCAGGGCGAGGCCAACATCACGGCGCGCGCCGACGTGCGCATGGCGCTGGAGAGCGGGCCGGCGACGAACGGCGCCAAGCTCTCGCTGATCGGCGGCATGGTCGGGGGGCGGCTCGGCGCCGTGCGGCGCTGCTACCGGGATCGGACGGAGGAGGATCCGGCGGTGCAGGGGCGGCTGCGCCTGGTCGTCGAGCTGGAGCCCGGCGGAGGCACGGTGGAAGTGACGCGGGACGAGCTCAACGATCGGCCGCTCCTTCGCTGCGTGATGCGGGAGCTGCGCCGCGCCGAGCTCGGCGCCGTGCGCCCGCCGGGGACGGCCTTCGTGGTGCTCACCTTCGCCAACACGGCGGCGGAGGGGGTCGATCGCATGCGCGAGCGGCGGGCCGTGGAGGACGCGGCGCCGGTGGAGCGGGACGCCGAGGGGCGGCCCTCGGCGACGGGCAGCACGGAGGCGCGGCACGTCCGCTTCCAGGTCGTGGGCGCCGTGGACGCGCCGGACGCGCAGGTGCAGGCGGTGCATCGGGTGGTGCGCGGGCTGATCCCGACGCTCCTCGACTGCCGGCGCCGAGCCTCGCGGCGCTACTCGCCGAACGGGCGGATCGAGGTGGACCTGCGCGTGGCGCGCTCGGGTCGGGCGCGGGCGCGGAGCCGGCGGAGCAGCGTGCGGGACGCGCGGGGGCCGCGCTGCGTGGTGCGGGCGCTCCAGCGGCAGCGCTTCGACGGGGCGGCCGCCGGGCGGACGAAGGTCTTCATCGAGTTCGACGATCGCCAGACCGAGCCGAGCGCCACCCCCGAGGAGGGCGCCGGCGGGGAGGAGGGCGCCGGTGCGCCGGGAGCGGCCTCCCCGGAGCCGAGCCCCGCGCCCGGCGAGGAGCCGGCCGGGGCATCCGAGTAGCGGCGGCGTGACGTCGCAGCCGCCGTGGGCTCACGCTCCGTCGAGGGCGGCCGCGAGGTCCAGGTCCGCGGGCGCCTTCAGTCGCCCCTCGGCGCGCTCCGGGCGGCCGCCGCCCCCGCCGCCGAGGCGCTTCGCCAGCGCCTTCACGAGCGCGCCGCAGTCGAGCTCGCTCTCCGGGCCGCGGGCGGCGACGACGTGGAGGCCGCCCTCGGTGGGCGCGGCGAGCACCGCCTCCCGGGCGCCCTCGCTCGCCCAGCGCGTGGCCACCTGCCGCACCGTGTCCACGTCCAGGCCCGCGAGCACCTGCACCCAACGCGCCTCGGCCGGGTCCACGCCGGCGAGGATCGCCTCGGCCCAGCCCGCCCGCGCCGCGCCGAGCGCCTCCCGCGCGTCGGCGAGCTGGCGCTCGAGCTTGTCCACGGCGAGCGCGACGTCCGCCGGGGCGCAGCTGAAGCGGCCCCCGAGCGCCCGGAGCGCCGCCGCGTCGTGAAGAAGCCGGCGCCGCGCGCGCAAGCCCGCCACGAAGGTCACGCGCGAGCCCGCCTTGTGGCCGACGAGGTCGGTGATCTGGATCGTCCCGAGCTGCGCCGTCCGCGCGACGTGCGTGCCGCCGCAGGGCGTCCGATCGAACCCCTCGACCTCGATCAGCCGCACCTGCGTGCCGGGGGCGACCTTCGGCGCGCGGCGGAGCGAGAGCCTCGCCAGCTCCTCCGGGCTCGGCGTCAGGGCGCGCACGGGTCGGTCCGCGTCGGCGATCTCCTGGGCGAGCGCCTCCGCCTCGCGCCGCTGCCGCTCGCTGAGCGTCCGCGCCGTGTCGATGGTGGCCGCGCGCTCGCCGAGGCGCGCCGAGACCGTGGTCGCGCCGGCGACCTCCTCGAGGGCCCGCGAGAGGACGTGCTGGGCGGTGTGGAGCGCCATGTGCTCGCGGCGGCGCGCGTCGTCGAGCGTGGCCTCGACCCGCGCTCCCGGCGACGGCAGCGGGCCCCCCTCGACGAGGTGGTGCACGTCGCCGGCGTCGTCGATCTGCGTGTCGACGACCTCGAGCGCGCCGAGCCGGCCCCGATCCCCGAGCTGGCCGCCGCTCTCCGGGTAGAAGGCGCTCGCGTCGAGCACCAGGGTCGGGCGCTCGCCCCAGCGTCCGTGGCGGAGGACGCGCGCCTCGAAGGCGCGGAGAGCGGGGTCGCGGCGGTCCAGGCGCTCGGTGGGCATGAAGCCGATCAGTAGCGCATGCGCGCCGTGAGGCGCAGCTGGGATCCGTCGAAGTCGAAGCGGGCGGCGTCGTAGCGGGGCGGGCCGAGGCGCCCGAGGTGGGCGTCGTTGGAGGCGGCCCAGCCCTCGCGCGGGATGCCGAAGACGCCCCGGTCGAACTCCCCGTCCGAGTCCTCGTCGTGGATGGCGCTGATCGCGTAGCGGCCGGCGGGGACGTCCCGGAAGGTGCAGCGGACGCGGCTGCCCCGGACGTCCACCAGCACGCCGCGGAAGTTGTCGCGATGGAGCCAGTCGTCCTCCGGCCGGTAGAGCCCGCAGGCGACGCGGCCGGTGGCGCCCTCGACGCCGGTGAGGGTGAGGGAGACGACGCCCCGGGCCTCCTGCGCCGGCGCGCGCCCGGGGAGGGCGAAGGCGAGGGCGAGCACCAGGAGCGGAGCGCCGAGGAGGAGGCTGGAGGAAGGGCGAGCCATGGGGGCGAACCTGGTGTCGTCGGTCGCGCCCTGCCAGCCCGGCGGGGCGCATCGCCCCGGTCGGGGCGAAACGGGTCGTGGCCGAGGCGGGCAGGGGCGGGCTGTCAGGGGGGGCGGCTCGGCAGGGGGGCGGTGGAGGCTCGTCAGGGAGGCTCGGCAGGGGCTCAGTAGGACATGCGCACCTCGAGGGTGCGCTCGCTGCCGTCGAGCTCGATGGCGGCCTCGTCGAAGTCGGGGGGCGTGAGCCCGTCGTGCTGGACGCCGCGGGAGAAGGCGTAGCCCTCCGAGGGGACGCCGAGCGTGCGGTCCATCTCCCGGTCGTCGTCCTCGTCGTGGAGCACGGTGAGGGCGACGCGGCCGGGGGAGACGGCGTCGAACTCGCAGCGCGCGGTGTCGCCGTGGACCTCGGCCGAGGCGGTGCGGCTGGGCGAGGTGCCGAGCCATTCGTCGTCGGGGCGGAAGAGCCCGCAGCGGAGCGTTCCGCCTCGCTCGGCGTCCACGTGGGTGACGCGCACGCGGAGCGCGCCGCCGGCATCGGCGGCCACGAGAGGCGCGGCGAGGAGGAGGAGAGGGAGGGTGAGGGCGTAGGCGCGTCGATGGGTCACGTTCTTCGAGGGGTGCAGCTTCCGTTCCGCCGCGAGCACGCTCACGCGTGAGGTTGACCCGGAGGGCGGCCCCGTGGTCTCGAAGGTGCCCCCGCGCCCGGCGCGGGATGGCACGCGAGAAGGAGCAGCACGCATGAAGATCGAAGGCGCGGTCGCGCTGGTGACGGGTGGGGCCTCGGGCCTCGGTGAGGCGACGGTCCGACGGCTGGTGGCGGATGGCGCCAAGGCCGTCATCGTCGACATGAACGAGGAGCGGGGCGAGGCCGTCGCGAAGGAGCTCGGCGACGGGGTCGTCTTCCAGAAGACGGACGTCTCCGACGAGGCCCAGGTGCAGGCCGCCGTGGACGCGGCGAAGAAGCTCGGCGACCTGCGGGTGGCCGTGAACTGCGCCGGCGTCGGTTGGGCCGCGCGGACGCTCAAGCGGGACGGCACCCCGCACGACTTCGACCTCTTCAAGAAGGTCATCAGCGTGAACCTCGTCGGGACGTTCAACGTCATCCGGCTGGCGGCGAGCGCCATGAGCCAGAACGAGCCGCTCGAGGGCGAGCGCGGCGTGATCGTGAACACGGCCTCCATCGCGGCCTTCGACGGGCAGATCGGCCAGGCCGCCTACGCGGCGTCGAAGGGCGGCGTCGTCGGCCTCACGCTGCCGGTCGCGCGCGACCTCTCCAAGGCGCAGATCCGGGTCTGCACGATCGCGCCGGGCACCTTCGACACGCCCATGCTCGCCGGCCTCCCCGAGGAAGTCCGGCAGGCGCTCGCGGCGGGCATCCCGAACCCGGCGCGGCTCGGCGACCCGAAGGAGTACGCGGCGCTGGCGAAGCACATCGTCGAGAACGGGTACCTCAACGCGGAGGTCATCCGGCTCGACGGCGCGCTGCGCATGCCGCCGAAGTAGCCCGGGAGAGCGCATGCGCGACGGCCGGGCCCGGAGAGCGGGCTCGGCCGTCGACGCGTCCGGGGGGCGGGGCGGGCGGTATGGAGTCAGGCCGCGGCCCGGGCCCGGTGGCGCGCCGGCGCCTCTTCGCCGGCCTTCGGGCGGAGCTTGGCCGTCAGCACGCCCCGGAAGGCGTCCCGATAGGCGAAGCCGAGGTAGGCCTCGAGGCCGAGGAGCACCACGGAGAGCGCGATCTGTCCCGGCGTGAGGACGATGTGGAAGAGCGCGATCTGCACGACGATCGGGGCGAGCAGCACGAGCGCGAGGCCGACGAAGCGGTTCGAGAGGAGGAGGAGCCCGCCCACGACCTCGGTCGCCTTGAGCACGGGGAAGAAGTAGCCGGTGGCCGCGAGGGCGCCCATGAAGCTGCCGGCGGGGGCGGGGAGCTCGGGCATGGGGAGGAACTGGAGGAAGCCGTTGAGGCCGAAGACGAAGAAGATCAGGCCGAGCAGGAGCCGGGCGGCGTGCGGGAGCTTGGTGGCGACGGTGTTCATGGTGGTGTCCTCTGCTTGGTTGTTGGAACGAGAAAACCGTAGCTCGTTGCGCAGGCGAGTCCATGGTGGTCGCGTGCACACTTTAGTTGCGTGAGGGGAACGTAGCGCGTGGGCACGAACGTTCCCCCGAGCGCCCCGTTCTGTGGCACAACCGGGCGACCGTTTCGCGACGGGAACGGTGCGAACGGTTCGAACGGTGCGGGCCGTGCGGAGAAAACGATGGATCTGAACGAAGTCGCGACCTTCGTGCGCGTGGTCGAGGCGGGTGGCTTCAGCGCCGCCGCCGACGAGATGGGCCTGCCGAAGTCCACGATCAGCCGGCGCGTCTCCCGGCTCGAGAAGCGCCTCGGGGTGCGGCTCCTCGAGCGGACCACCCGCCGCATGCGCCTGACGGAGGCCGGGCAGGCCTACTTCGACCAGGTCGCCCCGCCCATCGCGCGGCTCCGGGAGGCGGAGATGGCCGCCGAGGAGCAGCAGGACACGCCCCGCGGCACGCTCCGGCTGACCGCGCCGACCGACTTCGGCTACGCCTTCCTCGCGCCGATCCTGGCGGGCTTCGTCCGCCGCTATCCGGACATCCAGGTCGAGGTGGAGCTCACGGGCCGCGTCGTCGACATGATCCGCGAGGGCTTCGACGTGGCCATCCGCGGCGGCGAGCTCGCCGACTCGAGCCTGGTCGCGCGCCGGCTGGGCCGCGCAGACTTCTGGCTCTTCGCCAGCCCCGCGTTCCTCGAGGAGCACGGCACGCCCGAGCGCCCGGCGGATCTCCGCGCGCGCCCCTGCGTTCTCTTTCGGGCCAGCGGGGGCAAGGCGCGCTGGAACCTGGAGGGGCCGGACGGCGCGTCCGAGACGGTGGAGGTGCGCGGACCGATCAGCGGCAGCGACTTCGCGTTCCTCCGGCGCGCGACGCGCTTCGGCGCGGGCATCGGCTTCATGCCCTCGTTCATGGGTCTCGAGGACATGGACCGGGGGGCGCTCGTCCGCGTGCTCCCCGAGTGGTCGCGGCAGGGCCCCGGCGGCCTGCATCTGGTCTACCCCTCCGCGCGCTTCCTCCCGGCCAAGGTGAAGGCCTTCCGCGACTACATCCTCGAGGAGCTCGACACGAGCCGCTGGAAGTCGCCCTGAGGCGCTTCCGGCGCGGCCGAGGCGGGGGTCTGCGGGCCTCCCCCGAGGAACCCCGGTTCGGCGCCGGCCGTGAGGACTAACGCTCGAGGGCGCCCTCCGCGCAGAGCAGGCGCGTGAAGTAGACCTCCCAGTTGCTGTCGCGCTGGTCTTCGAAGAGCACGCCGACGCTGGTGCCGCCGCGGCTCAGCGTGCCGTAGACGCTGTCGCGCGGGCCGCGGGTCACGCGGATGTCCTCGCCGAGCCGCCCGAAGCGCGTGTCGTAGAGCGCCGCCCAGACGTCGTAGGCGCCGCTCCGATCGTCGCTGTAGCCGACGAGGAGCGAGTCGCCGTTGAAGAGCAGGCGCGGCCGGCGCGCCCAGGCGTCGCCCGTGGCCACGGCGAAGGGCCCCTCGACCGGCGCCGCCGCGCTCCCGGGCCAGGGCACGCGCGCGCCCATCACGTCGAAGTCGCCCGCCGGCGTCTCCTCCTGCCAGGCGACCAGCCAGCCGTCCTCGGCCCAGATCAGCGCGGGCGCGTAGGCGTCGGTCGCGCTGGCGCTCACGCGGAAGGGCCCGGCGAGCACGTCGCCGGTCAGGCTCGTCACGAGCATCCAGACCTGCTCGGGGCCCGTGCGCCCGTCGACGAACGCCACGCCGATGGCCTCGTCCCCGAGCGCGAGCACCGGCGCCTCGCTGCTGTCGGGGTCGGAGGTCAGCCGGATGTCGTCCCCGATCTCGAAGCCCTCCGCGTCGAGGAAGGTCATGTAGACCTCGAAGTTCTCCGGCGCCTCGAGCTGGTGGCGCCAGTCCTGCCAGGCGACGACGAACTCGCTGCCCGTCCAGGCGAGCGAGGGGTTGATGCTCCAGAAGGGCGCGAAGGTCAGCCGCACGTCCGGGCCGAGCTTCTCGCCGTCGGGCGTGAAGCGGTTGAAGAAGATCTCCCAGACGCCGGCGCGCCGGTCCTGCCAGACGGCGCCGTACTCGCGCCCGGTCCAGACCATCGCCGCGCCGAAGGCGTCCCCGGGCTCGGCGGTCACGAGCTTCGGCTCGTCGAGCGGCGCGCCGGTCGGGTCGAGCTGGCGAAAGAGCACGTCGGCGCTGCCGTCCGTGTAGTCCCAGTAGGTGACGCCCCAGGTCTCCGTGAGCGGGCTCCAGACGGCGTCGCCGCGCCCGCTCGCCGCCTCGGTGAAGCTGAGCCGCGTGTCGCCGGGCTCGGGGGAGTAGCTCGCGCCCTCGTCGACGCGCACGTCGCAGTCGTCGTCGATGCCGTTGCAGACCTCGTCGGCGCCCGGGTAGACGGCCGCGTTCTGGTCGTCGCAGTCGTCGCCGCAGAGGCCGAGCACGAAGAAGCCGTCGCCGTCGTCGTCGGCGACCTCCACGGGCGGGTTGACGCAGCTCCGGGTCGCCTCGTCGCAGAGGTCCTCGGTGCACGGGTCCTCGTCGGCGCACGCGGGCGGGGCGCCGCGGCGGCAGCGACCCTCGATGCAGCGCTCGAGGCCGTCGCAGAAGAGCCCGTCGTCGCACTCCGCGTCCGACTCGCAGGGCGGCAGCTCTTCGACCACGAGGCCGGTCTTCGAGCCGCAGCCGAGGAGCGCCAGGGCCAGGGCGAGCCCGGCCGCGAGCCGGTGGGCCCGTGCTCTGCCGCCGCCGAGCGGGGGGCGCGCGCGAGGTCCATCCCCGGAGCGGAGCTCCGCAGCCCGAGGCAGGCGCCGGGTCAGAAGCATGCGCCGTAGCCGGGGACGTCGGTGGAGCGGCAGAGGAAGCCGCGCGGGCAGCTGGGCTCGCCTCCCCCCACGTCGCAGGCGCGCACGCACTGGGTCCCGGCGCCGGTCACGACGCAGAGGTGCGCCGCCGCGCAGTCGCGGTGGCCGAGGCAGTCATCGCCCTGCTCCCCGGGGCCCGGGGCGAGGCATTGGCTGACGAAGACCTCCTCGCCGCAGGGCTCGAGGGGCGGCTGGGCGAAGGCGAAGCAGGCGAGGCCCGCCGCGCAGCTCGCCGGGTCCAGCGGGTCGCACTCGTACTCGGTCCGCGTGCTCCGGCCCCCATCGCAGCCCGGGTCGACGTAGACGTCGTAGGCGAAGCCCCCGTCGCCGGGGCCCGGGGGGCGGCCGACGCGGGCGTCCATGCCCGCGTCCATCGGGAAGGGGGCGCCGTCCGGGAGCGTCTCGGGCTCGCTCGAAGAGGGGCAGCCCAGCGCGAGGAGGGCGAGGGTGACGGGGGCGAGGGAGCGGGGCACGGGGGGTCGAGCAAGCACGGGGCGTTCCAGAGCTGGGGCCAGTATGGCGAGCCCGGGCCGGCGATGCTCGTCCGTGCGCGTAAGCCGGTGGCGCGGGGCTTCGAGGGGAGGTCGCCCCGGCGGGCGGCGATTTCCGAGCCGCGTCGAACCGTGCCAGAAGGGCCCGCTCGCCGGGGAGGGAGGTCACGGTCGGGGCGAGAGCCTCGGCGTCCGAGCGGGTCGGTCGGAGGCACAAACGAAAGAGGCCGCCTCCCTCGGGAAGCGGCCTCCTTCAGCGCGTTGCGCTCGGGCTCAGTCGGCGATCTCGACGCCGTGAGCGGCGAAGCCACCCGCGATGCGCCAGGCGTTGCAGTCCGCCACGTCGCAGGTCTCGGTGCAGACGCCGTCCTCGCAGAGCGCGTTCGGCGGCACGGGCCAGTCGGCCCGCGGGGTGTCCGTGCAGGGATCCGAGCTCGCGGCCATGCCCGCCACGAAGTTGCAGAGCGTGGTGTCGATGGGCGGGATGATGACCCGGCCGGCCATCGCGTCCGCGATGGGGATGTAGGTCCGGATGGTGCCCTCGCTCGTCTGGTAGACGCGGCCGTCGCGCAGGCCGATGCAGCTCCGGTCCTCGCTCATGTTGGCCATCTGCAGCTCGAAGGCCTGCAGCGGCAGCTCGAGCGAGAGCGTCTCGAGGTCGTCCTCGAAGATGGGCACGGTGAAGGCGCCGCTGAGCGCGTCCGTCGTGATCGTCTCGCTCGCGAGGGTCGCGTCCGCCGTGAGCGGGTTCCAGCGATCGGGATCACCCGGCGCCGGCGCGCTGCCCATGGTGAAGGCGAAGGTCGCGTCCATGTTCCGCTCGCCGTAGCCCGTCTCGACCGTGATGGCGCCGTCCATCTCGGCCCCGCCGACGCGGATGAGCCAGTTGAAGCGCTCCTCGTCGATGGCGTCGTTCAGGGCGCCGCGCACGAGCGCGCTCGAGAGCGAGGTCGGCTCGGTGATGCGCAGGGCGCTCACGCGGAACTCCGGGTTGGCCAGCCGGTCCGCGTTGCTCACGCGGTAGCAGCAGGCGCCCATCAGGCCCCCCTCGTCGGGGATGTTGTCCCCGGACGGGCACTCGGGCGGGTCGACCATGGGCTCGCCGGCATCCTCGCCGCCGCCGCCGTCCTCGCCGCCGCCGCCGTCCGTACCCGGCGTCCCCGAGTCCGTGCCGCCGCCGTCGTCGTCGCCGCACGCGATCAGACCCGAGAGGGCCGCGCACACCACAAGCCAATGCAAACGCTTCATCTTCACTCCTTCGGCGCAGTGTCCTGCGCGCCCCAGTTTCGCCCCCAAGGCCGGGGACCCGGCGCGCCCCGACGACGCGCCAGAGTATATTGTCAGCTCGCCGCGAATTCGACCAACCGACGGAACTTTTCGACGCGCGCGGCGATCTCCTCGTCGCTCACGGAGAGCAGCCGCTCCAGGCCGATGCCCTCCACGCAGAACGAGGCGAGCGTCGAGCCGTAGATCACCGCCCGGCGAAGCGTGTCCGGCTCCGTGTTGCCCTGCTTGGCGATGTACCCGAGGAAGCCGCCGGCGAAGCTGTCGCCCGCGCCGGTCGGGTCCTGCGCCTCGAGCAGGAAGGCCGGCGCGCTGAAGACGTGATCGCCGGCGAAGAGCCAGGCGCCGTACTCGCCCTGCTTGATGATCACGGTCGAGGGGCCCAGGTCGAGCAGCTCGCCGGCCACGTGCACCAGGTGGTGCCGCCCGCTGAGCTGGCGCGCCTCTTCCTCGTTGATCACGAGCACGTCGACGCGCTTCAGGAGCTTGGCGACCTCGTCGGGCTTGCCCTCGATCCAGAAGTTCATCGTGTCGGCCACGACGAGGCGCGGGCCCTTCACCTGGTCGAGCACGGCGAGCTGCAGCTCGGGCGCGATGTTGCCGAGCATCACGAAGGGCGTCTCGGCGAACTTCGGCGGGATCTTCGGGTCGAAGTGCTCGAAGACGTTCAGGTCCGTGACGATGGTCTCGCGCGCCGTGAGGTCGTCCGTGTAGCGGCCCTCCCAGTGGAAGGTCTTGCCGTCGGCGACCTCGAGGCCGCTCGTGTCGATCCCGCGCTCGCGCATCGTGCGGATCACGTCGTCGGGGAAGTCCCGGCCGACGATGCCGACGAGCTGCACGTCCGTGAAGAACGAGCCGGCGAAGGCCGCGAAGGTGGCGGAGCCGCCCACGACGTCGTGGGTGCCGCGGGCGTTGTGGACGGTGTCGAGGGCGACGGAGCCGACGACGAGCATGGAGGACATGGTGGGGCGCTCCCCTGCGCTTTCGGGTGGTTCCAGGTGCCGCCGGGTGGCGGGTGGAGCCGGCCGGGGGGCCGGCGAAGAGGTGGAGGATCAGTCGAGGTAGCGGCCGACGAGCGGCTTCAGCTTGGTGCGGGCGTCGTCCGAGATCCGGTCGCGCGCGGTCATGATCGCGTGCTCCATCGCGTTCGTCGCGGGGCTCTTGGAGGCGTCCGGGAGCTTCGGCGCGACGGCCTTCAGGATCGCCTTGGCGGTCGCGATGTTCTTGCGCATCACGTCCAGCACGGCCTCGACGGTCACCGAGGCGTGGTCCGTGTGCCAGCAGTCGTAGTCGGTGGCGAGGGCAAGCGTGGCGTAGGGGAGCTCGGCCTCCCGGGCGAGGCGCGCCTCCGGGAGGTTGGTCATGCCGATCACGTCGACGCCCCAGCTCCGGTAGAGGTTCGACTCGGCGCGGGTCGAGAACTGCGGGCCCTCGATGCAGACGTAGGTGCCGCCGTGGTGGACCCGCGCGCCGACCTCGACGCTCGCCCGGTAGAGGGCTTCGGCCAGAGCGCCGTCGACGGGCTCGGCGAACTCCACGTGGGCCACGACGCCGATGTCCTCGAAGAAGGTGCTCGGGCGCGTCCGCGTGCGATCGATGAACTGGTCGACGACCACCATGTCGCCGGGGCGGATCGACTCCTTCATGGAGCCGACGGCGGACACGCTGATCAGCTGCTCGGCGCCGAGCTGCTTCAGGGCGAGGATGTTCGCCCGGTAGTTGATCTGGTGCGGGGGCATCCGATGGCCGCGGCCGTGGCGCGGCAGGAAGAGCATGCGCGTGTCGCCGAGCGTGCCGGAGACGACGGCGTCCGAGGGGGCGCCGTAGGTCGTCTCGACCACGTGCTCCTCGACGCCCTCGAGCCCCTCCATCTCGTAGAGCCCGCTGCCTCCGATGACCCCGACCGTGCGCTGCGTCATGTCTTCCCTCGCGGCCGCGAAAAACCAGGCGTCCGGGAGCGGGCGCCTGGCGGCGGCAGTCTCTACCACGCACCCGGCGGAGCGTCGAACGGTGGCGAGCCCGTGTCGGGCGCGTGCCAGGCCCACGCCGGCACGCACCGGACGAGAGTGGCGTCCCCTGCTCCGGTTTCAGCCGAAAGTGGCGCTATTTGCCCAGCTCGTGGAGCTCGCGGGTGCGGGCGAGCAGGAGCAGGCCCGTGGCCGTCGCCAGGAGCGCGGCGGCGATGCCCCCGAGCGGGGTGAGCCAGGGGGCGGCGCCCGTCGCGGCGAGCAGGGCGCCCGCGGCGGGGAGCAGACCGGCCCCGATCTGGGCGGGGAGCGGCGCGCTCGCGGGCAGGCTCCTTCCGAGGGCGAAGCCCCAGGCCGCGAGGGCCACGGCGGCGAGGGCGAGGATGGCCGCCAGCGCGAAGCGCCCGGCGAGATCGCCGCCGCCCTGCTCGAGGGAGCCGACGAGGAGGCCCGCGCCCGTCGGCAGCATCTCGCCCTGCACGGTGATCTCGTCCAGGGCGCTCCGGTCGATCTCCGCCAGGGCCCCGAAGCGGCCCGGGGCCATGATGCGGATGGCGCGGCCGTCCTCGACGACCAGGGCGACGTCCGCCGGCTCGCCGCGCCGCTCGAAGCGGGGCTCGCGCACCATGCCGCGGTCCGTGCCGAGGGAGAGCGTCGGGTTGCGGGCCTGGCCCTCCATGATGCGCATCTGGCCCGAGTAGAGCCGATCGCCCTCGGCGCGCTGGCTCGCGGTCTCGGCGGCGATGCGATAGACGCGCACGCCGTCCAGGCCGCGCTCGCTCGCGACGCGGGTCCCGAAGGCGCCCGTGCCGACGAAGGCCATCACGAGGAGCGTGGCGACGGCGGCGTGGAAGAGCGGGCCGAGCACGCTCACGGCGGCCTGCGGGCGGGTCTTGCCCGTCGAGAGCCCGTTGATGGCGCCGGCGACGCCCGCGGTCGCGCCCATGGGGGCGAGCACGTGGAGCACGGCGGCGAAGGCGATCTCCCCCGCGAAGGCGCCCGTGAAGTCCTCGAGCTGCGGAGCGCCCTCGAAGGCGTCGCCGAAGGCGCGGCCGAGCGTCCCGAAGGCGGCGCCCGGGTCGGCGGCGAAGCCCCAGAGGGCCGCGACGGTGAGGGCGAGCAGGCCGGCGGCGCCGATCCAGCCGGCGACCGCGTGGAAGCGGGCCCCGCCGAGCACGAGGAGCGCGCCGACGCCCGCCACGCCCGCGGCGAGCGGGAGCGTGCTGCCGGGGAGGATCTCGGCGGCCGCGTCGCGGAGCGCCAGGCCCTGCACGCCGCCGGCCCAGGTGAAGCCGGCGAAGAGGGTGAGGGCGAGGAAGAGCCAGCCGGGCACGCGCCAGCGATCGCCCATGCGGAGCAGGCGTCGCGGGAGGGAGCCGGAGGCGGCCTTCTCGCCGCGGCCCGGGGCGTCCGTGCCGGCGAGGAGGGTCTCCCCGTAGCGGATGGGCGCGAGGAGGATACCGAAGAGCCAGAGCCAGGGGAGGACGCCCGCGCCGCCCAGGGAGACGGCCGTGGCCGAGCCGACGGCGGCCGCCGCGCCGAAGGCGCCGACGCTGGCCAGCGCGGTGGCGAGGCCGGGCGCGACCGGGTGCGCTTCGTCCTTCCCGCCCCGCAGGCGCAGGCCGCGGAAGGCCTTGCCGAGCAGGCGCCACTGGGGGGCCCGGAGGCGGACGGTCAGGACCAGCGCGGCGAGCGCGAGCACCGGCGCGGCCAGGTAGAACCAGAGCTGGTCCCGGGCGGAGAAGAGGGCGTCGGGGTCCATGGCTGACGGGGACGTATGCGACCCTTTGGAAAGGCGAGCAAGCGATCGCCCGTTCACGGTCGCGCGTGGGGGCCGGGGCCGGGCGCGCGCCGGCCGAGGGCGAGTGAGCGAGCGCAGAGGGGCCCGCGGGCGGGTCGGGGGCGCCCTGGTGTGCGGCGCAAGAGCGCGTTATTGCAACGAACATGAGCTCCCCGCCGACGGTCCAGCCCTACCGGCCGCAGCACCACGTCCGCATCGTCACCGCCGCCTCGCTCTTCGACGGCCACGACGCGGCCATCAACATCATGCGGCGCATCCTCCAGGCCTCGGGCGCGGAGGTCATCCACCTCGGCCACAACCGCTCGGTGCAGGAGATCGTCGACTGCGCCATCCAGGAGGACGCGCAGGGCATCGCGCTCACCTCCTACCAGGGCGGCCACGTCGAGTACCTGAAGTACATGGTCGACCTGCTGAAGGAGCGGGGGGCGAAGACCCGGATCTTCGGCGGCGGCGGCGGGACCATCCTCCCGAGCGAGATCGAGGAGCTCCACGCCTACGGGGTGACGCGCCTCTTCAGCCCGGACGACGGCCGCGAGCTCGGCCTCCAGGGGATGATCAACCTGGTCCTCGAGGGCTGCGACTTCGCGACGGTCGCGCCGGACGCGCGCCAGGAGCTCCTCGCGAAGCTCCCCGAGCGCGACCCGCAGGTGCTCGGCCGGCTGATCTCCCTCGCCGAGAACGTGCCCGAGGAGGGCGACGCGATCCGCGAGGCCGCGCGGGCCATGCAGGGCGAGAAGGTCGTGCCCGTGCTCGGCATCACGGGGACCGGCGGCGCCGGCAAGAGCTCGCTCGTGGACGAGCTGGTGCTGCGCTTCCTCCGCGATCAGGAGGGGAAGTCGCTCGCGATCCTCTCCATCGATCCGTCGAAGCGGAAGAGCGGCGGCGCGCTCCTCGGCGACCGCATCCGCATGAACGCCATCGACGATCCGCGCGTCTACATGCGCTCGCTCGCGACGCGCCAGTCGAACCTCGCCGTGAGCAAGCACGTCCAGCACGCCATCGACGTCTGCAAGGCGGCGGGCTTCGACCTGGTGATCGTCGAGACGAGCGGCATCGGCCAGAGCGACACGGCGATCACGGACCACTCGGACGCCTCGCTCTACGTCATGACGAGCGAGTACGGCGCGGCGACGCAGCTCGAGAAGATCGACATGCTCGACTTCGCGGACGTCATCGCGATCAACAAGTTCGACAAGCGCGGCTCCCTCGACGCGATCCGCGACGTGCGCAAGCAGTACAAGCGCAACCACCAGCTCTTCCACGCGGACGACGACGCGCTCCCGATCTTCGGGACCATCGCCAGCCAGTTCCACGATCCGGGGACGAACCGGCTCTATCGGAAGCTGATCGACGTGCTCGTCGAGCGGACGAGCGCGCCGCTCGAGAGCCGGCTCGAGGTGGGCGGGGGCGAGAGCGAGAAGGTGCAGATCGTGCCGCCGAAGCGCGTGCGCTACCTGGCGGAGATCACCGAGAGCGCGGACCGCTACCACGCCTTCGTGGACGAGCAGGCGTCGATCGCGCGGCGCCTCTTCCAGCTGCGCGGGGCCATCGCGGCGCTCCGGGAGGGCGCGGGCGGGAAGGACGCGCTCGGCGCGCCGCTCGAGGACGTGGAGGCGCGGGAGGGCGATCCGGAAGAGATCGTCGCGCTGCGGAAGCGCTACGAGGCGCTCCGGGAGCGCCTCGACGTCGACTGCAAGCGGGCGCTCGAGGCCTGGCCGGAGAAGAAGGCGCGCTACGCGGCGGAGAAGTTCGTCTACGAGGTGCGCGGCAAGAAGATCGAGGTGCCGCTCTTCAACGAGTCGCTCTCGCACACGCAGGTGCCGAAGGTGGCCCTGCCGCGCTGGGAGGACTGGGGCGAGCTGCTCCGCTGGCTGCTCACGGAGAACGTGCCGGGCGAGTTCCCCTACGCGGCGGGCGTCTTCCCGCTCAAGCGCACGGGCGAGGCGCCGGCGCGGATGTTCGCCGGCGAGGGCGCGGCCGAGCGCACGAACAAGCGCTTCCACTACCTCTCCCACGGCATGCCGGCCAAGCGCCTCTCGACGGCCTTCGACTCGGTGACCTTGTACGGCGAGGATCCGGATCACCGGCCGGACATCTTCGGGAAGATCGGCAACAGCGGCGTCTCGATCGCGACCCTCGACGACGCGAAGAAGCTCTACTCGGGCTTCGACCTCGCGGACCCGAAGACGAGCGTCTCGATGACCATCAACGGGCCGGCGCCGATGCTGCTCGGCTTCTTCTTCAACGCGGCCGTCGATCAGGCCTGCGAGAAGCACATCCGCGCCGAGGGGATGGTCGACGCGGTCGAGGAGAAGATCGACGCCATCTACGCCGAGAAGGGCCTGCCGCGGCCGCGCTACCACGGCGAGCTGCCGGAGGGGAACGACGGGCTCGGGCTGCTCCTGCTCGGCGTGAGCGGCGACGAGGTGCTGCCGAAGGAGACCTACGAGGCGATCCGCGCCGAGACGCTGAAGCAGGTCCGGGGCACCGTGCAGGCCGACATCCTCAAGGAGGATCAGGCCCAGAACACGTGCATCTTCAGCACCGAGTTCGCGCTGCGGATGATGGGTGACATCCAGCAGTACTTCATCGACCGCGAGGTGACGCGCTTCTACTCGGTGAGCATCAGCGGCTACCACATCGCCGAGGCCGGAGCGAACCCGATCACCCAGCTCGCGTTGACGCTCGCGAACGGCTTCACCTTCGTCGAGTACTACCTCGCGCGCGGGATGGACATCGACGCCTTCGCGCCGAACTTCTCCTTCTTCTTCAGCAACGGCGTCGACCCCGAGTACTCGGTGATCGGCCGGGTCGCGCGGCGCATCTGGGCCAAGGCGATCAAGAACCTCTATGGCGGCAACGGGCGCGCGCAGAAGCTGAAGTACCACATCCAGACGAGCGGCCGATCGCTGCACGCGCAGGAGATCGCGTTCAACGACATCCGCACGACGCTGCAGGCGCTCTACGCGATCTACGACAACTGCAACTCGCTCCACACGAACGCCTACGACGAGGCGATCACGACGCCGACGGAGGAGAGCGTGCGGCGGGCGCTGGCGATCCAGCTGATCATCAACGAGGAGCTGGGGCTGGCGAAGAACGAGAACCCGCTGCAGGGGGCGTTCATCATCGAGGAGCTGACGGATCTCGTGGAGGAGGCCGTGTACGAGGAGTTCCGGCGGATCAGCGACCGGGGCGGCGTGCTCGGGGCGATGGAGCGCATGTACCAGCGCACGAAGATCCAAGAGGAGTCGCTCTACTACGAGAGCCTGAAGCACTCGGGGAAGCTGCCGGTGATCGGCGTGAACACTTTCCTGAGCCCGAGCGGCTCACCGACGGTGGTGCCGGACGAGGTGATCCGTTCGACCGACGAGGAGAAGGAGCGGGCCATCGCGCAGGTGCAGGCGTTCCAGAAGCGGAACGGCGAGCGCGGGGAGGTGGCGCTGGAGGCGCTGCAGGAGGTGGCCGTGACGCACGGGAACCTCTTCGAGGAGCTGATGGAGACGACGAAGGTCTGCTCGCTCGGGCAGATCAGCCGGGCCCTCTACGACGTGGGCGGGCAGTACCGGCGGAACATGTAGGCGGCCTACGGCCGGGGGGTCGGGGTTTCGTCGCCTTGGGCGACGAGCCGGCCTTCGGCCGGCGGGAGCGGCCTACGGCCGAGGGATCGGGGTTTCGTCGCCTTGGGCGACGAGCCGGCCTTTGGCCGGGGGGGTCGGGGAACTGGGCCGCGTCGGGGCGAGCGGGTCGTGCGGGGTCCGCGTCGGGCTCTCCGGGGCGGCGCGCGCCGCGGTGCTGTCGAGCTTCGGGGCTGTGGCTTCCGGCTGTGGCTTCGGGGCTCGGGCTTCATCGCTCGGGCTCGCGCTCGGGCTTCGGGGCTCGGGCTTCATCGCTCGGGCTCCATCGCTCGGGCTTCGGGGCTCGGGCTCCGTCGCTCGGGCTTCATCGCGCAGGCCCGTCGCTCCAGCTCGCGCCCCCCTTCCCGCGGCACCTCTGATACGCCCCCCTTTCCCTCCGCCCCCGCGACGGATCGCCGCCCCCGCCCCGCAGGTGACGGCCCCGCTTCGCCTCCGTGAGCGCGGCGCGCCGCGCCGGCGACGCCGTCGTGGACGCGCCGTGACCTTCCCGCGTCACACGCGCTCGTCACGCGCTCGACGCAGGCGGGCGACGGGCGACCGCCAGAGCGGGGCCATCCGGCGCGCCCCAGCCCGCGCCGACGGAGGTTCCCATGGCGACCATCTTCTTCGGAGTCCAGGGCGAGGGCCGCGGCCACGCCGCCCGCGCGCTCGCCCTCGTCGAGGCGCTCCGCCCGCACCACCGCCTGGTGCTCTACGCGAACGGGCAGGCCTTCGAGATGCTCGAGCCCCTCTACGTCGGCAGCGACGTCGAGCTCTACCGGCTCCCGGACGTCGCCTTCCGCTACGGCCCCGGCCGCCGCCTCAGCTACGTGCGCACGGGCCTCGGCAACGCCCACTACCTCTGGCGCCTCCGCCAGCTCGTGCGGATGGTCGAGCTCCACATGGAGCGCGAGCAACCCGACCTCGTGCTCACGGACTTCGAGCCGGTGACGGCCCGCGCCGCGCGCGCCGCCGGCGTGCCCTTCCTCAGCGTCGACCACCAGCACTTCCTGCTGACCCACGACCTCTCCGATCTGCCCGCGCACCTGCGCCGCTACGCCGCCTTCATGGCTCCCTTCGTCCACGCCTGGTACCAGGGCCAGACCGAGACCGTCGTCAGCTCCTTCTTCTCGGCGCCCATCAAGCCGCGCTGGCGGCGCTGCGTCCCCATCGGCGTGCTGCTCCGCCGCGAGGTGCGCGAGGCGAGCGTGGAGGATCGGGACCACCTCGTCGCGTACGTCCGCCGCTCCGCGCCCCGCTCCGTGCTCGAGGCCCTCGCCGCGAGCCGCCGCGAGGTGCGCGTCTACGGCCTCGGTGAGCGCCCCTCGGTGGGGCGCCTCCGCTTCCGCGCCATCGATCCGCATCGCTTCGTCGAGGACCTGGCGACCTGCGAGGCGCTCGTGACCACCGCGGGCAACCAGCTCGTCGGCGAGAGCCTCTACCTCGGCAAGCCGGTGCTGGCGATGCCCGAGATGGGCAACTACGAGCAGCAGATCAACGCGACCTTCCTGCGCCGCTCGGGGGCCGGGGCCGCGCACGACATGGAGCGGCTCGGGGGCCTGGACGTGGAGCGCTTCCTCGACCGGGGGCCGCGCTACCGCGAGCACATCGAGCGGCGCCGCCTGGACGGGTTGCCCCGCGCCCTCGAGCGGATCGAGGCGCACCTCCAGACCCCCTCCCGCGTGCTCCCCTTCGCGCCGCCCGCCGCGCCCGCCCCGGCGCCGCTCCGGGAGGCCGTATGAGCCTCGCGAGCACGCTCCTCGGCTACGCGCGCACGGTCTGGCGGACGCAGCGCGGCGCGGACGACCTGCCGCGGCTCCTCACGCACATCGTCACCTTCACCTGCAACGCGCGCTGCGTGATGTGCGACTCCTGGAAGAAGGAGGGGGAGGGCGACCTCGCGCTCGAGGAGATCGCGCGCATCTACCGGGAGCTCCCCCAGCTCGACGCCGTGCGCCTGACGGGCGGCGAGCCCTTCGTGCGCAAGGACCTGCCCTCGATCGTCGAGCTCGCGCGGCGTGAGCTCCGGCCGCTCGTGATGCACATCACCTCGAACGGCTTCCTGACCGATCGCATCGTTCGCTTCTGCGAGACGCGCGAGCGCGCCATGCCCCTGCAGCTGATGATCAGCGTGGACGGCGTCGGCGCGAAGCACGACGAGGTGCGCGGCATCCGGCGCGCCTTCGAGCGGGTGATGGCGACGCTCGAGGCGCTGGCGCCGCGGCAGGACGCGCTCGGGCTGCGGCTCGCGGTGAACCAGACGATCGTCGACGCGGAGGGCGTGGAGCACTACCGGCGGCTCCGCGAGCGGCTCCGGCCCCTCGGCGTGCGCCATCAGATGGTGATGGCCTACGACGCGAGCGCGACCTACTCGACCGAGCGCGAGGTGGACGTGGCGCCGACGGAGATCGGCGAGTTCGCCACCTTCGGGGACTTCGGGCGGGAGGACCTGCGCGCGCTCCTCGCCGAGGTCGAGGCGGACGTGGCGAAGCTGCCGCTGCCCGAGCGGTTGGCGAAGCGCTACTACCTCGATGGCATCCGGAGCCGGCTGCTGGGCGAGCGGGAGGATCACCTCAGCCCGCGCTGCGTGGCGCTCGGCGCGCACCTCCGGCTCTTCCCGAACGGGGACGTGCCGACCTGCCAGTTCAACACCGAGGTCGTGGGCAACCTGCGCGAGCGCTCCTTCGCGGAGCTCTGGCGGTCGGCGGCGGCGCGGAAGCAGCGGGAGTGGGTGCGCGCGTGCCCGGGGTGCTGGGCGGAGTGCGAGGTGTTCCCGAACGCGCTCTACGGCGGAGACCTGTGGCGGCACGCGGTCGCCGGGAAGGGGCGGCGGGTGCGGCGGGAGGCGTCGGGGGGCGGCGGAGGCGGCGGGCGTGCGGATGGGAAGCGGGGGCTGCCGTTGGTGGACGCGGCGGAGTAGGAGCGGCGGCCCTTCGGCCGCGGGGGGCGGGGTTTCGTCGCCTTGGGCGACGAGCCGGCCCTTGGCCGGCGGGGTTCGGGGAACTGGGGCCATGGAGGGCGAGCGGTTGGGGCGCTCGGCTCGGTTTCCTCTTCTGCCGGGGCTCGGGTCTGAGCGGGAGCGGGAGACCGAGCGGGAGATTGAGCCCGAGCGCGAGCCCAAGCGGGAGCGGGAGACCGAGCCCGAGCGCGAGCCCAAGCGGGAGCGGGAGCCCCTGCGCAGGTGCGAGCGGGAGCCCCGGCCTGATCGGGAGCGGGAGCCCCGGCCTGATCGGGAGCGCGAGCCCCAGCGCGCGCGGGAGGGAGGCTCAGCCTGCGTCCGTGCCCGTGTCGGCTGCGCCGCCGTCGTCGGTCGCGGCGCCTGCGTCCGGCGCGCCTGCGTCGCTGCCGTCTGGCGTGCCGGCGTCGCTGCCGTCCGACGTGCCGGCGTCGCTCCCGGGAACGCCCGCGTCACTCTGGCCTCCGTCCGGTGTGCCCGCGTCCGGTGTGCCCGCGTCGAGGCGCCCGAAGGGGACGACGATGCGCACGGTGAGCCGGTCGAGGACCAGGCCGTCGCCCACGATCTCGAGCGTGATGCGGAACACCTGGTCGTAGGTCGCGGGCGGGATCGTCTCGTTGCGCAGCCGCACGCGGAAGCGCAGCTCGGTCCCGGCGCGCACGTCCTGGAACGTGTCGTCCACGCCGTCCGGGGGGCGCAGGTCCGCCCGCGTCGGCTCCGAGAGCCCATCCGGCGGCGTCGCCTCGGCCGCCTCGATGGCCTGCACGAAGCCCAGCCGGTCGTCCGCCGCCCGCCCGTAGACCTCCCCGTACTCGACCACGTCGAGGAGCCCCACGATCGCGTCCACGATCGCGTCCGAGAGGCCGCGCCCGTCGCTCCCCACGTCGAAGACCAGCGGGCACGCGCCGTCCCGCGCCGGGTAGACGCCCTCGTCCAGCCCGGTCTCGCACAGCCCGTCCCGGTTCGGCGGCGCCGTCGCCCCGGTCCCCAGCGCCAGGTCCTCGAGCTGACGCCGCGCGTCCACGGAGCTCGCGATGCCGAGCCCCCGCGCGTCGATCGCCCGCAGGGCCGCCAGGGCGTCGCTCGGCCCGTGCGCCCCCGCCACCGCCGGCGCGTAGCTCCGCGTGTCGTGGCTGGGCGCGTCGGTCACGTGCACCACGACGTGCAGCGCGCCCTCGCGAAAGCCCACGCCCCCGGCGCCGTCCCCCTCGTAGGGCTCGATCCACGGGTCGAGCCCCTCGCCGGAGGCGATCTGATAGAGCGCCTCGTAGCCGCTCTCGGGCGTGTCCCCGCCGTTCCCGAAGGGGTCGTCGAGGCGGGCCACGCCGGCCCGCACGGGCCCGCGCTCGGGGGTGATCGGCGTCAGCAGCGCGAAGGGCACGTCGGTCGACGCGCCGTAGGGCTCGATGGGGAAGTCCTCGAAGCGCGACACGCCGAAGGCCACGTCCCGCACCCGCTCCTCCACGCGGGGCACGATGCGTCCGGTCAGGTCGGACTGGAGTGCGTCGATCTCCTCGCCGAAGGAGCCGGTGGTGTCGACGGAGAAATGCACGTCCATCAGCCCGGGCTGGGCGCGCACCGTCCGCTCGAGGGTCTCCTCGGGCCCGAAGTAGGGGAGCACGAGCTCCACGTCGGCCGGCGGGAGCGAGGGCTCTTCGCGGCGCGGGCTCGCGTCCTCGGGGCGCGCGTCGACCGGTACGCCAGCGTCGCGCGCACCGCCGCCGTCCCGATCGGGAGGCGGGGGCGCCGCGTCTCCGCCGCAGCCGAGCCCGAGCGCCGCCAGCGCGATGGCCCACGATCGCAGGGCGCGCCGGGCATGGAGGGAGCGGCGGGCGCGAGTCACCGGGGCAGGTTGGCATCGTCGCGCGCGCGCCGCCACGCGCGCGGACCAACACGCCGATTGACTCTCACGGGGGGGCGGGTACCATCCGGTGGAGTTGCGCATTTGTTGCGTAATTCCGTGATCCCGCGGACTCCCCCGTACCAGCCGGTGCGGCCCGCGACCCCCCTCCCGCTCGGGCGATGAGGCCCGGCTCAGGAAACCCCGACGCGATGTTCAAGCTCGTCATCTCGGACGACGAAGGGAAGACCACGGTCGTCCCACTCGTGCGCGACGAGATCACCATCGGTCGGAAGGAGGGGAACACGATCCGGCTGACGGAGCGGAACGTCTCCCGTCGCCACGCCCGGCTCGAGAAGGCCGGCGGCGCCTACCAGATCGTCGATCTCAACTCCTACAACGGCGTGAAGATCAACGGTCGGCGGATCGAGGCGGAGACGCAGACGCGCCTGCAGCCGGGCGACCAGGTCACGATCGGCGACTACGTCCTCGCGCTCCAGGCCGAGGGCGCGACCGAGGAGATGCCGGCGCCGCCGGTGTCCTCCGAGCCGGTCCCGCCGCCGCGGCTCGTGATGCTCACGCCCCCGGCGCCGGGCGCGGAGTTCGCGCTCACCCGGGACGGCATGCGGATCGGCCGCGCCGAGGATCTCGACATCTGGATCAACCACCGATCGATCTCCCGGGAGCACGCGGTGGTCCGCGTCGAGGGCGATCAGATCCGCGTGCAGGATCTCGAGAGCGCGAACGGCGTCCGGCTCAACGGCAAGGACGTCACGGACGCGCCGCTCTCGAGCGGAGACGTGCTCGAGCTCGGCCAGGTGCGCTTCCGCTTCGTCGCGGCCGGCGAGAAGTACGTCTTCGAGGCGGGCCAGACCGTCCAGATGGACGCCGTCAGCTTCGACGACGTCGGCTCCGGGGGCGGCGGCAGCCGCGCGCCCCTCGTCGCGGCCGTGGTCATCGTGCTGATCGCCGTGGCCGTCGGCGCCGCCATCGCCTTCACGAGCGACGGCGAGGAGCAGGGCCAGGGGGTCGTGACCGTGGACGATCCCGGGGAGTCCGGGACGCCCGACGAGCCGCCCCCCGATACGGAGATGGGCGGGCCGACGCCGGCCGAAGCGGCCCAGACGGCGACCCGGCAGTGCGAGACCGCCCTCGAGAGCGAGGAGTGGGGCGACGCGCTGGCGGCGGCGGATCGGGCCCTGGAGCTCGATCCGGCGAGCGCGGACGCGCGGAGCTGCCGCGACCGGGCGCGCGAGGCGCAGCGGGCGGCCGAGACCTTCGCCCGCGGCGTGGAAGCGCTCGACGAGGGCGACGCCGAGGGCGCCTACTTCGCCTTCGAGGAGCTCCCCGAGGACAGCGCCTTCCGGCAGCGTCCGGAGGTGGCGCGGGCGCGGCAGGCCTTCGTCGACGAGAACCTGCAGGCGGCGCGGGAGAACGTGACGACCGATCCGAGCGCGGCGATCCGGCACGCGAACGCGGTGCTCACGACGCCCGAGCTCTCGCTCGCGGACCAGCGCGCGGCGCAGTCGATCCTCCGGCAGGCGCAGCGGCGCGGCGGTCGGCCCACCATGGACCGCACCATGCGCGCGACCATGCGCTCGACCATGGACACGCAGACGGCCGACACCTCGACCATGGACTCGACCATGGAGAGCTCGGGCGGCCCGGTGGACCCGGCTCAGGTCATGCGCGACTGCAGCCTGAACCAGCGCTGTATCGCCCAGCGCCTGCGCGGGAACGCGAACACGCCGCGGGCCATGGGCATCCTGATCGAGGCCTACAAGGCCATCGGGGACTCGGCGAGCGCGCAGCGCACGATGCGGCAGCTGATCTCGCGCTTCCCGTCGAGCCGTCAGGCGAGCCAGTACCGGCGTCAGCTCAACGAGTGAGCGCGGTCGGTCGCCTCGCGCGGTGACTCGCACGGTCGGTCGCGCGGTCACTCGCGGGGTCGGTCGCACGGTCACTCGCACGGCCACTCGCACCGTCACTCGCAGGCTCAGGCACGGTGGGCTCGCACGGCCACTCGGTGACTCGCACGGTGAGCGTGCACGGGCGGTGTGTGCACCACGGGGCGCGCCCAGGCCCCGCGTAGGGCAGCGCCGGACCGGCTCGGGTCCGCCGGGGAGGCCGGTCCGCGCGCCGCGTGGCGCGTAGCGGCCGTTCGGCGCTTCGCCTTTGTTTACGGGTTGTTGCCCCGCTGAGGGGGAACGTGATAAGCCCGCCCCATCCTGGGGCGCCGCGTGTGGGCGCCGCCACGATGGAGGACTTACGCATGCGGCAGGTGCGGCGCAGCGCGCTATTCGGCCTGATGATGGCCGCGATCGTCGGGACCGGAAGCACGGCCTCGGCGCAAGAAGCCGGGCAGCTGAACAGTGGGGGCTGGGACCTCCACCTCTTCCGGCCGGCCATCGACTCGAAGGGTCACCTCTCGGTGAACGGCTCGGACATCCTGGGCCACACCGACTTCAGTTTCGGCCTGGTGCTCGACTACGGCCGGGGGCTCTTGCCCTTCCGCGGCTTCGTCAACGACGGGACCGTGATGGCCGGGGAGGCCGAGCGGGTCGATCGGCTGGTCGACAACTACTTCACCGGCACGCTCCACTTCAACATCGGCCTCTTCAACTACGTGGTGGTCGGCTTCCAGCTGCCGATCATCTTCCTCCAGGGCCAGAACGTCACCGTCCCAGGCGTCTACAACACGAACGACAACATCACCTTGACGGGCGGCAACGACGCGCAGGGCATCGGCGATCTCACGATCCACGCGAAGGCCCGGATCCTCCGCGCCGAGCGCGATCCGATCGGCCTCGCGGCCATCCTCCGGGCCCAGCTCCCCACGGGCAACGACGCCCAGTTCACGGGCGAGCCCGGCTTCACCCTCTGGCCCTCGATCGTCGCCGAGTGGCGGCCGGTGCGCCGCTTCCGCCTCAGCCTCGAGGCCGGCTACCGCTTCAACGTCGGCGACGGCGCGACCATCCCCCTCGACTCCCGCACGGAGCCGAGCGAGACGAACGCCTTCGGCGCGATGTTCAGCGATCGGGGCACGGACCTCACCTACGACGACCTGATCACCTTCGGCCTCGGCGCCAGCATCCGCGCCGCCGACTCCCTCGACATCGTGCTCGAGAGCTACGGCACGCAGATCGCCACCGAGTTCGGCACCACCGGCGCCTTCAGCGCGGAGGCCCTCCTCGGCCTGAAGATCTTCGTCCAGGCCAACAGCTACCTGGTGCTCGCCGGCGGCGCCGGGTTCCCGCGCCCGAGCGCGCAGGCCGCCGACTTCCGCGCCGTGGCCGGCTTCATCTTCGAGCCCTCCATCGGCGACCGCGACGGCGACGGCTACAAGGACGACGTCGACGAGTGCCCGGACGAGCCCGAGGACTTCGACAACTTCGCCGACGAGGAGGGCTGCCCCGATCCGGACAACGATCGCGACGGCATCCTCGACGTGGACGACGAGTGCCCGCTGGTCCCCGAGGACCGCGACGGCGACGCCGACGAGGACGGCTGCCCCGAGGGCAACGAGGGCGACCGCGACGGCGACGGCATCCTCGACGACGTCGACGAGTGCCCGGACGATCCCGAGGACCGCGACGGCTTCGAGGACGAGGACGGCTGCCCGGACCCGGACAACGATCAGGACGGCATCCTCGACCAGGACGACCTCTGTCCGAACGACCCGGAGGACATGGACGACTTCCAGGACGAGGACGGCTGCCCCGATCCGGACAACGACAACGACCGCATCCTCGACGTGGACGACAGCTGCCCGACCGATCCCGAGACCTACAACGGCTTCGAGGACGAGGACGGCTGCCCGGACCGCGGCTCGGTCGTCATCGAGGACAACAGCATCATCATCCTCGAGAAGATCTACTTCGAGACGGATAGCGCGGTCATCCAGCGCCGCTCCTACCCGATCATCGACGCCGTCGCCGCGACCCTCAACGGCAACCCGCAGATCCGCCTGGTGGAGATCCAGGGTCACGCCGACGAGCGCGGCGGAGACGACTACAACCTGCGTCTGACCCGCGACCGCGCGGCCTCCGTCGTCGAGGCCGTCGTGCAGCGGGGCGTCTCGCGGGATCGGCTCCGGAGCGCCGGCTACGGCGAGTTCTGTCCGGTGGATCCGCGCTCGAACGCGGAGGCCTGGGAGCAGAACCGGCGCGTGGAGTTCAAGATCATCGCGACCGAGGACGGCCCGACGGGCGTCGAGGTGGCCTGCCCGGCCGGGCGGCACCTCGTCCCCGAATAGGCCCTCGCCCGAGACGACGTCGCGCCCCCCGCCGCCTCGTGCGCCGGGGGGCGCGACGCGTTCGGAGCACCTCCTCGATGGCGAGGGGGGAGGGCGTGTGCACATGGATTCGAGGCAACCCTTTGCCCAGCGGGGTCGGGCCGGTATCCTCCGGGTTCCGAGGGCGCGGCGTGCAGTGACCGTCGACAGGCGACGGAACCCGGGATGGTCCCAGGGCAGGAATGCTGCGCGCCCGCCTCGCTGACCACGGAAAGGATCATGTCTCGCGAGAGGTTCGTGGAGCTCATGGAGGAGGCGGTGAACGACCTCCCCATGGATCTGAAGGACGCCCTACGCATCGTGGAGGACCCGGAGGTCGACGACGAGAGTCGCATCTCGCTCGCCGGCGCCATCCTGCACGTCGTGTCTTCCGACGCCGCCATCCCCGGTGTGCGGGGGACGCTCCAGCACGTGGGGTCGGTTCTCGTCATGCGGCTGGCGCTCGAGCGGGCGCGCGAGAAGTCGCCGGAGGCTCTGGCGAGGCATGCCGAGGAGTCCCCGCGGCTGCTCGGCGACCTCGACGAGGAGCTGGAGGTGGCGCGCGCGTTCCTCGGGGACGGCATGAAGATCCTCGAGGAGGTCGTGGAGAAGCTGCCCGAGCAGGACTTCCGCGGCCACGGCGCCAAGGAGTGCGTCCACGACGAGGAGCACTCGACCTGGCTCTACGACACGGTCCACGTGTCCCTCGTGGAGCAGCTCGAGATCGACGAGGACGACGTCGCCCGGGAGATCAAGGGCGCCGAGCGGATCCGCAAGTCGCTCGCGGCCCGCGCCCGGAAGTAGGCGTGCGGGGAGTCGCGTTCGTCTCGCGCGCCGCGCTCGGGCTCGTCCTCGCGGCGGCGCCGTCAGGGGGCTGCGTCGACACGGAGCTGAGCCTCGACGCGCAGGTGCGCGCGGCGAGCGTGACCCTGGGCGCGGACGACGTCATCGAGGTCGAGCTCGAGATGGACGTGCGCGTCGGGAAGTACGCGATCGCCGGGGACGACTTCGTGATCCCGCAGGTCGGCCTCTTCGTCGGGGACGCCCCGGTGGCGGAGGTGAACCTGGAGCGACCGGAGGGCTTCGACGGGCGCCTCGAGCCCGGCGAGTCGACGACGGTGACGCTGCGGGGGGCGACGCTCCCCGGGGCCTACCCGGCGGCGCGGGGCGTGCTCTGCGGCGGCGGGGAGGTGGAGGTGACGGTGGTGGCCGAGTGGACGGCGCAGCAGCAGCCGGACGATCCGCTGGACCCGCCGATCATGTCCTTCGGCGTGGCGGAAGGCTCGACCCGGGACGTCGGCTGCGAGTGAGGGGGGAGCGGGCTCAGCCCCGGGGCGCCGCCTCACCCCGGATCTCGCCGGCCGACCGCGTGTAGCGGAGGCCGAGCGCCTCGGGCGGGAAGAGCGCGAGCCCCTCCTGCCGGAGCCGGGGCGCGTGGTCGCGCTCGTAGGCCGCGAAGGCCTCCCGCGAGGCGAAGAGGTAGCGGGCCTCGCAGGCGAGCTCGCCGTCCAGGCGCACGAGCTCCGCGCGGAGGGCGCCGGCGTCGCAGACGTCGGCGAGGTGGGTCTCGAGGAGCCAGGCCGACCAGCGCTCGAGGGTGGGCTCGTCGCGGAAGGCGCAGCGGACGGTGTAGGCGAACATGGCCCCGAGCATAGCGCTCGGGGGAGAGCGAAGGAGCGCGGCGGCCTGCGCGTGGCGCCGCTCCGCGAGGATGCCATCGAGCGCGCTCCGTCGGGCCGCGAAGGGGGCTCGCGGCTGCTATGCTCGGGCTCATGTCTCGCGGCTCGACGGCACCACGTCCGGGGGAGGAACCCCGCCGGGCCGACGAGTCGTTCGGGGATGGGCCGTCGGACGTCCATCGGAAGCTCCCCGCGGAAGACGATCCGCTCCTCGGCCGCGTGCTCGAGCAGCGCTACCGGGTCGAGCAGCTGCTCGGCGCGGGCGGCGTGGGCGTCGTCTACCGCGCCGAGCACACGGGGCTCCGCCGGCCGGTCGCGCTCAAGGTGCTGCGGCACGGCTACGAGGACATCGAGACGATGCTCCGGCGCTTCGAGCGCGAGGCGAAGGTGCTCAGCCAGCTCTCCCACCCGAACGTGGTGGCGCTGACCGACTACGGGGTGGCCGAGAAGGTGCCCTACCTGGTCATGGAGCTGCTCGAGGGGCTCACGCTCGAGGAGCTCCTCCGGGAGGAGGGCCCACCGCCGCCCGAGGTGGCCATCGAGATCGTGCGCTCGATCGTGCGCGGGCTGGCCTTCGCCCATCAGCGGGGCGTGCTCCATCGGGACCTGAAGCCGGGCAACGTCTTCCTGCAGCGCCTGCCGGACGACCCGTACCACGTGAAGCTGCTCGACTTCGGGCTGGCGAAGATCCTCGTCCCCCTCGAGGGCGACGAGGAGGAGCCGACGCTCACGCAGTCGGGGATGGTCGTGGGGACGCCGGCCTACATGTCGCCCGAGCAGGCCTCGGGGGCCCGGGTGGACGCGCGCTCGGACATCTACTCGGCGGGGGTGGTGCTCTTCGAGCTGCTCGCCGGGAAGGTGCCCTTCGAGAGCCGGCGCCGCACCGATCTGCTGCGCGCGCACATGATGGAGCCGGTGCCCGATCCGGAGGCGCTCCGCCCCGGGCTCACGCTGGCCCCCGAGCTCCAGGCGCTGCTCCTCCGCTGCCTGGCCAAGGAGCCCGGCGAGCGGTACCGCGACGGGGCGGCGCTGGTGGAGGCCTTCGACGCGCTCCCGGAGGAGGCCGCCCGCTACGAGGCGCCGGCGGATCGGGAGCAGACCCGGCCGGTGAGTGTCCGCTCGCTCGCGGACGCGCACGGGGCGCCGGCGCCCCTCCGCCCGCCCTCGAGCTGGGCGCCCTGGCTGGCCTTCGGCGTCTTCGTCTTGGTGCTCGGGGCCTTCCTGCTGCGCGATCGGGCCGGGGAAGGGGCGGAGCCGGTCACGAGCGGCGCGGCGGAGGAGGGCGCGCGGGAGACGAGTGAGTCGCAGCCGGAGGCGCCGCCGCGGGACGCACCCGAGCCGCCCGCGGAGAGCGCCGAGAGCGCCGAGACCGCGCCGCCGGCCGAGCCCGTGGCGCCGGCGCTCCGCGAGACGGCCCGGGACCCCTTCGACGCGCCCATGCCGGCGCGCCTCGAGGCGCTCGCCGAGCGGCTCCTCGCCGCGCCGAACCTCGACCGGGAGACCCACCGGCGCATGCGCGTGTACCAGCGCATGCACCCGGACGATCCGCGGCCCTCGCTCGTGCTCGCGCACGACTTCGTCGATCGCGGGGCCTGGGAGCAGGCCCTCGAGCGTTACCGGCTCGCGCAGAGTCGGAGCCCCCTCGCGCGCCACGATCCGCGCATGCTCGCCGACCTGGTGCGCGCGGCGCAGATCGACGCCCACGCGGAGGAGGCGGCGGGGACGGTGGAGGCCATCTTCGGGGCGGACGCGCTGCCGGCCGTGACGGAGGCCCTGGCGCGCACGGAGAACCGGGCCCGCCGCGCCCGGCTCCGCGCCCTGCGCGAGCGCCTCGTCGCGCTCGAGTGAGCGGCGGAGGGCTCCCGCCGTCCCCGAGCGGCGCGCGAGCGGCTCCTCCGAGC
The DNA here is from genome assembly GCA_002699025.1 of Sandaracinus sp. Lineage (GTDB taxonomy): Bacteria > Myxococcota_A > Polyangia > Polyangiales > Houyiibacteriaceae > Houyiibacterium > Houyiibacterium oceanicum. Next base: position 51,022 of record PABA01000162.1, on the reverse strand, counting down.
TGCCCGCGCGCGCCGTTGCCGGTTTCTTCGTGGAATTCCGGGACCTCGGTAGGTTCGGGGGGTGCGCCCGAGGCCTGCCCGTCCACGGTCCCGCGCGCCCCGCTCGGGGGCGTGGGCGCCGAGCCTCGCGCTGGGGCTGGCGGCGTGGCTGGCGGCGGGGCTGGGCGCCCCCGGTCGGGCCCACGCCTGGACCGACGCCCAGGTGCGCACGGTGAAGGCGGAGGTCCGGGTCGACGCCGCGGCGCGCGCCGAGGTCCAGCTCGCCGTCGAGGTGCGCGTGCGCGGCGGCTGGCTCGAGGGGCTCGAGGTCGCCGGGCTCGATCCCGAGCTGGCCCTCGACGAAGAGTCGCTGCGCTTCGTCTCGGTCCAGGGCGAGCGCTTCCGGCCGCGCGTGCGGGTGCGCGAAGGCGGCCGCGTCCAGCTCCGCTTCGAGCGGCGCGAGGCGCCCCGGCGGGGCACCTACGAGGTGCGCTTCCGCTACCGGAGCGACCTCGCTCCGATGGCGCGACCGACCGAGGACGGCGAGCGCGTGCGCGTCGAGTGGACCCTCCCGGGCTGGGAGGCCGGCCTGGATGGCGTGGAGCTGACCCTCGACGTGCCCGGGGACGCGGCCTTCCCGCCGGAGGACGACGCGCTCGCCACGATCCACCGGAGCCGGGAGACGGGCGAGGGGCGGAGCCGGCTGAGCTGGCGGCGCGCGCACCTGCCGCGGACGCTCCCCTGGACGGTCGCGGCCGAGGTCCCCGCGGAGGCCATGGCGTCGGCGCTCAGCCAGCGCGAGGCGGAGCCGGTGGAGCCCGCGGCGAGCGCCGCGCCGCTCGCCGCGCCGGCGCCCGCCGACGCCCAGCCGGGCTGGGGGCGACAGGCGGCGACCCTGCTCGTCGTGCTCTTCGCGCTCTGGGTGCTCGCGCTCTTCGAGCTCGGGGCCTCTCGGCGCCGGGCGCGCTCGCGCCCCTGGCTGCCCCTACCGGCTCGGCTTCGGGCCCTGGGCGTCCTCGGCCTCGCGCTCGTGGCCCTCTCGCAGCTCGAGGAGGGGTGGCGCTGGCTCGGGGCGCTCGCCGGCACGCTGCTCTTCGTCGCCCAGCGGCCGGCGCGGGCGAGCGTGCCCCGCCTCGGCGGGTGGGTCCCCTGCGAGGGCGCCGACCTCGAGCGGGCCCGCGGCGAGGTGCGCGCGCTCGCCTGGAAGCCCGAGGCCTTCGCCGACGCCACCCGCGCCGCTGGGCTGGCGCTCCTCCTCGGGGGGACGCTCGCGCTCGCTCGGGTGGCCGAGCTCGACCGGGCGGCGGGCCTGGACGACGCCTTCGTCGGGCTCGCCTGGTGGATCCTGCCGGCGCTCCTCCTGGTCGCGACGCGCCAGCGCCTCCCGGCCACGCCGGCCGAGCGCCTGCTCACCCTCGCGGCGCGCGCCCGCACGCTGCGCCTCCCGCCCGGGCTGGCCCTCCGCCTGGTCGTCCATCGCGACGCCGACGCCCGCTGGCAGGACGCGCGCCTTCGCCTGATCACCCGCTCGCGCATCCCGGGCGTGCTCCGCCTCGATCTGGTCGCCGCCGAGCGGCCCGGGCCGGGGGGCTGGGAGCGCTGCCTCGCGGGCCTGGTCGTCACGCGCGAGGGCACGCCGGCCGACGCGGCCGTCGCCGCGACCCTCGAGGCGCCGGGTCGCCGGGGGCCGGGGGGTCGCGTGGCGCGCCTGGTCTCCCTCCCGGAGCTCTGCGCCGCCGCCGCCACCATCGACGTCCGAGGCGACCGCGACGAGGCGTCCCCGCCGCGCCGCCGCCGCACGCGCCGCCCGGCGCCCCCGAGCCCCCGCCCCGCCGACGCGCCCTGACGCGCCCCGCCGGAGCCTCACTCCCCCGAAGCCCCGAAGCCCGCTGGCCCGTCGCCGACGGGATGCGCAGCCTGCTCGGCACGAGGAGCGCGGCGCCGAACGCGCTGGTCCCTTCGTGAAGAGCGGCCGGCCCGGCGCGGTCGCGAGCCCGCTGGCGCATGACGAGCTCGGGCACGAGTAGCGCCGCGCCGCTCGCTCCCGAAGAGCGGGCGGACGTGTCCCCTCCGCGAAGTCCTCTGGATCTCGCGAAGAGCGGCCGGCCCGGGGCCGCTCGCTAGCGGATGCGCAGCCAGCTCGGCATGAAGAGCAGCACGAAGAGCACCGCGCAGAGCACGCCGATGGCGCGCCGGCCCCCCGAGAGCCGATCGTCGTCCACCGGCGGGTGGAGCGCGGCCTCGTCCACGGGCCCGAGCTCCTCCTCGACGGCCGGGTGCTCCGCAGCCAGCTCCCGCAGGCGCTTGCGCCCGACGCGGGTCATGACGCCGAGCAACACGGCCCAGATCAGCCAGTGCATGCCGGCCATCCAGCCCCAGGGGATGCGGAGCCAGCCCTGGCCGAAGAGGGGCGGGCTCGCGGCCAGGGTCTCGCCCCGGGCGCTCGCGACGAGCCCGAAGGCCACGCTCGAGACCACCGCGAGGAGCGGCAGGATCACCAGGAGCGCCCGCGAGACCCGGTGCTGGCGCCGCCCGAGCAGGGCGTAGGCGACGTGCCCCCCGTCGAGCTGCCCGAAGGGCACGAGGTTGATCATGGTGACCAGCAGCCCGGCCCAGCCGGCGAGCGCCGTCGAGCTGAGCATGATGTCGTGGCCCTCGGGGATCGGGCCGTGCAGGCCGAGGAGCAGCAGCTCGTAGAGGATCGAGTGCCCCTCCATGATGAGCGTGCCCTCGCCCGTCGCCTCCGGCAGCGGGCCGACCTCCGAGGTCGCCAGGCCGTAGACGAGGATGGGCAGCGCCACGACGAGCCCCGCGATCGGGCCGGCGGCGCCCACGTCGAGGAGCGCGTTCCGCGAGCGGATCCGCTCGCGGATGGAGATGACCGCGCCGAGCGTGCCGAGGAGCGTCACCGGCAGGGGGATGAAGTAGGGCGGCGAGATGTCGATGCCGTGCCGGCGCCCGACCACGTAGTGGCCGAGCTCGTGGGCGAGGAGGATGGCCATCAGCGGCACGGCGAAGACCCACCCGGCGCCGAGCTCGAGGAGGCTCCCGGGCGTCCGGCCGAGCTCCATCGTCGCGCCCGTGTAGAAGGTCGAGAGGAAGGTCAGCGCGAGCAGGCCGAGGGGGAGCTTCCACTCCTCCCACGCCGAGGGCGGGACGGGCGGCGCCGAGACGGGCGGCGCCGCGCGGTCGGGGGAGGGCTCGCTCATCGCTCCTCGAGGGCGCGCCGGAGCGCCTCGAGGCGCACCTCCAGCCGACCGTCCAGCCGGCCCAGCTCCGTCTCGAGGATCACGTCGCCGCGGGCGAGGGCCGGATCGTGTATCCGCTCCGCGCCGGCCAGCGCCGGGAGCCCGTCGAGGAGCGGCGCGTCCTCCGGGTGCACGCGCAGGCGCCGGTCGCCGGCCCGCCGCGCCCGCTCGAGGAGGCCCCCGACCAGGTCGCGGATCCGCTCCGGCGCGAGCGCGAGCTCCGCGTGCACCAGCCGCTCGGCCGCCGCCACCGCGAGTCGCCGGAGCTCCTCCTCGGCGTCCCCGAGCGCCCGATCCCGCACGGCCGCAGCCTCGAGCAGCGCCGCGGCCGTCGCCGCTCGACCCGCCTCCCGGCCCGCCGCCTCGGCCTCGGCGCGCCGGCGCTCGGCTTCGCCCTCGGCGGCCTCGCGGATCGCCTCCGCCTTCGCCTTCGCCTCGGCCACGATCGCCTCGGCCCGCTCGCGCGCGTCCGCCACCGCGGCCGGCACGACGCGCTCTCCCTTGCCTCGAATCACCCGCGACATGCGTCGAGCACCTCTCGCACTTCGCGGCCCGCGCGCGCCCAGCGACCGCGCGCGGCCACGCCGGTCAGGGCGGCGCCGAGGGCCGCGATGAAGTCCCGCGGGCGCGCGGCCCGGATCGCGCGCAGCGCCCGCTCCGCCTCGGCCCCGTCGGCCGCCTCGCCGGTCGACTCGAGCCGCGCCAGCGCGAGCACGGCGGCCGCCTCTTCCGCCCCGGCCTCCTCGAGGGCCCCGTCGATCCACGGCGCGCTCCCGACGGCGCGCCGCACCCGCGCCAGCCAAGCGCGCCCCCGGCCCCGCGCGGCCGCGTCGGCGTCGTCCCGCGGCGCGTGGCTCATGCGCTCGAGCGCCGAGAGCAGCCCCGGCGGCGGGCGGTATCCCCGGCGCGGCGTCGGGCCCTCCGCGGCGCCGCCATGGCGCGCGGCCAGGAGCGCCCGGGCCCGCGGGGGCCCGTCGAAGGCGGCGAGGTCCGGTGCGCGCCGGAGGCGGGGCGCGACCTGCCGGAGGAAGGCCCGCTCGTCGTCTGGCACCCGGTCCTCGTAGGCCTCCCGCACGGGCGCCGCCAGCGCGCTCGCGGGATCGCCCTCGTGGAGCGTCGCGGCGAGGCGCAGCCCGTCGAGCGTGTCGGGCGCCCAGCTCATCGCGTCGCGCGGCGCCGTCGCCAGAGCATCGCCCCGAGCGCGAGCCCGAGCACCGCGAGGCCGCCGCCCCCGTCGCCCGCGCCCATGCGGCCCGGCGCGCCGCCGGCCGCGCAGATCGGCTCGAAGAAGTTCCCCTGCACCGGCTCGAAGCACGCCGGCTCCATGCTCCGGTTCACGTTCCCCACGCCGTCCACCGCGTGCACGACCACACAGACGGGCGCCACCGCCTCCTCGGGCTCGAGCACGAAGGCCATGGTCAGGAGGCTCGTCGGGAAGAAGCGCGTCCGGGCCCGCAGCTCGGGCGCGCGCACGGTCGCCCCGCGCGTCAGGTAGAGCAGGTACTCCACGCTGCCCTCGGGCCCGTCGTCCACCCGGCCGCGCCCCTCGCGGGGGTCGAAGCTCACCGAGACTCGGAAGCCCGCCGGCACGCCGCAGCGCGCGTCGCCCTCCGTCCGCCCGGTGCTCGGCGTGTCGAGCCGCGCCGGCAGGTGCGGCGGCTCCGTGTCCAGGGTCGCGCCGGTCCGGAAGCTGAAGCCGAGGTCCTGGTCGATGCCCGTCGCCACGCCGGCGTAGAGCGTCCGCGGCTCGAGCGGCTCGGCCGGCACGAAGAAGAGCGTCTCGCCCCCGACGACCTGCGCCTCGCCCTCGACCGGCTCGCCGAGCGTCTCGCACTCCACGGCCGTGAGCTCCTCGCCGCAGTGGCGGAGCTCCACGCTCGCCGTGAAGCCCTCCGCGAAGTAGCCGGCCGAGTAGTCGAGCTTCACCCACGCATCCAGCGTGACCTCGCTCGCGCCGCTCGCCGGCGTCACGAAGCGCGGCCCCCGCTGCACCTCGTCCTCGCAGCTCGTGGGCACGCCGCCGTCCTGGGCCCGCGCGGACGGGGAGAGGCCGAGCAGCGCGGCGGCGGCGAGGAGAGGCGGGAAGGCGCGGAGCACGGCGGCACTATAGCCGCCCTGGCCGGCGGATGCAGACTCGCCCTTCCACCCCGCCCCCGCCCGGCTCCAGAGGGCGATTCGTCAGCGATCTCGCCCGTCCGGGCGCGCTTCGGCCGGGCGATGATGGTATGCATCCGTCGGGCCTCGTCGCGAGCGCCCGCCGACCCTTCCCCCGCTCCCCCCGCTCGTCACCGCATGGACCTCTACAGCGCCGCCAAACGCCTCAACCGCCCCTTCCGCTTCGAGCGGCGCGACCCTCACCTCACCATGCCCATCGGGGCCCACGGGCTCATCGGCGACGGCTTCTCGAGCGCCCTCGTCCGCGCCGACGGAGCCATTGACTGGCTCTGCCTCCCGCGCTTCGACAGCCCGAGCGTCTTCGGCGCGCTCCTCGACCCGGCCGAGGGCGGCATCACGGCCGTCACCCCCGCCGCGCGCCCCTTCTCCTCCTTCCAGCGCTACGACCCGGACACGAACGTCCTCGAGACGCTCTTCCAGGTCGACGGCCAGGGCGTCGTCCGCATCACCGACTACATGCCCTGGACCGACGACCCGCGCTCGGCCGTCCACGAGGTGCACCGCCGCATCCAATGCGTCGAGGGCATGGTCGAGCTCGACGTCGTCTTCGACCCGCGCTTCGACTACGGCCGCGACGTCCCGAGCGTCGCCGTCATGGAGCACGGTGTCCTCGCGCGCGGCGCGGGCGGCGAGACCCTCGCGGGCGTCCTCGGCGGTCAGCCGACCTGGGAGGCCCGCGACGAGGGCGGCGTGCGCGCGCGGGTGCGCCTCCGCGGCGGCGAGCGCCGCTGGATGGTCATCACCTGGGGCGCCCCCCGGCCCGAGCCCGTCACCGCCTACCGCCCCTTCGAGCACCTCCGCGCCACCCGGAACGCCTGGCGCACCTGGGTGCACCAGCTCGGCTACGAGGGCCCCTGGCGGCACCACGTCATCCGCTCGGCGCTCGTCCTCAAGGCGCTCCTCTACGCCCCGACCGGCGCCATGGTCGCCGCCCCCACCACCTCGCTCCCCGAGTGGATCGGCGGCACGCGGAACTGGGACTACCGCTACAGCTGGACCCGCGACAGCGCCATGGCCATCCGCGCCGCGAACCTCCTCGGCGCCGGGCGCGAGGCCCGCGAGTTCTTCCACTTCGTCCGCGACACGCTCGAGAGCGACCTGACGCTCCAGATCATGTACGACCTCGACGGTCGCCCCGTGCCCGTCGAGGAGGAGCTGAGCCACCTGGCCGGCTACCGCGGCTCGACCCCCGTGCGCATCGGCAACGGCGCCCGCGATCAGGTCCAGCTCGACACGGCCGGCGCGCTCCTCGACGCCGCCTTCGTCTACGAGCGGGGCGGCGGCTCGCTCACGCTCCGCGCCTGGCGCTCGCTCCGGGAGGTCGTCGAGGGGGTGCAGCGGCGCTGGCGCGAGCCGGACCACGGGATCTGGGAGCCGCGGGACGGCAAGCGCCACAACGTGCACTCGAAGCTCATGAGCTGGGTCGCGCTCCGCCGCGGCGCCGACCTGGCGCCCCTCTTCGGCGCGGAGGAGGTCCGCGACGCCTGGCAGCGCGCCGCCGAGGAGGTGCACGCGGACATCTGCGCCCACGGCCACGACGCGCGGAAGGGGCACTTCGTCGCCGCCTATGGCCACGACCACGCCGACGCGGCGCTCCTGCTCATGCCCATCACGGGCTTCCTCGGCCCGCAGGATCCGCGCGCCGAGCGCACCATCGCCTGGCTCCGGAGCGAGCTCGGGGACGGCCCCTTCATCCACCGCTACAAGACCGACGACGGCGTGGGCGGGCCCGAGGGCGCCTTCATCCTCTGCGGCTTCTGGCTCGCCGAGGCGCTCGCCATGGCCGGCCGGCTCGACGAGGCGCAGGAGGTCTTCCTCGCCCACGCCGAGTCCTCGAACCACCTCGGCCTCCTCGCCGAGGAGGTCGACCCGGCCACCGGCGATCTCCTCGGCAACTTCCCGCAGGCCTTCAGCCACCTCGGCCTGATCAACGCCGCCGCGCGCATCGATCTGGCCCTCCGCCTCAGCGACGAGGGCCTCGGCCGGGTGCCCGAACCCTTCCAGTGAGCGGGCGTTGAGCGAGGCCGCGCGCGAGCCGGCGCCGTCGCGCCGCCGACCCCTCGAGCTGGCCCGCGCGAGCGTGCTGCTCGTGCTCGGCCTCGGCGCGCTCGTCGCCGTGTCCGTCTCGCTCTTCGGCGTCGCGGGGCTCGAGACCATCGCGCCGCGCCCCGCCCCCTCGCTCGACGCCGCCGCCTACCGGGTCTCGCTCAGCGTGCCGCGGCTCCTGCTCAGCCTCGGCCTGGTCGCGGGCATGGGCCTCTTCGTCGCCGGCATCACCGCCTGGATCACCGGCCGCGACTTCACCGGCGACCTCGGCTTCGTGGCCGACGGCATCGACGCGATGGTGACCGACAACGAGCTCGTCGCGTCGATCCCGCTCCGCACGCTCGACGAGCTCGGCCAGCTCATCCGCAGCTTCGAGGACCTGCGCCGCGACTTCGACGAGGCCCTCGCCCGCGAGCGGCGCCTCCGCCGGGAGGTGGAGCGCGCCGACGCCGCGAAGGCCGAGTTCCTCCACGCCGTCAGCCACGAGCTCCGCACGCCGTTGAACAGCATCCTCGGCTTCGCGGACATCCTCCTCGAGGAGATGGACGGCCCGCTCGGGGACGAGCAGAAGGAAGACCTCCGCATCATCCGCTCGGCGGGCCAGCACCTGATCGCGCTCTTCAACGACGTGCTCGACCTCTCGGCGGCGGCGACGGACCAGCTCCGCCTCGAGCGCGCGGCCATCGCCGTGGGCCCGCTCATGGAGGAGGTCGCCGCGGAGATGCGCGGTCAGCGCAAGGGCAAGGCCGTGGAGATCGTGGTCGACGTGCCCGCCGACCTCCCGCTCGCCGACGCCGATCCGACGCGCCTGAGGCAGGTGCTCACGAACCTCGCGAGCAACGCGCTGAAGTTCACGGACGAGGGCGAGGTGCGCTTCTCGGCCCGGGAGGGGGAGGGCGCAGAGCTCGTGCTCGCCGTGAGCGACACGGGCGTGGGGATCCCGGAGGAGCAGCAGGCGGAGGTCTTCCAGGAGTTCGGGCAGGTCTGGGGCGGCGACGAGGAGTCGGCGCGGGCGGCGCGGCGGCGGCGGGGCGGGGCCGGCCTCGGCCTGGCGATCACGCGGCGCCTCGTGGAGCTCCACGGGGGGTCGGTTCGCCTCGAGAGCACCGTCGGCGAGGGGTCGCGCTTCGAGCTCCTCTGGCCGCGCGCCGAGGAGGAGGCGCCATGAGCACGCGCCCCTTCCCCGCGGCCCCCGTCTCGGTCGCGCCGCCGGGCTTCTGGCGCATGGTGCTCGAGCTCGGCGTCGCCGCCGTCCTCGCCGCGGCCGTGAGCGGCGCCGTCGTCATGACCATCGCGTGGGTCGCCCTGCCGCTCCGCCCCTTCGAGCTCGTGGGGGTCGTCCGGCTCCAGCTCGTCCTCGCCACGGCCATGGTCGCCTCCACCGCTGGTGCGTCCCTGCTCGCCCTCCGCGACCTCCGCCCGCTCCATCGCTCGGTCGCGCTCCGCGCCGAGCAGGGGCCCCGCGCCGAGCTCGCGCCGCCCCCGGAGGCGGCCATCCGCGACGCCTTCACCGGGCCCGTGCGCGTCGGCTTCTTCACCTTCTTCGTGCTCGTCACGATCCTCCTCGTGGACGGCTTCGGGCCGGGCGGCGTCTCCGGCATCCACGGGCCGCGCCGCTTCGCCGTGCTCCTGCTCTCCTTCGGCGTCTTCCAGGGGGGCGTGCTCACCGAGGCGCTCGTCTGGCGCGCGCTCCTCTGGCGCTGGCTCTCCCGCTTGCCGCCGGAGGACGTGTACCTGCACATCTACCGGGCGCTGACCTTCCGCTACGCGCTGCGCGTCGGCTCGGCGCTCGCCCTCGTCTCCTGCGCGGTGCTCTCCGTGCCCGTCGCCTACCTCACGGCGGCCCAGGAGCTCTCCGGGGACCCGCACGACGTGGCGAGCCGCACCTTCCTCGGCGGCGCCACCCTCGCGGCCGTGCTCGGCCTCGGCCTCGGCATCCTCTTCGGCGTGCGCCTCGGGCGCCGCGTCGCGGAAGACGTCAGCCTCCTCGATCGCTTCGTGCGGGCCTTCACGGCGCGCTCGGGCTGGAGCTCGGGGGAGCACGCGCTCCGCCCGCCGGCCGAGCGCCTGCGGACCCGCGCCGCCGTGGAGCTCGCGGAGCGCATCGAGGCGCTGAGCGAGAAGTACCAGCGCATGACCCGCGCCGAGGAGCGGGCGCGGCGGGCCATCGAGGACACGCAGCGGCTCAAGGCGCGCTTCATGGCCTACATGAGCCACGACCTCCGGAGCCCGCTGAACTCCATCACGGGCTTCGCCGATCTGCTCGCCCAGGAGGTGGACGGGCCGCTGAACGACGAGCAGGCCCAGAGCGTGCAGGCGATCCGGGAGAGCGGCGAGGTGCTGCTGCGGCTGGTGACGGATATCGTCGACACGGCGCGGCTCGAGGCGGGCAAGCTGAAGCTCGACCTCCGGGAGGTGGACGTGCTCGAGGTCCTCGCGGAGGCCATGGAGATGGCGAAGGACCTCGCGCCGCGAAAGGACGTCCGCTTCGAGCTCATCCCCGGCGTCGGGGCACCCGAGCGCATCCCGCTCGACCGGGATCGGGCCGTGCAGGCCTTCGCGGGCGTGCTCGGCCACGTCATCCGGATGGTGCGGGGCGGCGTGATCCACATCGAGACCTCGGCGGCGTCGGACGAGGAGGGGCGGCGCCTCCTGCGGGTGCTCGTCGACGCCTCCGATCTGCCGGCGGAGGACACGCAGCGCATCTTCGTCGCCTTCCGGGAGATCCGTCGCCCGAGCGGGCGGCGCGTCGGCGGCCTCGGCCTCGGGCTGGCCCTCGCGCGGAGCCTGGTCGTGGCCCACGGAGGCGAGCTCCAGTACGGCTCGGCCGGGCCCCACGGGGCGCGCTTCACCTTCAGCCTCCCCGCCTGAAACGCAGGCGGGCCCGACTCCGAAGAGCCGGGCCCGCCCCCGTGCTCATCCGAGCTCGCTCAGCCGCAAAGGCCGGTCTCGGTGTCGCAGGTGCGGTCGCCGCCGCAGTCGTCGTCGCCCTCGCAGGCCGGGCGGCAGGCGCCGTCCTCGCTGCCCTCGCTCAGCGCGACGCAGGCGTAGCCCGGGCGACAGGTGCCGCTCGTGGCGGTCGCGCACGCCGTCAGGCAGATGCCGATCTCCGGGTCCCCGGTCTCGTCGTCCACGCAGACGCCGCTCTCGGCGCACGCCGCCTCCGGACCGTCGCCGCTCAGCCGGCAGCCGAGCGAGGCGCAGGTGCCGGCCGGCCAGCCGTCGCCCGCCTCGCTGAGGCAGAGGCCACCGGGGCAATCCCCGAGGTCCTCGCAGGGCTCGCCGAGCCGCGCGCTCTCGAAGGGATCGGTGCACAGGCCCGTGCCCGGGTTGCAGCTGAAGTCCGGCGCGCCGTCCGTGCCGTCGTTGGCGCAGTCCGCGTCGCCCTCGCAGGCCGGCAGGCAGGCCGTGCCGCGGCTCGCGTCGTCCAGGTCGACCGGGTCGCAGGCGTAGCCCGCGCGGCAGTCGTCGTCGGTCTCGCAGCCGTCCACGCAGATGTTCGCGTCGCCGGCCTCGAGGCAGACGCCGTCCCCGGGGCAGCCGTCCTCGGCGTCCGCGCCGAGCGTGCAGCCGGAGAAGGCGCAGTAGCTCCCGGGGAAGCCGCTCTCGAACTCGCTGAGGCAGGTGCCGCCCTGGCAGGCGCCCATCACCGTGGAGCAGGGGTCGCCGAGCTCGCCGTCGTCGAAGGGCACGTCGCAGGTGCCGAGGGCCGGGTTGCAGACGCGGCCGTCGCTGCACTGGTCGTCGCTGGTGCAGCCCGGGCGGCAGCTCAGCCGGTCCGGGTAGGTCTCGTCCGGCTCGCAGCGGTAGCCGTCGCGGCAGTCGTCGTCGACCTCGCAGCCGTCGAAGCAGATGCCGCCCCCGCGGCCACCGTCCACGCAGACCGCGTCCCCGCTGCAGCCCTCGCCGCTCGCCGGATCGCAGCCGAAGCCGATGCAGGCGCTGCCCGGCCAGCCGCTGAACTCCTCGCCGAGGCAGAAGCCGCTCGCCGGACAGTCCGTGTCCTCCTCGCAGGCGTCGCCGAACTCCGCCTCCGGGTCGTAGCAGGCGCCCGCGCCGCCGCTGCCGCCGTCCGGGTCACAGACCAGGCCGTCGGGGCAGTCGTCGTCGGTCGTGCAGCCGGGGATGCAGACCGTGCCGATGCGGAAGTCGTCCGTGCAGCCGTAGCCGGACCGGCAGGGGTCCTCGGCCGTCGGATCGCAGCTCGCGAGGCAGAGGGAGGTGCCCCGCCCGACGGGCGTGCAGGCCGAGCCCTCGGGGCAGGCGGTGCCGTCGCCGCAGACGTTGCTGCAGTAGCCGCCGGTCCAGTCCGTGATGCAGAGCCCGTCGCAGTCCATGTCGCTCCGACAGGCCGCGCCGATGTCGCTCTCACTCATGACCTCGGCGTCCTCGTCGCCGGGGCCCGCGTCCTCCTCGGGGAGGGCGTCGGGGCGCCGCGCGTCGAAGACGATGCCGGCGTCCATGTCGGCCTCGTTCGACGAGCTACACGCGAGCGCGAGCGGCGCCGCGAGGGTCAGAAGAAGCAGTAGTCCAAGTCTCATCTCGCCAATCCTTCTCGTCGCCCCGGCCATCACCGAAGCGCCGATCCACACCTGTCCATCCATCGTGGCTGGCCTCGGGAGGAGGCCGTGTTCTCTCGGGGGTCAACGAGCTCTCGCGGCTGCGAGAAGACGCACCTCGGTCCACCCGACCACCCCTTCGGAAAGGTGCACTCGCTGCGGAAAACGGAGCGGCGAGTGGTGGTCGGAGAACCCGAGCGTCCGGCGAGTGACCCCCACGCCCAGACGCTACGGCGGCACACCCTAGCGGGTCACATTCGCGTTGCAAAGCGACCGCACCCTTAGGACAATGGCGCGGCGTCGTCGGCGGCGATCGAGGCCGTCGAGGGCGGGCCGCTGCGGGCGGGGTGATGCCCGGCTCGGACCCCGGAGAAGCCGGGCGGCGAGGCGCGACCGAGAGCACACCAGCCGAGGGTTCATGGGCGACGGCACCGCAGCAGCAGATCCGGAAGAGGCCGAGCAGGCGACCGGGGGCATCCGCTTCTGGCCGGGCACGGACGTCGGGCGGGTGCGCGACCACAACGAGGACAGCTTCCTCGTCGACAAGAAGCTCAGCCTCTACATCGTCGCCGATGGCATGGGCGGTCACGCCGCCGGCGAGGTGGCGAGCTCCATGGCCGCGCGCACCGTGCGCGAGTGTCTGGCCGCCGAACGGGACGCGCTCGTCGAGTACGAGCAGGGCCACGGCGGGACGACCCGCAAGGACATCCTCCGTCTCCTCGAGGCCTCGGTGCAGCAGGCCTGCTCGGCCGTGCACGAGGAGGGCATCCGTGACGAGTCGAAGCGCGGCATGGGCACGACCCTCGACGCGCTCCTCGTGATCGGCTCGCGCGGCTTCATCGCCCACGTCGGCGACGCGCGCATCTACCTCTATCGGCAGGGCTCGGTGCACCAGCTCACCGAGGACCACTCGCTGATGAACGAGCTGCTCAAGCGCGGGCGGCTGACGCGCGAGCAGATCGAGAAGGTCCAGTACAAGAACGCCGTCACGCGCGCCGTGGGCGTGTACGAGAGCGTCGAGGTCGACGTCTTCGACTTCGACGTGCTCCCGGGCGATCGCTTCCTGCTCTGCTCGGACGGGCTCAGCGGCTACCTCGAGGAGGCCGAGCTGCCGAAGCTCTTCGAGGAGATCCCCGAAGAGAAGCTCACGCCGCACCTGATCGATCTGGCGAACGAGCGGGGCGGCAAGGACAACATCACGGCCGTCGTCGTCCGCATCCCCGACGACGAGTCCGGCGTCGACAAGCTGACCCGCGAGGTCAACCTCAAGCTCGACATCCTCCACAAGATGCCGCTCTTCCGGTTCGTGACCTACCAGGAGCTGGTGCGGGTCCTGAACATCACGAGCGTGCGGAACTACACCGAGGGCGAGAGCGTCGTCGACGAGGGGGACGAGGGGGACGAGCTCTACGTGGTGTTGACCGGGCGCGTGAAGGTGCACTCGGGCGACACGACGCTGGTGGAGCTCGGGCCCGGGCAGCACTTCGGGGAGATGGCGCTCGTGGACAAGGCGCCGCGCTCGGCGAGCGTGAGCGCGCTTCAGCCGAGCAAGCTGTTGGCGATCAAGCGGCGGGACTTCTTCGAGATGATCAAGAAGGACCACGATGTCGCGGTGAAGCTGCTCTGGAGCTTCCTCGGGGTGCTGGCGCAGCGGCTGCGCTCGACGTCGCGGGAGCTCGGCGAGGCGCGCGAGCAGCTGGCGGCCGAAGACCTGACGCACGAGCTGCTCGGGGAGACCACGCAGGTGGAGATCCTCGCGGACGACGCTCCGAGCGAGGGCGGCACGGACGCGAAGCTGATCGAGACCGCGCCGGATCTCGAGCCGGTCGACCTGGACGACGAGCCGACCCCCGCCGAGGTGGAGGTCGACGTGGACCCGAAGGAGTAGGGGAGAGACCCGTGCCCCTGGCCGTGCCCATGCCCCTGCCCCCCGCGAGGAGGGGCCGTCGTGGTGTGGGCTCGCTCCTCGCGCTCGGCCTCGTGCTCGGTCTCGGCCTCGGGGCGTGCGGCGGGGACGAGCCCGCCGCCGAGAGCGACGAGGCCGCCGACGGAACCGAGCGACGGCACGCCGCGGGACCCGGTCACGCCCCGGGCGGCCATGGCCATGGAGCCGGTCACGGCGCCGGCCACGGACACGGAGCCGGCCACGGAGCCGGTCACGGACACGGTCATGGCGCGGGCGACGCGGTGCCCCGGGAGCGCCCCCTCGCGCGCGTCGCCCGGGTCGGCGGTCGCCCCGGCACGCCGCGTCCCTTCCGCCGAGGGCAGGGGCTCGGCCCAACGGCCACGCTTCGCACCGGCGCCGAAGAGCTCGTCCTCGATCTGCGCGACGGGGGCCGCGTCGAGCTCGCCCCCCACGCCATCGCCCGTCTGGGCGACGAGGCCCCCGCGCAGCTCTTCCTCGGCGCGGGCCAGCTCTACGCCAGCCTCCCGCCCGTCGGCTCCTCCCCCCGGCCGCCGCTCCGCCTCGGCACGCCCGCGGGCACGGTCGAGATCGGCGGGAGCGGCGAGATCTGGATCACGGCGCTCCCGACGGGGAGCGTCTGGGTCGGCGTCCTCGGCGGCCGCGCCGTCGCCCACCCCGCCGGCGCCGAGGAGCCCGTCGAGATCCTGGCGGGCCGCTCCTACGTGCTCGGCGGCGAGGCACCCACGGACGGCCCCGACGACCGGGTGACCGCCGCCCAGCTCGGCACCCAGCTCATCGAGCAGAGCTCCCCGGCGAACGCGCCCGACACGATCCCGCCGGCCCTCGAGGCCCTCGACGCGGCCCTCTCCCGCGTCGAGGCCGTGCGCCGCGAGGGCGAGGCCCTGACCGACCGCCACCGTGAGGCCGTCGCGGCCGGTAGCGACGAGGCGCGCGCCATCCAGCGCGAGCTCATCGAGCACAGCCGCACCCTCGGCCGCGTCCGTCGCGCCCTGCTCGGCGCCTATGAGACCGCCCGCGCCCGCGCCCTCTGGGCCCAGGCCTCCCCCGACCCCACCGCCCAGCGCCGCCCCCGCATCCGCGCCGCCCTCGGCCTCGAGACCGCCGCCGAGTAGGCCCGCGTGCGCGGCTGCTCAGAGGCGCGAGAGCTTCGTGTTCCTCGTCGACGTGCACGTGCACGATTCGTGTGAAGCAACTCGACCGTCGTCAGATCGCTCTCCGCAGGTCGACGTTTCGCACGCCCAGCAGACTCGGGTGAGGCGCGACGGGTCTCGAGGAGTCGTGAGCGCCTCCAGCAGACGCTACCGCACGATCCCGATTGCGGTTCCGGGGACCCTCGCCCGGATTCGTCGCCAGTCGACGTACAATGTGGTGACTCATCCGGGCTAGGGAACAGGACCCATCGGGAGCGGCGAGCGGGGGCGGGCGCGGAGCGGGGCCGAGTCCAAGGGCGTCGTGGGCAAGGCGCGCGAGCGCAGGAAGGGCAGCGCCCTCTCGAGGGAGCGCAACGCGGCCCACGGCGGTCTTGGACCGGCCACGCCCGCGCCCGCCCCCGTTCGCCGCTACCTCAGAATTGAGCGGCGGCCTGCACGAAGAGGTCGAAGCTGACCGCTCCGTCGAGGCGGAAGCGCTGCCCCGGCGTGTCGATGACCGGGCGGTGGGCCGGGTTGAGGAGGCCCTCGGTGCAGCTCCCGGCGCGCGGATCGTCGTCCCCCTCCGGGCTCGCGTTCGGGTTGCAGCCGTCGGTCGCCGTGAGCAGGTGCGGCGTCACGTACATCACGTTCGCGCCGAAGCGGAAGCGGACATAGCGCGCGGCCTGCATCTCGACGGCGAGCGTGCCGCCGATCTCCCCGTGGGCCTGCACGTCGGTCAGCCCGTTGAAGGCCACCTGCCGCCCCACCTGGTTGCCGCTCGCGTCGTAGCCCTCCGGCTGCGTGTCGGTGAGGTAGGGGCTCTGCGAGGTGCCGAGGGCGTCGAAGAGCGGCGAGTAGTCCCGCCCCTCGGAGACATAGGTGGCCTTGCCGCGGAGATCGACGCTGAAGCGCTGCCAGGTCTCCCGGTTCTCCCAGGGCACGAGCGCCACGCCGGCGCTCAGCGAGCCGCGGATGGGCGGCCGCGTGTTCTGGTAGCCGGCCAGGCTCCCGGCCGGGCTGAAGGCGTCCTCGGCGCGCCCGGCCCAGGGGAAGCGGAACATCAGCCCCGAGTAGACCTCCGCGTGCCGGTAGCGCCGCGAGAGCCGCGACTCGAAGCGGAAGGCGTGCGTCCCCTCGCTCACGCCGCCGTCGCAGTCCTGGTTCGGCACCGGGTCGCCCATGGCGTCCACGAGCGGCTCGCCGGTGCCCGGGTCGCGCTGCACGACGCCGCCGTCCGTGCACGGCGTCATGATGTCGCCGATGCCCAGCTCGAGCGCGAAGAGCATCATCCAGGTCGGGAAGCTCGGC
This sequence comes from Sandaracinus sp., assembly GCA_002699025.1. Classification (GTDB taxonomy): domain Bacteria; phylum Myxococcota_A; class Polyangia; order Polyangiales; family Houyiibacteriaceae; genus Houyiibacterium; species Houyiibacterium oceanicum. Next base: position 34,650 of record PABA01000162.1, on the reverse strand, counting down.
CGCCGCCCCTGGTTGAAGAGGTTCGCCGCCAGCCCGAGCTCCACCGTCGAGACCCCCGAGCGGGTCGCCGACTGGTAGGGCAGGTAGAAGAGCTGCGGGTCGCCCGCGGCGCCCGGAGTCCGCTCCACCAGCAGCGGGTCGACCTCCGCCGCGGAGCCGCTCCGGAGCACCTCGCGCTCGTCGCGCAGGACCAGCGGCAGCCGCCCGAAGAGCGCCACGTCGCGGAAGAGCCCGACGTCCACGCCCAGCTCGAGCACGTTGCGCACGTGCTCCCAGTCGCCGACGTCGCGGAAGCCGTCCGCCGCGCGCCCGCTCGCGGCGCCTGCGTCGTTCACCTCGCGCTGGATCGTCCCGGCCACCCGCGAGCGGCGGAAGCCGACGTGCACGTTCAGGTCGAAGGCGTCGCCCTCGTCGAAGGCGTCGATCACGTCGGTGAACGAGGTCGGCTCGTTCATCAGGCGCAGCTCCTCCTGCGCCGAGGCCCGCGCAGGCGCGAGCGCGAGCGCGAGGGCCGCGCCGCCGAGCACCGCCACGAGCAGGCCCCGCGGCTGCGTGGAGCGCGCCGAGCTCACTCCTCGGCCCCGTCGTCCATCGCGGGCGGCATCGCGTCCGGCCGCTCCATGGGCAGGAGGAGGACCGCCTCGTCCTCGTCCGTGAAGCTCAGCGTCGAGCCGTCGAGGCTGAGCGAGACGCCGCCGAAGAGCAGCGCGCCGCTGTCGAAGAGGGGCGCGCTCGCGTGGAAGAAGCGCCCGTGCCCGATGCGCACGCTGAGCGCCCCGCTCGCGCGGTCGCTCGCGATCTGGCTGTAGACGACCGTGCCGAGGTTCTCCTGGAAGATCGAGTCCGACACGCCGCCGGCGATCATCACGCGCCCGTCCCGAAGCGTGATCGCGTCGCCGAAGGCGTGGCGCGTACTCGAGGGCGGCTGCGTCCGCGTCGTGACCCCGTCCTCGTTGCGGACCGAGAAGCTCCGGTCGAGCCCGCCCTGGTGCCCGCAGAGCACGTCCGCGTCGCCGGCGGCGGGGAAGATGGGCGCCGCCGTGGGCATGCCGGCGGGGCAGCGCGGGCCGTACCAGCCGGTCACCAGGCCGTAGGCGCCGTCTTCGAAGCTGGCCACCGAGGGGCGGATCAGCGCGTACTCGGGCCGGTCGTCCGCCGGGCCGAGCGGGTTCGGGAAGTTCGTCTCGTCCGCCGCCGGCGCGAGCGTGCCGTTCGGGTCCATCGCGTCGGGCGCCCACACGTCGGCCAGCTCGCCGTTGCTCGCGGTCGAGAGGGCACCGCCGAAGATCCACACTCGCGCTTCGTCGCCGCTGCCGAGGGCCAGGGCCGCCGGCGCGACCCGCCGCGTGCCGAGCGCCGTGTTCTCGGAGTTGTCGTACACGCCCGGGCCGCCCGGCTTGCGCGCGTCGAAGACGCTGTAGCTCGTCGAGGGGTCGCCGCCGTTGCCGATGCCCCCGGCGAGGAGCACCTGGTTGCCGTCGTGGGGCGCGAGCGCCGCCGCGTGGAAGAAGCGCGCCTCGTTGAGCGGGATCGGCTCCCGGCTCCGGGCCCCCTCGCTCGGGTCGCCGACGAAGAGCCCGCGCCCCGCGTCACCGTTTCGCTCGAGGTCCTCGGCCTCGGCGTTGGCCTCCGGCTCGAAGAGCTCGAGGTCCGCGTGGGCGGCGCCTTCACCCGCGGCGTCGCGCGGGAGGATCGCGATCTCGCGCCCGCTCACCGGGTCGCCCACCGGCGAGGCCGCCAGGATGGCCTTCGAGGCGCCGCCGGCGATGAGCACGCGCCCGTCCTCGAGCGCCGTCGCCGTGTGCCCGCCGCGCGCCGCGAGCATGCCGCCCTCGACGGGGAAGAAGCGCGCCGTCGCCGGCTCGAAGAGGTAGGCCTCGTCCGAGGCCGTGAGCTCCCAGCAGACCGTGCCCATCGACAGGGAGAGGTCGCTCGGGCACGCGATCGGGTCGATCTCCGTGAAGCCGCCGGCCACCAGGACGCGCCCGTCGGGGAGCTCCGTCGCCGTGTGGAGGAGCCGCCGCGGCATCGGCTCGCCGCGATCGAGATCGACGGCGGCGCTGACCGGGTACATGGCGACGCGGACGAAGCGGCGCTCGCCGGCGCCGAGGACCACCGGTCCGCTCCGGCCCACGAAGAGCAAGCCGGTCTGCGCGGCGTCCAGCCCCCGGAGCTCCAGCTCGACCGGCTCGTCCGTCGGCAGCGAAGGCACGACGAGGTTGCCGTCCTCGAGGACGCCGGTGCGCGAGCGGGTGAAGAGCTGCTGCTGGGTGCCGTCGGGGAAGAGGCGGACGACCTCGAGGAACTCCACCGACTCGGGGATCTGACCCTCCGGCGTGAGCCAGGCGGTCGCGAAGCCGACGTCGTCCTCTCCCGGGGCGGGCGAGGAGCAGGAGGCGGCGAGGGAAGCCAAGGCCAGCGCGCACGAAAAGGCGAGGCAGCGCGAGGAGCTACGCATCGCCGCAAAGCTACCACGAAGCGCCCCGCGAGGGCCCCCTCCGCGGCGCGCTCGGCGGCTCCGCGCTCAGTCCTCGCTTTGGGATACTTCGACCACCCGCGCGTAGGCCTCGCGCCGCGAGAGGCCGCTCTGGGCCGCGAGGGCCTTGGCGATCTGCTTGGGCGTGTCGCCGGCGGCGCGCCGCTCCCGCACGAAGGCGTCCGGATCCGCGATCTCCGGCTCCGCCTGCGTGGGCGTGTCCGTCGCCTCCACGACCACCGTGATCTCCCCGCGGGCGCCCTCCGCGAAGGCCTCGGCGAGCTCGGCTGCCGTGCCGCGGCGCACCTCCTCGTGGAGCTTGGTCAGCTCCCGGCAGACGGCCAGGCGCCGCTCGCCGAGTCGGGGCGCGAGGTCGGTCAGGAGCCGGCCGAGGCGCCGGGGCGACTCGAAGAGCACCTGCGCGGCCGGATCGGCGGCCAGCTCGTCGAGGGCCGCCGTCCGCTTGCCGCCGCTGCGCGGGAGGAAGCCGACGAAGCGGAAGCGATCGGCGCGGAGGCCCGCGAGCGTGAGGGCCGCGAGCACGGCGCTCGGACCCGGCGCCGTCGTCACGGGCAGCCCCCGCTCCCGCGCCGCCGCGACGAGCCGGATCCCCGGATCGGAGACGATGGGCGTCCCCGCGTCGCTCACGAGCGCGAAGCTCGCCCCGGCCGCGAGCTCCTCCACCAGCGCTGCGATCTTCGCGTCCGGCGTGTGCGCGTGGAGCGAGCGGAGCGGCGTCTGGATGCCGTGGTGGGCGAGGAGCTTCTTCGAGTGGCGCGTGTCCTCGGCGAGCACCGCGTCGGCCTCCTCGAGCACCCGGAGCGCGCGGAGCGTGAGGTCGTCGAGGTGACCGATGGGGGTCGCCACGACCCAGAGCGTGCCGGGGGCGCTCATCGCTGGGCGCTCGTCATCGAACGGCCCGGGTGTGGCGGCGCCGGGCTCGCGGATCCGGGGCTCAAGGCGCTTCGTAGACGTCGAGGACCGCCTGCCCGAGCTCGCCCTCGATGTACTTCTTCATGCGCTGGAGCAGCCGCTTCTCGATCTGGCGGACCCGCTCTCGGCTCACGCCGAACTCGTCGCCGAGCTGCTGGAGCGTCTTCGGGTCCTCGGCGAGGAGCCGGTCGGAGAGGATCTTCTTCTCCTTGCCCTCGAGCGTCGCGCCGTACTCGTGGATCTTCTCCTTGAGCCGGTCGCCGAGCTCCTGGTCCGCGAGCACGTCGTCGAAGCGCGGCCCGCCGCCCTCGAGCAGCTCCACCCGGCTGACCGTGCGCCCCTCCGAGTTGCCCACGGGCGCGTCCAGGCTCGCGTCCCCCGCGCTCAGGCGCCGGTCCATGGAGATCACGTCCTTCACCGGCACGCTGAGCCGGTCGGCGATCTTCTCCGGCGTGGGCTCGATGCCCATGGCGCTCAGCCGCGACTTCTCCTTCTGCAGGTTGAAGAAGAGCTTCCGCTGCGCCTGGGTCGTGCCCAGCTTCACCATCCGGTAGTTGTTGAGGATGTAGCGGAGGATGTAGGCGCGGATCCACCAGGCGGCGTAGCTCGAGAGCTTCACGCCCTTGAAGGGGTCGTACTTCTGGACCGCCTTCATCAGACCGATGTTGCCCTCCTGCACCAGGTCGAGGAGGTTCTTGTAGGCCTGCCGGTAGTCGTAGGCGATCTTCACGACGAGGCGCAGGTTCGAGAGCACGAGCTTGCGCGCCGCCTCCACGTCGCCGGTCTCGACGAACTTCACGGCGAGGTCGTGCTCCTCCTCGCGGGTGAGGAGGGGGTAGCGCTGCACGTCCTTCATGTACGCGGCGAGCGGATCGCGCTTGGAGACCTCGCGCGCCGAGGCCTTCGTGAGCTTGCCGCCCTTCTTCGCGCCGCTCTTCTTCGGGGCTTCGACGCTCGCGTCGCCGCTCGTCGTCTCGCCCTTCTCCTCGCGCGTCTCTTCGTCGGCCATGGCTTCCGGTCTTTCTGCGGCCCGGCGGGGCCGGTGGCGGGGGCGGGCGTCCCCACCCCCTCGTCGATCGCTACGCGGGATCGGCGGGGTCTGCAAGACCGAACCGGGCCGTCCCGACCTCAACCCCCGACCGCGCCCCGCTCTTCCATGGTCGAGCGGGGCCCGCGAGCGCTACCGAACGCGTCGCTTCACGAGGGCTCTCCGGCCGCGCTGTCGCCCGTCCCGACCGCTCCGCGGAACGCGGCATGGATCGGGAAGCCGAGCGCCCGGACCGCGGAGGGCGGAAAGCGGAGGGCGGGAAGCGCAGGGCGGAAAGCGGCCGGGCGGAAAGCGGACGGGCGGAAAGCGGACGGCTGCCCGACCCGAGCGCGGGCTCAGCCGAGCGCCTCTTCCCACTCCTTCTCGCGGAAGCCCACCAGCGTCGCGTCCCCGGCGTCCACCAGCGGGCGCTTGATGAGCTTGCCGTCGGCGGCCAGCGCGGCCAGGGCCTCGTCGTCGCTCATCTCGGGGAGCTTCTGGGAGAAGCCGCCCTCCCGGTAGCTCTTCCCGGAGGTGTTGAAGAAGCGCTTGATGGGCAGGCCCGAGCGCTTCCAGAGCTTCTTCAGCGCCGTCTTCGACGGGGGCCGGTCCACGATGGGCACGGCCTCGTAGGCGACGCCCTTCGCGTCGAGCCACTTCGTGGCCTTCTTGCAGGTGCCGCAGCGGTCGTAGAGGTACACGCGGATCGTCATCGCCGGAGGAATGGGGATGGCAGAGGGGCCCTGCAAGCGAAAAAAACGCGCCCCGCGCGGCGTGGAGGTCGGAGGGCCCGCTCGCGGCGCCGCCTCCCGTGGTATCAACGGCGTGATGGATCGCATCGCCTGGCTCGACACGCTCTACGAGGTCCTCGACACCGACTACGACGAGCCCCCCGAGCGCACGCCGGAGGAGGAGGTGCGCGAGAAGACGAGCGGCATGGGCGACCTCGACCGCCTGGCCTGGGTGCTCGTCGAGGAGATGGGGCCGGATGGCATCGAGGCCCTGGCGCCCCTCGTCGATCGGCCGGGCGGTGAGCGCCTCTTCCACGCCGCGCTCGCGCTGGTCACGGCGCCCCCCTACCTCTCCCACGGGAGCTTCGAGCAGGCCGGCGTGACGGCCCCGACCGAGCCCGCGGACGCGCGCTTCCTCACGAAGATGCGCGACTACGCGATCAAGGGCGAGACCGACCGGGTCTGGTTCTTCGCCCAGGAGAAGCTCTGGTCCATGAGCGAGAAGGGCAAGGTCGCCCGCGAGGTCGACGACGCCGGCACCTTCGTGAAGGCCCTCGGCGCCGCGCTCCTCTAGCCCCGCCGCTTCGCCCCGCCCGTCCAGCTGGCGCTCCGCCGTCCGCTCTCCGCCGTCCGTGCCCATCGACCGCTCCCCGCACCCGCACCGGCGGTCGCTCGGGCACGGAACGCGGAACGCCGCCGAGGTCGCGCCGGACGAGCCCGACCGGCGGGCGAGCGCGAGCGCCGGCAGCTCCGCGAACGCGGCCACGCCCCGATCAGCCAGCTACCCGCGGCGGAAAGCGGAACGCGGAACGCCGCCGAGGTCGCGCTGGACACGAGCCCGACGCGCGGGCGAGCGCGAGCGCCGGCTGTTCCGCGAACGCGGCCGCCCCCCGATCAGCCCGCTGCCCGCGGCGGACGGCGGAAAGCGGACGGCGGAAAGCAGACGGCGGAGAGCCGCCGAGGTCGCGCTGGACGAGCCCGACGCGCGGGCAAGCCCCACGACGCCTACGGGGCGGGCTCGCGGCCGGCGGGGCGGGCGTTGAGGTTGCCGAAGCTGCCGGCGAGGCGGAGCTGGATGGCGCCGTCGTCGGTCTTCGCCGCCCGGGCCCGGGGCTGGAGATCGAGCAGCGAGAAGAGCGCCCGCGTCCGGTCGCTCCGCTCCTTGAACTCGTCGCTGAAGGCCAGGCGCACGAGCACGTTCACCCGGCTCCGCTCCATCGGCTGCACCAGCCGCACGTCCCCGGCGCCGTCCAGCTCGAGATCCGGGCCGCGCCCCTGGAGGCGCTCGATGCTCAGCACGCCCTCCTCGACCTCGGCCACCAGCGCCACGTTGCCCGCGTCGATCTGCTCGACGGTCACGCCGTCGCGCATGTCGCCGATCTTCAGCTTCGCGTTCCCGTCGCCCACCTTCAGCCCGGCGATGCGCAGGTCCACGCTCCCGTTCGTGTTCTCCGCCTCGCTCGCGACCGTCAGGTCGATGTCACCGGAGACCATTCCCTGGAGCGGCAGGCTGAAGTAGCCCCGCAGGATCCCCAGCCGGCGCAGGTTCACGTTCTCGATCTGCGCCGCGACGTGCGTCTCGTCCTCGCTCTGCTGCAGCTCGCCGGCGATGGTCCCGCCGGCCACGCGCAGGTCGAAGCTCAGGTCCGTGCTCCCCGTGAGCAGCGCGAGCAGCCCGACCCGCGCGTTCACCTCCTCGAAGGTCACGTCCACGGGCCGCTCCTCCGGCTCCTCGGGCAGCTTCACGAGGCGCACGCCCGTCAGCTCCACGCCGGTCACCCAGCTCGGGCTGAGGTCGACGATCTCGAGCTGGTAGCCGCTCGGCCGCCGCCGGTCGCCGGGCCCGCGCGGGTTCTCCACCTCCTGGATGATGAAGTCCCGCACGCGGTCGTAGGGGAACGTCCAGTAGGCGAAGAGCAGCAGGCAGAACACGAAGAAGAGGGGGTAGCCCACCCACTTCCCGAGCTTCTTCATCAAGTCGCGCCAGTCCATCTCGCTCCGCTCACGCTCCGCGCCACGCCCTCAGGGCGCCGCCGGCCCCGCTCGGCCCTCGCGGCGTCGCCGCCGCCCGCCCTCGTCCTCGCCCTCGTCCTCCGCCTCCTCCTGGGCTGCGTCGTAGGCGATGACGCCGAGCTGCACGTTGTAGCTGTCGCCGCCCCGGAAGTGCTCCACCTGGATGCTCTCCAGGGCCACCGGGAAGCGGCTGTTCTCGATGCTCGTGAGCATCTTGACCACGGGCCGCAGGCTCACGCCGGGCATGGTGGCCCGGACGTGCCGCCGTCGGAAGTCGCCGAGCACCTTCTCGGGCTGATCGGTCACCTCGCGGAGCGTGAGCTCCTGCTCCGAGGCCCGCGCCTCGATGAAGCTCCCGAGGGGCGGCGCGGCGTTCTGGTAGCGCGCCTGGGCGGCCTCGCGCTCGGCCTCGCGCTGCGCCAGCGTCCCCTGGGCGCGCTGGATGTCGCGGAGCACGGTGGCGATCTCCTCGTTCTCCTCCGAGATGTCCGAGATGCCCGCCGTGAGCAGGTAGAGCGGCAGCACCACGACGATCGCGGCGAAGACCACCCCGAGGATCGCGAGCAGCTTCCGCTCGCGCTCGTTCATGTTCTCGATGGCGCCCTGGACGCGCCCCATGAAGCCGCTCATCAGCGCCTCCTCCGCCGACGCGAGCTCTCCTCCTGCACCACGGGCTCGTCGCCCGGGCAGTGGATCGTCGCCTCCAGCCGGTAGTTCAGGCCTTCGTTCCGCGGCCCCGGGGAGGTGGGCCCGCGCTTGATCTCCTCGAAGCACTCGTGCGCCTCGAAGTTCGCCGCGATCGTGTCCCGCTCCGCGATGCTCGCGACGATGCCCTGGATCTCGAAGCGCCCCTCGCGCGCCTCGTCGTCGATCTCGATCGTCAGCCGGCGCGTGTCGTGGGTGATCTCCTGCGGGATGGCCGCCGAGACCGCGTCGAGCACGTCGTAGGCCGTGAAGTGCGGGAGCGGGTCGGCCACCCGGCGGCCGCCCTCGAGGAGCTCGCGGGCCTCGCTCGGGCTCGCCGTGCGTTCGTCGAAGACGTCCTCGGTGACCTCCGCGAGCTGCTCCCGCAGCGCCGTCCGCTCGTCGTCGAGCACGGTCCAGCGGGCCCAGATCGAGAAGAAGAAGGCCAGCGCGATGGGCACGGCGGCGATGGCCAGGAGCTTCCCGTTCGCCGCGAGCGCGCCCATGGCCTGGGTCGCCGCGAACTCGCCCTGGCGAAGATCGATGCGCTTGGCGCGCCGGAGCGTGCGCCCGGCGAGGGCCGTGGACATGGCGTGCTTGCCGCGCACGGCCCAGTCGGCGCCCGGGGCGTCGGGGAGCGTGACGAAGGCGGCGGGCGCGCCGAGGACCTCCTCGAGCCAGCGCAACGTCGGGTTCGGCGTGCCCGTCTCGTCCGGGACGGGCGGCGCCGGGAGCGGGTCATCCGGGCCCGGGGGCTCGGTCGGCGTGGGTGGAGGCGGGGGCGGCCCGAGGAGCGTGCCGTCGCCGCCGAGGAGGACGCGCTCGGGGGGCGCGCCGCCGGCCATCCGATAGGCCGCCATGGTGCGCCGGAGCGAGGCCGTGAGCGCGGCCTGCTGCCCCTGCTGGAGCTGGAGCAGGCCGCCGGAGATGGTGCGCGCGAAGGTGCAGGCGCCCGCCTCGAGCACGCAGACCTCGGTCTTCTCGAGGCCGATGTCGACGAGCACGTAGGGGCCGCCCTCGGCGAGCGCCGGGACCAACCCGACGAGCCCGTCGAGGGCCGCGGCGCCGACGGCGATCTCCCGCGGGTCGAGGCCCGCGTCGCCGAGCTCCGCGAGCCGCTCCGCCAGCCGCGCCTTGGGCACGGCCGCTGCGAGCACGTGGATCATCGTCTCCGTGCGCCGGATCGGCTGGTGGTCGAGGACCGAGTCCTCGATCTCGAAGGGGAGCACCTCGTCGAGCTCGAAGGGGAGCACCTCGGCGAGCCGCTTGGCGGCGCCGGCGGGCAGCTCGAGCTGACGGAGCGAGGCCTCCTGGCCGTCGAGGGCGACGATCACCTGATCGGGCGGCGGCTGGATCTCGCCGAGGGCCGCGCCGATGGCCTGGCGTTCCGCCTCGGCGCGCGGCAGGGGCCCCTCCGCCGGGGCGATGGGGACCTCGATGTACTGGAGCACCTCCGTGCTGCGGAAGGCGCTCCGGAGGAGCGTTCCGCGCACGACGTGCGGTTCGATGTCGAGTCCGAGGATGCGGGCCATGCGTCTGCGGCTTCAGGAGGGGCGCGTCACTCGACGCGGTAATAGTGGAAGATGCCGAGGCCGGGCATGCTGCCGGCGTTCGGCGGCGGCGGGGTCCAGCGCTCGTGGAAGTTCACGACCGTGTTCAGGCGGACGCGGCCGCGCCAGCAGCTGTCGTCCTCCCGGTCGCACTCGCAGCCGCCGTCGCCGTCCGGGCGGCGGCAGCCGGCGCGGCCGGTCACGTCGATGGTGATGATGCGCGCCGCGGTGACGAAGGAGTTGTCGATCTCCGTGCGGCGGTCGGCGGGGATGGTGACGGGGGCGAAGAGGAGCGGGCTCTCCTGGCCGAGGAAGCCCTGGAGCATCGGGTAGAGGTCCCGCGGGCCGCCCCGCCCCTCGACGAAGTGCAGGAAGTCGTGGACGCGCGTGAAGAAGGGCACGGGGATCATCGCGCGCGCCGTCGAGAGGAGCTGCACGAACTTCGCGCCCTCGGTCGGGTCGGCGCAGAGCGGCTGGTCCTCGAGGTAGGAGCAGAGCCGGGCGAGGAGCACCTCCGGCGGCGCCTCGTTCGGGTTCACGGAGCCCGAGCCGTAGATGGTCACGATGCGCGCCTGCGGATCGTCGGGGCGCGGCTCGACGAAGGTGGACCAGAAGTCGTCGCCCATGCCGCGAACGAGGCGCAGCTCCTCGAGGCTGTCGAAGGGCGCGTTCTTCGCGTCGTAGGGGTCGTCGAGGCGCCGGTAGATGTCGTCCTCCGAGCCGCTGTTCGAGACCTCGGCGCGGCCCGGGTCGAACACGGTGCGGTCCACGTCGAAGTCCCACCAGTCGATGATCGCGCCGACGGCGTCGATGCGGCTCGTGTACTGGCCGTCCCGGTCCTGCTGCTGGAAGAGCGGGTCGTAGCGGCTCTGCACCTGGTAGCCGCCCATCATCGCGAAGAGCTGCATGGCGATGCTGCGGCGGGCCCGGTCGCCGGAGAAGTTCAGCGGCGCGTTGACGTTGATCTTCGAGTTCTCGGCGAAAGAGACGATCTGGCAGCTCGCCCCCGTGTCGCCGAGGCCCTGCGCGCTCGAGAAGTCGAAGCCCGTGTCGAGGCCGACGGCCTGCTCGTAGTCGCAGAAGGGCTTGAGGAGCTTGTCGGCGATGTTCCAGACCGGGATCATCGGCGGTGGCCGGCCGATCAGCGCCTGGTAGTAGGGCGCGACGACGCGGCGGATGTCCGGCTCCTTGGCGACGAGCAGGCGCGTGAGGTTCAGGCCGCTCTTGGCCGAGTACTCGGCGCGGAGCTGGTCGCGCTGGGTCGCGGCGATGGCGAAGGCCGTGCTCGTCGACTGGTGCATGTCCGCGAGCACGACCGAGAGGATCGCGAGCGCCGTGATCGCGATGATCAGCGCGACGCCCTTGCGCTGCCGGCCCCGCTCCGGCGTGTAGGCGCGCCCGCGCAGATCCGTGCGCGGCGCGGCGCCCGCCGCCCGGGGTCGACGCGTCGCCCGGCGGACCCCCGCCGAGTCGGCGGAGGCCGCGAAGAGGCCGCGAGCGCGTCTGGGCGAGCGGGATCGCATCAGGGGTTGTAGATGGCGTGGTTCAGCGCGAAGCGGATCGGGATGGTGGCGCGCGTGCCGTAGACGAGCTCCCGGCTGCGGCGGCGCGGGTGCGGGATGGTGAGCGTGATCTTCACCTGCGAGGGGAGCCGGTTCGGCTGGCCCGAGGCGCCCTGGGTCGTGTCCCAGCTGCTCAGCCAGTTGCCCGTGAGCGGGTCGAGGTACTCGAGCTCGAAGTCCTGGATGTCCTCGACGAGGATCTCGACCCGGCCGCCGCTCCGCGGGTCGTCGTCGATGCGGTTCTGCTCGCGGCGGGCGAGCACGCGGATGGACGAGTCCTCCGGGTGGCGGGCGACGAAGTAGCTGAGCTCGTTCTGGTCGCCCTCGTGGGCGTCGCGGATGAGGCGCCGGTGGGAGAAGGAGGTGAAGTCGATGCGGTCGCCGCTGCCGCGGTCCGTGCCGACGAAGGCCGTCTGCACGGTCTGCAGCGCCGGGTTCGGGTTCAGCTGCGCCGACACGTAGGCCATGGAGAGCTCGCGGGCCATGCGGTTGAGGGCCGCCTGCACCTCGTGGTTCCGCTCCACGTCGCCCTCGATGCGCTTCTTGTTCCGCGTCGTCTGGGCGAAGCCGCCCCAGATCATCACGCTGACGATCGAGAGGATGGCGATGGCCACGAGGGCCTCGATGAGGGTGATGCCCGCGAGGCGCCGGGCGCGACGGCGGGCGCGGCGCCGCGGGGGGGCGAGGGGGAGGAGGCGGCTCACGGCTGGCCCTCCTCGACGCGCGGCGGCTGCTCGGCCACCAGGTACTGCACGACGTCGAAGCCGCGCTCGCCGTCGGGCCCGTACTTCACGCGCACGGTGGCGCGGCGCACCTGCTCCTCGATGGAGGGCTTGAGCACCGGGAAGGCGAGGCCGATGGCGAAGGAGGTCAGCCCGTCGCCGCCCCCCATGCCCATGCCGCCCATGCCGCCGAGCCCGCCCGTGTCCCCGGAGAGGAGCCCGTCGAGCGTGTTCACCTGCGCCGACTCGTCGCCGAGCACCGAGTCGAGCGGGCTCCCGCCTTCGCCCTCCTCGCCGCCGAGCTCCTCCGAGTAGGCGCCCGTGTCGTCGGGGAGGACGATGCGCTCGATGGACCACTCGCACTCGAAGCCCTCGACCTCCGCGTCCTCGCAGCAGCCGTCCACGCCCTGATCGTCGATGGCCGGCAGCCCGTCGCGGGCGACCTGCTCCTCGATCTCGCCCATCTTGCAGCGGGCGAGGAGCGAGGCGACGTTCATCTGCTGGGCGCGCTGGCCGACCTTCATGGACTGCACCTCGCTCGAGAAGATCGAGACGAGCCCCAGGCCGAGGATGCCGATGGCCACCATCACCTCGAGGAGGGTGAAGGCGCCGCCGCGGCGTTGTCGTGTGGTGGGGGTGCGCATGAGGATGGGTCGAGAGCGGGTCAGCCCGGGTCCCGGAGCTCGCTCTCGTCGTCGAGCTCGACGGGCTCGTGGGCGTAGGCGTGGATCTCGGCGCGGCCCGTGAGGGCGTGCACCTCGATGGAGTAGACGTTGTCCTCGCCGTCCGTGATCTGGACGACGGCGTGCTCGGTGCGGCCGCCGGGGAAGAAGTAGATGTAGCCGCGGCCGGTCTCGCGGGGCTCGCGCTCGTGGGGCGTGAAGAGGCGGGTGATGCGGACCTCCGCCTCGCGCCCGGCGGCCATGGCGGCTTCGCGGCCGCCCGCCTGCATGGCCTCGAGCACCTCGCGCCCGTCGGAGACCGGGAGCGGCTGCCAGTTGTAGCGGGGGTTCGGCTCGCCGTTGCTCTTGGGGATGACCTGGAAGGTCGAGCGGTTCAGCTGCGCGGACATCTGGTCGTCGAGGGCCGCCTGGGCCGCCTGCCAGGGGTCGACGGCCGCGTCGTCCTCCTCCTCGTTCATGTCGCGCTCGTCGTCCATGGCGAGCATGACCTGGCCGTCCGCCTCCTCGATGGCGAGCGCATGCGCGTCCAGGTCGAGGCCGACCCGCACCGTATGACCGGTCGTGACGGCGCGGTGGTAGGCGAAGCGGCAGGCGGCGGCGACGTCCATCGCCGCGCTCCGGAGCTTGGTGCGGTGGAGCGCGCCGATGCCCATGCTGACGCCCGTCGCCACGAGCGCGAAGAGCGCGATGACGATGAGGATCTCGATCAGCGTCATGCCCTCTCGGCGCCGGCGGCGGCCGCAGCTCGACCGGGCCGCGCGCGGGGCGCGGCGGGGGGCGAGCGGAGAGAGGGCGAGGCGCGTCACGAGAAGGGGCTCACTCGACGTCGTCTTCGGTGTCGAACTGGCCGTCGACGCCCGCGCTCACGACGTAGATGTCGTCGCCTTCGCACTCGATGCGGAAGTCGTTGTCCCAGGCGTCCGTCGCGCGCTTGGAGCGGTCGAGGTAGCCCTCCTCCTGCAGCTCCGTGCCGGAGGTCGGGCACTCGTTGGTGTCCATCATGTAGAGCTGGACGGCCGAGCGGATCGACTGGGCGTCGGTGCGCGTGGAGTCGACCTGGGCCTGGCGCCAGCGCGGGATGACGGCGACGCCGACGGCGGTGGCGATGAGGGCCATGATCACGACGACGATCATGATCTCCACGAGGGTCATGCCCTCGGTGCGGCGCCGGCGACGCCGGAGCCGGGACGGGCGGCGGGCGAAATGCATCATGGGATTCCGTTCTTCGGTCATGGGGAACAATGAGGGGTTCGAAAGCGGAGTTCGCAAGGGCGGGGCGTGCGGTCTCTCCAGGGATCAACGCGCCTATTGCACGTTGTCATCCACGAAAAACGATCCGCTCGGGCCCGCGGAGAGCACGGTGAAATCATCGGGGTCGACCTGGCTCGGGCAGCGCACCCAGAGCTGCCGGTCCCAGCCGTCCTTCGGCATCTCCCGGAGGTAGCGGGTCCGGGAGCGCGGCGGGTGCACGAGCTCGGTCGTGGAGCGGGGGCAGCGGCCGACTTCGGCCCGGAAGCGGACGATGGCGCGGCGCACCTCGGCGATGGCGACGTGGGTCTCGCGCTCGCGCCGGTTGCGGTCCGCCGAGCTCCAGACGAGAGCCCCGGCGCCGAAGAGCAGCACGAGGGCGAGGACCGCCTTCCAGCGCGAGCCCGAGAGGAGCTGGCGCCAGCTCCCCCGGCGCTCCCAGGGGAGGGAGACGTTTCCACCGCGGCGTCGGCGGGCCATCTCAACGCGCCTCCTCGCGCGGCTCGGGCGCGGGGCGGATCATCCGACGAACTCGTTGATCTGCAGGAGCGGCATGAGGATGGAGAAGGCGATGGCGCCGGAGATGCCGCCCATGATCACGATGATCAGCGGCTCGAGGAGCGAGGTGAGCGTCTGCACGCGCACGTCGACCTGCTGGTCGTAGGCGGCGGCCACGTGCTCGAGCATCTCCTCGAGCTGACCGGAGCGCTCGCCGATGGCGATCATGTGCGTGACGATCGGCGGGAAGCGGCCGCTCTGGCGGAGCGGCTTGGCGATGCCCTCGCCCTCGCGGACGCTCTTGCGGGCCTCCTCCATCACGTCCTGGAGCTCGACGTTGCCGAGCACCTTGGAGGTGATCTCCATGGCGCGGAGCACGGGCACGCCGCTCGTGAGGAGCGTGGAGAGCGTCCGGGAGAAGCGCGAGACGGCGACCATGAGGAAGAGCTGGCCGAAGAGGGGGATCTTCAGAATGAAGCGGTCCCACTTGGCGCGGCCTTCGTCGGTCGCCTTCCAGCGCCGGAAGCCGATGATGCCGCCGATGAAGAGGGCGATGAGCAGCCACCACCAGCCGGTGACGATGTCGCTCGTCCAGATGAGCAGCTCCGTGTACCAGGGGAGGGCCTGGTCGAAGTCCTCGAAGATGGCCGTCACCTTCGGCACGACCACCGTCATCATGATCACGATGATCAGGAGGCTGGCGACGGTCATGAACGCCGGGTAGGCGAGGGCGCTCTGGACCTTGCCCTTGAGCTTGGCCTGGGCCTCCAGGAACTCGGCGAGGCGCTGGAGGACGGCCTCGAGCGTGCCCGAGGCCTCGCCGGCGGCGACCATGTTCACGAAGAGGCCGGAGAAGAACTTCGGGTGGTTGCGGAGCGCGTCGGCGAAGCTCGTGCCCTCGTTGACCTTGTCCCGCACGTCCGTGAAGGCGGCCTTGAGCTCCTCGTGCTCGAGCTGGTCGATGAGGGCCGTGAGCGCCTCGACGAGCGGGATGCCGGCGCGGAGCAGCACGGCGAGCTGCTGGGTCGCGATGGCGATCTGCTGGCTGCCGACCCGCTTGAAGAACTTCTTGAAGTCGAGCTCGCGGCGGTTCTTCTTGGCGGCCTCGCTCTGCTCGAGGACCTCCGTGACGAGCACGCCGTCGCGCTTGAGCACCGAGCGGAGCGCCTTGGGGCTGTCCGCGTCCCGCACGCCCTTGACGGACTTGCCGGAGGCGTTGATCCCCTTCCAGGCGTAGACAGCCATCAGGCCCTCCCTCGGAGGGCCCCCGTGCCCGTGCCCGTGCCCATGCCCATGCCCATGCCCGGAGGCAGAGCGGGCACGAGCCCGACCCGGACGGACGGGCTCACCCGCCGAACGAGCGCTCGGACGACACCCTGCGGCCGGATCGCGACCGCCAGGCTCACTCCGCCGCCTCCATCTCGTTCGCCTGGGTCGCCGCGAGCACCTCTTCGACGCTCGTCACGCCGGCCAACACCTGCCGCGCCCCGTCCTCGCGGAGCACGCGCATGCCGTTGCGCTGGGCCGCCTGGCCGATGGTCTTCGAGTCGCTCTGCTTGAGGATCTCCGCGCGCACGTCGGCGTCGATCAGCATCAGCTCGAAGATGCCCATGCGGCCGCGGTAGCCGGTGAAGCTGCACTCCTCGCAGCCCTTCGCGCGGAAGATGATCGGCATCTCCCCGGGCTTCCGATCCGCCAGCTCCACGCCGCCCTTCGGCGTGCCGCCGGCCTCGCGGATCCGCGCCGCGCGCTCCTCGAGCTCGTCGGTCGAGACCGGGCGATCGAGCTCGTCGCGGAGCTGACGCTCGGCCTCCTCCTCGCCGATGCTGCGGATGTCGCGGATCAGCGTCGGCTCGTCGTCGGCCTCGTCCTCCGGGAAGCCCTGCTGCACCTGCCGGAGGTCCTCGTCCCCGAGCTCCGTCTCGGCCTCGTCGGTGGCTTCGGGGGGCGTCGAGTTCCGGCCGAGCACGGTCGTCCGCGCGGCCGCCTCGAGGGCCTGCAGCTCCTCCTCGACGCGCTCCATGTCGATGCCCATCTCGAGGAGGTTCTCGAGCGTCGCCCGGTAGGGCTCCTTGCAGTGCGGGCAGAGGCGCCGCACGAGGCGCTGGGCGAGCACGCCGAGGACCGTCGAGCTGATCTGGAAGCTCTGGATCTGCATGTCGACGAGGCGCGTGATGGCGCCCGGGGCGTCGTTCGTGTGCAGCGTCGAGAGCACGAGGTGGCCCGTGAGCGAGGCCTGGATCGCGAGCTCCGCCGTCTCGTGGTCGCGGATCTCACCGACCATGATCACGTCCGGGTCCTGACGCAGGAAGGCGCGGAGCGCGTTGGCGAAGGTGAGGCCGATCTTGGCGTGCACCTGGAGCTGGTTGATGCCCCGGAGCTCGTACTCGACCGGATCCTCGGCCGTGAGGATCTTCCGGTCGGGCGTGTTGATGCGGTTCAGCGAGGCGTAGAGCGTCGTCGTCTTTCCCGAGCCGGTCGGGCCGGTGACGAGGAGGATGCCGTTCGGCCGCTCGATGAGCGCGTTCCAGATGTCGAGCTCGCGCCGCGCGAAGCCCAGGTCGACGAGGTCGAGCTGGATGTTCTCCTTGTCGAGCAGACGCATCACGACGCTCTCGCCCTTGGCCGTGGGGATCGTGCTCACGCGCACGTCGACGACCTTGCCGGCGATCTTCTTCGTGATGCGGCCGTCCTGCGGGAGGCGCTTTTCGGCGATGTTCAGGCCGGCCTCGATCTTCACGCGGGCGACGATGGAGGCGAGGGCGCCCTTCGGCGCCTCCTTGCGCTGCACGAGCCGGCCGTCGATGCGGTACCGAACGACGACCTTGTCGTCGAGGGGCTCGATGTGGATGTCCGAGGCCCGCTCGCGGACGGAGGTGTAGAAGAGGTTGTTGACCCAGCGGATGACCGGCGCCTCGTCGTCGGCGTCGAGGAGGTCCTGGATCTCGTCGATCTCGTCCTCGTCCTCCTTGTCGCCGAGCTGGGCCTCGTCCTTGCGCTCGTAGACGCGGTTGATGGCGTCGTCGATGGTCTCCGTGGTCGCCGCGACGCACTCGATGGGGCGTCGGGCGCCGCCGAGGAGCGCGCGCAGGTCGTCCGGCCCGGCCGCGTCGAGGGGGTTGGCGACGGCGACGATCACCACGCCGTCCACCTCGTCGATGGGGAGCACCTTCTGCTGCCGCGCGAAGTTGATCGGCACGGCCTCGACGAGCTCCTCGGGCACCTTCTCCGGGTGGATCTTCTCGACGAAGCGCATGCCGACCTCGTCGGCGAGCGCGCGCACGAGGTCGGCCTCCTCCACGGCGCCCGTCGCGCGGATCACCGTGGCGAGCTCGACGCCCTTCTCGTCGGCCTTCTCCGCCAGCTCGCGGAGCCGCTCGGCCTCGAGCAGCTCGCGCCGCAGCAGGATCTCGCCGAAGTAGCCGAGGCCTTCCACGCCTACTCCTGCTCCTCGCTGGGCTGGACCTCGACCGGCACGCTCACCTGCTGCGCGGGCGGCGGGGTCGGGAGGTCGCCCTCCGGCGGACCTTCGTCCTCGCCGTCGGGGCCGATGATCATGTCGCCCTCGTCCGGGTCGTACTCGAAGGTCCCGACCGGTGCGCGGGGCACGTGCTCGGGCGGCGGCTCGGCCTCGAGGGCGGCGCGGAGCTCCGCCTCGGCGTCGATCTCGTCGAGCTCACCGATGATCTCGGCGACGAGGCCGCGGGTCCGCGAGTAGTCGACGGGCGGCTCGTAGTCGTGGTCGCCGAAGACGAAGTAGCGGTCGAGGAACTCCTGGCGCTCGCGCATCTTGCGCTCGTAGATGGCGCGCAGGTCGCTCATGTCGCGGATGATGTAGGGCGTCAGGAAGAGCAGGAGGTTGTTCTTCTGGCGCTGGCGCTCGGTGCGGCGGAAGAGGGCGCCGAGGAGCGGGATGTCGCCGAGGACCGGGATCTTGCTCTCGTTCGTCGTGACCGTCTCGCGCATCAGGCCGCCGATGACGACGGTCTGCTGGTCGCGGACCATCACCTCGGTCTTCGCCTGGCGCCGGTTGATGGGCACCACGCCGAGGTCACCCTGGGGCGTGCCCACCTCGGAGATCTCCTCCTCGATCTCGAGGCGGATCTCGTCGTGCTCGTTGATGTGGGGCGTGATGCGGATGATGGTGCCGACGTCCTGACGCGGGACGCCGAAGCCGCCGCCGAGGCCGCCCGCCAGGCCGGCGAGGCCCGCGCCGGCGCCGCCGCTCTGGCCCGCGAGGCCCGCCAGCGCGCCGAGGCCGCCGAGGCCGCCGCCGCCGAGCGCGCCGGGGGCGAGGCCCGAGGTCTGGAGCGGGACGTTCTGGCCGATGTTGATCTCCGCCTGGACGTTGTCCATGGCGATGATGTGGGGCGTCGAGAGGACGTTCGCGTCGCCGCTCGTCGCGAGGGCGTTCAGCACCACGCCGAAGCCGGGCACGGAGAGGCCCGTGCTCTGGCCGGGGAGGGCGACGTTGGTGTCGATCTCCGGGCCGCGAACGCCGATGGCCGTGCCCGTGAGCGAGGCCTGGTCGGCCGGGAAGCCGAGGGAGCGGCCCGCGTTGAAGCCGAAGATGGAGAGCGAGCCCTCGCCGGCCGGGTCGGGGACGCCGCCGTGGAAGCTGAAGCCGAGCTCGTTGGAGCGGTTGATGCTGAGCTCCATCACGACAGCCTCGATGAAGACCTGGCGCCGGGGCCGGTCGAGCCGGTCGATGACGCTCCGGAGCGCGGCGTAGTCGTGGAGCGAGGAGGTGATGACGAGCGCGTTGGTCGGCTCGTGGGTCGTGACGCGGATCTCGCCCTCGAAGAGCCCGGCGACGTCGCCGCCGGAGGCCGCGGCGGCGCGGGATGCTCCGCCGCCGGCCTTGCTCGGGCGCCGGGCGGCCGAGCTGCCGCTGCCGCCGCCGATGAGGCTCTGGAGCGTGCCGGCGATCTCCTCGGCGTCGCCGTTCTGCACGTAGTGCACGTGGATGCGCCCCTCGCCCTCGAGGGGCACGTCGAGGTGGCGGATCATCTCGAGGATGCGGAGGTAGGCGCGCTCGGTGGCGAGGATGATGAGCGAGTTGGTGCGCTCGTCCGCGATGATGTTGGTGATGCGCGACTCGCCGCTCCGGCTGCCGACGGTGGTCGGGCCCGAGCTCGCGTTCGCCGTGGAGGTGGAGCGCTTGGTGCGGCGGGCGCGGGCCCGAGCGCGCGCGCGGGCGGCGGCCGACGAGCTGGCGGAAGAGCTCGAGGCGCTCGAGCCGCTGCTGCTGCTGCTGCCGCCGGACGAGGGGAAGATCTCCTGCAGCTTGGCGGCGACCTCGGTCGCGTCCGCGTAGTGGATGGGCTCAATCCAGATCTGCTCGCCGGTCCGCGGTACGTCGATGGCCTCGATGAGGCGCAACATGCGGCGGATCTGCGTGCCCGTGTCCGTGAGGATCAGCGTGTTCGTGGGCGCGTAGGCGGTGACGTTGCCGGCCTGCGACTTGAAGCGCGCGAGCAGCGTCGCGACGTCCTCGGCGGAGACGTTCGAGAGCCGGTGCATGCGCGTGAGGAAGCGGTCCTGGCGCGGCGTCGGCGAGCCCCCCGTGTAGAGCGGGATGGGCTGGTTCTCGATGTTCGAGCTCTCCATGATCTTGTAGTACCGGCCGGCCGGCACGACGGTGAGGCCGTTGACCTCGAGGATGGAGAGGAAGGCGTTGTAGGCCTCGGAGACGCTGACCTTCGTCGGGGCGAAGACCGTGGCCTTGATGCTCCGGACCTTGCCCGGGAGGATGAAGCGCTTGCCCGTCAGGTTGGAGACGAGGCGCACCAGATCGGGGAGGGCGGCCTCCTCGAGGTTGAAGGTGACGCGCGTCCGCGGGGAGACCGGCTCGTACTCGACGCCGGTCTCGAATTCCGGCGCGGCCGTGCGCTCGCCTTCCTCGGCGGGCTCCTGCGCGTTGCGGCCGGCGCGCGGCTGCACCCGGGGGCGGATGGTCGGCGAGTTGCCCGGACGGACCCGCACCTGCGGGCGCTCCGTGGGCTCCTGCGCGTCGGCGTCGCTCATCGCCAGGCCGAGCACCATGAAGGACGCGGCGGCGGAGAGGACGGGGAGGGCGTGCTGCAGCTTCATTGGATGTTGTAGTCGATCGTCATGGGCTGTCCGCGCCGCACGACCGAGAGGGTGAGGTGGTCCGCGTTTCGCAGCCGCGCGTAGGCCTCGAGGGCGCTGTCGGGGCTGCTCATGTCGTAGCCGTTGATGGTGCGGAGCATGTCGCCGTTCTGGACGCCCAGGCGTCCGAGCAGGCTGCTCCGGCGAATGCCGTACATCTTCACGCCGACGACCCGGCCGTTCTCCTCGTGCGGGATGATGCGCGCGGTGCGCATCAGCTCCGCCTGGTTCTCGAGGATCTGGTCGACCAGGCTGCGCTGGATCGTGAAGTTGGTGTCGCTGTTGCGGGAGATGCCGCTCTCGAGCTCGTTCTGCGAGATCGAGTCGTCGTCGTTCGAGCGGCTGCGGGTCGCGCGGCGGGCGGCGGCCACGCGGGGGCGGGCCGGGGTCGGGCGGGCGACGCGGGGCGTGGAGCCGTCGTCGGGCGGCTCGAACATGGTGATCTGGCAGGGCTGGCCGCTCGCTGGGCGGAGGATGACCCGGTTGGGGAGCACGGCGAGGACCTCGCGGCCGTCGACGCTCTGGCCGCGGCGGTAGAGCATGGCCCGGCCGGCGGCGGGGACGATGGCGGCGAAGGACCAGTCGTCGCGGCGCGGGTTCACGACGGCGGCGACGAGGCGGATGCTGCCCTCGCACTGGGGCGGGGGCTGGTTCGGGTCGAGGGGCTCGAGCTCGTCCTCTTCGGTGGTCTCGGCGACCTCTTCGACGGGCACGCCGTCGAGCGGGCCCTGCTCGGAGTCGAAGATGTTGCGTCGGAGGATCTGCGTGTCGTCGCGGCGCTCGCGGACCGGCGTGGTGGACGGGCCCCGGGCCGCCACCGGGCCGGTGAGGGCGGCGGAGCGGTCGAGCTCGAGCAGGCTCGCGGCGAGGAGGTTCGTCGACCCCTGCGCCACGAAGAACGCGGTGGCGCCGAGCGTGCTCAGGACGATGGCGATCGCGACGCGTTTCTGTCGGGGGTTGCCCACGGTGCTCCTCCAGGGACGCTCAGCAACGCCCGTGCCTAGCTGAAAAGGCGGGGGCTCTCCAGTCGAACGCGCCGGTTTTTTCGAGCCATTCGCGAATCGCGCTTCTCGGCGCGCTCGGGGCCCGCGCCAAGCTGGCAGCGGAGGCGGGGGGCGACTCGGAGCGGCTGACAAAATGACAGGCGCCCGCTCGGGGGCGGGGCCGGAAAAGCCCGGGAAGAAGCGCCAGGGCCGGGGGGACGGGAGCGGACCTCGGGCGGGCCCCGGCCGGGGGGGCGTCGAGGGCGCCCGGTCGTGGGACGGATCGGGTCGGGGCGGGCGCCGGATCGGCGGGGCGGAGGCTCATCCCGTCGCGCGCTCCGCCTCGCGCTCGGCGCCGAGCTTGCGGTAGATGGTGCGCGCCGAGATGCCGAGGAGCTGGGCGGCGAGCTGTTTGTCGCCGGCGGTGTGGGTGAGCGTGCGGTGGATCACGCGGCGCTCGATCTCGTGGAGCGGCGTGCCGAGGGGGAAGGTCATCTGCTCGTCGCGGCGCTCGGCGGAGGAGATGGCGGTGGGGAGGTCCTCCTTGGTGAGCGTGTCGGTCTTGGAGAGGACCACGGCGCGCTCGATGACGTTCTCGAGCTCGCGGACGTTGCCCGGCCAGTCGTAGGCCATGAGCTGGTCGAGGGCGCTCCGGGTGACCTTCATGGTCGGCTTGCCGTTCTTCTCGCAGTAGCGGGCGAGGAAGTGGTCCACGAGGAGGGGGATGTCGTCGCGGCGGTCGCGCAGCGGGGGGCTGGTGACGGCGATGACGTCGAGCCGGTAGTAGAGGTCCTCGCGGAAGTCGCCGACGTCGACGGCGGCGCGGAGATCGCGGTTGGTGGCGGCGATGAGGCGGAAGCTGGCCTTCTCCGTGTGGCCGCCGAGGGGCTCGTACTCGCCCTCCTGGAGGACGCGGAGGAGCTTCACCTGGACGGCGGGGCTGAGCTCGCCGATCTCGTCGAGGAAGAGGGTGCCGCCAGCGGCCTGGGCGATGCGGCCCTCGCGGCGGCGGTCGGCGCCGGTGAAGGCGCCCTTCTCGTGGCCGAAGAGCTCGGACTCGACGATGGTCTCGGGGAGGGCGGCGAGGTTCACGGCGACGAAGGGGCCGGCGAGGCCGCTCTGCTCGTGGATGTGGCGGGCGAGGAGCTCCTTGCCGGTGCCGCTCTCGCCGAGGATGAGGACGGTGGCCGTGGAGGGGGCGGCCTGGGTGGCGATGTCGAGGGCGCGGCGGAGGGGCGGGGCCGAGCCGATGATGGCGCGGGGGCCGGCGCTCTTGCGGAGGACCGAGAGCTCCTGCTTGAGGGTGCGGTTCTCGCGGAGGAGGGCGTGGTGCTCGGCGGCTTTGCGGACCGTCTTGACGATCTGCATGCGCTTGAGGGGCTTTTCGACGAAGTCGTAGGCGCCCTCGCGCATGGCCTCGACGGCGGTCTCGATGGTGCCGTAGGCGGTCATGACGACGGTCTCGGCGTCGGGGGCGACCGTGCGGAGGGCCTTGATGAGGTCGATGCCGCTCATGCCGGGCATCATCAGGTCGGTCAGGACGACGTGGACCTGGTGCTGGCGGCAGAGCTCGAGGGCCTCCTGACCGTCGGCGGCGGTGAGCGGGCGGACGCCCTCCTTCTGGAAGATCTTGCGGAGGGAGACGAGGTTGGACTCCTCGTCGTCGACGATGACCACCGTGGTCTGGGGCTGGGAATCGGCTGCCATTTTGACTCCTCGACAGAGTGTGCTGACAATCTGTCACTGGTTGACGACTTGTCTCGGCCGGATGTCGGGGGATCGGCGCGAGGGGTCGACTGGCCGGAAAACACTGCACTTCTCGGGCCAGTCAGTTTGGCGTGCCTCGGCCGGAGGGGCGCTATGCTCGCGGGATGGAGGACGTCGTCGCCGGGTTCCGGCCGCTTCGGGGGCGCTACGTGTGGGGCGTGCGTGTGGGCGATGGGGCGCTGCTGCGCTTCGAGCTCGGGCCGCCGAGCCTGGCGGTGGAGGAGTACCGGACGAGCGGGGGCGAGCTGGAGCGGGAGGTCGAGCCGCGGGGGCGCTGGCGCTTCGTGGTGCCGGAGGGGCGCTTTCGGCTGGCGGCGGGTGGGCTCGAGGGGGACGAGGGGGCGGAGGCGGGGACGCTGGAGGCGCTGGCCGGGGCGATCGAGGGGCAGGCGCTCGTGGAGGCCGGGGTGACGGGGGAGGAGCTCTTGCTGCGCTTCGACCTCGGGGCGGAGCTGCGGGTGGGGCCGCATCCGGCGATGCCCGACGGGGTGTGGTGGGTGCTGCACGGGCCGGGGGGCGAGCTGCTGCGAGGGAAGCGCCGCGGCCCGGCGATCGAGGCCTGAGCGACGCGATTTTCCTCGTCATCCCGGTGTGTTGGACTCGCTCATGGAGTGTCCGCAGGACTCTGTCGCGGCTCCGAATGACCCGAGGTCATTTATTTTCGCGGGAGCGTCCCCGGGGGGCCTCGGGAGGCGCCCCGAGTCCCGGGAAGAATGGAAATAGGCAAATGAATTCAAAGGCTCGAGCTGCGAGTCCGGGGGTCCGCAGGACGCCTCTCGGCTTCGAGCTCGAGTGACCCGCGGTCATTTATTCTCGCGAGGCGCTCGCAGAGTGGCCCCGAGCGGCGCTTCGAGGCCCCCGAGCCCCATGGATACCCGAACGATTCCGGGCATTTGAGGCGCGCGTCCAGGCGTCCGCAGGACTCCCTCGGAGGGGGCCGCCTCCCGGCCCTGGGGTCCGCAGGACTCGAGGGGGCCGAGGGGCCTGCCGGCTAGGCGTCCGCAGGACTCCCTCGGAGGGGGCCCAGGGACCTTCCGCGTGTCCAGGCGTCCGCAGGACTCCCTCGGAGGGGGCCGAGGGGCCTCCCGGCAGGGCGGCTGCTGGGGCGGGTCAGTCCCGCGTGAGCGGCGCGAGGACCTTCTCGACGAAGGCGGGGGGCGGGCGGAGCTCGACGGTGCCGTTCCGCTTGCTGGACGGCAGGCGCACGATCTCCCCCTCGTGCCACCAGTAGAGCTGGTCGCTCAGCGGCGCCGGGCCGGCCTGGTGCATGCCGTGGATCATCTGCAGCAGCGTCTCCATGGCGACGAGCACGTTCACCCCGGCGATGCGGTGCATCAGCACGGCATGCCGATGGGGCAGCCCGAGCAGGAGGCCGAGCGGCGGCGGGTCGACGAAGCGCGCCAGATGCAGCGCGTGCGTCGCCGTGTAGGTGCTGTCCCCGTAGAGCGCTCGCCCCGGCACGACGTCCTGGAAGCGCAGGTCCTCGACCATCGGCGCGTCCCCCCGCGCCACGTTCTCGAGCGCGCTGCGGAAGACCTCGCCGTCCTCCACGCCGCCCCAGCCGGCCCGCACCTCGTCCCGAACCGGATCGAGCCGCCCCCCGCGCCCGTGCACCAGCACGGCGACCAGGTCGTCCGCCACCGGCCAGCTCACGAGCCCGTTCTGCGGCAGACCCTCCCGCCGATAGAGGCGGAGCTTCACCCGGCTCTCGGCGCCGGCCCAGCCCATCAGCGGGGCGTGCCCATCGGCGTGCCCATCCTCGTCCACCTCGTCGTCGCTCTGACTCATCGCGTGGGGGTCGCGGAAACGCGCGGCGGCATGGCGTCGACCCGAGCACACCCTACCACCCCGGGGCGACGCTCGCCTGGGCGGGCGCCTCTGCACGCGCGCCGAGCCCCCGGTTCGACACGCGTCGCCGACCGCACGATGCCCGGAGCCCTCCTCCGTCGCCGCCGTTGACGACGCGCGAGCTGATCGTATGATCAGTGCCGTGCCCCGCCCGGTCGCCAACCCCCCGAACCCCTTCGAGGAGGCCTCGCTCGAGTGGGACGGGCCGCCTCCTCCGGCGAAGCTCGAGGTCTTCGAGGAGGACGCGAAGAGCGCGCTCTCGCGGAACGACAGCCCGGACGTCGGGTTCACCTGGAGCGTGAACCCCTACCGCGGCTGCTTCCATGCCTGCGCCTACTGCTACGCGCGCCCCTCGCATCAGTACTGGGGCTTCGGCGCGGGCACGGACTTCGACCGGAAGATCGTCGTGAAGCGCAACGTCGCCGAGCGGCTCCGGGAGGCCTTCGAGCGACCGAGCTGGAAGGGCGAGACCATCGCCTTCAGCGGCAACACGGACTGCTACCAGCCGCTCGAGGCGAGCTACGGGCTCACGCGCGCCTGCCTCGAGGTCTGTCGCGCGTTCCGCCAGCCCGTCTCGCTGATCACGAAGAGCAAGCTGATCCGCCGGGACGCGGACCTCCTCGGCGCGCTCGCCCGCGAAGCGCGCTGCCACGTCACGGTGAGCATCCCCTTCGCCGACGACGCCATGGCCCGGAAGATGGAGCCCTTCGCGAGCCCGCCGACCAAGCGCTTCGAGACCGTGCGCGTGCTGGCGGAGGCCGGCGTGCCCGTGGGCATCAGCGTCGGGCCGATCATCCCGGGCCTCAACGACGACCAGATCCCGACCATCCTCGAGCGCGCCGTGGACGCGGGAGCGCGCTCGGCCTTCGCGATCCTGCTGCGGCTCCCCAAGCAGGTGCTCCCGGTCTTCGACGCGCGCCTCGAGGCGGCCTTCCCCATGCGGGCGGAGAAGGTGCGGAGCGCCATCCGCATGGTGCGCGGCGGCAAGGCGAACGAGTCGCGCTTCGGCGACCGCATGCGCGGCCGGGGCGCGCGCTGGGACGCCATCGAGCAGCTCTTCGAGCTGCACCTCCGCAAGCACGGCCTCGCGCGCACGGGCGTCCAGCACTTCGAGGGGCCGACGACCTTCGAGCGCCCGACGCCTCAGCTCTCGCTCTTCTGAGAAGCCGAGGCCCCGAGCGGCCCTTCGCTCCCGAGCGCCCCTTCGCTCCCGAGCGCCCCTTCGCTCCCGAGCGCCCCTTCGCTTCCGAGCGCCCAGCGCGGGTCGTGGGGGCCTCAGCGCAGCCCGATCGCCGGCACGCGCCCCTCGATCCAGCGGTCCAGCGGGACGTGCGCGCCCGGCGGGAGCGCCTCCGGCGGCGCGTCGGGGAAGGGGCCCCAGGGGCGACCGCCCCAGACGTTCCGGCGCGGGCTTCGGCAGGTCGTGGGCGCGCGCCAGCGGTGCTTGGCGATGAAGCGCACGCCGAAGCGGTTCCCCCGGGCGCGCCGAGCCCGCGTCGCGAGCTCCGGAGCGGCGGCGTTCTCGTGCCCGCCGCGGATCGCCGGCGCCGGGCGGAAGACGAGGTCGTCGGGGAGGGCGCTCCGGCCGTAGCGGTAGTGGAGCCGCGTGAGCACCATCCGGCGCGCCAGGCCACCGGCGACGCGGCTCGGGAGCACGTCTGCGCCCAGGAGGTCGAGGTCGCGCTCGCTGAGGCCGGGCCGGTCGCACCCGAGGCAGGGGCGCGGCGGGCGCAGGCCGCTCACGGGGCCCGCGTACTCGGTCACGACGGTCCCGGGCCGATGCGCGCGGAGCTTGTCGAAGAAGGCGTCGTAGACGCGCTCGAAGTGGGGCGCCGCCGCCGGGTGGAGTGGGAGGTTCGTCGGCGCGACGGCGTTCGGGTAGTTCGCCGCCTCGTAGCGCGTGTCGGGCGCGAGGACGTGCACGACCAGGTCCTGGAGGCCGTCCGAGTTGAGCAGGCCGAGGCGCACGGGGAGGCGGAAGGTCTCGCTGTCGAAGTGGAAGCGGAGCGGGGAGAGCATCTGCGGCCCGACGCCGCGGCGGAGGCGGCTCGCGTCGACCTTCGCCACGAAGAACTTCATCCCCTGCTGCACGTAGGGGCGGAGGACGGCGCCGGCGCCGGGCGGGAGCTCGTAGTCGTGGGCGCGCAGCCAGCGCTCCAGAGCGAAGGAGTCGTCGGCGCCGAGGATGGTGATGTCGTACTCCGCTTCGGAGAAGCGCGCCTCGACGCGCACGGGCTGGACGCGCACGTCGTCGGCGCCGGCCGCGGCCCGTTCCTGGCGCCCGCTCGCCGAGGCGCCCACGGCGTCGAGCGCGCCGATCGAGCGGCGCCGTCGGGTGGTGGGCGTGCGCTGCGGGCAGGGCGGCTGCTCCCAGAGCTCGATCATGCGCGGCGCGGCGACGGCCTCGAGGCGGCGGAAGACGTCGTGGGGGAGGGTGCGCACGTCGTCCTCGCGGAGGAGGCTGGGCACGGGCACGAGGAGCGCGAAGTCCTCGGGCGGGCCCACGTAGTCGTTCTGGAAGGCCAGCACCGTGCGCGTCCCGTCGCGCATCATCACGGCGCGGGTCGCGCGGCTGAGCAGGATGGACTGCTCGGAGGGCGGGCGCGGTCGCGGCGGGCGGGGGCGCATCATGCAGGTGCACATGGCGTCGGCGACCTGCGGTGGGAGGAGCGCGAGCCCGAGGGCGGCGGTGAGCGTGAGCGCGGAGGCGAGCGGACGGAGGGGCGGCATCGGGGACGTGTGGCCGCGAGGCGCCGAAACGTGACAGGGGCTTCGCTCGCTGCGCTCGCGGGGGCGCCTCGCTCCGCTCGGCTTGGGGGAAGGGGGACGGGGAACTGGAGACGTGTCGGGTATGCAGGAGCTCGCTGCGCTCGCGGGGCGCCTCGCTCCGCTCGGCTGGGGGGGACGGGGAACTGGGGACGTGTCCGGCATGTAGGAGACGCGTCGGGGCGTTCGCTCGCTCGCTGCGCTCGCGGGTCCGACGCGTTCGAGCGGGTACGACCATCGGGCCCTTCAGCCCCTGCGGGCACGGGCACGGGTTTTCGCGTGGCTCGGTGTTCGACGGGGTGGGGCCGTGGCTTCGGCTCCCCGATCCCCCCGCCGGAGGCGGTCGGCGCCGAAGGCGGCGAGACCCCGTCCCCTCCTCTAGCGAGGGCGTTCGACGCGGACCTGCAGGGTCGCCTCGGCCTCCAGCGGCTCGCAGCGCTCGCCCTCGCAGACGAAGCTCGCGACGTGGACGCGGAGCACGGCCACGCCTGCCGTCCGCGCCACCACCGGGACCTCGAAGCGGAGCGGCCGCGCCTCGGCATCCGCCGCGTCCGCGCGCAGGAGCCGCCCCCGCACCACCTCGAGCGCCGCCCCCTCGCTCCGCGGCGTCACCAGCACCGGCACGTCCGGCGCCACGTCCACGCGCAGGGTCACCCGTGCCCGATCACCCACCTCGATCCGCTCCGGCGCTTCGAGCCGCGCCACCTCCTGCGTCGGTGCGTCCTGCGCCGGCGCTTCCTGCGCCGCCGCCACGCCCCGGCTCGTCGCCGCCTCCCCGCCGACGGCCCGCTCGAGCGCGCCGCCGCCCACGGCCCCGGCGAGCAGCCCGAGCGCCCCGATCAATCCGCGTAGGGCACGACCTCGCACGACTGCCTCCGACCGTACCACCGCATCAGCGTCGTCTTGGGCTTCCCCTCGTCGTCGTACTCGATCACCGCGTAGGTGAGCCCGCTGTCCTGCCCGAGGTACTGCAGGTCCAGGTTGATCATCTTCACCCACGTGCCGGTGTTCACCAGCGTCTTCCCGTTCGGCAGCTGCAGATAGCGCGGCCCGTGGCTGTGCCCGACGATCAGCGTGTGCGCCCCCCGCATGCGGGCCAGCTCGCGCATCGCGTTCTCGTCGTAGCCGCCGGTCAGCGAGATCACCTCTTCGCGCACCAGCCGCGGGATCGCCCGCAGCCGGTCGCGCCAGGCCTCGAGCTTGAAGATGCGGTGCTTGAAGAAGTTCTTCGTGGAGTACCAGAGGAAGCGCATCACGAAGCTCGGGTCGAGCAGCAGGCTCGCCCACATGAAACGGCCGAGCGGCTGGATGCGGTCGATGTGGCTCCGGAAGGTCTTCAGCGGGTTCAGCACCTCGAGGATCCAGAGGCTGCCCCAGGGGAGCGCGAGGATCTCCCGGCCGTCCGCCAGGCGCCGGGTCATGCTGCGGTAGTCGACGCGGTGGATGCGCTCGAGCTGGTGCCCGTGGCGGATCTGGATCCCCTCGGGGAGGTAGTAGGTGTCCGAGTGGGTCACGAAGCGCACCCGCTCGCCGGCGTCGCCGGGCGCGACGTAGCGGCGCAGCAGGTCCTGCGGGCCCTGGAACCACATGTCGAGGTCGTGGTTGCCGGGCAGGTAGGTGATCCGGTTCTTCGGATCCGCCATGAATTCCTTCAGCGTCCGCACGAAGATCGGGTGCCCGTCGAGGCACTGGCGGAGCTTCTCGGTGGCGATCTCGTCGGTGATCTCCACGGGCCAGACGCCGCCGATGCGGATCTTCAGCAGGTCGAAGATGTCCCCGTTGAGGATCAGCTCGATGCCCACGTCCTCGCCCGTGTCCCGGAGGTAGTGGCGGATGAAGTCCGCGAAGCGCTCGTCGTGGAAGAAATCCTCGTACGGGTTCAGCTCACCGGGGCGGCTACCGCTGCCGAGGTGCAGGTCGCTGACGACGATGCGGACGAGGTTCACGGGAAGGCGAGGGTAGGCAAAGGGCGGACCGGACGCGCAATTCGTAGTGCCGACGGGGCGCGAGCGCACCTCCTCGTTGCCGATCCTTCGGCGCGCTCGAACGAGTGGGGCCGCGCCGGGCCCGGCTTGACTTCGGGCTCGGCGCCCCGATACTTCACCCTGCGCCTTTCCCTCGCTATTCACCGGCGATTCCGGCGCGCCGGGGCCCGCGGTCGATTCTCGACGGGGCTCGTCGAAGGGGGGCGTGGCGGAGCGCGAAGGCGCCCGTGGTCAGGCCGGGGAGGCGCGGCGCTCCGACGGGAGGCCGCGCGACACGCAGAGACACCACGCACGGGCGGGGACTTCGATGATGGCGAGCTTGCTTGAGGGACGGCGCGAATACGCGCGAGATGGGCGAGGGAGCCGCGCGCGCGCCTCGCTCATCGTGGCCGCCATGCTCGCCGCGTTCGGCGGGCTCACGGGCTGCAGCGAGCTCGAGGGGCTCACGCCGCCGCCGCTCCCGAGCGGGCGGGCGGACTCCGACGCTGGCCCCGACGGGAGCATGGGTTTCCCGGACTCGGGCATCGGCGGCACGCGCCTCACGGTGGCCCGGGTCGAGCCCGGCCATGGGCCGTTCACCGGGGGCAACTCCGCCCTGGTCCGCGGCACGGGCTTCACCGCCGAGGCCATCGTCACCGTGGGCGGGCGCATGGTGCAGCCCGCGGACACGGAGCGCATCGACGGCAACCGGCTCGCGATCGTCCTCCCGGCGGGCGAGCCCGGCCCGGCGGACGTGAGCGTGCAGCAGCCCGGCGCCGAGGCGACCCTCCCGGACGGCTACGTCTACGACCAGGCGTTCATCGAGCCGGACCGGGGGTCGACCTCCGGCGGCACCTACGTGACCCTCACCGGCAGCGGCACGGCCTTCGCGGAGGGCGACCGCGTCCTCTTCGGCGAGGAGGAGTGCACGGACGTCGAGGTCGTCAGCGAGACCCGCATCACCTGCGACTCACCGGCCGGCACCGTCGGCGCGGTCGACGTGCGCATCGTCAGCGGGGAGGACGGCTCGGAGATCGTCATCGAGGACGGCTTCGAGTACTTCGAGAGCTCCGACCCTTTCGAGGGCGGCCTCGGCGGCGGCCCGATCGAGGGCACGATCAACGTCAGCGTCATCGACGCGACCACGGGGGCGCCCGTGCCGGAGGCCTTCGTCGTCCTCGGCGAGGACCTCTCCACGGAGCACCAGGGGCTCACGAACCTGATGGGCCAGATCGCCTTCTCGGGCCCGGACGTGGCGCCGCCGGCGACGATCCACGCCGCGAAGTTCTGCTACGAGAAGACCTCCTTCGTGGCCTTCGACGCGCGGGACGTGACCATCTTCCTCGTCCCCTGGCAGGACCCGATGTGCGGCGAGGGCTCCGGTGAGCTGCCGCCCGGGCGCGGCCGCAGCGGCTCCTTCGTCTCGGGCGAGCTCGTCTTCCTCGGCCCGAACGAGCTCGGGCCGAACCCCTGGGACATCATCCCGCCGGCCCGCGAGGGGTGGCGCCGCGTGTCCTACGTGCAGACGACCCAGCCCTGCCCGGGCGACGATCGCTTCTGCCTGAACCCGGACCCGAGCCTCGGCGGCGGGCAGCCCCGGGTGCTCGAGGAGCCGCTCGGCGAGCGCGGCTACCCGTACCGCATCTTCGTGCGCCCCTCGGCCTTCGCCGTGTATGCGCTCGGCGGCCTCGAGAACGAGACGACGGGCGAGTTCATCCCCTACGTGATGGGCGTCGCGCGGAACGTCCTCGCCGGCCCCGGCGAGGAGGTCACGGGCGTCGAGATCATCATGAACATCCCGCTCGATCACTACCTCGACGTGCAGCTCGACGGGATCCCCGGACCCGGGCGGAACGGGCCCGACCGCTTCGTCGTGAACGCGGACATCGACCTCGGCGGTGAGGGCGTGATCGTGCGACGGAGCGAGGGCGACCTCGTCGACGAGGTGCGGCGCCGCTCGACGGACCGCCCCTTCCGCTTCTTCGCCCAGCCGGCGCTCCTCGGCTCGCTCTCGGACGGGCGCTACCGCGTGCAGGCGTCCTGGGTGACGGGCGACTTCGACGCGGACCCGAGCACGCACGTCGTGCGCGAGGGCATCCGGCGCGTGGACTCGGAGGTCGTCGTGGACGGCTTCCTCGGCGTGCCCGTGGCGACGGCGCCGGCCTTCGGGGAGCGCATGCCGAGCGACCGCGTCCTCCGCTGGGAGACCGACGGGGGCGTGGAGCCGGACCTGCACCTGGTGCTGATGGTCGGCGGCGACGGGAACCCGGCCTGGCGCATGTTCGTGCCCGGTAGCCAGCAGTTCGCGCCGATCCCGGACCTGAGCTCGATCCCCGAGATCGACGACATCTCGAGCGGCTTCGTGACCTGGGTCGTCTACGCGATCAGCATCCCCGGCTTCGACTTCGACGAGGTGAGCTACGGCGACCTCGGTGACGACGACTGGGATGCCTGGGCGCTCGACATCTTCACGGCCCAGCGCTGAGCCGATACCTCTCCCCGGCCCCTCTCCCCGGCCCGGCCCACGCGCGTGGGTCGGTGCCGGACTTCGCCCGGCGCGCAGGCGCGTGCCGGGCTATCTTCGTTCCCGAGACATGTCCGTGCGCACTCTTCTCTTCCTTCTCCTCACCGGCGCCCTCGCCACCCTGAGCAGCTGCGGCGACGACGACGGCCCCTCCCGCCTCGACGGCGGCGAGCCCAACCCGATCGTCGACGGCGGCTTCGTCTGCTTCACGCCGAACAGCCAGGCCTGCACGGGCACGGTCTGGAACACCTGCGAGATGGCCGGCGAGTTCCTGCGTCCGGTGCGCGAGGACTGCGCGGCCCAGCTCGACGAGGAGGGCCAGCCTCTGATGTGCGTGGCGGACATCGGCTGCGCCGTGTGCCGCCCCGGTCAGATCTTCTGCCGCGGCGGGGACGCCGTGCGCTGTGGCGACACGGGGAACGACTTCGAGCTGATCGAGGAGTGCATGCTCGACGAGGGCTTCGTCTGCCGGGACGGCGCCTGCCAGAACCTCTGCGACGTCGCCATCTCCGAGAAGAGCTACCAGGGCTGCGAGTTCTACGCGGCCGACCTCGACAACGCGGCCCTCGGCGCCGGGCGTGACGCCTCGAGCCAGCAGTACGCCATCGTCGTCTCGAACCCCTCGCCGCTCACCAGCGAGGTCGTCGTCGAGGTGAACGACGCGCCCTACGGCGAGGAGCCGATGATCCGCGAGGTGGAGCGGGTCGCGCTCCTCCCCGGCGATCTCGAGGTGCTCGAGCTGCCGCGGCGCGAGGTGGACGGCTCGTCGAGCAACCAGCTCTGCACCTCGGACCCGGAGAGCTGCCCCGGTGACGAGGTCTGCGTCTGCGCGGGCTCCCCGCCCTGCTTCTGCCGCGTGAGCGAGGACGCCAGCGGGCAGAACGACGGCACGCATACGGCGCTCACCTCGCAGGGCTATCGGGTGCGCTCGCAGTTCCCGATCATCGCCTACCAGTTCAACCCGCTCAGCAACGCGGGGGTCTTCTCGAACGACGCCTCGCTGCTCTACCCGACGAGCGCCGTGAGCACGACCTACACGGTGGTCGGCTGGCCGCAGACCATCGCCGACGGCGACTGCGATCCGGAGGAGCCGGGCTGCGTGGAGGTGGACTTCGATCCCACGCGCGACGACGAGGACCTGCGCGCCTTCCTGACCATCCTCGGCGGCACGGAGCGCTCGGTGGTGAACCTCACCATGGGCGACCGGGTCTTCCAGGTCGTCGGCAACGAAGCGGCCGGGATCCCGACGCTCGCCAGCCGCGACGAGCTGATGGTGGAGCTCGGGCCGTTCGACGTGCTGAACCTCGAGACCGACGGGCTGAACGCCGACTTCACGGGGACGCGCATCGAGTCCTCGCAGCCCGTGAGCGTCTTCGTCGGCAGCGAGGCGTCGGACGCGCCGCGCTTCGACACGTACACGACGCGGCTCTGCTGCGCGGACCACCTCGAGGACCAGCTCTTCGGCGACGACGTGCTGGGCTCGCTCTTCTACATCGCGAAGATGCCGCCGCGGACGGCCTCGCTGAACGACGCCTTCCTCGACCCGCTCCGGGACAGCGTGGCGGAGGTGAACGAGCGCGAGTGGGTGCGCGTGGTGGCGGTCGCGCCGGGCGACACGACGATCGTGACGACCCTGCCGGCGCCCGACGACCGGGTGACCCTCGCGCAGTACGAGTCGGTGATCCTGCGGGCCTCGTCGGACTTCATCCTGACGGCGCTCGAGGGCAAGCCGGTGGCCGTGCTGCAGGTGCTCCCCTCGCAGCAGGCGATCGGCATCCCGAACGAGTACCCGGGCGGCGACCCGGCGATCGTGGCGGTGCCGCCGGTCGAGCAGTACCGGCAGGACTACGTCTTCCTGACGCCGAACCTCTACGCCTTCGACTACGTGATCATCACGGCGGACGCGGACACGCAGGTGCTGCTCGACGGGGACCCTCTCGACGAGCGCTTCTGCACGACCGCGCCGGCGGACGGCATCGAGCGCATGCCCGGGGACCCGCCGCCCGAGCAGGTGGTGCATCGCTGCCAGCTGAGCTTCCCGGAGGTGGGCGCGTGCCCGGACGGCGCGCCGGACTGCGACGCCTCGGACATCGTGCGTGACGGGGAGCAGAACGACGGCGTGCACACGGTGCTCGCGGACGCGCCGGTGGGCGTGGTGATCTACGGCTTCGACGCCTTCGTGAGCTACGCCTACGCCGCAGGGCTGAACCTGAAGCCCATCCCGCGCTGAGAATCCGCGCCCGCCGGGGGCGGGGATCGCGAAGACCCGTGCCCGTGCCGGTGGCGAGAGGAGCCCGGCCCGCCCGCGCTGACCGGACGGGGGGCGGACTGGGGGCGGAGTGGTTCGGTGGGATGCTCGATCAGCCCTCGGCCCCGCGGGCACGGGCAAGGGCAGAGATGCAATGAAGGGGGTCGAATCCGGCAGACTTGCGACGTCAAGAACCCAAGCCAACGGAGACGACCCCCGATGAAGACCTACGACAACGAGCCCGCCCTGTACATCGCCCTGGACGTCGGGAGCACCACCTGGGTGCTCGCG
>PABA01000161.1 GCA_002699025.1 Sandaracinus sp. | reverse complement strand
GGTCTCGATCTTCTGCGCCAGGGACTCGGTTGTCGTCGTCATGAACTCCGAGTCGCACGGGCAGGATCACGCGCTCAAGCAGGGGGCTGAACGGTTACCATCCGACCGGCCCCAGGGCGAGGTTCACGAGGGGCGCGAGCACACCGAGGAGGCCGAAGACGAGCGCCGCCCGGCAACGCCCACTCACCTTCCGGTAGGGCCAAGCCACGAGCACCGCGAGGAGGCCGGGCGTGGCCAGCCAGAGGATCGCCGGGATCACCGTCGGGTCCCGCTCGATGTACTCGTTCCACACCACGTGCGCGTAGAGCAGGGGCACGGAGAGGAGCGCGAGCACCCACGCGGCCACGTCCACCCGGTCGGCGCGCCAGCCGCCCGCGCCGCTCAGCGGCCCGGCCTCCTGGAGCCGCCGGTCGAGCGCGCCGACCCGCTCGCCGATCTCCCGGAGCGCCGTCTCGAGCTCGGCGGCCTCCTCCGCCCAGCGCGCGCGCTCCCGCTCGAGCAGCGCCTTGCGCTCCCGCAGCGCCGCCTCCTGGTCGCGGTAGGCCACGCCCCAGCATAGCGGACGGACCGGGGATCCGTGCCGGGGCCCCCGCGTTCGCCGCGCCCGCGCCGCGGTCCCCCATGCACCAGCGGCAGCGCACGAGCAAAAGCGCACGGCCGCGCCGAGCGGCAACGCACGAGCGGCAGCGCCGAGCGACAGCGCCGAGCGGCAGCGCCGAGCGGCAGCGCCGAGCGACAGCGCACGAGCGACAGCGCACGAGCGGCACCGCGGGGACGTCACTGCCCGGCCCCTCCGCGAACGCGGCATGGACCGCCGACGCCCGCGACAGCACGGAAAGCGGAAAGCGGAAAGCGGAACGCATCCCGACCGCAGGGAGGGATCCCGTGCGCCCCGCCACCGCCGTCCCGGTGCACGAGCAACAGCGCACGAGCAACAGCGCACGAGCGGCAGCGCACGAGCGGCAGCGCGGGGACGTCACTGCCCGGCCTCTCCGCGAACGCGGCATGGACCGCCGACGCCCGCGACAGCACGGAAAGCGGAAAGCGGAACGCGGAACGCATCCCGACCGAAGGGAGGGATCCCCCCGTGCGCCCGCGAGATGCTCCACCGAGCCACGGAGTGATAGAACCTCCCCGTGACCTCCCCCCGCCTGCTCGCCCCCGCGGCCCTCGCGCTCCTCACCGGCTGCGCCGGTCTCCAGCTCACGAAGATCGACGCCGCCTACCAGCCGCCCAGCAACGTCGCCGTCTTCTTCACCGTCGACACGCGCGATGGCGAGCCGGTCCCCGGGCTCGAGGCCACGGACTTCCGCATCTACGAGGACGGCCGGCTCGTCAGCGTCGACGAGAGCCAGCAGACGATCGTGAACCCGGAGGTCGCCGCGGAGCACTACACGCTGCTCCTCGTCGACATGAGCGGCAGCGTCACGGAGAGCGACCAGGTCCCGATGATCGTCGAGGCCGCGCAGAGCTTCGCCTCGACGCTCGAGGGCTACCAGAAGGTCGCCGTCTACGCCTTCGACGGCTCGGAGGAGATCTTCCCGATCCAGCGCTTCCGCGCGAGCGGCGGCGGCATCGGCCGGCTGGCGGGCTTCCGCACCCGGGACCCCTCGACGAACCTCAACGGCGCGATCGTCCAGGCCACCGACGTGCTGGACGCCGCCCTCGAGGAGGGCGACACGCCGCTCCGCTTCGGCACGCTCGTCGTCTTCACGGACGGCACGGACCGCGCCGCGCGCGTGGCCGAGGGGGAGATGATCTCGCGCCTCGACGACAGCGGCTACGACGTCTTCGCCATCGGCGTGGGCAACGAGATCGACGAGAGCGTGCTGAACGACATCGGCCGGAGCGGCTACGTCTTCATCCGCGACAGCGCCGCGATCGCGGCGGCCTTCGAGACCATCTCGGAGCAGATCGTCGGCTACACGCAGCGCTTCTACCTGCTCAGCTACTGCAGCCCGGCGCGCGCAGGCATGCACGAGGTGACGGTCGAGGCCACGCACGGGGAGCTGAGCGGCGACCTCAGCTACGAGTTCGACGCGACCGGCTTCGGCCCGCGCTGCAACCCGAGCCAGCCGCCGCCCTTCGACACGCAGCGCTTCCAGGTGCCGCGCCACAGCGGCCGCCGCGGCCGGCTCGAGGTCGAGGTGAGCGCGGACGCGAGCGTCGAGGTCGAGTAGCGCTCGGGATCCCTTCCTTCGGTCGGGATGCGTTCTGCTTTCCGCTTTCCGCCGTCCGTACGGGCGCCGAGCTGCGGCGGTCCATGCCGCTTCGCGGAGGGGGCGGGGGGACGAACGGATACTGGGGGGCCGCCCGGCGAGCCTCATGCGCCTCGTGCATGTCGACGAGCACGACGAGATCACACGCGTGGGCCTCCCATGGGTTGGGATGCTCCCCGCTCCCCGCTCGGTGGCTCATGCCGCCTGCGAGGACGAGCGCGGCGGGGGTTTGACGGGCGAGAAGCGCGGCTGGTAGCCGTGTCCCCGGGGGCATGGACGCGCCCTCGCGCGCCGACGGCGGCGCGGAGAAGGAGGACCATGAGTGGATTCGGACAGGGTGGGGGACAGCCTCCCGGGGGCTTCGGGCCGCCCGGCGGGCCGCCGGGGCAGCCGCCCCAGCCGGGCCACCCGCAGCAACAGGGCCATCCGCAGCAGCCGGGCCACCCGCAACAGCAGGGTCACCCGCAGCAGCAGGGTCACCCGCAGCAGCATCCGCCACAGCACCCGCCGCAGCAGCACCCGCCGCAGCAGCACCCGCCGCAGCAGGGCGGCTTCGGCCCGCCCCAGCAACAGCAGCAGCCGCCCCCGCAGCAGGGTGGCTTCGGCCCGCCCCAGCAACAGCAGCAGCCGCCCCCGCAGCAGGGTGGCTTCGGCGGCGGCGGACCGGGCGGAGGCGGACCGGGCGGCGGTGGGCCGGGCGGCGGCAGCCCCTTCGGCCAGGGAGGCTTCGACGCCAAGGCCGCGCAGGACAAGGCGAAGACCTTCTTCCGGGCCTTCACCGACTTCAAGTTCGAGAACTACCTGCTGCCGCGCGTCGTGAAGGTGCTCTACGGGCTCTTCATCCTGGCCGCGATCGGCCAGACGCTGCTCATGCTCTACGGCGGCTTCGATCGCGCCTTCCTCGCCTACTACACCGACGTCGGCGAGGGCCTGCTCGTGATGCTCCTCGCGCCCATCGGCGGCTTGCTGGTGCTCATCGCCGGCCGGCTCTACTGCGAGATGCTGATGATCGCCTACCAGCTCCTCCAAAACATGAAGGAGCTGAACCAGAAGACCCCGCCACCCGAGTGACGGACCCGCGGGTCACGGCTCGCACGACGGCTCTTCTGACGACGGCCCCCCGGAGACGGCGGGGCCGTTCGTCACTCAGGCCACGGGCTCGATCGCGTGGCGCATGAGCTCCTCGAGCGTGACCACCTCGAGCGCGGCCTCGTGGGTCGCGGCGAGCACGACCGGAGTCGAGACCCCGGCGTCCACCGCCTCCTTCCACCGAGCGACGCAGAGGCACCAGCGGTCCCCCGGCTTCAGGCCCGGGAAACCGTAGGCCGGGCGCGGCGTCGAGAGATCGTTTCCGCGGGCGCGCGTGTACGCGAGGAAGTCGGCCGTGAGCTCCGCGCAGACCACATGACGTCCGAGATCGTCGCGCCCCGTCTCGCACTTGCCGGTCCGGTAGAAGCCGGTCATCGGTGCCGTGCAGCAGGTCTCGAGGGGCGTTCCGAGCACGTTCCGCGGGGCGCGGTCGGTCGGGGACGTCGTCGCGTTCGCCATGCTCGGTTCGTGGGGCTCCGTGACGACGTCGCAAGCGCCCGCGCGCGACGACGCGCCCACCGGGTGGGGCCGAGGTCGAAGGCTCACTGGTGGCGCGCTCGGAGGCTCACTCGGGGCGGCGCGCTCGCCCAGCGATGGCCGCGAGGGCGAAGCCCACGGTGAGCGCGAAGCCGGTGGCGCGGCCGGCCGCCGCGCAGCCTCCGTCCCCGTCGCTCTCCTCTTCCGGGCCCGCGTCCTCGCCGTCGCTCGCATCGACGATGACATCGGCGGCGGCGAGGGCGGGGAGGGCGAAGGAGGCGCCGAGGAGGACGGTGGCGAGTAGGAGAGCGCGGAGCATGGACGGACCTCGTGGGCTGGCGCGCTGCCGAATGGAACGCGGTGTGCCCCGATGAGGGTCTCCGAGATGGGCTGCGTCGTCCAGGGTCAGGTCGGCGCGGCCGGGCTCGGGCTACAGCATCTGCCAATCGGGCACGGGCACGGCACGACGGGCACCGGCATGGACGGGCGTCAGTCGGGGCTCTCGGGGGGGCGGCGGGTGAAAGGGAACGCCGGGTGGCGCGCGGCCTCCTCGGGGTCGAGCACGAAACGCACGGCGCCCGCCTCGTCGAGCCCCCGCGGCAACGTCAGCCACTGCCGCCTCGTCCGCTCCCCACGCTGGAACACGGCCGGCACCCGCCGCCCACCGTCCAGCCCCGCCAGGTGGAGCGCCACGTCCGCCATTCGCCGCACCGGGCGCCCGCGCAGGTGCGTGAGCACGTCCCCGGGGCGGAGCGGCCCCGGGCTCCGCACGACCGTCGGCGGCTCCCCCTCGAGCGTCGCGCCCCCGAAGAGGCTCCGGAGCGCGTCCTCCCCGAGCCGCGGCACCCGCACGGCCACCACCCGCAACCCGGCCCGCCCGAGGCAAGCGTCCAGGTCGAGCACCCCGCGGTAGGCGAGGCGCGCGTCGTGCCGCGCCGCGAGCGCCGGGTCCACCGCCGCGAGCGCCTCCCGCAACCCCGCCGCGTCGAGCGGCCCCTCGGGCAACACCTCGAAGAGCCGCCGGCCGGCCGCGCGCAGCTCGAGCTCGGCGCAGAAGAGCGCGAGCGCGGCGCCGTCCGTGTCCTCCCCCGACGCGATCGGCCGCGTCCCCGGCGCGCGCCGATGCGCCTCCCAGGCGT
Organism: Sandaracinus sp.; assembly: GCA_002699025.1. Classification (GTDB taxonomy): domain Bacteria; phylum Myxococcota_A; class Polyangia; order Polyangiales; family Houyiibacteriaceae; genus Houyiibacterium; species Houyiibacterium oceanicum. Next base: position 9,344 of record PABA01000161.1, on the reverse strand, counting down.
CGGCCACGATCTGGAGGAGCGCCCGCGGCGGCAGGTCTTCGAGCTCCTGCCGGAGATGCCAGCCCGCGTAGCGCCCGAAGCCGCGCCGCAGCCAGGCCGGCCCGGCGACGACGCTCCCGGCCACGGCCTCCAGCAGGGACGCGGCCGCATGCGGCGCCGGCCCCGCGGGCGCCCGCCACCAGTGCCAGCCGGGCCCGCCTTCGCTCGCCGGCGCGCCTCGGCTGAAGGCGACCCAGAGCGGCCCGGCCGCCGCCTCCCCGAGCCGCGCGAAGGCCGCCACCTGCGCATGCTCGAGCCCCTCCGCCAGCGCGTCGAGATCCTCCTCCCGCCCGGCGACCAGCGCGATGCGCGAGGGCCCCGCGTCGAGCACCCGCCGCGCGCCCCCGAGGACGAAGAGCGCGCGCCGCACTTCGCCCCAGCTCGGCGCCGCGGGGAGCGTGGAGCTCTCGACGCCGTCGGCGAGCGTGAGCTCGACCGGGAGCGCGCGCGAGAGCGGGGCCCCGTCGAGGGTCGGCGCCGGCAGCGTGGCGCCACGGGCCACGGGACCGGCGAGCTCGAAGGGGATCGCGCGCGGGCCGTCCAGCATCTCGCAGCGCGGCGCCCCCTCCCCGGCGGGGAAGCAGAGGCGCCCCTCGAGATCGACGAGCTCCAGGACGCCCTCCCTCGGGCGCAGGCCGAGCCGGAGGCGCGGGCTCGGCGCGGGCGCGGGCGTCGGTGCGGGGGCGGGCTCGGCCTCGACCTCGGGGGGCGGGGTCGGCTCGGGGGACGGCGTCGTGGCCCCCGGCGGCGCGCCCGAGGTCGCGCAGGACGCGAGCAGGGCCAGCGCGATCGCGGTCCCCGCAGCTCGGCGCTCGGGCCTGGACCCGGAAGTCACGCACCCACCCGGAGCGCCTCGCCCTCGAGCGGTCGATCGAGCGCCGCCCGCGTCGCGCGCCGCGCGTGCTCGTAGGCCACCCGCCCCTGCTCGAGCCGGAAGGGGCTCACCCGCGGCAGCCCCTCGACGACCACCGCGCGCAGGTTCGGCCGCGCCGGGATCGCGAGCGCCGCCGAGCCACGCCGCCGCCAGGGCGAGCGCGATCCGAGGTGGTGGTAGAGCACCCGCCCCTCCGGCGGCAGCGCGAGGGCTCCCGGCCGGTCGGCGATGCCGCCGTCGAGGTAGGGGCGCCGGTCGATCCACACGGGCTGGAACATCCCCGGGAAGGCGCAGCTCGCATGCACCGCCGGCGCGATGGGGCCCCGATCGAGCACCCGCGTCCGCCGCCCGAGCACGTCGAAGACGCTCACGGCGACCGGCCGCCGGCACTCCTCGAAGCGCCCCCGCGGCAGCGTCTCCTCGAGCAGCCCGCGGAAGAGCCGGCCGCGCAGGAGCCCCGCCCCGGGGGCCGGGTCCCAGAAGTCACGCCGCTCGAGCTCGAGGAAGGTGCGCGCGATGGCCGGCGCGTCGAGGCCCGCGGCCCAGCACCCGGCGACCAGCGCCCCGGCGCTCGAGCCGGCCAGCCGCGCCGGAAGGAGCGAGGCCTCCTCGAGCACCTCGACGAAGCCCGCGTGGGCGAAGAAGCCGAAGAAGCCGCTCGAGAGCCCGAGCGTGAAGGGCTCCTCGCGCAGCCACTCGCGGAGGGTCGGCGACGCCATGCCCCAGGCGTAGCACGCCCCGAGCGACCGGAAGACTCCTTACACCCCGTGCCCCTGCCCCTGCCCCTGCCCGTGCCCGCCCGCGAGCTCGACGGACGGGAAGAGCACGACCCCCGCGACCCCTACGCTGTCTCCTCGCACCGACGGGACGCGGGCACGCAACACCCCGACGGAGCGCACGCTCGAAACACACCCCGACGGAACGCGCGCACGGAACACCCCGACGGAACGCGCGCGGCCCGGCCTCCTCGGAAGCCGGGCCGCGCGGCCGGTCTCGGGCTCCCCGGTGCGACCGGGGGACGGCGCTCAGGGGAAGATGCCGCGCTCGGCGTAGGCCTGCCCGAGGTGCTCGAGCGCGAGGCAGTAGGCCGCCACCCGCGGCGTGATGTCCTTCTCGCGCGCGTACGTGAACACCCGCTGGTAGGCGTCGCGCATCGTCTTCTCGAGGCGCCGATCGACCTCGTCGAGGTCCCAGGTCTCGCTTCGCAGGTTCTGCACCCACTCGTAGTAGGAGACCGTCACGCCGCCCGAGTTCGCGAGCACGTCCGGGATGATCGGGATGCCCCGCTCGACGAGGATCTTCTCGCCCTCCGGGTTGCACGGCCCGTTCGCGCCCTCGGCGATCAGCTTCACGTCGAGCGCCTTCGCCTCGGCCGCGCCGATCTGGTTCTCGAGGGCCGCCGGGATGAAGAGGTCGGCCTTCGTCGCGAAGAACTCCTCGCGGCTGATCGACTTGCCCCCCTCGTAGCCCGCGATGGAGCCGTTCCGCTTCACGTACTCGGAGAGCTTGTGCGCGTTGAAGCCCTCGGTCGTGCGCATGTAGCCGGTGTGGTCGCCGGTCGCGATCGTCGACACGCCGAGCTTCGACAGGAGCAGCGCCGAGAACGAGCCGACGTTACCGAAGCCCTGGATGATCGCCGTCTTGCCCTCGAGGTCGAAGCGGTTGTCCTTCGCCCACTCCGTGATGCAATGCACGACGCCCTGCGCCGTCGCCTTCTCGCGGCCCGGGCTGCCGCCGCAGGTGAGCGTCTTGCCCGTCACCACCGCGCGCTGCGCGTTCTTCGCCGCATGGCCGACCTGGTTCATGTACGTGTCCATGATCCAGACCATCACCTGGCCGCTCGTCCCGACGTCCGGCGCCGGGATGTCGTAGTTCGGCCCGATGTTGTTCCCGAGCGCATGCGTGAAGCGGCGCGTGACGCGCATCAGCTCGTCCTCGGAGAGCGCGCGTGTGTCGACCTTCACGCCGCCCTTGGCGCCGCCGAAGGGGATCTTCATCAGCGCGCACTTCCACGTCATCATCGTGGCGAGCGCCTTCAGGTCGTCGAGGCTGACCGTCTGATGGAAGCGGAGGCCGCCCTTGTAGGGCCCCAGCAGGTTGTTGTGCTGGATGCGGTAGCCCTTGAAGAGCTGCATCGTGCCGTCGTCCATGCGGACCGGGAAGTGCACGATCAGCTCGTTCTTCGGCTGCGCCAGCATCTCGCTGAGGTGGGCGGGCAAGCCGACGACCTTCGACGCGTCGTCCAGGTATCCCTGGATGACGCGGAAGAACTCGTAGCGGTCGCTGAGGTCCACCTCTGGAGCCCCCGAGGGGCGATCCGTGAGGACGTCGTCGACCGAGTCGTAGTCGGGCTCGGAGGGGCGTGTTTCGCTCGTCACGTGGGGCTCCATGCGCCCTGGATCGCATTGGAAAACAGGGGCGTCAACGACGCGCCGCGTCACGACCGGCTCCCGCCGTTCGGCGAAACGTGCCCGAAGACGAAACCGCGCCGAAACGGAGCGCGCGCCGAGCGCCAAACGTTTCGCGGGTTCGAGCGCCCACCCCTCGGGCGTTCGGCGAGGTGCGTTTTCCGCCGATCGGTGCGTTTTCTCCGCCCTCGTTCCGCGCGCCGGCCCGGCCTGCCCCCGCCACGGTGGCGATCGCGCCAGTTCTCCAGCCGCGGTACCATGGACAGCCGAGCATGGCGGACGACCCGAAGGACGAGTGGGCCGAGGACGAGCCGACGATGGTGGGCTCGATCGACCTCGCCAAGCAGGCCCTCGCCGGGACCGCGCGCGACCGGGCCTACGTGATCGTCATCGCCGGCCCGAACGTCGGCGAGATGTTCAAGGTCGAGGGCGCCCAGGACATCGGCCGGAGCGCCCACGTGCCGATCTCCATCCGCGACTCGGAGATCTCGCGCCAGCACGCGCGCCTCGTCGTCCGCGGCGACGCGATCTTCGTCGAGGACCTCGGCTCGACGAACGGCACCTTCGTCAACGGCGAGCGCGTCACGCGGCGGGAGCTCGAGGACGGCGACAAGATCCAGGTCGGCACGACGACGATCCTGAAGTTCAGCTACCACGACCACCTGGACGAGCGCTTCCAGCGGCAGATGTACGACGCCGCCCTGCGCGACGGGCTGACCGGGGCCTACAACAAGAAGTACTTCCTCGAGCGCCTCGAGGCCGAGCTCGCCTACGCCGTGCGGCACCGGAGCGCGCTCTGCCTGCTCTTCTTCGACCTCGACCACTTCAAGGCGGTCAACGACACGCACGGGCACCTCGCCGGCGACGCGGTGCTCCGGACGCTCGCCGCGGGTGTCATGCACGCGATCCGGCGCGAGGACATCTTCGCGCGCTACGGCGGCGAGGAGTTCGCGCTGCTCAGCCGGGGCATCGACATGGAGGGCGGGCGCCAGTTCGCCGAGCGCATCCGGGAGTGGATCGCGAACTACCCCTTCGAGCACGAGGGGACCTTCCTGCCGGTCACGGCGAGCATCGGCGTGGCGGCCGTGCCCGAGCTCGACGTGACCGACCCGGACGTGCTCATCCAGTGCGCCGACGACGCGCTCTACGCGGCCAAGGAGGCCGGCCGGAACCGCGTCGTGCTCGCCTCGGACGGCAAGTAGACGGGGGGACGGACGCCCTCCACCGCGACGAGGACCCCGCGCCACGGCATCCGCACGTCCGCGCGGGCGCGCTCGCCCGCCGTCTCACTCCGCCGCGGGGGCCGCGCGCCACAGCTTCAGCAGGTCCACGCGGGCGCGCTCGCCCGCCGTCTCGTTCCGCCGCGGGGGCCCCGCGCCACGGCATCCGCACGTCCACGCGGGCGCGCTCGCCAGCCGTCTCAGCCGCGCGCGCGCTGGAGCTTCGGCACGTCCGCGCGGGCGCGCTCGCCCGCCCTCTCACTCCGCCGCGCGCTGGAGCTTCGGCACGTCCGCGCGGGCGCGCTCGCCCGCCCTCTCACTCCGCCGCGGGGGCCGCGCGCCGGAGCTTCAGCACCACGTCCACGCGGGCGCGGTCGCCGGCGAAGTTCCGGGTCCAGCCGTCGGGGACGGCGATGTCGTAGTCGTCCCAGTCGATGCGGAAGCGCGCCCGGAGCTCGACGCGCTCGGGCTCGTCGCCCTCGGCCGCCGTCCAGCGCGCGCGCGCCGGGACCTCGACCTCGCGCATGGTGCCCTTCACGGTCATGCGGCCGCGGAGGCGGAGGCGCGTCCAGCGACCCGGGCGGAGGCGCTCGGCCCCCTCGACGGCGAGGAGCTCGAAGGTGGCGCGCGGGTGCTCGTCGAGCGCGAGGAAGGGGGCGGCGCGGAACATCGCGTCCCAGCCGCCGAGGTCGGTCGTGATCGACGCGAGGAGCACCTGGACGGCGCCGCGCGCGGTCTGGAGCTCGGTCGGGTCCATCTCGAGGCGCGCGTTCACCGAAGAGAAGCGGCCCTCCGCCGCGGACTCGACCTGCGGGCCCTGGCAGACGAAGCGCACGGCGGTGCCGTCGTCGATCTGCCAGGCGGTGCGCTGGGCTTCGGCGGAGCCGGCCGTGGCGGCGAGGGCGAGGGTCAGGGCGGCGAACGCGGCGCGGCGGAGCATGGGGATCGTCCTCTCTCTCGGCGCCGACGCGGCGCTCGCGGGCGGACGATGCAAGGCCGGTGCCCGAGGAGCAGGCGCCCCCGGCGGTGGCAGCGACGCGCCCCTTGCGCGCCTCGAGCGGCGTCGCGCAGCCCTTGCGTCCGAAGTGCGCTCCGCCTTCCGCTTTCCGCCGTCCGTGCTGTCGCAGGCGTCGGCGGTCCATGCCGCTTCGCGGAGAAGCCGGGCCGTCGTGCCCATGCCCGTGCCCGGAGGCTCGAAGAGATGCGAGCGACTCCCACGCGCCGGAACCGTACCCGTGCCCGTCCGTGCCCGTACCCGGAGATGATGATGACCGCGTGGTAGCGCACCTCATCCCCGTCCCCCGCGGGCAGGGGCAGGGGCACGGGCACGGGCATGGGCACGGGTCGTCGCGGTAGCGCACCTCATCCCCGTCTCCCGCGGGCAGAGGTACGGACGTGCACGTCGACGAGGACGACGGGCCGGCTCACGTCATACGCGGAAGCCCTCCCGGAAGGCGGAAGGCGAACCGCATCCCGACCGAAGGGAGGGCCCCCCACGCGCGCCGCCTACGCCGCGTCCCTCCGCGAAGCGGCATGGACCGTAAAGCCCAGCGCCAGCACGGACAGCGGAAAGCGGAAGGCGGAAGGCATCCCGACCGAAGGGAGGGATCCCCCCACGCGACTCGGCCGAGGACGAGGGCGGCTACCAGGGGATCTCGGCGCCGTCCCAGGCGTAGAAGCGCCCGGTCTCGGCGGGGGTCGCGCGGCGCACGATGGCGAGGAGCTGGCCGGCGGCGCGCTCGACGGAGAAGAGCTTCTCCTCGGGCACGTTCTTCTGAAAGGGCGCGGAGAGGCCCGTGTCGACGGTGCCGGGGTGAAGAGCCAGGACGCAGAGGTTCTTCGCGCGGCGGCCGAGCTCGATGGCGAGGTTCTTCGTGAACATGTTCTGGGCCGCCTTGGAGGCGCGGTAGGCGTACCAGCCGCCGAGCCGGTCGTCGCCGATGCTGCCGACGCGGGCCGAGAGGTTGGCGAGGACGGCGGGCTCGTCGTGGCGGAGGAGCGGCGCGAAGTGCTTGGCGACGAGGAGCGGGCCGAAGGCGTTGACGCGGAAGACCTTCGCGAGGGCGTCGGGATCGCAGTGGGCGAGCTTCTTCTCGGGGCGCACGCCGGAGGCCTCGTCGTGGAGGAGGCCGGCGACGTTCATGAGGAGGTGGAGCTTCTCGGCGCCGGCGGCGACGGCCTCGGCGGCGGCCTCGATGGAGCCCTCGTCCTCGACGTCGAGGCGGACCGCGGAGACGCGGCCGGCGGAGCGCGCGCGGAGGGAGGCGAGGGCGTCGGCGCGCTCGGGGTGGCGACAGGTGGCGACGACGCGGTCGTGGTCCTCGAGGAGCTGGCGGACGAGCTCGAGGCCGAGGCCGCGGCTGGCGCCTTGGACGAGCGCGATGCGTTCCATGGGCGGGAGGCTGGTGTCAGCGGCGGGGGCCGGCGAGAGGCGCGGTCCGGAGGAGCCGCGCGCCCTCCCGCGCCGAACGAGGCCCGTCAACGAGGCGCGGCCGGCTCGGGCCCGGCTTTCCGCGGTCCGCTTTCCGCTGTCCGTGGGGGGGGCAGATGGCTGCGGCGGTGGGGGACCGCGTTCGCGGAGGGCGGCGGGGCCGTGGGGGCTCGCGGCGGCGCGTCGTCGGCTCTCGGTGGTCCGTGGCTGCGCCTGGGCGCCGGGCGTCCGCTCGAGCACGAGCACGAGGGCGAGGGCGAACGGGTTCGGCGTTCCTGCCGGCGGGTCAGGCCTCGTGTTCGCGGGGGCGCTGCTCGCCGGGCTCGGTCGCCTCGGCCCGCTCGATGGCGGCGGCGTCGTCCTCCTGGGCTCGGGTCGGGGAGACGCGCGCCCTCACGGGGAGCGCAGGCGCGGGCAGGAGCTCGAGCGTGTCCTCGAGCGCCGCCGCCGCCGCGAGCGCCACCTCCCGGTCGAGCGAGTCCGCGAGGAGCACCGGCTCACCCGCCGCGGTGCGCCCGAGCACCGCCCAGCTCTTCTCGTCGCGCGCGAGGAAGGTGTCCCAGAAGCTCTTGCCGCCGCGCGTCTGGGCATAGGCGGAGTCGCTCTCCTGCACCACCTCGACCCAGAGCAGCTCGCTCCGAGCCGTGCGTCGAGTCCGCCGCCCTCCCCGCCTCGCCTCCACTTCGCTGGGCGTGACGGTCACGTCGTCCGGGCGCAGTCGGCGCAGGGTGCGGCGGGCCGCTCCCCAGACCAGCCCCACGCCCATGAACGCGTAGATGAGGAAGTCGACGATCCCGTCCAGGCCGAAGCGAACGCCCACGGGGACGCCGAGCAGGCCCGCGGCGATCAGCGCGAGGTCGCGCCCGAGCCCCCGCCGCGCCGCCCGCACCCGCACGTGCGTCGTCCGCCCCTGGGCCTCCCGGTAGCCGCCCTCGCGCGTCTCGACGGACCGGGCCACCGCATGCGCCTCCTCGTCGGGCACCGGCCAGCGCCCGCGCTCCTTCAGGCGCCGCGCCGTCTCCGGCCACGCCTCGAGCGCCTCCGCCTCGCCGAGCTCCTCCACGAGCCGCCGCCAGATCCACGAGCGCGTCGCCCCCTTCGGGATGCTCCCGAGGTCCACGCGCACCGTCTCGCCGCCCTCCATCGCTCGCCTTCGTGCATCGCCCCGGCTACGGCTGCAACGGGACGATTCGGGCTTGCCAGCGGGCTCGTGGGGCCCTCGGCGCTCGCTTCGCTCGCCCCGCGGCGACCACGTGGCCGCCTTCGTCCCGCCGGGAACGCGCTACCGTGCCCCCTGCCCCGCCGCTGCCGGGTCACCTCGCCGCCCGCGACCTCCGCCGCCGCTGCCGGGTCACCTCGCCGCCCGCGACCTCCGCCGCCGCAGCCTCCGCCGCCCCGCATGACGACCGCCCCGATGTCCAGCCCCGCCCGTCCCGCGTCCCGCCCCACGAAGCTCAGCGCCGACCGTCTCCTCCTCGGAGGGGCGGGCGCCGACGCGTCCAAGATCGGCCTGCCGCTCGCCTTCGTCGGGCTCGCCGTCGGTGTCGCCTTCTCGCCCGTTCTCGAGCCCGGGGGCGCCGTCGTCTTCGCCCCGCTCCTCGGCGCCGGCCTCTTCCTCGCCCACGCCATCTACCTGTCCCGCGGCGTCGCGCTCTACGTCTGGCGCGAGGGCGACCAGCTGGTCCTGAAGACCCTCTGGCAGGCCCTCGTCGGCGGCGAGCACCGCTTCCCCCGGAGCGACCTGCCTCGCTGGAAGCCGCCGCGCTTCTTCGACGGACACCGCCTCGTCGTCCGCCGGCGTCCGATCCACTTCACCCCCCTCGACGCCCTCGCCGAGGCCCAGCTCGAGGAGCTCTACGCGCCTTCCGCGCCCGAGCCCGCCGCACCTCGCTGACGGGCGTCGTTCAGCGGGGCAGCGAACCGTGCGGAGCGCCGAACCCGTTCGTCCTCGTGCTCGAAGGGACGCCCGGGGCCCAGGCGCGGCCACACCGGGAACCGACGACGCGCCTCCGCGAGCCCCCACGCCGCCGCCCCACTCCGCGAACGCGGCCCCCCTCCGCCGCGTCCATCCGCCCCCCACGGAGAGCGGACAGCGGACAGCCGCGAGCGCAGCGAGCGCAGACGCCGGACAGCCGCGAGCCCCGCGAGCCCCCGCGCCGCCCCCCCACTCCGCGAACGCGGCCCCCACCGCCGCGTCCATCCGCCCCCCACGGAAAGCGGACAGCGGAAAGCGGAAAGCCGCGGACAGCGCAGAGCCACCGCCCGCAAAGAGCGGACGCCAGACAGCCGCGAGCCCCGCGAGCCCCCGCGCCGCCCCCCCACTCCGCGAACGCGGCCCCCACCGCCGCGTCCATCCGCCCCCCACGGAAAGC
>PABA01000160.1 GCA_002699025.1 Sandaracinus sp. | reverse complement strand
CGGTTGGCGACGCGGATCGGCAACGCTTCGCAGCCTGGCGTCGTCGTTCGTGTACCTCGTGCGCGGGGAGCTTCGCGGGGATGGGGCAGCGTGCGGCCGCTCGGCGCCGCGTGGCCGCGACGGACGGCGGACGCCATCACCGCCCTCCGCGAACGCGGCCGCCGCCTCGCCGGCTGGCCGTCCCCGGCGGACGGCGGAGAGCGGACGGCGGACAGCCGCGAGCGTAGCGAGCGCGAGAGCGCGAGAGCGGACGGCGGAGCGCCTCGGGCGTGGCGAGTGTCAGCGGCGGCGGTTCTTCGCGGGGAGGAGCTCGATGACCGGGGCGCGGACGACGTGGCGGGTGGAGTCGCGGTAGCCGCGGCCGGCGCGGGCGGCGGGGGTGTCGGCCCAGACGCGCACGCGATCCCCCGCGCCGACGAGGCAGGCGGTGGCCTGGTCGTACTGGAGGAGCCGGTCGCGCTCGGCGCCGTCGACGGGCTCGCCGAAGACGCGCCCGAGGTGGGCGCTGATACGGCCCGAGGAGAGCCAGGCCCAGCGGGCGTCCCCCACGACGAAGGCGCGGCCCTCGAGCACCTCGAAGCGGTGATCCTGGCCCTCCACCTCGACCCAGAAGGGGCGACACCACCCGTGGCGGAACACGGTCCGCCCCTGCCGGCGGATCTCGACCTGCGCGACGAGGCCGCCGGTCGGGCCGTTCACGGTGCCGACGAAGAGGTGCGGCGGGCGCGGCACGTCCGCCGGCTCCCCATCCAGCTCGCGCAGCCGCTCGCGCTCGGCCGGCCGGCGCAGGTCGAGGCGCGGCCCGTCGAGCTGCGCGCCCTCGGCGTGCACGAAGCGGGTCGGGACGTGGAAGAGGCAGTCGCGGGCGGGGGGCTCGAGCATCGGCGCGTCCGTGTCGCAGGCCGAAGGTATGTTCGCTGCCGAGGAGATCCACCCCATGGCCGAATCGACGCCCCTGACCCTGTACTACGCGCCGCGCACCCGCAGCTTCACCGCCCTCTGGCTGCTCGAGGAGCTCGGCGTGCCCTACGCCCTCGAGAGCTTCGACCTGAACGGGGGCCGGAACCAGGAGCCCGACTACCTGGCGCTCAACCCGATGGGCAAGGTGCCGCTCGTCGTGCACGGCGAGCGCCCCGTCTCCGAGCTCGGCGCCATCGCCATCTACCTCGCCGACCGCTTCCCCGGAGCGGGGCTCGCCCCGGGCCTCGACGACGACGCGCGCCCCGCCTGGCTCCGCTGGCTCTTCTTCGCGAGCGCCATCATGGAGCCGGCCTACGGGGAGCGCTTCTTCGGCTGGGACGTGCCCGCGCGCTCCGTCGCCTGGGGCTCCTTCGACCGCATGCTGCGGGTCGTGACCGAGGGCGTCACGCCCGGCCCCTTCCTGCTCGGCGAGGCCTTCAGCGCCGCCGACGTGCACGTGGGCGCCACGCTCCGCTTTGGCCTGCTCTTCGGCATCCTCCCGAAGGAAGGCCCGCTCGCCGACTACGTCGCCCGCTGCACCGCCCGGCCCGCCTTCCAGCGCGCCGAGGCCATCGAAGCCCGCGAGAGCGAGCGCTTCCCGCTCCCCGCCGAGAGCTGAGAGCGCGAGCGGCGGGGCTGCCCCTTCCGCGTCGCGCCGAGGAACCGACCCCGGACGACCCCACCGCCGCGCCCGCGATCACCGGCGCCGAGCCCGCTGGGCGCGCGCGGTCGAGGCCGGATTTCGGCGAAGCGAGAATCCACTGCGGGCCCGAAAGACTCTGCGAGGGCGCGTCGACTGGGGACGAATCCGGGCTCGGGGAACGAGGCTTCGAGCGCCGGGCTCATCGGCGCCGAGCGCCTCAGCGGGCGGCTTGGAGCGCGGTCACGTGCGCCGTGAAGTCGAAGTGCGCGTTCGGGCTCGCCTTCGAGAAGCCGCGGTCCTGCATGTCGCGCCCCGCGTGGATTTCGCGCACGACCCCGCCCCCGTCGCCGCCAGGCGTCGTCCAGCGCGCGCCGGCCGCGTAGTGGTTCCAGTCGACGGTCGCGAAGTCCCACTCGCGCGTGCCCTCGTACACCGTGAGCACGCTCGACCGGTCGCTGTTCGCGAGCCCCTCGTGCGTGTGGATGTGCGCGTGCAGGCGCGCCTCGAGGATCTCGGCGCCGGCAGGGATCGGGCTCAGGTCTGCGAAGAGCAGACCCGTCCGCTGCGGCGAGCGCTTCATCAGCAGGGTGTCTTCGCGCTCGGCGCGCGAGGTCCCCTCGTTCGAGATGTAGTAGGCGTAGAGCGGGCGCTCGAGGCCGCGCTGCCACTCGAGCGTGCGCTCCTCGCCGCCGTCCCGGTAGCGCACGACGAGCCGCGGCCGCTGCGTCGGGTCGCCCTGCGGGTCGAACCAGATCCCGCAGCCACTGCAGGCCTGCTCGGTCTGGCGGATGACCAGGTTGAAGTGCACCGCGTCGCTCGGAGGGGGCTCGGCGGCGTCCGGGAGCGGCTCCCCTCCGTCCGAAGACGGCGGCTCCCCCGCGTCCGGGAGCGGCTGCTCGCCTCCATCGACACGTCCCGCGTCGGGTTCCCCGGGGATGGGACCCGTGTCGGTCGACACAGGCGGGCCACCGTCGCGCGAGACGCCGCCGCCGTCCGACGTCCCCTCGGGCGTTTCCCCACACCCCACCACGAGAGCCGCCAGCAAGGTGACTCCGACCACGTTCGCTCTCATCGCGCTTCACCCTAGGCGGGGGGTACCGGGGCGGTTCTTACATCGTCTTTTGAGCTCGGGACGCTCCGGAGGCTCCTGAGGTAACCCCGCCCGCGGCGCGTGGCTGCTCGGCGCCGCGTGCCGGCCCGTCGCCGAACGCCTGCTCGGCGCCGCGTGGTGCTGCGCGAGCGCAAAGCGCTGGGGGTCCCCCCGATCGTGCAGCGTTCTCGGCTCCTGACGTCGCCCGCGCCCGCGTCCACGGCCCCTCCCGCGTCGCTGCCGTCGCCCGCGTCCACCTCGACGCCATCGTCGTCGCGCAGCGGGCTCCGCGGGGAACCCGTCTGCAGCCGTCTGCTCCGAGGCGCTCCCCCGAAATAACGAGGGCGGGACCCCTAAAGGCCCCGCCCTCCCGATCGCGTTTTGGTATCAGCTCCGTTGCCCGACCGGCCTCACCGTGGGCGATGAGCCCGGCCGGCGGAATCGGGTCCCGGGAACGCCGCCGGCTCGAGGGCCGGCCCCGGGAGGGGCGCCCGAAGGCGCCCGAACCTCACTCCTTGATCTGGCGACGAATCTTGCCGAGCGCCTGCTCCTGCAGCTGGCGGATGCGCTCGCGCGAGAGGTTGTACTTGTCGCCGATCTCCTTGAGCGTGAGCTCGTCCTCGTCGTCGAGGCCGAAGCGCCAGCGGAGGATGCGGGCCTCCATGGGCGTCAGCGTGTCGAGGAGGCGGCGGACCTCGTCGGCCCACTTGCGGCTCACGAGCGACTCGTAGGGCGTCGGGACGTTCTCGCTCTCGAGGAAGTCGATGAACTTGCGGCCGTCCTCGTCGTTGACCGGGCGGTCCAGCGAGAAGGGCGTCTCGGCCCAGTAGCCCTTGATCTTCTCGAGCTTCTCGGCGGCGATGCCCGTCTCCTTCTCGAGCTCCTCGGGCGTCGGCTCCTTGCCGGTCCGGGTCGCGATGGCCTGCGTGGCGCGGGCGACGCGGTTGTAGGTGTCGAGCATGTGGACCGGGATGCGCACGGCGCGGCCCTTGTCGGCGAGGGCGCGGCTGATGGCGTGGCGGATCCACCAGGAGGCGTAGGTGCTGAAGCGGTAGCCGCGGTTGTGGTCGAAGCGCTCGACGGCCTTCATGAGGCCGATGTTGCCCTCCTGGATGAGGTCGATGAGCGGGAGCCGGCCGCGGTTGTAGCGGCGGGCGATGCTGACCACGAGGCGGAGGTTGGCCGCGACGAAGCGGTTCTTGGCGCGGTTCTGCGCACGCTGGGCCCGCTCGACGCCCTTGAGGTAGTCCTTGAAGGCGGTCGTGATGCGGATCTCGTCGCCCTCGAGGTCGCGCTCGTCGGCGAACTCGCCGGCGAGCCGGTGCACGGCCTTGTCGGCCTCCTGCACGTAGAGGCGGTCGCTGTCCTCGGCGCGGAGGAAGGTGGCGGCCTCCTTGGAGGCCTCGTCCCACTTCACCTGCTGGCGCTTGCCGAGCTTGCCGCGGCGGGCGCTCTTGGCGAGCTTCCGCATGCCCGCGAGGCCCGGGACCGTCTCCTCGACGTTGCGCTCGACGACCGCGGCGACGGTCTCGAAGCACGCCGGGTACGCGAAGAGCGCCTCCCAGTACGCGATCTCGAGCTCCTCCACCTTGCGGGCGGCCTCGATCTCTTCCTGGGGGGTCAGGACGCGGTGACACGCCATCTCGCGGAAGTACCGCGAGAGGGTCGAATCGCCTGCGCCCTGGCGCTCGAGCTCCTTGAGGGCCTTGTCGGCCTCGCTCTTGGCCTTCTTCAGCTGCCCCTTGGAGGGCTCCGCCGTGCCGGCCAGGCGCGCGCTGCGCTTCGTGGTACGGGTCTTTCGGAGCTGTGCCTGCTTCGCCATGTCGTTCTCTCTCCCAACCTGGGGTGGCTGGGGCCTGTTCGAGTCCGCCGTCGTCAAATCCCACGCGACTGGCGGCTGGCCCCGTTACGCGATCGGCCGACGACGTGTGCATTCCTCGTGCCGGCCCGAATCGCGGGGCCTGGGGGTGACGCCACCGGGCGCCACCTCCCCGAAAACACCGTTCGCGAGGGCGCTCTTCCGGGGGTCGTGGTGTGGCCGGCCAACATGTGTTCCATTTCGAGTTCGAAAAGGGCCGTTCGCGGATGAACGACCCGCGCCGCCCTCGCACCCCCTCTTTCGACCCCCATGCAGGCCCTCCGCGAACTCGCCCGGCTCCTCCGCCCCCAGCTGGGCTTCGCCGCCCTCGCGGCGAGCGCGATGGCGGTCTCGGCGGGGGCGACGGCGGCGGTCGCGTGGATGCTCGGGCCGCTGGTCGAGGCCGTCCGTGGCGACGCGGAAGCAACCGTGATCCATGGGCTTTCCGACCCCGAGCGCGCCTGGCGGCTGGTGGGCTGGGTGGCGGTCGCGGGGCTGGTCCGCGCCCTCGCCGGCTACGTCGCCCAGCGCGCGAGCCATCGGGTCGAGGAGGGCGCCGTGCGGGCCTTGAGGCGGCGCCTCCACGCCAAGCTGGTTCGTCTCGGGCCGGCAGCCTTCGTCGGGCTCCGGCAGGGCGAGGTGGCCTCCCGGATCACCTACGAGGTGGGCCGGGTGAGGACGCTTCTGAGCTTTGGCGTGGCCGGCAACGCCAGGCACCTCCTAGTGGCTAGCGCGCTGGCCACCGTCGCCTTCCGGGTGGATGGTCGAGTGACCACCTGGGGGCTTCTCGTGTTGCCGCTCGGTGGCCTCATTGTCCTCATTTTGGGACGTCGAGCGCGAAAGCTCGAGCGGGCCTGGTGGAAGAGCGAGGCGGAGCTGGTCGGCCTGGCGGACGAGCACGCGCGGGCGCTGCCCGTGATCCAGACGAAGGGGGCGGTGGAGCGGACCGCCGAGGGCTACGGGGAGGCGCTGGACGAGACGCTCGCGCGGGCGCGCGCAGCCGTGGACATGCGGGCGCGGCTCGGCCCGGCGCTGGAGGTGCTCGGGCTGGCGGTGGGGCTGGGGCTCTTCGCGTCGCTCGGGGAGCGCCTCACGCACCGGCCGGCGGAGACCTTCACCCTCTTCGCGGCCCTCCTGCTCGCGCTCCGGCCGCTCAAGGCCCTGGCCACACACGCCGTGACGCTCTCGTCCGGCCTGGTGGTCTTCGAACGGCTCGCCGAGCTCGAGGCCTTGCCGGAGCTGCCCGCCGCGGGGCAGGCGCCGCTGCCCGAGGCGCCGGGGGAGCTCCGCTGGGCGGACGTGTCCTTCGCCTATCGCCCGGGCGCCCCGGTGCTGCGGGGGGTGGATCTGACGGCGCGCCGGGGGGAAGCGCTCGCGCTCGTCGGGCCGAGCGGGTGCGGAAAGAGCACGCTGCTCCTCCTCGCGGCCGGTCTGCTCGAGCCCGAGGGGGGCGAGGTCCGGCTCGACGAGGTGCCGCTGGGTACCGCGTCGCGGGCGGCGCGGGCGCGGGCGATCGGTTGGCTGCCCCAGGCCCCGACGTTGCTCTCCGGGAGCGTCGCCGAGAACGTCGCGCTCGGCCACGCGATCGACGCGGAGCGCGTGCGGGAGGCGCTGCGGGAGGCGGGGGCCGAGGCCTTCGTGGACGCCATGGGCGGGCCGGACGCGCACCTCGAGGAGGCCGGCGCGAACCTCTCCGTCGGCCAGCGTCAGCGCATCGCTCTGGCCCGGACCCTCTACGCCGATCCGGCCGTGCTGCTCCTGGACGAGCCGACGGCGGCCCTCGACCCGGAGGCCGCCGACGGGGTCCTGCGCACCCTGGCGGAGCTCCTCGCCCGGGACCGCATCGTCGTGCTGGCGACGCATCGGCGCGAGATCATCGCGGCTTGCGACCGCGTGGTGCATCTTCGGGACGGTCGCGTCGTCGCGCAGCCCGCGCCCTCCCCTCCCGCGACCGGAACCCCATGATTCGTCCCCTCGCCTTCGCCCTCTGTCTCGCTCTCTGTCTCGCGCGAGCGCCGAGCGCCGCGCTCGCGCAGCCGGCCTCCGCGCGGTCAGCCTCCGCACAGGTCGCGCAGCCCGCCGAGACGCTGCGGCTCGGGCGGGCCTTCTCGCTGCGGATCGTCGCCGAGGAGGGCGCGCTCCACCTGCGGGCCCCCGGCCTCGACGCGCCGCTCCCGGCGCTGGAGGCGCCGACGCTCGCCGCGCGGGTCATCGAGCAGGGTCGCCACCGGCTGGGCCTGGTCGAGGTCCGGGCGGGCGAACGGCACCTCGCCTTCCTCGTCCGGGCGCGGGGGCCGCGGCTCGAGCTGCTCTGGCGCGGCCGCCTGGACGCCCACGGCGACCTCGGCGAGCGCCGGCGCGACGTGCTCCTCGAGGAGGACCGCACGGGCGACGGGGAGCCCGACCTGATCGTCGGCTGGGTGAGCGAGGCCCGCGCGATCTGCGGTCAGGAGGAGACGCTGCTCGAGCCGCGCGCCCTCGACCCGCGCTCGGGCGCGCTCCGGCCCGTCTCGCTCCGGCCCCTCCCGGCGCCCGAGGGCCAGGCGCTCGCGCCGACCCCCGACGAGGCCGAGGCGCCGCTCCTCCCGGCGCTCCAGGCGCGGGCCAGCTCCTCGACCGCCGGCTCGCCCGCCGATCTCGCCCCGCCGCCGCTGGCGCTGGTCGACGGCGACCCGGCGACGGCCTGGGTGGAGGGGCGCGCCGGCAGCGGCCGCTGGGAGTTCGCGACGCTCCGCTGGAGCGCGGCCGACTTCCCGATCCGCGCCCTCGGCCTGCGGCTCGCGACAACGGAGAACGTGGCCGCGCCGCGGGAGGTCTGGCTGGTGCACGAGGGGGGCGCCTTCGCCGTCACGCTCCCCGAGGACGCCGCGCCCGGTTCCGCGTGGCGGCTGACGCTCCCGGAGCCGCTCCGCACGCGCTGCCTCTCGCTCGTCTTCGCGGAGGGGCCGGGACCGCACACCGGGCTCGCCGAGCTCCGCGCCTACACGGCGCTGGACGAGGGAGGCGGCCTGGACGCGCTCGTCGGTCGACTGGCCCATGCCGGGGACGAGGGCGCCGCGGCGGCGCGCCTCCTCGCCGAGATCGGCGGCCCCGCCCTGACGCTGCTCCGCGAGCGCTGGCTCGACATGCCCCCGGCGGAGAAGCGGCGCGCCCTGCCCGTCTTCATCCGCCACGCGGGCACGCCGGTGGCGCGGGAGGCGCTCGTCGGCGCGGCCCTGGACGCCGACGAGGAGGTCCGGGCCGCGACGCTCGAGGCGCTCGAGGCGGGGGGCGAGAGCACGCGGCCGATCCTCGTCGATCTCGTGCCCTCGCCGGAGATCGGCGATCGGGCGGCGACGCTCCTCGCCCGCCGTGCGCCGGAGCTGGCGCTCGGGCCGATCCTCGAGGCGCTCGGCGGCGAAGGCGGGAGCGAGCGGCCGGCGCTCCGGGAAGCGCTGCGCGCGGCGCTCCGGAGGGGCGCGCCGATCGACGCGGTGGCCGCGTGGCTGGACGACGCGCCCCCCATCCCGAGCCGCGCCGCGGCGGCGCTGGCCCTCGCGCAGGCGGGCGAAGAGGCCGCGCCGCTGGCCGCCCGGGCCGTCGAGGGCGCGCTCCGGGCACCGGAGGAGGACTTCCCGTCGCGCTGGCGGCTGGTGGAGGCGGCGGCGCGGCTCCCGGCGAGCGGCCCGACGGATGCCTGGCTCGCCGGGCTCGCCCGCTCCGCGGACGCCTGGATGCTGCGCGCGGCGGCGATCCGGGCCCTGGCGGCGCGCGGCGCGGAGGGGGCCCGGGCGGCGGCGCGGCGTGGGCTGGGCGACGAGACGCCGCGGGTGCGCCAGGCGGCGATCCGCGCGCTCGCGGAGCTCGGCATCGAGGGCGACGACGTCGAGCGGGTCGCGATCCTCGGCCGGCGCGACGGCTGGCCCCTGGTCCGGGCGAGCGGGTTGCGGGCGCTCGAGGAGGTCGAGCGCGCGCGGCCGGTGGTCCGGGCGGCCGTTCGGGACCGATCGCGGCACGTGCGCGCGGCGGCCATCGACACGCTCCGCGACGCGGGCGACGCGGAGGCCTGGCCGCGGATCCGCGAGCGCATGGAAGACGACGACGAGTGGCCCCTCGTGACGCGGGCGGGCGTGGCCTACGTGCGGGCGCGCTGCCTCGAGGAGGGGATCCCGGCGCTCGGCGCGGTCCTCGAGCGGGCGCTGGTGGCCAACCCCTGGCTGCCCGAGATCGAGGCCGCCGCGGAGGCCGTCGAGGCGCTGGCGGCGATCGGCGGCGCTGCGGCCGAGCCCTGGCTCGAGCGGGCGGCGAGCGATCTGGCGCCGGCGGCGGTGCGGCAGGCGGCCGAGCAGCGCGGGCGGGCCGAGGGCTGCGCGCGACGCTCTCCCGAGCGTCGCTGAGGCGGAGCGGGCTTCAGGAGGGACGCACGTCTCCCATCTCGCGGTCTCGGACTCCCAACCGAGCTCGCGGCCGCGGATGAAGGGCGGGACGGACTTCAGGAGGGACGCGCGTCTCCCATCTCGCGCGGTCTCGGACCCCCACCGAGCTCGCGGCCGCGGATGGAGGGCGGGACGGACGAGAGACGCCCCGGAGCCGCGCAGGCGCCGGGGCGTCGAGAGAGTAGAGCCGGGGTGGGCCCTACTCTTCCTCTTCCGCGACGTTCTCGATCGTCTCGTGGCCGCGGTACTCGAGCAGGCCCTCGGAGTTGTTGAAGCCCGAGGAGCTCACCCGCATGAACTGGCCGGTGACCTTGACCTTGTTGCCGACGTGGAAGTCGGTCGGGATCGGGAGCAGGCCGCTCTCGGGGTCGGGCGGCTCGTAGCGGCCGCGCTCGGCGAGCTCGACGGCCTCGTCGATCTGCTCCTGGTTCTCGGCGTAGCCGACGACCATCATCTGCACGTCGCGCTTGTCGCGGACCTCGCCCTCGGGGATGCGCGTGTCGGCGATCCACATGTGCGGCGCGGCCACGCGGCAATCGGGCTCGCGGGGATCGCACTCGGGCGGCTGGTAGATGTCGACGATGTAGCCCGTGACGCTGAGCTCGGAGTCCAGCGTGTTCTGCAGCCGGGCCCGCGCACCGTAGATGCTGTACGAGCTGTCGTCGTACTGGGTCGGATGCGGCGGGGGCGGCAGCGTCGGCACGGGCGGCAGGTTCGGCTCCACCTCGGGCAGCCGCTCCACCTGGAGGTCCGTGCCCTCCTCGCCGCAACCCACCAGCGCAGCCACCACGGCCAGGGCCACCAGCGCACGCCGGGGGCCGAAGGAGCGAGAGTTCACACCGCGTCGGTTCATCGAAAAATACCGTGAAATTTCAGACAGTCAGCTCGCTCTCCGGCGAGCCTGGGCCTGTGTACCACGCTCTCGAAGCGCCTCACAAGAGCCCGTGTCGAGAGGAAAAAGCGCTCGCTCGAGCGGGGCTGGCTCACGCCCCATCCGCCGGGTCCTCTCCGGCGCCGGCCTCGACCCGCCGGGCGCCGCGCTTCGCTGCCGCGAGCGCATCCCCGGACGATTCGGGCCGGCACCATCGACGAAAGGGGCCGCCCGAGTCAACGCCGCAGGAGGTCGAACCAGGGCTGAAGGTCGGACTCCTCCGCGAGCAGCCCGACCGCCAGGTCCTCCCGGCGCACGTGCGCGTCCTCGCCCTCCCCCGTCGGCGCCCCGACCAGGATCGTGTAGCGGAGCGGCGCCTCCGCCTGGGCTCCGCGCCGCACGGCGATCCGCAGCCGCGGCGGATCGAAGCCCTCGGCTGCGCTCGCCGCCCCGTAGGCCCCCGGCCGCACGCGCAGGCGCTCGATGGCGTCCGCGAGCCGCTCCGAGAGCGCCTGCTCGAGGGGCCCGTCGTCGGTCGAGAAGACCCGCCCATCGTGCCGGATCTCCACCTCGCGCCCCTCGCCGCTCACGGTGATCCCGTCGACGAAGATCACATCCGTCGCCAGCACCTGGTCGGACACGAAGGGCCGCTCGATGCGCGCCACGAGCGTCGCCGGCGCCACGAAGACCGCCTCGTCCCCCGCGAGCTGCGCGAAGGCGCCGCCCTCGGTCTCCGCGCCGAGGCGCACCTGCCGCTCGATCGGCTCGCCCTCCTCGGGCTCGATGCGCACGCCGAGCTCGAGCCGCGGCGCGTCGAGGCCGTGCTCCGGCGCCGGCCCGTCCGCCACGAAGCGCTCGGCCTCGAGCCGCGCCACCATGCGCGCCAGCTCGAGCACGCGCTCCCGGTCGACCTCCACCGCGAGCGGCTCGGTGATCGTCCAGCGCCCTTCCCGCTTCTCGATCCGCTCGCGCGTGCCGCCGCGGGTCAGGTCGAGGCGCGTCACGGCCCGCTGCGGATGCTCCCAGAGCTGCCGGGGCCGAAGCCGCGCCGCGCTCGGCGTGAAGAGCGCCTCCGCCTCGGCGGGCACCACGAGGATCTGCGGCTCGTCGCCGCGCCGCAGGTAGAGCCCCTCGGCGCTGACGGCGCCCATGGCGACCTGCTCCTCGATGCCCTCCTGATCGACGACCGTCAGCGTCGCCCGGGGCGCCTCGAGCCCGTAGGCCGCGAGGTTCTCGGCGCTCGCGAAGAGGGTCGCGCGGGCCCGGCGGATCTCCGTCAGCCAGTCCGCCAGCGCCTGGTCGTCGACCTCGCCGCTCTCCTCGCGCCCCCGCTCCGTGCGGGTCCAGCGCCAGACGCCCTGCTCCTGGGCGACGCCCAGCGTGACCGCACCGTTCGCCAGCGAAGCGCTCTGCAGCTCGAGGTCGCGCATGGTGATGGGCCGCGCCTCCCGGAAGTCCGCGAGCGGCCGCGTCAGCGCGTCGAGGCGGCTCGTGAGCACGCAGCCGAGCGGCCCCGGCTCGCCCTCCACGCTCACCCGCGCCCAGCGCTCCTCGCCGCGCTCGCCACAGGGCGCGCCGACCTTCAGCACCACACGCTCCTCGCCCTCGCCGTCGTCCCCCGTCGGCCGGAGCGCCTCGGCCCGCAGCCAGGGCGCCTCGAGGCCGGCGTCGACCTCCTCCCCCTCGGGGGCGAAGGACTCCGCTTCGAGATCCGAGAAGGCCTGCAGCGCCTCCTCCACCAGCGCGATGCTGGCCAGCGCCATGCCCCCCGCGACCTCGACGTCCCAGTGCCGCGCGTCCCGCCTCCGGAGCCGGCGCTCGCCGCCCTCCCCCGTCAGCGCGAGCGACTCGCTCATCACGACGCCCTCCTCGAGGAGGCGCTTCGAGCGGAAGTGGCCGGGCGGATGATCGAGCGCCTCGTAGAGGTCCTTGCCCACGACGTGCACCCGCTCGCCGACCTGCATGTAGACGCCGGACTCGGTCGGATCCTCGCTGCCGAAGCGGAGGACGATGCGCTCGTCGGCGACCTCGAAGGTGGCCGTGAGCCGCGGCTCGCTCAGCCCGAAGCCGGCCAGCTCGTCGCTCGAGGGGCTCTCGAGGGTCCGCCGCGCCGCCGCGTATTGCACGGCGCCGAGCAGCGAGCTCACGGCGTCCGAGTCCGCGAGGGCCTCGACCGGTCGCTCGAGGCGCCACACGCCGAGCAGGTCCTGCTCCTCCCGGTCCCGCGCGATCTCCACGGTCGGCGTGCCCGGCCGCTCGATGACGAGCCGGTTCACGCGCG
This sequence comes from Sandaracinus sp., assembly GCA_002699025.1. Classification (GTDB taxonomy): domain Bacteria; phylum Myxococcota_A; class Polyangia; order Polyangiales; family Houyiibacteriaceae; genus Houyiibacterium; species Houyiibacterium oceanicum. The sequence goes on along the minus strand of PABA01000160.1, from coordinate 4,744 downwards.
CACGGACGAAGCGCTCGATGAGCTGCCCCTCGACCTCGGCGAGCTCGCCGCTCGTGATCGTGTAGCGCTCGTAGAGGACGATGTAGGCGAAGAGGCCGATGGCGATGGCGGCCAGGACGATCGTGCTGCGCTTGTCCATCACTGCCTCCGGGACCACCAGACGGCGAAGCCGAGCAGCAGGATCGCCGCCGGCAGGAAGACGAAGACCCGGAGCGCCACGCCCGAGACGTCGGCCTCGCTCATGACGATGGCCTGGAGATCGGAGCGCCGCGGCGGGATGGCGATGAGCGCCTCGCGCTGCGTGAGCCAGCCCGTCCAGGCCATCAGCGCGTCGAGGTTGGCGAACTGCGGCTCCATGAGGAGCGCCGGCTCGAGCCAGTCCGAGTCGCCGACGACGATGACCCGGCCGCGGCGCGCGTCGGCCTCGGTGGCGGCGGCGCGCTCGGGCGTGGGCGGCGCCTCGAAGGCGACGGCGAGCGAGAGGGGCCCGCGCAGGTCATCCGCGTCGGGCTCGAGATCCGCGTCGGCGATGAGGCCCGCGAGGTCGGTCTCGCCGAAGGCCGCCGGGGAGCTGCGGAGGAGCTCGGAGACGCCCGAGCCCTCCTCGGCGCGCACGCTCCGCGCGAGGTTCAGGGCCATGCCGCCGCCGAGCTGGGCCAGCGTCTCGGTGGTCGGGTGGTCGCCGAACTCGAGCACGCGGAAGAGGTCCGAGGGATCGCGCCGGAGCAGGTAGCGCGGGTCCATCTCGAGGAGCACGTCCCGGTCGACCTGCACGCCGAGGTCCGCGAGGGGCTCCTCGAAGCCGGTCGGCGCCACGGACTCGCGATCGACGATCGGGTCCAGGGCGAGGAGCAGGTTGCCGCCCTCGCGGGACCACTCGACCAGCGCCCGGGCCTCGTCCTCGCCGAAGGCGCGCTGCGGGCCGAGCACGAAGAAGGCATCGCACTCCTCGGGCACGCGGCGGAGGCCCACGGCGTTCACCTCGCGGAGCTCGATGTTCTCGCGCTCGAGCTCCTCGCGGAAGATGTCGAGGGGGCGCTCGCCGCTCGGGCTCCACTCGCCCCGGCCGGACGAGAGGCAGAGCTGCGTCGGCTCGCCCTGGGTGACCTGCACGATGGCGCCGGTGAGCGCGCGCTCGGCCTTCACGTCGACGGCCGGGCCCTCGCCCTCCTCGCCGAAGTCGACGCTGAAGAGGTCGTCGCGGGTGATCTTCCAGCGGCGCTCGCCCGCCGAGACGACGGCGGCGACGTCGGCGAAGGACTCGCCGGTGGAGGCCACGCCCATCTCGATGTCGAAGCGCTCGGCCACGCGCCGCGCCTCGCCCGGCTCCTTGTCCGGATCGACGTGGACCACCCGCACGTTCGGGGAGCTCGCCCGGTAGCGTTGGAGGAGCTCGTCGACGTCCGCGAAGTTCGGCTCGGCCTCGCTGAGCAGGAGGTAGACGTCCACGGTCTGGCCGAGGCTGCCGACGACCTCTTCCGTGCGCTGGCTGAGCGTGAAGCGCGCGTCGGAGGTCCAGTCCCAGCGCTCGAAGTGCCGGAAGCTGAGGTAGTTCAGCTCGAGGCAGACCAGCGCGAGGAGCAGGCTGCCGATGACGGCGTGCATCTGCCGGATGCCCTGCCGCCGCGCCATCTCGTCGACGGCGAGCTCGGCGTCGGTCGCCTCGCCCTTCTTCTTCCTCTTCTTCTCGGCGCTCATCCCGCGACCCTCCGCCAGGCGAGGACGCGCACCGTGAGGAAGAAGGCGAGCCCCGACATGGTCACGTCGAAGAGGAGGTAGCGGCTGTCGACCACGCCGCGGGAGAAGTCCGCCATGTGGCTCCAGACGCTGATGTAGGCGAGGACCTCGCGGCTCGTGTCGATGGCGACGAACTGCATGATGCCGGCCACGAAGAAGAGGCCGAGCACCAAGAAGGTGAGCACGGCGGCGACGATCTGGTTGGGCGCGAGGGCGCTCATGAGCATGCCCCAGGCCATGTAGAAGAGGCCGATGCCGACGACGCCGAGGTAGCTCGAGGCGACGGTGCCGAGGTCGACGTCGCCGTAGCGGCTGATGATCCAGACGTAGAGGAGCGTGGGCAGCCAGAGCACCCACCAGAAGACGTTCGCGGCGAGGTACTTGCCGGCGACGATGCCGAGCTCGCTGACGGGGGCCGTCATGAGCGGCTCGAGGGTGCCCGCGGCGCGCTCGGCGGCGAAGAGGCGCATGGTCATCACCGGGGCGAAGACCAGCAGCGGGAGCCAGAAGAGGACCGTGCCGCCGAAGAAGAGGGTCAGCGGGTTGTCGCTGCCGCCGGTGCTGGGGCGGCCGGCGAACCAGAAGACGAGCGTGTAGAAGCTCAGGCCGGTGACGAAGACCCAGGCGAGGAGCACGACGTAGGCGATGGGCGAGGTGAAGTAGGAGCGAATCTCCCGCTTCGCGATGGTCCAGGCGGCGCTCACGACTCGTCCTCCTCGGCCAGCGTCTCGTCGTCGTCTGCGGGCTCGTCGTCCTCGTCGGCGGAGGCTCCTTCGAGGTCGTCGGCGCCTTCCTCGTCGTCGTCCGCGGCCTCTTCGAGGTCGTCGTCGTCCTCGAGCGCGTCGTCGCTCCCGGCCGCCTCCTCGGTGGTCAGCGCCGTGAAGACGTCCTCGAGGCTCGTGCCCTCGGTCTTCAGCTCGCGGAGCGCCAGCCCCGCCTCGGCCACCGCCGCGAAGAGCCGCTCGGCCGCGTCCGCCCCCTCGAGCCGCACGCGCCCGCGGACCAGCTCCCCGTCCACGTCCAGCCGCACGGCGTCGGCCCCCTCGAGCGCGGCCAGCGCCGCCTCGAAGGCCCCGAGCTCCCCGCGCCCGACGAAGCGCACCGTGCCCCCGGCGGCCCGGCCCCGGAGCTGCGCCGGATCGCCCTCGCCGACGATGCGCCCCTCGTTGAGGATCACCACCCGCCCGCAGGTCGCCTCGACCTCCGGGAGGATGTGCGTCGAGAGGAAGACCGTCTTCTCCCCCTCGAAGCCGCGGATCAGCGCGCGGATCGACCGGATCTGGTTCGGATCGAGCCCGCTCGTGGGCTCGTCGAGGATGAGCAGGGGCGGGTCCGCGAGGAGCGCGTCGGCGAGGCCCACGCGCTGCCGGTAGCCCTTCGAGAGCTGCCCGATGATGCGATCGGCGGCGTCCTCCACGGCGGCCTGCCCGAGGCTCCGCTCGACGGCCTCCTCGCGCGCCTTGCGCCCGATGCCCTTCAGCTCGGCCCGGTAGCGCAGGTACTCGTGCACCCGCATCTCCAGGTAGAGGGGCACGCCCTCGGGCATGTAGCCGATCTGCCGGCGGGCGCCGATCGGATCGGCGACGGCGTCGATCTCCCCCACCTGGATCCGCCCGCCGGTGGGGGCGAGGAACCCGGTGATCATCCGGAGCGTCGTGCTCTTCCCGGCGCCGTTGGGCCCGAGGAAGCCGACGATCTCCCCCTTCTCCACGGAGAAGGAGATCCCCCGGACCGCTTCCCGGCTGCCGTATCGTTTCGTCAGCTGCTCGACCGCGAGCACGGTACCTCCCCGGCCGGGATCGCCCCGGCGTGGCGCGTCTTAGGACGGCCCCTCCTTCCCTGCAAGAGCGGCCTGCCCCGGCGAAGGGGGCCGCTGGGCGCGAGCGAATGAACGGAGGGCGGCCGTGGCACAACCCATGGAACGATCATGGCTGCGGTATCTTCACCCGACGCGGGGGCGCAGGGCGCCTCCCTCTCTTCGACGGCAGCGAGCGACGCGAGCGGGAAGCGGGTGAAGGGCCGGGGGAAGAAGGCACGAGCGATGGATCCGGTGGTCGCGCGGGCCCAAGCCGGCGACGAGGCCGCCTTCCAGGAGCTCTTCGTGCAGCATCGGGAGCTGGTGGCGCGGGTCGTCCATCGGGTGATGGGGCCGTCGCCGGAGCTCGAGGACGTGGTGCAGGACGTGTTCGTGCACGTGTACCGCTCGCTGAAGAACTTCCGGGGCGACTCGAAGTTCACGACCTGGCTCTACCGGCTGACGGCGAACGTCACGAAGATGCACCTGCGGCGGAAGCGCTCGCGGCCGCGGATCGTGGACGTGCCGGTGCCCGAGGGGCGGAGCGAGGCGCCGGGGGAGCAGCCGGACGCGGCCGTGGAGCGGAACGAGCGGGTGGCCGCGCTCTACCGGCTGGTGGACCGGCTCTCGGAGAAGAAGCGGACCGTGCTGGTGCTGCACGACTTCGAGGGGCTGAGCGCGAAGGAGATCGGGGAGATCGTGGAGGCGCCGGTGCTGACGGTGCGGACGCGGCTCTTCTATGCGCGCAAGGAGCTCTACGCCGCGCTGATGGAGGAGCCGGCGCTGGCGGCGGTCGTGGAGCGGCTCGCGGACGACCTCCCCGGGAAGCCGAAGAAGAAGGGGTCGAAGGCCCAGGGCGCGAAGATCCAGGGTGCGAAGAACCAGGGCGCGAAGAACCAGGGCGCGAAGAACCAGGGCGCGAAGAACCAGGGCGCGAAGAACCAGAGCGCGAAGAGCGAGTCGGAGGGGCGGGGGTGAGCCGCACGCCCCGCTGGAGGGCGCTCGCCGACCTCGAGGCCCGCGCGCCCGAGGAGGCCGAGGCGCTGGCCGCGCGCCGACCGGAGGACCGGGAGGCGCTCGGGCGCATGCGCGCGTGGGCGGAGCTGGCGCGCGAGGCGTCCGCCGCCGCCCCCGACATCGACTGGGCCCGCGTGGAAGACGGGCTCGCCGACGCCCTCCCCCGCGCCGCCGCCCTCGACGCCCTGAGCGCCG
>PABA01000159.1 GCA_002699025.1 Sandaracinus sp. | reverse complement strand
TGCGGACGCCTGCTCGGGAGTCCTGCGGACGCCTGCTCGGGAGTCCTGCGGACGCCTGCTCGGGAGTCCTGCGGACGGCAGGCCGGAGTCCTGCGGACGGCTGCCGGAGTCCTGCGGACGTCAGCCAGGGAGTCCTGCGGACGCGGCTTCAGCGGCGCGGGTCGGAGGCTTCGCTGGCGGGGACGGACTCGTCGGCCGGGCGGCGGACCCGCGTGGCGAGGGGGTGCGCACCGAGCGTCCGGTGGCCGTCGAGGCCGACCCACTCGAGGTCGCCGCGCTCGCGGCGCGTCTCGAGGCGCTGGAGGACCGTGTGGTCGACGAGGCGGGCCTCGGAGAGGTCGACGATGATCGCGCCCTGCGTTTGCCGGGCAGCGTCGATGGCGTCGCGGAAGCGCGGCCAGCCGCTGAAGACGGCCGCCCCGCGCACGCGGAGCGTCGAGCCCTCGACCTCGAGGTCCGGGCCCACGAGCGCGCGGAGCGGCGCGCCGTTCGCGACGTGGAGCGCGAGCTTGGTCGCGACCCCCGCCCCGATGCCCGCGAGCAGATCCACGAAGAGGCTGGCGACGACGGTCGCCGAGAAGATCAGCATCTGGTCGACGCCGACGTTCATCTCGCGTCGGAAGCTGCCCGGGTCAGCCAGGCGCCCGGCCACGGCCAGGAGCAGCGCCGCGAGCACCGCGAGCGGCACCTGCTCGAGCGCGCCCGGGAGGAGCACCAGGGCCAGCAGCAGCGCCGCCCCGTGCGCCGCGTTCGCCCGACCGCTCTCGGCCCCGTGGTGCACGTTGGCCGTGCTCCGGACGATCTCCGTGATCATCGGCAGCCCGCCGATCGCCCCGGCCAGCGCGTTGCCCAGACCGATCGCCCCGAGGTCGCGCGCCGGGTCGCTCCGGGTCCCGGCCAGCTGGTCGACGGCCCGCAGGCTCACCAGCGACTCGAGGCTCCCCACGAGCGTCAGGAGCAGCACGTGCGTCCAGGCCGCGGGCCGGGCCAGCGCGCCGAAATCCGGGAGGACCAGCACGCCGCCCAGCTCGTGCGGCAGCTGTGGCGTCGCCGCCCCGCCGCCCAGCGCCAGCGCCACCCCGGCGCCCACCCCGACGGCCAGCAGCGGCGCCGGGAGCGGGCCCACGCGCACCCCGCGACGCGCGAGCGCGGGCATGGCGAGCACCACCGCGAGCGCCGCCGCGCCCGAGAGCGCCGCCGTGGGGCGCACCTTGTCGAGGGCCCCGGCGATCGCCGGGAGCATGCCCATCACCGAGACGTCCGCCAGCTCGAGCCCGAGGAGCACGGGGAGCTGCTTGACGAGGATCACCAGCCCGATGGCCACGAGCACCCCGTGGAGCACCGCCGGCGGGACCATCTCCACGAGCCGGGCGGCCCCCAGCTGGGCGAGGAGCGCCTGCGCGACGCCCGACGCGACGACCACCGCGAGCGTGGCCCGATAGCCCGCCCAGGCGTCGCCGCCGCCGAGCTCGTGCACCGACGCCAGGACCACGACGATCAGCCCGGCCGCGGGCCCCTTGATCGTCCGCGGAGCGCCGCCGAGCAGCGGCGTGAGCAGCCCGCCGACGATCGCCGTCAGCAACCCGGCGACGGGAGGGAACCCGCTGGCGGCGGCGATGCCGAGACAGAGCGGGAGCGCCAGGAGCGACACCAGCCCACCGGCTCGGAGATCGCGCAGGACGCTCGACCGGGACGCCATGCTCGCGGTGTGGCCTCGCGAGACGTCGATCGCAAGGCATGGACTCATTATCGAATAGATTGTGAGCCCTCGGCGAATGGTCGGGTTGCGGCGGGGGTGGGGCGCTATGCTCGCGCCGTGGCGCTCATCGAGTTCCGCGGCGTCCAGAAGGCCTTCGGGCCCAAGGTCGTCTACCGGTCCCTCGACCTCGACATCGAGGAAGGCGAGTCGCTGACCATCATCGGCGGCTCGGGGCAGGGCAAGAGCGTCATGCTGAAGCTCCTCGTCGGCCTCCTCCCGCTCGACGGCGGCACGATCGACTTCGACGGCGACCGCATCTCGGACCTCGACGAGGCCGGCTACCGCGACGTCCGCCGCCGCATCGGCATGCTCTTCCAGGGCGCGGCCCTCTTCGACTCCCTCAGCGTCGGCGAGAACGTCGCCTACGGCCTCCGCGAGCAGGGCGAGCTCGCCCCGGAGGCCATGGCCGAGCGCGTCGCCGAGTCCCTCGCCTACGTCGGGATGGAGGGCAAGGAGGAGGTGTGGCCCGCGGACCTCTCCAGCGGTATGAAGAAGCGCGTCGGCCTGGCGCGCGCCATCGCCACGCGCCCCCAGGTCTTGCTCTACGATGAGCCCACGACCGGCCTCGACCCGGTCAACATCGCCCGCATCACCGACCTGATCCTCCACCTCAAGGAGACCCTCCACGTGACCTCCGTGGTCGTCACCCACGACATGCCGAGCGCCTTCAAGCTCAGCGACCGGATCGCCATGATCCAGGCCGGCGGGGTGATCTTCAGCGGGACGCCCGACGAGCTCGTCCGCGCCGACGATCCGCGCGTGCGCGACTTCGTGGAGGGGACGCCGCCGGAGGACCGGGGCGCGCCGCGCGAGGGGGGCCCGTGAGCGAGCCGAAGAAGAGCCGCACGGAGCTCCGCGTGGGCGCCTTCGTGGTCGTCGCGCTCCTGATCGCCGGGACGATGGCCTTCGTCATCGGCAACCAGCGCAACATGTTCCAGTCGAAGACGGAGTACACCGCCGTCTTCGTGGACGTCGGCGGCCTCCGCCCGGGCAACGCCGTCCGCATCGCCGGCGTGAACGTCGGCACGGTCGACGCCGTCACCTTCCGCGACGACGGCAAGGTCGCCGTCACCTTCCGCGTCGTCTCCGACGCCGCGCACATGATCCGCGGCGTCCCGGGCATGGAGCTCCCGGAGGATCCGGACGCACCCCAGCCGAGCGTCGTGAAGGTCGGCTCCAAGGGCATGCTCGGCGATCGGCTCGTCGACATCACGGTCGGCCACGACTCCTTCGACCCGTGGCCCGCCGACCAGCCCCTGCTCACGGACGAAGCCTCCGACCTGATGGCCCAGGCCGAGAGCATCGCCGGCGAGGTCGAGGGGGCCGCGTCGAACATCCGGCGCATGACCGACCCCTTCGCCGATCAGGAGCTCTCCAACGACCTGAAGACGGTCGCCCAGAACCTCGCCCGGCTCACCGGCATGCTCGCCAACGGCGACGGCGCCATCCAGCGGCTGATGACCGACCCGGCGACGGCCGACGAGGTCGACGCCACGCTCCGGAACCTCCGCTCGACGAGCAGCGAGCTCGCCCGCACCTCGCGGAGCATCCGGTCGGTCGTCGACGAGGTGCGCCGCGGCGACGGCACGGCCCACGCCCTGATCTACGGCGCCGAGGGGCGCGACGCGCTCGCCAACGTCTCCCGCGCCACCGGCGAGGTGGCCACGATCCTCGGCGACATCCGCGAGGGCGACGGCACCGTGCACGACCTCATCTACGAGGACACGGCCGACGAGCTCCTCGCGAACCTCACGCGCGCGAGCGACGACGTGGCCCACATCACCGGCGAGATCCGCGCCGGCCGCGGCACCATCGGCGGCCTCCTCGTCGACCCCTCGATCTACGAGGACGTGAAGCGCCTGGTCGGCGACCTCGAGCGCAACGACATCCTGCGCGCCCTCGTGCGCTACTCGATCCGTCGCGACGAGGCCGCCGAGGAGCCCGAGGTGAGCGAGTGAGCAACGCCGTCGACGAGCAGTACCTGGCGCTCCTCGAGCGCATCCTCGAGGAGGGCGTCGACCGCGACGACCGCACGGGCGTCGGGACGCGCAGCCTCTTCGGCCACCAGATGCGCTTCGATCTGCGCGCGGGCTTCCCGCTCCTGACGACGAAGAAGGTGCACCTGCGCTCGATCCTCCACGAGCTGCTCTGGTTCGTCCGCGGACAGACGCACGTGAGCCACCTGCAGGAGGTCGGCGTCACCATCTGGGATGAGTGGGCGACGCCCGAGCAGACCGCGCGCTTCGGCCGCCAGGCCGGCGATCTCGGCCCGGTCTACGGCCACCAATGGCGCAACTTCGGCGCCACGCCGCGCCCCGACGGGAGCTGGGAGGACGACGGCGTCGACCAGCTCGGGCGCATCGTCGAGCAGCTCCGCACGAGCCCCATGAGCCGGCGCCTGATCGTGAGCGGCTGGAACCCGAAGGAGGCGGACCAGGTCGCCCTCCCGCCTTGCCACACGCTCTTCCAGTTCTACGTCATCCCCGAGAAGGACGGCCCCGGCCGCCTGAGCTGTCAGCTCTACCAGCGCTCCGGCGACGTCTTCCTCGGCGTCCCCTTCAACATCGCCAGCTACGCGCTCCTCACGATGATGGTGGCGCAGGTCGCCGGCCTCGGCCTCGGCGACTTCGTGCACACCTTCGGGGACGTGCACCTCTACCGAAACCACTTCGAGCAGGCCCAGACGCAGCTCGGGCGCGAGGCCCGGCCCCTGCCGACGATGCACCTCGACCCGAGCGTCGACGATCTCTTCGCCTTCCGCTTCGAGCACTTCCGCCTCGAGGGCTACGACCCGCACCCCCGCATCAAGGCTCCGGTCGCGGTCTGATGGCCGAGCCCGCCCCGCGCCCGCGCCCCCTCGCCCTGATCGCCGCCGTCGGCCGCGGCGGCGTGATCGGTCGGAGCGACGGGCACTTCGGCCTGCCCTGGCACCTCCCGGAGGATCTCGCCCACTTCAAGCGGCTCACGAAGGGCCACGCGATCCTCATGGGGCGGCGCACGCACGAGGCCATCGGCCGCCCGCTCCCGAAGCGGCGCAACATCGTGCTGACGCGCGACCCGGCGGCGCGCTTCGAGGGCTGCGAGGTGGCCCACGACCTCGACGCGGCCCTCGCGCTCTGCGCGGACGACCCGCTCCCCTTCGTCATCGGCGGCGCCAACGTCTACGCCCAGGCGCTCGAGCGCTGCACGGTCCTCTACCTGACGGAGGTCGACCGGGAGGCGGCGGGGGACGTGCGCTTCCCCGCCTTCGATCGGGAAGCCTTCCAGGAGGTCGAGCGGCGTGCCGGCGAGACGGAGGGCGTGACCTTCGTGACGCTCCGTCGGCGTGGGGCGGACGGCGAGCTGCGGGAGGGGTAGGGCGGTGCGCGCCCGACCGGGCCCGCGCGCGCCCCTCGCCCTGGTGGCGATCCTCGTCGGCTGCGGCGGGGGCGAGGACGTGGCGTCGCTCGTCGCCGAGGCGCGCCCCCACGTGGAGCACTACCGCGACTTCGAGCGCTGGGCGCGGCGGGCGGTCTCGGCGGACGCGGAGCTCCGCGATCGGGAGGCCTTCGAGGAGACGCTCTTCGCGCCGCTGGTGCTCGAGTCGCAGGTGCGCGGAGCGCTCGTGGAGGTCGGGGAGGGGCCGCCCCGGCTGCACGTGCACGGCGCGCTCGGGGCCGGCGCGGAGGGGGAGGAGCTCGCGTGGCGCGGCGTCCGGGTGGACGGCGAATCCCTCGAGGTGGCGACGCCGGAAGGGGGCCTCGCCCTCCGCCGAGGGGGGCGGGTCGCCGGGCGCGTCGTGCGGGTCGTGGTCGTGTACGAGGCGTCGCCGGAATGAGCTCATGAGCGCATCCGGTTCGCCTCGCGTGGTCTCCGCCGCCGACCCGCCGCCCGCCGACCCGCCGCCCTCCGACGGGGCCGCGTCGCGCCCCGAGCGGAGCTGGCTCCGGCGCGCCCTCGGACGGATTCGCGTGCGCCTGCTCGTCGTGAACCTGGTCGTCGTGCTGGTCCCCGTGGCCGGCCTCGAGTTCGCCGACCTCTACGAGCGCCAGCTCCTCGACGCGCTCGAGCGCGACATGCGCAACCAGGCCTCCCTCGTCCGCCGCTTCCTGGAGATGGAGCTGCGCCGCGGCGTCCCGCTCGGCGAGGAGGCCCACGAGGCGGCGCTCCGCGACGCGGCCGCCCGCACCCGCACGCGCATCCGCGTGCTCGATCGCGCGCGCGAGGTGGTCGTGGACTCGCACCGGGACGGCCCGCCGGAAGGGCCCGAGGCGCCCCCGCCGAGCCTCCTCGGGAGCGCGCGCTCGACGGGGCGCTGGGCCTCGGCGCCCGAGGACCGCCCCTGGCCCACGGTCCCCGATCGGCAGGAGGTGCGCCGCGCCTTCGCCGGCCAGTACGCCTCCTACACGCGCGTCCGTCAGCGGCAGCCGGCCGTCTTCCTCTTCGTCGCCGAGCCCGTGCTCCACCCGCGCCGCGTCGTCGGCGTGGTCTACGTCGTGCGCTCGACGACGCCGGTCCTCGAGGAGCTCTATCGTTTTCGCCGCGGGCTCGTCTGGGTCACGGCGGCGGCCATCTTCTTCACGCTCGTCATCACGCTCCTGCTCGCCCTGAGCATCAGCCGGCCGCTCTCGAAGCTCTCGAAGGCCGCCGGACGCGTGGCCGCCGGCGAGCGCGACGTGGCCGTCCCGGTCGGCGGGAGCGGGGAGATCCGCGAGCTCGGCGAGTCCTTCGCCGCCATGCACGCGGAGCTCGGGCGGCGCCTCCGCTACATCGGCGAGTTCGCCGCGGACGTGGCCCACGAGTTCAAGTCGCCGCTCACCTCCATTCGCGGCGCGGCCGAGCTCCTGGAGGAGGGGGCCGCCGACGATCCGGCGGCTCGTCAGCGCTTCCTCGAGAACATCCTCCTCGACGTGGAGCGCCTCGATCGGCACGTGAGCCGGCTCCTCGAGCTCAGCCGCATCGAGGCGGCGGCGGACACGGCCCGGGGCGGCGTGGCCCTCGAGGCGTTGGTGCGGCACGTCGTCGAGCGAGCGTCGACGGAGGCCCACCCGGTGGAGCTCGAGTGGGCGACGCGCGTGGCGCTGATGCAGGGGCGCGAGATGGACCTCGAGACCGCGCTGAAGAACCTCCTCGACAACGCCGCGCGGCACTCGCCGCCGGGCGAGCCCATCGGCGTGCGGGTGGAGGACGCGCCGCGGGGCGCCGTGCGTGTCGTCGTGGAGGACGCCGGGCCGGGGGTGCCGCCCGCCGAGCGCGACAAGATCTTCGCGCGCTTCTACACCACCGATCGGGAAGGGGAGGGCACGGGGCTCGGCCTGGCGATCGTGCGCGCCGTGGCCGAGGCGCACGGGGGGCGGGTCGAGGTGGGGGAGTCGGCGCGCGGGGGAGCGCGCTTCGTCATGACGCTCCCGATCGCCCGCGGCCCCCGCTGAGCGCTCGCGGGCCTCCGGCGGCGGAGCTCTGACGAGGAGTCCTGCGGACGCCAGCCAGGGGCCAGCCGGGGAGTCCTGCGGACACGGTCGGGGAGTCCTGCGGACGTCAGCCAGGTAGTCGCGGGGGCGTTCGCGGGGGCGGCGCGTATCATGCGGTCGTGCGCCACGTGCTCATCGCCGACGACGAGGCCCGCATCCGCGAGGTCGTGCAGTACGCCCTGGAGAAGGAGGGCTTCCGCGTGACCTCCGTCGCGGACGGACGAGCCGCCATCGACGTCGTCGATCGGGAGAGCGTGGACCTGCTCGTGCTCGACGTGATGATGCCCGGCGTCGACGGCTACGAGGTCTGCCGGCGCCTGCGGGCCACGCGGAAGACGCCCATCCTCTTCCTCTCGGCGAAGGGCGAGGAGATCGACAAGGTGCTCGGCCTCGAGATGGGTGGCGACGACTACCTCGCCAAGCCCTTCTCGCCGCGTGAGCTGGTCGCGCGGGTGCGCGCCATCCTGCGGCGCATCGACGACACGCAGCAGACCCCGGCGCGGGTGCTCAGCCACGGCCCCGTGCGCATCGATCCGGAGCGGCACCTCGTGCGCTGCGACGAGGCGATCGTCGATCTCACGCCCACGGAGTTCGGCGTGCTCCAGGCGCTCTACGAGCGGCCGGGGGTGGTGCTCAGCCGCGCGCAGCTGATGGAGCGGGCCTACGCCTGGGACAACCACGTCACCGAGCGCACCATCGACACGCACGTGCGGCGCATCCGGGCGAAGTTCCGGGAGTGCGGTGTCGACCCGATCGCGACCGTGCACGGCGTCGGCTACAAGGCGCCGGACTACTGAGCGGTTCTCCCTCCTCGCGGTCGGCGGCTCCCCCGCGGAGGGCTGGCGGAAGAGGCCGGAGGAGGGAGGAGGAGGGGGAGGAACCTCCCCCGCGTCGGGGAGCTGCGTCCTGCTATGCTGCGTCGACGATGTGGCGTGTGGAGTTCGATCCGGAGGCCCGGCTGCTCAGCATCCGGCTGCACGAGCACGTCACGCCCCGGGACGTCCGTGACCTCGGCCGCGCACACACCCAGGCGCTCGCCTGCACGGCCGGTCAGCCCTTTCGCGCGCTGCTCGACCTGCGGCGCCTCTTCCCTCTCGAGGGCGAAGCCGTCGAGCTGCTGACGGCGCTCAAGAAGGCCTGCGTCGAGCACGAGGGCTTCGCGGGCATGGTCGTGCTCGCCGACAGCCCGACCGTGGCCATGCAGCAGCACCATACGCGGGTGCGCTCCGGGACCAACCCGGAGATCGAGCTCGTCACCCTCGACGAGGCGCAGGCCCGCGGTTTTTTGGCCCGCGCGCTCTGACGCCGGGCGATCGCGGCCCCTCCTCGGGAGCAGCGCGCCGTCGATTCGAGCGACGCTCGCCGCGAGCCGTCCGTCGGCGCCGCGCCACGAGCGACGCACGAGCGAGCACGCACGAGGGGCCACGCACGAGAGCGGGACGGAACGAAAGAGGGGAGCCCCCGCCGGGAGCTCCCCTCTCCGCGTCGCGTCAGCGACGCTCGGTCATTGGACCGCGGTGACGTTCTCCATGTGGATGATCTTGAACCCTTGATCCCCACTGCAGCCGACGATCTTCGCCTGGCCGGAGGTGTAGACGTAGCACTGCGCCACGTTCAGCCCGAGGTCCGTGGCCCGAGACTCGTCCGCCGTGCCGCTGATCATCTGCGCGTTGGAGCAGGGCTGCTGGCCCTGGTTGCACGCGGTGCCGAAGGCGTCGATGACCTGGTCGTTCACCTGGCAGGCCACGCCCTGGTACTGGGAGAAGACCTGCGGGTGGAAGTAGTTCGAGGCGCCGGCGCCGCTCGGGTCACCCACGCAGCTCAGCTTGATGCCGCTGAGAGCGAAGGAGAGGCTGATGCGCGAGAGCTCGGCGCCCGCGGCCGTCATGCCCTCCTCGACCTTGCTCTTGCAGTACCAGCAGCTTCCGAAGACCACGGCGAAGGCGAGCACGAGGCAGCCCACGCCGATGCCGATCCACATGCCGACCTTGCTCTTCTTCTCCTGCTGAGGCGCCGCCGCGGGGCCGCCGGGGGGCGGGCCCGCCGGGGGCTGGCCGAAGCCGCCGCCGCCGCCGCCGGGGGGCTGACCGCCGCCGGGAGGCTGTCCGCCGCCGAAGCCGCCGCCGCCGCCCTGACCGCCGCCGGGGGGCGAGCCGAAGCCGCCGCCGCCCTGGCCGCCATCGCCGCCGGGGGGCGAGCCGAAGCCACCGCCGCCCTGACCTCCGCTGGCCTGGGGAGCGCCGAACGCGCCGCCGCCGCCGCTCTGGTCCTGGCCGCCGGGCGCGCCGAAGCCACCACCGCCTTGGCCGCCGTCGCCGCCGCCGGGAGGCGAGCCGAAGCCGCCCCCACCCCCACCGGGGGCCTGGCCGCCGGGGGGCGAGCCGAAGCCACCGCCGCCGCCGGGAGGCTGGCCGCCGCCGCCGGGAGGGGCACCGAACGCGCCGCCGCCCTGATCCTGGCCACCGGGAGGCGCGCCGAAGCCGCCGCCCCCCTGACCGCCGGGCTGACCGCTGGGAGGCGCGCCGAAGCCGCCGCCCCCCTGACCTCCGGGCTGAGCGCCACCGGGCTGAGCGCCACCGGGCTGTCCACCGGGAGGCGAGCCGAATCCGCCGCCGCCCTGGTCCCCCGCGGGCGGCGCGCCCGCGGCGCCGAACCCGCCGGCGCCACCCTGAGGCGCACCCGCCGGGGGCTGGCCTGCCTGGGGCTGCCCGGGCTGGGGCTGACCAGGCGCCTGACCCGGCGGGGGCGTCATGGGCCCGAGCATGGTCTGCTGGAAGGCGAGGTCCTTCTTGCCGCCGCCCTCCGCGGGCGGCTGGCCGACCCCCGGGCCCTGCTTGGGCCCGCCGCCGCCTCCACCGCCCGGGGCGGGGGGCTTCGGCGCGCTCACGCCGGCCATCATCATCGTTCCCTTGAACTTCGAGCCGGCCTTCTTCTCGGGCTTGCTCAGGGCCGTGCCACACGAGACGCACTGAGTCGCTTCGTCGGTGTTCGGCTTTCCGCAGTTCGGACAGTAGACGGTCACAGATCCCCTCTTGGTGCCTCGGCGCCGGCTCGGGACGCCATGGGGGCTCCACGCGTGGGCGCGCCCCCGGGAAAAGGTGGCCGTACCCTAACCACGAACCGCGTCCCTTGAAAAGCCCGCTCCGCCCGGAATGCCCCTGGCAAGGGAGGGGTCGGAGACGGGCTCTCGAGAGCGCCCCGTCCTACCCCGGCGACCACACCTGCGAGGCACCTCCAGCAGCGTCTCGGCCCCGCGATTTCGGGCTTCGACGCACTGCGTCGGGCTCGCTTGACAGACGGTCCGCCGCCGCCTAGCGTCCCGACGCCTTCCCGCCCGGCGGCCCCGCCGGCTCGAGAGGAATCATGGCTTTCGCTCTGACACCCGAGCGGGAAAAAGAAGTCGACGAGCTTCTGACCCACTACCCCAACACGCGGGCTGCGCTCATCCCCGTCCTGTGGATCTGCCAGCGCCAACACGGCTGGATCAGTCCCGAGGTGATCGCCTGGGTCGCCGCCCGCCTCAGCCTCTCCACGGCCATCGTGAAGGGCGTCGTGACCTTCTACACGATGTTCTTCCAGGAGCCGGTCGGTGAGCACGTCATCTGGGTCTGCCGGACGCTCTCCTGCGATCTCCGCGGCGCCAAGGCGATCCAGGAGCACCTCGAGGAGAAGCTCGGCTGCCACGCCGGCCACACCTCGAAGGACGGCAAGTTCACGATCCTGAAGGCCGAGTGCCTCGCCGCCTGCGGCCAGGCCCCGATGGTCCAGATCGACGACGCCTACTACGAGAACCTCACCCTCGAGAAGCTCGACGCGATCATCGAGGGGTACCGCTCCGGCGAGCCCCCGGCGCCGGCCGACTACCAGCTCGCGGCGACCACGCGCACCATGCCGACGCCGCCCGCGCCCGAGCCGGAGCCCGAGCCCGAAGCGACCCTAGAAGGGGAGGCATGACGATGGCCGACTTCAAGCCGCTCCTCTCCTCCCGCTACGACCTCGAGGACAGCCACACGCTGGCCGTCGCCGAGAAGGCCGGCGCCTACAAGGTCGCGCGCAAGGCGCTGATGACCATGAAGCCCGAGCAGATCCGCGAGGAGGTCAAGAAGGCCTCCCTCCGCGGGCGCGGCGGCGCGGGCTTCCCCGCCGGCGTGAAGTGGGGCTTCCTCAACCCGCAGGCTGGTGAGGACGTCTACCTCGTCATCAACGGCGACGAGAGCGAGCCCGGGACCTTCAAGGACCGGACGATCATGAACGGCGATCCCCATCGGCTCATCGAGGGGATGATCATCACGTGCTGGGCCATCGGCGCCCACACCGCCTACATCTACGTGCGCGGCGAGCTCTCCCACTCCATCGCCTACCTCGACCAGGCCCTCGAGGAGGCGCGCGCCAAGGGCTACGTCGGCGACCGGCCCTTCGGGAAGCCCTTCCCGATCCACATCTACACGCACTCGGGCGCCGGCGCCTACATCTGCGGCGAGGAGACGGCGCTCCTCAACAGCCTCGAGGGGCGCCGCGGCGAGCCCCGCCTGAAGCCCCCCTTCCCGGCGATCAAGGGCGCCTTCGACCAGCCGACCATCGTCAACAACGTCGAGACGATCGCCTCGGTCCCCGACATCGTCGAGATGGGCGGCGAGGCCTGGTGCAACCTCAGCCGGCTCGCCCCCCGCGACGGCGGCCAGCGCCTCTACGGCATCAGCGGGCACGTGAAGAAGCCCGGCGTCTACGAGGCGCCCGTCGGCATCACGATGCGCGAGCTCATCTACGAGTACGGCGGCGGGATGCTGCACGACGATCGCCCCCTCAAGGGCGTCATCCCCGGCGGCTCCTCCACCCCCGTGCTCCGGCCCGACCTGACGATCGACGCCAAGGACGAGGAGCACCCGCTCCACGCCTGGCACGGCCAGAGCGAGATCGACGTCCCCATGGGCGTCGACACCTACCGCGCCATGGGCACGATGCTCGGCACCTGCTGCGCCATCGTCATGGACAGCTCGGTCAACATGGTGGAGGTCGCGCGCAACCTGATGCGCTTCTACCGCCACGAGAGCTGCGGCCAGTGCACCCCCTGTCGCGAGGGCGGCGCCTGGCTCGTCGACGTGCTCACCGAGATCTGCGCCGGCCGCGGCAAGGTCGAGGACGTGCACCGCATCGTCGACATCTCCAACAACATGATGGGCAACACCATCTGTGCCTTCGGCGAGGGCACGGCCATGCCGATGCTCGGCCTGGTCCAGAAGTACCGCGAGGAGTTCGTCGAGGCCGCCGAGAAGGGCGTCCCCCTCGACGTGCGCCACGACGCGAGCACCCTCGAGCTGGTGCGCCCCGGAGGAAGAGCGGCATGAGCGACGCCTCGTTCGTCCTGTTCCTGATGTGCTCGGTGAGCGCCCTCGCCGGAGCCCTCGGCACGGTCGCCTCGCGCCGCCCGCTGCGCGGCGCCGTGTCGCTGCTGGTCATGATCATCGCCCTCGCCGGCCTCTATCTGACGCTGGCGGCGGAGCTGCTGGCGGCGATCCAGCTGCTGGTCTACGCCGGCGCGGTCGTCGTGCTCTTCGTCTTCGTGATCATGCTCATCGGCCCGGCCGCCGAGACCCCGCCCAACCCGCGCGGGATCATGGTGCGCATCTTGAGCTTCGTCGGGATGGGCATGTTCACGGCGACCGTGTCCTTCTCCCTCGTGGACGTCTCGGCCCAGTGGGTCCGCCGCCCGGACGGCTTCGGCACGGTCGAGGGCGTCGGTTCGTCGCTCTACACGCAGGCGCTCGTCCCCTTCGAGATCATCTCCATCACCCTGACCGTCGCCATCGTCGGCGCCGTCGCCGTCGCGCGCAGCAAGACCGCGCGCGAGCTGGCCGAGGCCCGCGAGCGGGCGGCCGCGATGAAAGCCGAAGCCGAGGCCGCCAAGGCCGCGAAGGCCGCGAAGGCCGCCTGAGGAGCTGTCATGGAGATCGGACTCGGCGAGTACCTGGCCCTGGCGTCCCTCCTCTTCGGGATCGGCGCCACCGGCTTCCTCACGCGGCGCAACGCGCTCATTCAGCTCATGTCGATCGAGATCATGCTGAACTCGGTCAACGTGGTCCTGGTCGCGGTCAACCGGTTCCACCCGGAGAACCACGCGGGCCAGATCTTCTCGTTCTTCGTCATCGCCGTGGCGGCCGCCGAAGCCGCGGTCGGCCTGGCGATCCTCATCGCCCTGTACCGCCTCAAGAAGACCATCGAGACGGACAAGGCGGACGTGCTACGGCACTGACGACGCATCCCGGCGTCCGTCCCTCGGGCCCGCGGTCCACCGCGGGCTCTCGTGCACCGGACCGGCGCCTCCCCTCATCCACCCCAACGAACGCCCTCACCTGAACGCCCTCCGACTCGCGGGGGGCCAATCGAGGACCTCACCCGATGGATAACCTCCCCGTCCTCTGGATCGTGCTGTTGCCGCTCGCCGGCGCGATCATGAACGGGCTCGCCGGACGCTTCGCCAGCCGGCGGCTGGTCGCAGCCGTCGCCGTGGGCAGCGTCGCCGGCGCCTTCGCCCTGGCGGTCAGCAGCTTCATCGAGCTCTATCGCGCCAAGCACGGCGACACCGGCATCGAGGACCCGGCGCTCATCGCCGACGTCTACACCTGGTTCTCGATCGGCGTGCCGAGCTTCGACGGCGGCTTCCTGGATCTCCCGATCCAGGTGCGCTTCGTCTTCGACTCGCTCAGCGGCCTGATGACGCTGGTCGTCACGGGCATCGGCACGCTCATCCACATCTACTCGCTCGGCTACATGAGCGAGGAGAAGAGCTACGCGCGCTTCTTCGCGTACCTGAACCTCTTCACGGCCTCGATGCTCATCCTGGTGCTGGCGAGCAGCCTGCCCCTGATGTTCGTCGGCTGGGAGGGCGTGGGCCTCTGCTCCTACCTCCTCATCGGCTTTTGGTACGAGAACCCGAAGTACGCGGCCGCCGGGCGCAAGGCCTTCATCGCCAACCGCGTCGGTGACTTCGGCGTGCTCATCGGCATGTTCGCGCTCGTCTTCGTGGCCCGCTCCTTCGAGTTCACGGAGATCAACGCCGCGGCCGGTCAGCTCGGCGCGACGCCCTTCATCATCGGGGACGCCCAGCTCGGCACCGTCGCCACCTTCGCGACGCTCTTCCTCTTCTTGGGCTGCACGGGCAAGTCGGCGCAGATCCCGCTCTACGTCTGGCTCCCGGACGCCATGGCCGGCCCGACGCCGGTCTCGGCGCTCATCCACGCGGCCACCATGGTCACGGCGGGCGTCTACCTCTGCTGCCGGCTGAGCCCGGTCTTCCTCGAGTCGGCGACGACGCTCTCGGTCATCGCCATCGTCGGCGCCCTCACCGCCTTCCTCGCGGCCACCATCGCGGTGGTCCAGAAGGAGATGAAGAAGATCCTGGCCTACTCCACGGTGAGCCAGCTCGGCTTCATGTTCGCGGCGGTCGGCGTGGGTGCCTTCGCGGCGGGCTTCTTCCACGTCTTCACGCACGCCTTCTTCAAGGCCTGCCTCTTCCTCGGCGCCGGCTCGGTGATGCACGCGGTGCACGCCCACGGCGACGCGAACATCTTCAAGCTCGGCGGCATGAAGAAGTTCCAGCCCATCACGCGCTGGACCTTCCTCCTCAGCTGCGCGGCCATCGCCGGCGTGCCCCTCTTCTCGGGCTTCTTCTCGAAGGACGAGATCCTCCTCGGCGCCGCCAACGTGGCGTTCAACGACACCATGCTCGCGCCCTGGGTCGGCTGGTTCGTCCTCGTCGTCCTCTTCCTCGCGGCGACGATGACGGCCTTCTACATGTACCGGCTCTACTACCTGACCTTCACCGGCGACTACCGGAGCGCCGAGGGTCATGGCGACGGGGAGCACGCCGACGAGGAGCACGGCGACGACCACGCCGGCGACGACGACCACGGCCATGGCTACGACCCGCACCCGCACGAGAGCGAGGGGTCCATGACCTTCCCGCTGATCGTGCTCGGCGCCGGCGCCACCCTGGTCGGTCTCCTCGGCCTCCCCCACGCCTTCCACCTGCCCAACTGGTGGGGCCACTGGATGGAGCCCTCCATCGCCCACCTGGCCGGCTTCGGACCCACGGACGAGATCCCGAACATGACGGCGGTCTACGTCGCCATGGCGGCCGGCATCGCCGCGATGGCCATCGGCGTCGGCGGCGCCACGGTCCTCTACCGAAACAAGAACGAGGACACCTTCACGACCTCGCTCCCGAAGAAGCTCTTCGACTTCCTCTTCGACAAGTGGCGGGTCGACGAGCTCTACGACGCGACGATCATCCGCTTCAACAAGTGGGCGGCCATGCTCGCCGGGCGCATCGACAAGAGCTTCGTCGACGCCATCCTCACCAAGTGGCCCGCCTGGGGCGTCCAGGGCGCCAGCTGGCTCTTCACGCGCCTCCAGGTCGGCGTCGTCCACGCCTACGGGCTGGTCCTGGTCGTCGGCATGAGCGGCCTCGCCTGGTGGTTCTTCTACCCGCAGGCCGACGTCGAGGTGGAGACCACGATGGACTCCGCGACCCTCGTGGCCGGGCGCGGCCTGGGCTACGAGTACCGCTTCGACGTCGACGGTGACGGCGCCTTCGACGTGCCGGCCCAGCCGACGCGCGTGACCCTCGACCTCGACGACGACATCGGCGAGCGCGACGTGCTCCGGGTCGTCGCCCTGGTCCGCGCGGCCATCGCCCCCGAGCCCTGGCCCGCCGACCGCGCCGCCCTCGGCCGCCTCGTCTCGGCTTCCGGCAACGTCTACGAGCTCCAGCCGCCCGTCGAGGCCCTCGAGGATCTCGAGGCCGCCCTCGAGCGCTCCGAGGCCATCGAGAGCGTCACCTTCGAGCCCATCGACGACCAGCCGGCCTTCACGACGACGGCCGAGGCCCGCGGCAGCTACGACGAGGAGGACTACCTCGCCGACCGCCTGGTGCTCCTCATCGCCAAGCCTCGCAGCACGGCGAACGACCACCTCGAGGTCGGCGTCAGCCCGCGGGTCCTCACGGGCGACGACCTCGGCATCGGCTGGCAGGCCTCCGAGTCGAACTCGACGCCGATGAGCGTGCACGTGACCGAGGAAGGCAAGCTCCTCGTCCGCCCGAACGGCGCCGTGGTCCAGTACCAGGGCGAGTTCATGGACCCGGAGGCCGAGTTCGAGATGGCGGTGGGCGAAGGCGCCCGCTTCGGCGGCGCGCTCGTCCGCGTGCTGCCCATCGTGCAGGCGACGGTCGAGGTGCGGAACGCCTTCGGCAACGTCTCCCGCGAGACCCTGGACATCACCCTCGAGGCCGCGCCCGGCTCGGCGCGGGTGGCGGAGGTGGCGCGATGAGCGCCTGGCTCAGCGAGAACCTGCTCACGGCGCTCTTGGTCGTGCCGATGCTCGGCGCGATCGGGGTGCTCTTCATGCCGCGGCAGTGGCCGAACGCCATCCGGCGCTTCTCGGTCGCCATGCTGACGGTGAACTTCGGCCTCAGCCTGCTGCTCCTCCCCGACTTCGTCGAGCTCGTGCAGTACGTGCTCGGCCGGCTCCCGGGCGTCGAGGATCTGACCCTCGCCGACTACTCCCAGCAGGGCTACCTCTTCGTCGTCGACGAGCCCTGGATCGAGAGCGTCGGCATCTCCTACAAGCTGGGCGTCGACGGAATCAGCCTCTGGCTCGTCCTCCTGACGACCCTGCTGACGCCCATCGCCCTCTTCGCCTCCTGGACGAGCGTGAAGACGAAGGTGAAGGAGTACGCGCTCGCCTTCCTCCTCCTCGAGGTCGGCATGCTCGGCGCCTTCTTCGCCCTCGACCTCTTCCTCTTCTACGTCTTCTGGGAGCTGATGCTCGTGCCGATGTACCTCATCGTCGGCGTCTGGGGCGGCCCCAACCGCGTGTACGCCGCGGTGAAGTTCTTCCTCTACACGATGGTCGGCAGCCTCCTGATGCTGGTCGCCATCCTCTACCTGGTCGGCAGCTACGAGGAGCTCACGGGCTTCTACACCTTCGACCTCGTGGCCCTGCACGACGTCATCCTGCCCTTCGACGCGCAGGTGCTGCTCTTCCTCGCCTTCGCGGTGGCCTTCGCCATCAAGGTGCCGATGTTCCCCTTCCACACCTGGCTGCCCGACGCGCACGTCCAGGCGCCGACGGGGGGCTCGGTCATCCTGGCCGCGGTCATGCTGAAGCTCGGCACCTACGGCCTGCTCCGGTTCGCCATGCCCATGTTCCCGCTGGCGAGCCAGTTCCTCGGGCCGACCATCGCCGTGCTCGGCGTCATCGGCATCGTCTACGGCGCCTACTGCGCCTGGGTGCAGAAGGACGTCAAGAAGCTCGTCGCCTACAGCTCCGTGAGCCACATGGGCTTCATCGCGCTCGGCATGTTCGCGATGACCCCGCAGGGCATCAACGGCGCGATCATCCAGATGGTGAACCACGGCGTCTCCACGGGCGCCCTCTTCATCCTGGTCGGCGTCATCTACGAGCGACGGCACACGCGCGACATCGACGAGTTCGGTGGCCTCGCCAAGGTCATGCCCTGGTACGCGGTGCTCTTCATCATCGTCGCCATGAGCTCCATCGGCCTCCCCGGCACGAACGGCTTCATCGGTGAGTTCATGATCATGAACGGCGCCTTCGCCTCGAGCTTCATCGAGGGGCCCTTCGACATCGTCGGCCTCGGGCGCTGGGGCGTGGTGCACACGCTGGTCGCCGCGACGGGCGTCATCCTCGCGGCCCTCTACATGCTGCACGCCGTGCTGAAGATGTTCTGGGGCCCGGTCTCCAAGAAGGAGAACGAGGGGCTCCGGGACATGACCTGGCGCGAGTGGGCCGCCGTCGCCCCGCTGATCCTCTTCATCTTCTGGATCGGCGTCCACCCGACGACCTTCCTCGACGCCTCGGCGCCGGCCGTCGACAACTTCATCAGCGACTTCCGCACGAAATTCGCCGAGAGCCGCGACGACTCGCTCCGCCTCTGGCATCCGGACCGCCACACGGCGCCGGTGGAGGAGGGCGAGGAGGTCGAGGCCGAGCCCGCCGAGGCCGCCGCCGAGGCGGAGGCGCCGAGCGACGGCCAGCGCGAAGCCGCGAACGTCCTCCCCCCGAGTGAGCGGACCCTCGCGCTCGCCGCTCCCTCCCATCCCGCCCCCTCCCTCAACGCCACCGGAGAGAACCGATGAGCATGTGGCTCGTCATCGCGCCGCTCCTGCTGATGCTGGTCAGCGGCCTCTTCATCATGCTCGTCGACGCCTTCGCGAAGGAGCGCGCCGAGCTGGCCCTGGTCACCTCCGTGGCCATCGCCGTGGCCGGCGCCATCTCCCTCGGGGTGCTGGTGCAGGGCGGCGCGCCGGCGGACATGCCGGAGGTGCTCACGCGCTACCTGGCGTCCGACCCCTTCGCGCACTTCTTCGACGTCGCGATCTGCGCGGGCGCCTCGCTCTCCGTGCTCCTGGCGGGCGGCTACCTGCGCGAGCACGGCCTCGAGCGTGGCGAGTTCTACGTGCTCGTCCTCTTCAGCTGCTTCGGCGCGATGATCCTCGCGCGGGCCATCGACCTGCTCAGCCTCTTCGTGGGCCTCGAGACCATGTCCCTCGGCGTCTACGCGATGATCGCGTTCCGCCGCACCAGCGCCCGCGCCGTCGAGGGCGCCATGAAGTACTTCCTGCTCGGCTCCTTCGCCGCGGCGATCCTCCTCTTCGGCAGCGCGCTCCTCTACGCGGGCACGGGCCACACGGACTTCGTGGGCATCGGCGAGATGATCGCCTCGGGCGACGCCGAGAACCGGCTGGTCCTCGTCGGCATGCTGATGGTGGTCGTCGGCCTCGCCTTCAAGGTCAGCGCCGTGCCCTTCCACATGTGGACGCCGGACGCCTACGAGGGCGCGGTCACGCCCGCGACCACCTTCATGAGCGTGAGCGTGAAGGCCGCCGCCTTCGCCGTCTTCGTGCGCGTCTGCATGGTCGCCCTCGGCGACGAGAGCGTCATGACCGCGAGCGGCTGGCCGACGGCCATCGCCGGCCTCGCCGTCCTCACGATGGTCTACGGCAACGTCGCGGCCATCGTGCAGAAGAGCATCAAGCGCATGCTCGCCTACTCGTCGATCGCCCACGCCGGCTATGTGATGGTCGGCCTGGTCGCGGCCGCCGAGATCGGCGCGCCCGCCATCAGCGCGGTGCTCTTCTACCTGCTCGCCTACACGGTCTCGAACGCGCTCGCCTTCGGCTCGCTCGTCGTCATGGGCTCGCGCGGCAAGGAGGCGGTGCACTACGACGACCTCCGCGGCGTCGGCCGGCGTCACCCGATGGCGGCGCTGCCCTTCGTGATCGGCGTGCTCTCGCTCATGGGCTTCCCGCCGACCGCCGGCTTCTTCGGCAAGTACTACGTCTTCAACGCCGCCGTGCAGGCCGGGGACGTCTGGCTCGCCATCGTCGGCGTGCTCGCGAGCGCCGTGGGCGCCTACTACTACCTGCGCGTCATCGTCGTGATGTTCATGCAGGAGCCCGAGGAGGATCAGGTCCTCGCCGTGCCCATGAAGTCCGGCTACGTCGCGACCGCGCTCGCCGCGTCCGGCGCCGCCGTCATGGCCCTCGGCATGATGCCGGGCTGGTTCCTGGACGTCGCCATCGAGGCGGCCCGGCAGCTCCTCGGCTGATGGGGGCGCGGCGCACGAGGGCCGCGCTCCTCCTCCTCGCGCTGGCGCCGGCCGTCTCCGCCTGTGACGGCTGCGGGGAGCGTCCGGGCTCGTCCGCGGCGGAGACCGAAGAGGTCGAGCCCGAGGCGACCGCCGAGGCCCCCCCGGGACCGCGCGGGATCCTCCGCGGAGTGGTTCGGCTCCCCGAGGGGGCCGAGCTGCCTGCCTATCCGCGCGCCATGGTCGAGGGCGGCGCCCACGCCGATCGGCCGGCGCACTGCCCCCCTCCGCAGCGGGGGGAGCTCGAGCCCGTGAGCCTCGCCGACACGGGGCGGGGGCTCGGGCGCGTGATGGTCACCGTGACCAGCCCCGAGCGGGACGCCTTCTACGCGGCGCTCGGCGAGTGGGAGCCGGCGCGGCGCGAGCTGACGATCCGGCGCTGCCGGCTCGACCCGCCCGTCGTCTCCGCGACCCAGGGCGACGTGCTCGTGCTGGCGAACGACGACGACTATCCCTTCCTGCCGCGCATGGGCGAGGCGTCCTTCATGCAGGTGCTGATGAAGGGGGAGCCGCGGGAGATCCCCCTCGAGCGCGCCGGCGTGCAGGCCGTGCAGTGCGCCTTCGCGGCGCCCTGCGGCCGGGCCGACGTGATCGTCGGCTACCACCCGCTCCACACGCTCACGGAGGCGGACGGCGCCTTCGCGCTGGAGGGCGTGCCGCGGGACGTGCCCATCGTCGTGCACGCCTGGCATCCGCTCTTCCAGGAGGCGACCGCCGAGGTGCGCTTCGGGGAGGACGGCGCGGCCGAGGTGGAGCTCGCGTTGACGCCGCGAGAGCTCCCCGAGCCGGCCGAGGCGGAGGGCGGCGAGGGCGAGGGCGAGGAGGAGACGCCCGAGGGCCCGCCCGAAGACCAGCCGGGCGTCCTCTTCTGAGGGCGCGGCGATCCGTGCCGAGTCCGGGCCGGGGCGATCTGCTCCGGCGACCGGCCGGGAGCGAGCTGGGAGCTTTCTCAGGGCGGGGGCTGTCGAAGAGCCGCCCGGCCTCGATACGGTCTCGTCGATGCCGCCGCGCCGCCTCGAGGAGCTCCGCGACCCGGTCGCTTTCACCGTCGACGGCGAGGAGGTGCTCGCCGAGCGCGGCGAGAGCGTCGCCACCGCGCTCGTCGCCGCCGGGCGGCTGCTGCTCGGCCGCAGCGTGAAGTACCACCGGCCGCGCGGCCCGGCGTGCTTCGAGGGGCGCTGCGACGGCTGCCTGATGCGCGTCGACGGCGTGCCGAACGTCATGACCTGCCAGGCCGAGGCGCGCGCGGGCATGGAGGTCGAGACCCAGAACGTGCTCGGCACGGTGCGCGCGGATGTCCTGGCGCTGACGGACTGGTTCTTCCCCGAGGGGATGGACCACCACCACATGTTCACGCGCTTCGGCCCGGTGAACCGGGTCATGCAGAAGGTGGCGCGGCGCGTCGCCGGCGTCGGCACGATCCCCGACGGCGCCCGCGCGCCCATCGCTCCCCGGGACGCCCGCGTCGACGTGCTGGTGATCGGCGGCGGCCGGAGCGGGCTCGAGGCGGCGAACGCAGCCGCCCGCGAGGGGGCCTCCGTGTGGCTCGTGGAGGCGGAGCAGCTCGGCGCGGCCGCGGCGGCGCGAGGGGAGGGCGTCCCGGCGCCCGGCCCACCGGTGGAGGTGCGCGAGGGCACGCTCGCCGTCGGCGTCTTCGACGAGGTGGGCTTCGGCTTCACCACCGGCGAGCCCGAGCCCGCCGAGCCCGTCCGCTGGGTCCTGCTCGAGGACGCGCGCGGCCTGATCCGCCTCCGACCCCGCGCGCTCGTGGTCGCCACGGGCGCCTTCGCGGGGGCGGAGGCCTTCGCCGGGAACGACCGCCCGGGCGTGCTCTCGCCGCGGGCGGCGCTCCGCCTCCTGGACGCCGGCGTGCTCGTCGGCCAGCGGGTGGCGCTGGTCGGCGCCGGGCCCGAGCTCGAGCGGGCGGCCGCGCGCCTGAAGGCGGCAGGGGCGGAGACCCTCGGCCCCTTCGAGGCCAGCGGCGTGGACGCGGTCGGCGGGCGCCCGAGCGTGCGTTACCTGCGCGTGGGCGAGACCAAGCACGCCTGCGATGCCGTCGTCAGCGCGGCGCCTCCGACGGGGGCCTACGTGCTCGCGGGCCAGGCCGGCGCCGGGCTCCGCTTCGACGGCCGGGGCTTCCTCGTCGCGGCCGATGAGCACGGGCGCACGGCGCACCCAGCGGTCTTCGCGGCCGGCCGCTGCACGGGCCGGGTGGGGGAGGGCGCCGCGCGCCAGGCGCGCGAGGCCGGACGCGGCGCGGCGCGGGTCGCGCGGGGGGAGGTGCCCGCAGCCTTCACGCCCGAGCGCCCGTCCCCGGCGCCCGCCGAGCGGGGCGCGCTCCCGCGCTCGGCGTCGGACAAGGTCGTCGTCTGTCGCTGCGAGGACGTCACGCTCCACGAGCTCGAGGAGGCGGTCGCGCGAGGTCATCGCGACCTCGAGGCGGCCAAGCGCTACACGGGCTTCGCGACCGGCTGGTGCCAGGGCAAGCAGTGCGTCTCCCTCTGTGCCCGGGCGCTGGCGGCGCTCGGCGGAGAGGTCGCCGACGCGCCGATCACGCCCCGGCCGCCGCTCAGGCCCGTGCCCCTCGCCGAGCTGGCGCGCCTCGTCGACGACGGGGAGGGCGCCTGATGCGCACGACCCACGGCGCCCACGACCTGCCCGACGAGGCCGAGGTCGTCGTCATCGGCGGCGGCATCATGGGCCTCTCCATCGCCTACCACCTCGCCCGCGAGGGGGCCGGGCGCATCGTCGTGCTCGAGCGGAGCTACCTCTGCAGCGGGGCCTCCGGCCGCAACGGTGGCGGCGTCCGCGCCCAGTGGTCGACGGAGCGCAACATCCGCCTCATGCGCGAGTCGCTGCAGATCTGCGCGGACTTCGCGACGACGATGCGCATCAACGTCTGGTTCCGGCAGGCGGGCTACCTCTTCCTCGCGCGGAGCGAGGAGCGGGCCGCCCAGCTCGAGGCGAGCGTGGCGCTGCAGCGCGCGAACGGCCTGCCGACCGAGCTCATCGACGCGGCCGGCGTGAAGAAGCTCGCGCCCGTGGTCGACACGCGCGACGTCGTCGCGGCGAGCTACAACCCGAAGGACGCCGTCGTCTTCCCCTGGCCCTTCGTCTGGGGCTACGCCCGCGGCTGCGCCGAGCAGCGGGTCGGCATCTTTCCCTTCACCGAGGTCGTCGCCATCGAGACCGACGGGCGGCGCGTCACGGGCGTCGCGACGAAGGACAAGCGCATCCGCGCGCCGCTCGTCATCAACGCGGCCGGCGCCTGGAGCCCGGAGGTCGCGAGGCTCGTCGACATCGACCTGCCGAACCGGCCCCACCGCCACGAGATCTGCTCCACGGAGCCCCTCAAGCCCTTCCTCCGCCCCTTCGTCGCCGATCTCGCGACCGGCCTCTACTGCAGCCAGTCCATGCGCGGCGAGATCGTCGGGGGCATCTCGAACGAGAAGGTGCCGAGCGGCTACGACCAGCGGAGCTCGCTGCGCTTCCTCGGGCTCTACGCGAGGGAGCTCACGCGGACCATCCCGCGGCTCGGCGGCGTGCGCGTGCTCCGCCAATGGGCGGGCTTCTACGACATCACGCCGGACGGGAACCCGCTCGTCGGCCGCGTGGACGCGCTCGAGGGCTTCGTGCTCGCCTGCGGCTTCATGGGCCACGGCTTCATGATGGCGCCGGTGATGGGCAAGAAGATCGCGCGGCACCTCTTGCACGGCGAAGACGAGGAGCTCTTCGAACGCTGGAACCTCCGCCGCTACGAGAGCGGGGAGCTGCTCAGCGAGTCGATGATCCTCGGCTGACTCGCCGAGGCGCGCGGGTCGCTCGCGGGGCTGCGGCCGGCGCGCGCGGCGTGTCGTCCGGGACGCGGCCAGCGCGGCGAAGGGGACACGCTCCGGCGGACGGCCCCCGGGGATCGCCCGCGAAAGCGCGCGGGAACGGGCGTTGCTCCTCCGAGCGCCGAGCCGTCGCGCGCGGCCCGAGACATGGAGGAGAGGAGAGGGACGGCGCGACGCGGCCCAATGATCGCGGCGAGCACGTGTCCATGGGATGAGGGGCCCGGGAACCCTGGCGCGTCGACGCTGTCGGACGAGGGACCGGGCGAGAGATTCAGCGGTCGGGAGATCTTTCTCACCGCCCGCCCGTAGAAGAGCAGAGGGAGCCGAAGCCCGCGGCGCGAACACCGCGCCGGCCGAGGGCGACGGCGGACGTACGCCGCCTCCGCGCGGCGGGCGACGGGGCGTGGTGCGCCGTCGCGATGGAGACCTGCGCGACGCGCACCGGAGAGAGACCACCGAGCCGAGCCATGCGCCGAGAGAGCCCACCGAGCCGCGCCCGATCCGTGCTCCTCGCGGGGTACGGGGCCACGCTCGCCCTGGTCGTCGCGCACCCGGTCGGCCCGCGCCTCTTCTGGACCGTCATCATGCCCCTGGTCCCCGCGGGCATCGTCCTCGCGGGCTTCCACGCCTGGCGCCGCGCCTGTCCGATCGCGGCCGTCGGCGCCCTCGGCGCCCGTCTTCATCGGGGCCGTCGTCGCGTGCCGGCCCGCTGGCGCCGCCTCGGCCTCCGCGCCTCCTTCGCCGTGCTGCTGACCTGCCTCGCCCTGCGCCTCGTCGGCACCAACGGCGACCCCCTCGCCCTCGGCGTCTTCCTCGGCGGGCTCGGCCTCGCGGCCTTCGCGCTGAACCTCCTCTTCGGTGGGCGGAGCTTCTGCCACCACGCCTGCCCGGTCGGCGTCGTCGAGCGCATCTACACCGACGCCGCGCCCGCGGTCGCGCGCCCCGAGCGGGCCGCCTCCGGCTGCGCTCCCTGCACCGGCTGCGCGAAGGGCTGCGCCGACCTCGATCGCGAGCGCGCCTACGAGCGCGGCCTCGCCGGCGCAGACCGCCGTCTCGTCTTCTACGCCTTCCCCGGCCTCGTCTTCGCCTTCTACGCCTACTACGCGCTCCGCGCCGGCACCTGGGAGGCCTACTTCGACGGGCGCTGGACCGAGGCGCCGATGAGCGCCGAGCTCCTCCTCGGCCCGGGCTTCGCGTTCGCGCCGAGCGTCCCGGCCCTCGTCGCCGCGCCCCTCACGCTCCTCGCCGGCTCCGCCCTGAGCGCGCTGCTCTTCCATGGCCTCGAGCGCGCCCTCGCCCGCGCCGTGCCGGACGCGCGCCGGCGCCGCCACCGCGTCCTCGCCCTCGCGAGCTTCGCGGCCTTCAACACCTTCTACTTCTTCGCCGGGGCCCCGACGCTCCGCCTGCTGCCCGGCGCGAGCCGCGTGGTCGCCTTCGCCATCCCGGTGATCGCGACGGTCGTGCTCCTCCGCCGCCTCGATCGCGGAGCGCGCCGGGCCCCCGAGCCGGCGCCGCGGGCGGAGCGTCGCCGCCTCCCCGTCCTGTCCTGAGCGCGCCGCGAGGCGCCCCCGTCCGACCCCACCGCCCGTCCCGCCACCCCCGGAGATCGACCCATGCAACCCCACGCCCTCCTCGCCGCCAGCCTCCTCGCCCTCGCCGCCGGTCCCCTCCTGCACGCCGCGCTCCGCCGCACCCCGGGGGGGCGCCGCATCCTCCAGTGGGCCGTGCTCGGCGCCGTCGCGTTCCTGGTGCTGGGCCACGTCCTGCCGGAGTGCCTCGAGGCCTGCGGCGCGATCGCCCTCGTCGTCGCCGCCGTCGGCTTCGCCCTGCCGGCCGCCGCCGAGCGGGTCGTCGAGGCCCGTTGGGCGCGTTCCTCCGTCTGGCTCGGCGTCGCCGTGCTGGGCCTCGCGGCGCACGCCCTGATCGACGGAGTGGCCCTCGGGCTGGGCGAGGCAGGCGGGCACGGGCACGGGCACGAGAGCCACGGGCACCACGAGCACGCCATGGGCCTCGCCGTCGTCCTGCATCGGCTCCCGGTGGCCGCCGGCCTCTGGGGCCTCCTCGCCAAGCGGAGCGTGGCCGCGGCCGGCGGGCGCTGGTGCTGATCGCCGGGGGCACGGTCGCCGGCTTCGCCCTCAGCCACGGGCACCTCCCCGAGGGGCCGGCCCTCGCCGCGGCCCAGGCCTTCGTCGCCGGCGTGCTCCTCCACGTCTTCGCCCACGAGCTGGGGCGCGCTCCGGAGCCGGCCCGTGGCTGAGGGCGGAGACCCGCTCGCGGGCTGGGCCGTGGTTCCCGGCCGCTCGCGTCGAGAAGCCAACGCTCCGGACCCCGGCGGCGCGATGGACGGAGTGGGTCTCCGGGGGGAGGACGCCCGGGACGCGGGCGTGCGCCGGGTGCTCCTCGCGGCCCTCGGCCTGAACCTCGTCGTGGCGGCGGCGAAGATCGGCTACGGGCGCGTCGCGGCGATGCTCTCCATCGAGGCGGACGGCTACCACAGCCTGACGGACGGCTTCGCCTCGCTGGTCGCGCTCGGGGGTCTCGCCATCGCCTGCCGGCCGCCGAGCGCCACGCACCCCTACGGTCACCGCAAGTACGAGGCCTTCGCGGGGGTCGCGCTCGGCGTCTCGCTCCTGCTCCTGGCGGCCGAGGTCGGGAGCGAGGCGGTGGTGCGGCTCTCGGACGGCCGGGCCGTGCTCCCCCGCGTCGGCGGCGGCGCCTTCGCCGTGCTCCTCGGCACGCTCGCCATCAACCTGGGCGTCGCTCGCTGGCAGGCCCGGGCGGCGGAGCGCCTCGGCAGCACGCTCCTCGCCTCGGATGCGCGTCACACGCGCGCCGACTGCTACGTCACGGCGGGCGTGCTCCTCGCGACGGCGCTCACCTGGCTCGGCCAGCCGGGCCTCGACGTGGTGGCCGCGCTCGTCGTCGCCGTGCTCGTCGGCAAGGCGGGCGTGGACGTGCTCCGGGACAACGCCGCCTACCTCGCCGACGTCGCGCTCGTGCCGCCGGAGCAGGTGCGGCGCGTGGTCGAGGCCGTCCCGCCGGTCGTCTCGGCCCACGCCGTGCGCACGCGGGGCACGCCTTCGGCCGTGTTCATGGATCTCCGCCTCCGCCTGCCCCCGCACCTCTCGCTGGTGGCCGCCGGGGAGGCGGTCGCGCGCGCCAGCGAGGCCATCCGCAGCGAGTGGCCGCAGGTCGTCGACGTGGTCGTCCATCCGGAGCCGGACGTGACGCCCGAGGCCTCGCCGGCCGGCGCGCCGCCTGAGGGCGCCCCTCGGACGCGCTGGCCGCCGCCCCAGGCGAGCCCAAAGGCCGCGCTCCCAGCGGGCTCGGCGTGACGCTCCCCGGCCCCGCCGCCATACTGCCCGGTCGTGGCCCGCCGCGGACGCAGCTCCAAGCCCCGTGATCTCCTGCGCGAACGCCGCGCGGCGGAGACGGGCACGCTCGTGAAGGAGGCGCCCGACGAGCTCTGCCTGCTCTACCCGAGCCCCTACGCGGCGGGCATGTCCTCGCTCGGTTTCCAGAGCCTCTACCGGGCCGTGAACGAGACGCCGGGGCGCGCCGCCCATCGCGCCTTCCTGCCCGACGACGTGCCGAGCTGGAAGGCGAGCCGCGCGCCGCTCGTGACCTACGAGGCCGAGAAGCCGGTCGGCGGCTACCCGGTCATCGGCCTCAGCGTCGCCTACGAGATCGAGCTCGCGGGCGTCATCGAGGTGCTCGAGCTCGCGGGGCTCCCGGCCCTGGCCGAGGAGCGCGACGACCGCCACCCCTTCGTGCTCGCCGGCGGCCCGCTCACCTTCTCGAACCCGCTCCCGCTCGGGCCCTACGTGGACGCGGTGCTCATGGGCGAGGCCGACGAGACGCTCCACCAGGCCCTGGACGTGCTCTTCGCGCTCGGCCCGGGCCGCAAGGACCAGGCGCTCCGGGCGCTCGCCGACGCCGTGCCCAGCGCCTGGGTCCCTGCGCTCCACGGCGACGCCATGCCGCCGGTGGCCCGCTGCGACGACGCGCTCCTCCCGGCCCGCTCGCAGATCGTCACGCCCCACACCGAGCTGCGGGACATGTTCCTCATCGAGCCGGAGCGCGGCTGCCACCGCGGCTGCAGCTACTGCGTGATGCGGCGCTCGACGAACGGCGGCATGCGCACCGTCGACGCCGACCGGGTCGTCGGGCTCGTGCCGGACCACGCCAAGCGCGTGGGCCTCGTCGGCGCCGCGACGACCGACCACCCGCAGATCACGGAGATCGTCGAGCGCCTCGTGGACTCGGGGCGCGAGGTCGGCCTCTCCTCGCTCCGCGCCGACCGGCTGAACGACCGCTTCCTGGCGGCGCTCCGGCGCGGCGGCCAGACCGTGCTCACGACGGCCTCCGACGGAGCCAGCCAGCGCCTGCGCGACCTGGTGCAGCGGCGCGCGCGCGAGGACGTGCTCGAGCGGGCGGCCGAGCTCGCGCGGGCGCACGGCTTCAAGCGCCTCAAGCTCTACATGATGGTCGGCCTCCCGGAGGAGACCGAGGAAGACATCGACGAGCTGATCGCCTTCTCGCTCCAGCTCGCGAAGCGCGTGCCCCTCTCGCTCGGCATCGCGCCCTTCTGCGCGAAGCGAAACACGCCCCTCGACGGCGCGCCCTTCGCCGGCATCGACGTGGTCGAGCGGCGGCTCAAGCGGCTCCGCCGCGGCGTGAAGGGTAAGGTGGATCTGCGCGCGACGAGCGCGCGCTGGGCGTGGGTCGAGTACGTGCTCGCGCAGGGCGGCCAGGCCGAGGGGCGCGCCGTGCTCGACGCCGTGCGCGCCGGGGGCCGCTTCCGCCACTGGAAGGGCGCCTTCGAGGCGCTCCCGGAAGACCGGCCCCGCCGCGCGATCGTCCGCCCCGGCAACCGCGTCGACCGCACGCAGCAGCAGCGCCGCCGCGCCCTGCCGCTCGCCTGAACCGAGCGTCGCGCCGGTCGCGGGACCGGTCGGAGAGACGGGGCGCGCTCAGTCGACGGTCATGAAGAAGCGGTTCCAGCGGAACTCGCCGCAGAGGAAGCCGCCGCCGCCGCGCTCGTCGCAGCTCAGGTAGATGAAGAGCGCCTTGCCCTTCACGCGCGAGACCGGGATGGGCCCGATGAGCGGGTTGGTGCTGTCGTTCGAGCGGTCCCGATGGTCGCCCCGGACGTAGATGTGCCCCTCGGGGACCACCACCGGCGCGCGGTCGTAGTCCTCCCAGCGCTCCGAGTGGCTGACGTGGTAGGTCACGTCGCCGATCTGCTCCTCGTAGATGTGGCAGTAGGGGTCTTCCTCCTTCTGCTCGTCCAGCTCGCAGGGCTCGACCACCTCGTGGGGGACGGCGTCGCCGTTGCGGAGGATGCGCCCGTCGCGGATCTCGATCGTGTCGCCGGCCACGCCGATCACGCGCTTGACGATGTCCACGCCATCGGCGGGGCTGTTCACGATGACGACGTCGCCGAGGTGCGGGCTGCCCCAGGTCATCACGGCTTCGTGCGTATAGGGCAGGAAGAGCCCGTAGAGCATCTTCGCGACGACGACCCGATCGCCGTGCTGGAGCGTCGGCTCCATCGAGGGCCCGTCGATCTCGAAGGCCTCGAAGAGCACGATGCGGATGAAGATGGCGAGCAGCACCGCGCCCCCGATGGTGCGCATGTTCGCCTTGAACTTCTCCCAGGAGGAGTCCTCGAGCTCGTCGGGCCCGCGTCGGCGCTCGGCGGGCTCCTTCGCGGGCTCGCGGGCGTCCCGGGCGCTCATCCGTGCACCGTCGGGCCGAGGGGGAGCGCGTGGGCGACGGCGGCTTCCCGCTCGGCGAGCGTGGCGAGCCGGTCCCGCGCGACCGCGCCGAAGCGCGCTTCGGCGAGGCCGGAGAAGAGGGTGAAGTGCCGGGCCTCCGCGGCCATCAGGCCCCGATAGAACCCCGCGAGGTCCTCGTCGGGCAAGCCTTCGGCGAGGAGCTTGAAGCGCTCGCAGCTCCGCGCCTCGATCAGGGCGGAGACGAGGAGCTTGTCGAGGAGCACGGGCGTCTCGCGGTGGTCCCGACGCGCGGCCTTGGTGAGCGCCTTCACGTAGAGGTCCTTCTCGGGCTTGCCGAGCGGGGCGGCGCGGCCCTCGAGGCGCGTGTGCACCTGGCGGAAGTGCTGCGTCTCCTCGCGCGCCAGCGCGCTGAGGGGCTCCACGATCTCGGGGGCGTCGGCGCCGAAGCGCCCCACGAGGGCCAAGGCGCTCTGGGCGGCCTTGAGCTCGCAGTGGGCGTGGTCGGCGAGGAGCCCGTCGAGGTCCGCGGCGGCGGCGTCGAGCCAGCGGGGGTCGGTGGGCTGCAGCAGGTGAAGCATCGGCGAGCGCGGGCTCGGCTCGCGCCGGACCCTCGGCGGCGATAGCCTCGCGGCGCGCGGGGGTCAAGAAGCCACCCCGCCATCTCTCCCCGATGCCCCTGCCGACGAACCCCCGCCTGCTCGCCTTCGAGTCCTCCACGCGCCGCTGCTCCGCCGCCCTGCTCGAGGGCGAGGCGGTGCGCGCCACGCGGGAGGAGAGGGGCCAGCCCGGGGACCTGCTCCTGCCCTTCGCCGAGGCCCTGCTCGGGGAGCTCGGCTGGGAGGCGAGCACGCTGGACGCCCTGGCCGTGGGCATCGGGCCCGGATCGTTCACCGGGACGCGGGTCGGCGTCGCGGCGGCGAAGGGGCTGGCGCTGGCGCTCGGCGTGCCGTTGCTCGGCGTGGGCTCGCTCCGGGCGATGGCGCGGGCCGCGGCGCCGGGGGAGGGCGAGGCGGTGGCGCCGGTCGTGAACGCGGGCCGGGGCGAGGTCTTCGCGGCGATCTACGCCGGCGGGGCCGAGGGCGTCCTCGACGAGGTGCTGGCGCCTCTCCTCGCGAAGCCCGAGGTCGCCCGGGCGCGCGTCGAGGGCGCGCGGCTCCTGGCGACCGAGGACCTCGAGCTGCCCGGGGCCTCGGTCGTGGCGCCGCCGCACGCCCGGGAGGTCGGGCGCGAGGCCCTGAGGCGGCTGCTCGCGGGCGACCTCGACGCGCTCGACGCGCTCGAGCCCCACTACGTGCGGCCGAGCGACGCCCAGCTCCCGAAGAAGCGCTGAGGCCGCGCGCCGCGCGCCGCGTCGGATGGCGGGGCGGGCGGCCGACCGCGTCGCGAGCCGTGCGGCCTATCCGTCGCTCTCGAGGAGCTCGCGGTAGAGCCCCTCGTAGAGGCGCGCGCTCCGATCCCAGCTGTGGTCCACGCGCATCACCCGCCGCTGGAGCGCCTCGAAGGCCTCCGGCTGCCGGTAGGCGCCGAGGGCCCGGCGCACGGCGGCGAGCATCTCGTCCGCGTCGAACGCGCCGAAGGCGAAGCCGGTGCCGGTGTCGAGCTTGGCGTCGCAGTCGACGACCGAGTCGGCGAGCGCGTCCACGTGGTGCACGATCGGCACGGCGCCGTAGCGGTGCGCGCGCATCTCCGGCCCGCCCGAGGGCGCCGTCTCCGGCGCGACCAGGACCAGGTCGGCCGCGGCGACGAGCTGGTGGCGCAGCTCTTCATCGGCCTCGGTCAGGAGCGCCGCCTGGTCGGGCCAGCGCTCGTCCAGCTCGTCGAGGCGCTCGACGAGCGGCTCCGGGCTGTCGGCGGCGACGAAGACGAGCTGCACCTGGTTGCGGAGGATCTGCGAGGCGATCTTCACGAAGAGCTCGAGGCCGGCGCCGTTGCTGCGCTCCTCGAGGGCCACCATCGGCACCTCCGCCTCCACCGGGAGCTCGAGGTCGCGCTGGAGCTCGGCCTTGCATTTCGCCTTGCCGCCGAGGTCGACCGGGTCGAAGCGATGCGGCAGGTGCGGGTCCGTGAGCGGGTTCCAGATGGAGGCATCGATGCCCGCGGGGATCCCCACGAGCGCTTCCGGATCCATGACGTCCGCGAGCGTCCCGCGGAGCGCGTCGGCCGCGCGCGGCGAGCTCACGGTCACCCGCTGGGCCCGCTTCAGCCCGGCCACGAGCGGCGCCTTCGCGCCGTCCACGTCGGCCGCCGCGTCCCCGAAGAGCTCGCCGACCGCGCCGCCGAAGCGCCGCTGCTCCGCGCCCCGGTGGAGCGTGAGCACGGTCGGGAGCGCCGTCTCGCCGAGGGCCGCGAGGAAGGCGCCGCCCACCCAGTCGTGGGCGTGCACGAGGTCCACGTCCTCGAGGTCCGAGACGACCTTCGCCGCCGCGCGCGCGAAGACCGCGGCCCGCCGCGCGACGGTCTCGTCGTCGCCGAGCTCGAAGTCGTCCGTGCCGTGGAAGAGGGTCTCGTGGCCGAGGAAGATCAGCTCGACGCCCGAGACCGTGCGGCCCGTGTAGATCTCGCAGGCCTGGGTCTCGCCGCCGACCTCGACCTCGACCTTCGAGAGCCGGCGCGCCAGCGAGTGGGCGTCGGGATCGATGGATCGGTAGAGGGGCGAGACGACCGTGACGGCGTGATCGAGGGAGCGGAGCCCCTTCGGGAGAGCGCCGCAGACCTCTGCGGCGGGGCCGGCGCCGCTGTACGGCGTGATCTCGGCGGTGACGAAGATCGCATGCATGTGGCGGCGACCATAGCTCCCGAGCGCCCGGTCCACCACATGGCGCGTGCGTGTCCGCCCGGCCCCGGTTTCGCGGGCCTCTGGACACCCCTCTGGACGCCCCTCGCTGCCAGCCCCACCATCGCTCCATGAGCAGCCCGCGCCGCGTCGCCATCACCGGGAGCACCGGCCTCGTCGGCTCCGCCTTGAAGGACGCGCTGCGTCGCGACGGGATCGAGGTCGTGCCCCTCGTCCGGCGCGACCCGAAGCCCGGGGAGGTGCGCTGGGACGTCCGCGCGAAGACCATCGACGCGGCCGGCCTCGAGGGGGTCGACGCCGTGGTGCATCTCGCCGGGGAGAGCGTCGCCGGGGGCCGCTGGACCGACGCGCGGAAGGCGCGGATCCTGGACAGCCGCGTCGACGGGACGACGCTCCTCGCCGAAGCCCTCGCGGGGCTCGAGGCGAAGCCGAAGGTGCTCGTGAGCGCGTCGGCGGTCGGCTACTACGGCGACCGGGGGGACGCGCGGCTCGCCGAGGACGCGCCGGCCGGGGAGGGCTTCCTCGCGGAGGTCTGCGTGGCCTGGGAGGCGGCGGCGGACGCGGCGCGAGAGGCGGGCATCCGGGTCGCCCATCCCCGCATCGGCATCGTGCTCAGCGCCGAGGGCGGCGCCCTCGAGAAGATGAAGACGCCCTTCAAGCTCGGTGTGGGCGGCGTCATCGGGAGCGGCGATCAGTACATGAGCTGGCTCCACCTCGACGACCTGGTCGCCATGCTCCGCTTCGCCATCGACACCGACGCGCTGAGCGGGCCCTTCAACGCGACGGCGCCCGAGCCGGCGACGAACCGGGCCTTCACCGAGGCCCTGGGGAAGGCGCTGTCGCGGCCCACCTTCATGCCGCTGCCGAAGTTCGCGGCGAAGCTCGCCATGGGCAGCGAGATGGCCGACGAGATGCTCCTCTCGAGCACCCGCGCGGTGCCGGCGAAGCTCCGGGAGCTCGGCTTCCAGTGGCGCTTCCCCGAGCTCGGGGCGGCGCTCGCGGACGTGGTCTGAGCGCGCCCCTTCGAGCGGAGCCGGCGCGCTTCGGGCGGGCTCGGTCGTCGGTCCATGCACGGGGCGGAGCGGGGCGGAGCGGGATCCGGTCGGCGAGGCGAACGCCCGCCCGCGCCGTCCGGTGAGGGGCTCGCTCGTTGCGACTCGCTTCCTGGGAGAGGGCGCGCCGCGGTGGGCGAGCAGCGGCGCCGCGCCGGCCCGCGTGTATGCTGCGCGCGTGTCGCTCCGAAGCATCGCGCCCGCCCTGATCGCCCTCGCCGTCGTCGGCGGCGGTCTGGCGGTCTTCTGGTTCTGGAGCGAGGCGCGCCAGGACGCGCTGGTCGCCGAGGCGCGGGCCGAGCGGGAGGCGCGGGAGGAGCGCGAGCAGGAGCGGCTCGAGCGGGCGACGGCGCGGCTGCGTGAGGAGTCGGCGGGCCTCGTGCCGCCGATGCTCGAGGGGGTCGCGCTCGGCCAGTCGGAGCGCGAGGTGCGCTCGGCGCGGCCCGAGGCGGTGACGCGGCGCGTGCGGACGCCGCCCGGGGAGTTCTGGCTCGAGGAGCGGCTCGGCAACGGCGCGCAGGCGCTCTTCGCCTTCGGGGACGAGGAGCGGGTGCTCCAGCAGGTGCAGGTGCTGAGCCGCATCGACCCGCGCGGGGTGGGCCCGCACCTGACCGCGATGAACGAGCAGTACGGGCGCCCCACGGGGGTCTGGCGCTGCTCGGCGCAGTCGGCGGCGGGCGTGCCCACGCTCCGCTTCACCTGGCGGAAGAGCCACGTGAGCGTGCAGGACATCTTCCTCGTCCACCCGGGCGGCGTGTCGATCACGCTCTACGTCGCGCCGACGGAGACCATCCGCCAGTCGCTCACGATCGGCGGCTGCCGCCCGGTGCGGAGCCGCGAGGACCTCGACGACCTCCCCTTCGCGACCCCCGAGATGCTCCAGGGCCGCGAGGTCCAGTAGCCCCGAAGACCCGTGCCCGTGCCCCTGCCCCTGCCCGTGCCCGCAGGCGGAAGGACCACACACTCATCCGAAGTGGACCAAGGGCCCCCCCCGACCGCGCCCCTTCCAGAAGGGCACCTCCCCGCAACGCTGCCCAAAGACCGTGCCCGTGCCCGTGCCCCTGCCCCTGCCCGCAGGCGGAAGGACCCCACTCTCATCCGAAGTGGACCAAGGGCACACCCCCGACCACGCCCCCTTCTCAGCGACGGCGAAGAGCGGCGAACCCGCGCACAGAAGGGCACCTCCCCTCGACGCAGCCCACGCCGCCTCCGCCCGCGCGCCCGCACCTCCGCGCAGCCCACGCCGCCCGACTCCGCGCAGCGGCATGGACCGCGGAGCCGACTCCCAGCCCGGATAGCGGATGGCACCCCGACCGAAGGGAGGGAGCCCCCCACACCACCCCCGCGACGCGTTACCCTCGCCCCCATGCGCCGCACCGCCCCCTTCTTCGCCGGTCTCCTCGCGCTCCCCCTCGTCCTCGCCGGTTGCGACGACGAGCCCGCCGCCGAGCCCGAGACGCCCGCGACGCAAGAGCCCGCCGAGGAGCCGACCGCCGAGGCCGAGGCGACCGAGCCGCCCGGGCCGCCCGAGGACAACTCCGAGGCCTGCGCGCGCATGGTGATGGTCGCCTGGCAGGGCGCCGCTCACGCGCCGGAGACGATCACGCGCTCGAAGGAAGAGGCCCGCGAGCGCGCCGAGGCCCTCCGCGCCCGCGTCGAGGGCGGCGAGGCGCTGGCCGAGGTGGCGCGCGAGGAGAGCGACGCCCCCTCGAGCGCGGCCCGCGGCGGCGCCATCGGCACCTTCGCCCGCGAGGACTGGCCCGCGCTCCACGGCGCCCTGGAGGAGCCCCTCTTCGCCGTCGGCGTCGGCGCGCTCACGCCGGTCATCGAGGCCGACTACGGCTACGCCTTCGCCGAGCGCTGCGCCGTCGAGAAGGTGCACACGCGCCACATCCTGGTGCGCTACGCCGGCGCGAAGAACGCCGGCGAGGAGATCGAGCGCACGCAGGAGGAGGCCCTCGCCCTGACCCGCCAGCTCCGCGAGCGCATCGACGGCGGCGAGGACTTCGCCGAGGTCGCGCGCGAGCACTCCGAGGACGGCTCGGCCGAGCGCGGCGGCGACCTCGGCTCCGTGGGCCGGGGCCTCTTCCAGCCGCCCTTCGAGGAGGCCGCCTTCGCCCTCGAGGTCGGCGCGCTCAGCGAGCCCGTCGAGACCGTCTACGGCTTCCACCTGATCGAGCGCCTCCCGGACGGCGAAGAGGACGCGGCGGAGTAGGGCGGCCGGGTGGAGGTCGTGGAGGCCGACTGGATCGTCATCGGCGCGGGCACGGCCGGCTGCGTGCTCGCCGATCGGCTCAGCGCGAGCGGGCGCGACCGGGTGCTCCTGCTCGAGGCGGGCGGCACGGACCGGCGCCCCGACGTGATCGTCCCCGGCGCCGCGTCGCGCCTCCACCGGAGCAGCGCCGACTGGGGCTTCTACACGACCCCGCAACGCGGCCTCGGCGGCCGCCGCGTCTACGTGCCCCGCGGCAAGGTGCTCGGCGGCTCCGGCTCGACGAACACGCTGATCGCCATCCGCGGCGTGCCCCTGGACTACGACGAGTGGGCCGCCATGGGCGCCGAGGGCTGGGCCTGGGAGGACGTGCGTCCGGTCTTCGAGCGCATCGATCGGCGCATGCCCACCGAGCGGCCGAAGGATCTCCACCCGCTGGTCGAGCGCTACCTGGCCGCCGGCGCCGAGCTCGGCCTGCGCTCGATCGGGACGGGTTCCAGGGGCCCGAGCTCGCCGGGCTCGGCGTGTTCCGTTTCCACGTGCGCGGCGGCCGGCGGCTGAGCACGGCGCGGGCCTACCTCCGCCCGGCCATGCGCCGGCCCAACCTGATCGTGCGGACCGGCGTCCAGGCCCGCGAGCTGCTCTTCGAGGGGCGCCGCTGCGTGGGGGTGCGGCTGCGGCGCGGGGGCCGGGAGGAGACGGTGCGGGCGCGGCGTGAGGTCATCCTCGCCGCCGGCGCGATCGGCTCGCCGCACCTCTTGCTTCTCTCGGGCGTCGGCCCCGAGGCGCACCTCCGCGCCATGGGCATCACGCCGCGGCACGCGCTTCCCGTCGGCGAGGGCCTGCAGGACCACCCCATCGTCCACCTCGCGGATGGCTCGCGGCGGCCGACCCTGAACACGACCGTCGAGACGCCGGCGACCCTGCTCCGCTACCTGACCCGGCGCCGCGGGCTCCTCGCCTGGCCCCTGCCGAGCGCGGGCGGCTTCGCGAAGACCGCGCCGGGCCCGCGGCCCGACATCCAGTTTCACTTCGTCCCCGGCTGGGCCCACGATCCTCACGACTTCGCCGGCCGGCCGCGGGAGGACGGCTACATCCTCGCGCCGACGCTCTGCAAGCCGCGGAGCCGCGGGCGCGTGCGGCTGGCGAGCCCCTTCGCCGAGGAGCCCCCGGCGATCGATCCGGCGCTCCTCGAGGCGCCCGAGGACGCCGCGACCCTCGTGCGCGGCGTGCGGCTCGCCTGGCGGATCCTCGACGCGGGCGCGTTCGAGGGGTGGCGGAGCGCGCCGCTTCGGCCGGCCGAGCGCCTCGAGGACGACGCCGCCATCGAGGACTTCGTGCGCCGCGCCTGCGGCACGACCTACCACCCGAGCTGCACCTGCCCCATCGGTCCGGTGGTCGACCCCGAGCTGCGCGTGCGCGGGCTCCAGGGGCTCCGGGTGATCGACGCCTCGGTGATGCCCGCGGTGACGACGGCGAACACGAACCTGCCGACGATCCTGATCGCGGAGCGCGGCGCGGATCGCTTGCGTGCCTGAGCCAGCCCGCGGGAATCATCCGCTCCGCTCCCGGGTTGGGCGGTCGATCGGCCGTTCGAGCCCGTCTCCGTCCCCGCTGGAGCCCCCGTGATCCCGACTCGCCTCGCCGCACTCCCGCCCGAAGCCGCTCCCTCGGGGTCGGCTCGTCATCCGGGAGCAACGCGGCGTCGCCGCGCGACCGTGCTCTCCGCGACGGTGCTCTCCGCGACCGTGCTCGCCGCGACCGTGTTGGCGCTCTGCGCTGCGGGCTGCGGCCCGGACGCCACCCCCGCAGGCGCCGTCATCCTCGACTGGCACTGCACGTCGGCGACGAGCGAGCCGGGCTCGATCCTCGGCGAGGACGTGGGGCCGGCGACCGAGGAGACGCAGTCGGGGACGCTGGAGGTCGGGTCGGACGAGATCCGCTACACGATCACCCTCGACATCGGCGAGATTCGGAGCGGCGGGGGAGAGTCGCTCCCCGCGATCCTGCGGGGGCCCCGGCGGATCCGGGTGAGGGTCGACGAGGCGCACGGACGCAGCGTCTCGGCGTCGTGCCAGGACGCGCTCACGCTCACTCCGGCCGCCGAGGGGGATGGGTACGGCCCCGACCTCGCCGCCACTTGTACCATCCAGGTCGCCCCCGACGCCGTGAAGGTGTTCTTGCTCCGAGCCGAGCGAGACACCCCTTCGGCGCCGACGTCGGGCGCGCCGAGCACCGAGGCGGATGCACCCTGAGGGGACCCTCCGCGAGCCGCGCCGGTCGGCTCGGCTTCGGCTCCGCTGGCGGCCCGCGCGACTTGCAGCGGACGCCCGGGCAGAGAGCGCGCGTGGGAGCGCGTCGCGCTTCGGAGCGCACTTCCCTCCGACCCGGGGGGCGACGCGTCGCGCTGTCTTCGATGGGCTCGGCCTGCGGGCCGGGTCGCTTGCCCGCGGCGGCGTCCGTGCGGCCTGGAGGGTCCCCGACCATGGTTGCGGACCGCGTCGGAGCGGTCCATGATCGAGCTCCGGAGCAGACCGCTGACCCCCGCTCGCCTCACCGCGCTCGTCCAGGGCCTCATCCTCGCGACGAGCATGATCTTCCCCGCCGGCTCCGCCGCGGAGAGAGGTCGTGCGGAGGTGGCGTCTTCGCAGGCCGGGGCGGGCGAGCTCGCTCACGCGACGCAGCCCGACCACGGCGCCGTGCCCTTCGGCGCTCAGGTCCTCGAGCGCTCACCGGAGGTGAGCCCGGACCTCGTTGCGCTCGAGTGCGAAGAGATCGACGATCTCGAGGACGGCGACGGCCAGCACGGAGCGACGGGGGATCACTCGCTCACCGAGCCGAGGACCTCGCGGCGCGCTCCGCGCGGGCCCGCGCGCCTTCTGGTCGGCGCGGACGCGGTCGCTCGTCACGCTGCGCGTGGGCCCCCGCTCGCCTGAGCCGGTCCGCCTGAGCCGGTCCGCCCGAGCCCGGTCCGTCCGTGCCCGGTCCATCCGAGCCCGGTCCGTCTGAGACGGTGCTTCTCAGCTCCTGAGCCTGTGCTCCCGAGCCTGAGCGACCGTCTGCCCGGGCTCCCTCCCGGCTGAGCTCGGCTGAAGCGGC
Source organism: Sandaracinus sp. (assembly GCA_002699025.1). Taxonomy (GTDB): domain Bacteria; phylum Myxococcota_A; class Polyangia; order Polyangiales; family Houyiibacteriaceae; genus Houyiibacterium; species Houyiibacterium oceanicum. The sequence continues at coordinate 57,481 of PABA01000159.1, read as the reverse complement.
CTGCTCCGCCCGGCCTGCTCCGTCCGTCCGGCCACTCCCGGCCTGCCTCCCGGCCTGCGGCGGTCACACGCTCGGGCGGACCTTCGAGCTTCGGCTTGGCCGGGTGCCACCGGTGCGGGCTCGATGCGCCACCGCGTCTCCGTGGACGCGCGGAGTCGTCGAGGCCGACGCCGCCGTCGATGGGGCGCCGCTCGCCGACGCCCGCTCTCCGTTCCCTCGCCGACGCCTGCTCCTCTCCGCGGCTCGCTCGGCGTGGCGACGCACCAATCCACGACCCGGTTCCCTCGGCGAGGCGGCTGCTCACGACCCCTCCCGGAGCTCTGCTCATGTTTCATCCGACCCCCCTCGAACCGTTCATGGCGCGACGCGATCCCCCGACTGCGCAGCTCGCGCCCATCGAAACCGACCACGACGGGCACCGACCCGGCACGCGACCTCCCCCACGCCGCGCTGCGGCGGGCGATAGGCGCGGAGTAGGCACCGACACCGAGCCAGGAGAACAGCCGTGAGAAGCGGAGAAGCCGTGAGCCACCCCCAGCAGCGATGGACCCCTGGAGGCGTAGCGAAGCTCCTGCTGCTCGTCTTCGCGCTCCCCCTCGTCCTGACCTCGTGCTCCCACTCGGAGGCCCACGGGGAAGAGAGCGAAGAGGGCCACCACCCCATCGTGACGACCAGCCCGGCTGTGACCGACGTCCCGACGACTCAGGAGTACGTCTGCCAGATCCACTCTCGCCGGCACATCGAGGTCCGCGCCCTGGACGAGGGCTACCTCGAGGAGGTGCCCGTCCAGGAGGGGCAGCGCGTCCAGCTCGGCCAGGTCCTGTTCCGGATCTACCCCGTCCTCTATCGGGCCCGACTCGACGCCCATCGGGCGGAGTTCAATCACGCCCAGATCGAGCTGCAGAACGCGCAGATGCTCGCCGAGCAGAACGTGATCTCTGCCCAGGAGCTGGCGCTGGTGACCGCCGCGAGAGATCGGGCGCGGGCGGAGCTGAACCTCGCCCGAGCCGAGTTCGACTTCACCAGCATCGTCGCTCCCTTCGACGGCATCGTCGACCGCCAATACATCCAGCAAGGCAGCCTCGTCGAGCAGGGCGACGTCCTCACCACCGTGTCCGACAACGAGGTGATGTGGGTCTACTTCAACGTCCCGGAGGCCGACTATCTCGAGTACCGGTCCCTCCCCGAATCGAGAGACCCGGAGCGCCCGCATCGGCTCACGTTCCCCGGCGCCACGATCCAGCTCCGCTTGGCCAACGGTGAGCTCTTCGACCAGGACGCGGGCGACACCGTCACCGTCGAGTCGAACTTCGACAGCACGACCGGGAACGTTCAGTTCCGCGCAGACTTCCCGAACCCCGACGGGCTTCTTCTTCACGGCCAAACCGGCACCGTCCTGATCAACGGCACGCTGCACGACGCGCGGGTCATCCCTCAGCGAGCCGTGTTCGACATCCTCGACCGGCAGTACGTCTTCGTGGTCGGCGAAGACGGCGTCGCCCATCAGCGCGAGATCACCGTCGCGCACGAGACCGATGACATCTTCGTCATCGAAAGCGGCCTCGATCCCGACGAGCAATACGTGCTCGATGGCGTCCGGCAGGTGCGCGAAGGCGAGCACCTCGATCCCGAGCGGATCCCTCCGGAGGAGTCCCTCCGGAACCTGCGCCATCACGCCGAGTAGCCGGCCCGCTCGCGGACCCACCAGCGACGACTTCCCAATCGAAGAGAACCACCATGTTCAAGCACATTCTCAAGAGGCCGGCCCTGGCGATCGTCCTGGCGATCATCGTCGTGTTCCTGGGCGGCCTCGGGGTCAAGAGCCTCCCCGTCGCGCAGTTCCCCAGCGTCGCGCCGCCCACCGTCTACGTCTCCATCGCCTACCCCGGCGCCAGCGCCGACGTGCTGGTGGACTCGGTCCTGATCCCGTTGGAACAGTCGATCAACGGCGTCCAGGACATGCGCTACATCGTCTCCGACGCCACGAGCGCTGGCGAGGCGACGATCCGGATCTACTTCGAGCCGGGGACCGACCCGAGCATCAACGTCGTCAACGTCCAGAACCGGATCAACATCGTGCTCAGCCGCCTGCCGCCACTGGTGGTGAGAGAGGGCATTCTCGTCAGTCAGGTCGTGCCGAGCATGCTGATGTACCTGAACCTCTACAGCACGGATCCGGACGCCGACCAGACGGAGCTCTTCAACTACGCGAACGTCTATGTGATGCCTCGGTTGAAGCGGATCCGCGGGATGGGCATCCCGAGGAACCTGGGGAACCGTAACTTCGCGATGCGCATCTGGCTCAACCCCGAGCGGATGCGCGCGTACCACATTTCAGTGGAAGACGTCATGGAGGCCGTGGAACAGCAGAGCTTGATTGGTTCTCCAGGTCGCCTCGGACAAGCCACGGGAATGGTCTCTCAGTCGAGAGAGTATGTGATCACATACATCGGTCGGTACACGGAGCCAGAGCAGTACGCGAACATCGTCTTGAGGGCGGAGCCGGACGGGGAGATCTTGCGGCTGAGGGACATCTGCGTCCGCCCGCCGACCGCCGAGCCCATCGGCGACGAAGACGCCGAAGACGCCGCGGGCGCCAGAGCGGCGGACGGGGCGGAGGCGACCTCCTCACGGGACGACGAGCACGAGGGGGTCGAGCTTGGCTCCGAGTTCTTCGACATCTACTCGGATCTCAACGGCTACCCGGCGGCGTCCATCGTGCTCAAACAGACCCCCGGCTCCAACGCGGCCGAGGTCATCGAGGAGATCAAGGCGACGCTGGAGGAGATGCGAGGGTCGTTCCCTCCCGGGATGGACTACGAGATCGCGTACGACGTCTCGCGGTTCGTCGACGCCTCCATCGAGCAGGTGCTCCACACGCTGCTCGAGGCGTTCATCCTCGTGTCGCTCGTGGTCTTCATGTTCCTCGGAGACCTGCGGTCCACGATCATCCCGACGCTGGCGGTGCCGGTGTCGCTCATCGGCGCTTTCTTCGTGCTCCAGCTGATGGGCTTCTCCATCAACCTGATCACCCTCTTCGCCATGGTCTTGGCCATCGGCGTCGTCGTGGACGACGCCATCGTCGTGGTCGAGGCCGTTCACGCGAAGATGGCCGCGACGAACCTGTCGCCCTATCGCGCGACGATGGCCGTGCTCCAGGAGATCAGCGGCGCGATCATCGCGATCACGTTGGTGATGACGGCCGTGTTCGTCCCCGTGACCTTCGTCCCCGGGCCGGTCGGCGTCTTCTACCGCCAGTTCGGCGTCACGATGGCCGCGACGATCGTCCTCTCCGGCGTGGTCGCCCTGACCCTGACGCCGGTCCTGTGCGCGATGATCCTCCGGCCCCACGACCCGCACCACGAAAACGAGAGCAAGGGCCTCCGGGAGCGGATGCAGGCCATGGGGACGCGCAAGCTCCTCGCGTACGCGCTCCTGGGTCTTCCGGCGCTGGGCGGGTTCGCGTACGTCGCGTACTACCTCTGGGGCCCCATCGGATTCGCGATCCTCGCCGTCCCCTTCGTGCAGAAGGGCTTCAGCCGCGGCGTCGACGAGGTCACGAAGATCTACGCGGGGCGGCTGCTCCGCCCGATCGTCGCGCGACGGATCCTGACCCTCGCGGCCGTCGGCCTCTTCGCATTCGGCATCGTCGCCGAGAATTCCCTGCTGCCGAGCGGCTTCATCCCGGGTGAGGATCAGGGCGTCCTCTACGCGGTCCTCCAGACCCCGCCGGGCTCGACGCTCGAGTACACCAACGCGAAGTCGCAGGAGCTCGAGGAGATCGCCCGCGAGGTCGAAGGGGTCCGCTCCGTGACCTCCGTGGCGGGGTACGAGGTCTTGACCGAGGGCCGCGGCTCCAACGCGGGCACCGCCATCATCAACCTCGAGGACTGGTCCGAGCGCTCGATCACGGCGACCGAGATCATCGAGGAGCTGGAGGAACGCACCGCGGGGATGACGGACGTCGAGCTCGAGTTCTTCGAGCCTCCCGCGATCCCCGGCTTCGGCGCCGCCGGCGGCATCTCCGTGCGCGTGCTGGATCAGACGCAGTCCTCCACGGCGGACTACGTGCGGCTCGGGGAGATCAACGACGCGTTCATCGAAGCCCTGCGTGAGCGCGAGGAGGTGGGCACCGTCTTCACCTTCTATGCCGCCAACTACCCGCAGTACGAGCTGCTCATCGACAACGACAAGGCCATGCAGAAGGGGGTCACCGTCGAGTCGGCCCTCACGAACCTCAATATCCTCATCGGCAGCACGTATGAACAGGGGTTCGTGCGATTCAATCGGTTCTACAAGGTGTACGTGCAAGCGTGGCCACAGTTCCGTCGCATGCCCGACGATCTGGACGATCTGTTCGTCGAGAACGAAGACGGTGAGATGGTTCCCTACTCGGCGTTCATGCGGGTCGAGCGGCGGCAGGGGTTGAACGAGATCACTCGGTACAACCTCTACCCGTCGGCGGCGATCCAGCTCGTTCCGGCAGAGGGATACTCCACCGGGCAGGCGATGGAGGCCATCCAGGAGGTGGCCGACGAGATCCTGCCGCGAGGCTACTCGCTCGGCTGGGAGGGCCTCTCCTGGGACGAGTCGAGGACGGGCAACGAGGCCATCTACATCTTCCTGATCGTGGTCGTGTTCGTCTATCTCGTGCTCGTCGCTCAGTACGAGAGCTTCCTGATTCCGCTCGCGGTCATATTCTCTCTCCCCATCGGCATCTTTGGGTCCTTCCTGTTCCTGCAGCTCGCCGGATTGGCCAACGATGTATGGGCTCAGCTGGGGCTGATCATGTTGGTGGGATTGTTGGGGAAGAACGCGATCCTGATCGTCGAGTTCGCGGTGCAGCGCCGGAACGAAGGCGCGTCGCTCGAGGATGCCGCGATCGAGGGCGGGATGCTGCGCTTCCGGCCCATCCAGATGACCTCCTTCGCCTTCATCGCCGGCCTCCTCCCGCTGGTCGTGGCCCACGGGGCCGGGGCGCTCGGCAGCCGGACCATCGGCGTGACCGGAGTCGGCGGCATGCTCCTCGGCACCGTGGTGGGGGTGCTCCTCATCCCCGGCCTCTACTACGTGTTCGGCCGGCTCACGGATGGGCGTCAGCTCCTCCGGGACGAGACGGGCGTGCCCCTCAGCGAGGAACACGGCTCGGACGACCTCGCGGAGCCCCCCTCCGGCGCCGAAGCCGAGGCTTCGAGGGACGCCGCAGACGACGACGAGCCACCGGCGGGGACCTCCGCCGACGAACCGGTCGAGGACGCCGAATCACCGGCGGGCCCCGAACGATCCGAAGACTGAAGAGCCGAGGTAGAAGCCGCCATGACTGACCCCCGCCCGGTGATCGTAGCGCTGCCGCTCGATCAAGAGACCGACGACATCCTGGCCGCCGCGACGCAGCTGGGCCTACGACTCGCACGCCCCATCTCGGTCGTGCACGCGCTGGAGCGACGCCGCCTCGAGGGAGAGGCCGCCGAGGCGTCTCGCGTCGCCGAGACGAAGGAGCTGGTCGAGCCTCGCCTCGCACCGCTCCGCGACGCCGGCCTGGACGTTCGCGTCGAGGTGGCGGTCCGGCGTCCCGCCGAGCTCGTGTTGGAGACCGCCCAGCGGGTCGGGGCGGAGCTGATCGTCACCGGCGGCGGCAGGCCCGCGACGATCCGCCGCTGGCTGGTGGGCTCGGTGGCCGAGGCGGTGGTGCGGCGTGCTTCGGTCCCGGTCTGGGTCGTGCGTGGCGCGCCCCCCGTCGGCCAGCCCGTGCTCTGCCCCATCGACCTGAGCCCCCGTTCGAGGCTGGGTCTCGCGTCCGGCATCCGGATGGCGCGGGCGTTCGGCGTGCCCCTTCGGGTGATGACGGTGATCCCGAGCGAGGGCGATCCGGCCCCGGTCGCCGAGCAGGACGAGGCGTCCACGCGGGAGCAGGTCGACGCGCTCCTCGCCGAACACGACCTCGAGGGGCTCGACGTCGCCGTGAGCGTGGTCGTCGGCGTGCCCGCCGAGCGCATCGTGGACGCCACCGCCGACGTGGGCCTGCTCGTCGTCGGGAGCCGCGGCTTCGACCCGCTGATCCCCGACTGGCTCGGGCCCGTGACCTCGCGTGCCCTGCAGCACAGTCGCTGCAACACGCTGGCGATCCGGGAGGTCGACCAGGACCTCGGTCGACGCGAGCGCGCGATCTCGACTCTCGCCCACGACTATCGCGTCGCCCGGGAGCTGCTCGACGACGACCGGGCGGAGGAGGCGCTCCCGCTGATCGAGAGCGCCGCGGAGCGCGCGCCCGCCAACGCGACGATCCAGGAGGCGTTCGCCATCGCGCTCGACCGGGTGGGACGGCGCGTGGAGGCCCGAGGGCGGCACGAGATCGCGGCGATGATCCGCGAGCGGATCCGCTCGGACGTCTCCAGCGGCTGACCGTCGGGGGCGCGGCGGCGTGGGCGGCGTTGCCGGCGGGGCGGGCAGCCGCTACCACCCGCTCCATGCGCGACGTCGCCGTCACCTTCGCCGGGGGAGGGAGCCGGGCCTTCTACCAGGTCGGCCTGATGGAGTCCTGGCTCGAGCCGCTCCGTCCCCGCATCGCCGCCGTGGCCGCCTGCAGCGCGGGCGCCGCCATGGCGACCATGGTCCTCGCCGGCGAGACCGAACGCGCCGAGCGCTTCTTCGCCGAGCGGCGCCGAGGCGTGAAGGGGCACTTCAGCATGCGCCGCTGGCTGAACGGCAAGCGCCCCTTCCCCCACGACGAGATCTACCGGGCCACGCTCGCCCACGCGTTCTCCGAGGGCGGCTTCGAGCGCATCCGCGCGCTCCCCTTCCCGCTGCTCGTCCTCTGCGCGCGCTTCCCGCGCCGCGTCCGCGGCGTCCTGGGCGTCGCCGCCGGGCTCGGCGTCTACCAGCTCGAGAAGAAGGTGCGCCCGCGCATGGTCCACCCGAGCTTCCCCCAGAAGCTCGGCTTCCGCCCGGAGGTCTGGGACGCGCGTGATTGCGAGAGCCCCGAGGCGCTCGTGGACCTGATCCTCAGCTCCTCCTCCACGCCGCCCTTCACCGGCGTCGGTCGCTACGCGGACCTCGAGCTCATCGACGGGAGCATGGTCGACAACGCCCCCGCCGACTTCGCGGAACGGGTCCCCGGCGTCGAGAAGAGCCTCGTGCTCCTCACGCGCCCGCACCACCCGAGCGTGATCGGCCGCCAGGGCCACCGCCTCTACGTCGCCCCCGAGACCCCGCTCCCGATCACCCGCTGGGACTACACCGAGCACGCGCCGGTCGCGGACACGCTCGAGCGCGGCCGCGCCGACGCGCGACGGCACGCGGAGCTGTTCGACTCCTGGTTGCGCTGAGGGGCCGAGGGCGAGCCCGCGCCCGTGCTCGTCCCCGCTCGAGCTCGGCATCGGAGGGGCCCACCCGGAACGCCCTCGCCATCGCGCGCCGTTCGACGGGGACCCGCGATCCTCGGCCGAGATGAACGGGCAAGGGCGAGGAGCAGTCCGTTGGGCAGCAGCCCGTTGGGGAGCAGCCCGTCGCGCAGCGGCCGCGGACTACTGCGGCAGCGTACCCGCGACCTTCTTCCCGAACCGGTGGACGCGGTGCACGAAGCCCGCCTCCTTCACGAACATGAGCGGGCACTCGCCGGCGACCAGCGGCACGCCGGCCTCTCGGCAGAGGGCGATGGCCTCGTCGCTCACCGAGCCCGGGCCCGCGCCGCGGTGGAGCCAGATGCGCGGCACGCCCGCCGCCAGGCACTCGCGCACCGCGTCGGCGGCGTGCTCGGCGGAGGTCATCACGATGGCCGCGCCGACCTCCCCCGGCACGTGGGCCACGTCCGTGTAGGCCTCGCGCCCTTCGATGGGCCCCTCGACGTGCGGGTTCACCGGGACGACGTCGTAGCCCTTCTCGAGCAGCTCGCGCATCACGGCGCGCGAGAAGGCCTTCTCGTCGGTCGAGGCGCCCATGAGCAGGAGCCGCTCCTGGGCGAGGAGCTCGTCGATGGTGGCGCGGTCGGCGGTCATGCCCCGGCGGCTCTGCAAAGCACGTGCGCGCGACGTCGCCCGCGGCCTCCACGACGCCGCGCGCAGCGCTTCCCTTCCGCCGTGCGCAGCGCCTGCACGGAGCGGGCGCGCCCGCGCAGCCCGTTCGCCACCGCGCGGGCCGTGCCCTTCGTCACCGAACCCTCGCCCCGCCCCCGCCCCGGTCGGTGTACGACCCCCGCATGGGCATGCGCACCGTTCCCTGGAGCCCGGACCGAGACGTCGTCGCCGACTTCCTCCGGATGGGCGAGCACAAGCACATGATGCACGGCTTCCTCGAGGTCGACGTCACCGAGCTCGCCGCCCGTCAGCGCGCCCGCGCCGACGCCGGCCTCGAGCGCCTCTCCACGACTGGCGTCCTCGCCTGCGCCCTCGGCCGCGCCATGGCCCAGCACCCCGAGGTGCACGCCTACCGCGTCGGCGACCGGCTCGTCCTCTTCGACGAGAGCGACGTCTCCCTCATCGTCGAGACCCAGGTCCGCGGTCAGCCCGTCGTCGTCCCGCACGTCTTCCGCGACCTCCACGTCCGCAGCGCCGAGGAGGTCCACGTCCAGCTCCGCGCCATCCAGCGCGGCGGCATGCCGAAGCGTCGTCGCCGCCTCGTCGACCTCTTCCCGCGCCTCCCGGGCCCGGTCCGCCGCGCCGCCCTCCGCGCCATGCTCGCCGCCCCCGAGCGCCTCAAGGCCTGGGCGGGCACCGCGGGACTGAGCTCGGTCGGCATGTTCGGCCGTGGCGTCGCCGGCTTCGCCCTCCCGCACCCCACCATCCACAGCCTCGGCGTCACCGTCGGCAGCCTCCTCGAGAAGCCCCGCTTCGTCGGTGGTCGGGTCATGCCCCGCCAGCTTCTCTCGCTCACCCTCAGCCTCGATCACGACGTGGTCGACGGCGCCCCCGCCACTCGCTTCGCTCGCACCTTCGCCGCGCGCCTCGAGTCCGCCGAGGACGTGCCCCTCCCAGGTCGCCTCGGGCGCTGACGCAGCGCGTCCTTCGGTCGAAGGGCCCAGTCAGCCCCGAATGCCCATGGTACGACGCGCCCGCTCGACGTGCCGAACGTGGAAGAAGAGCAGGCGCGGGTCGTCGAGGAGGTCCTCGACCTCGCGTGACTCGTCCGGGTCGAACTCCTCTTCGAGCGTCGCCCCGTCGAGTCCGAGGCCTCCGCGCTCTCGACGACGAGCCCGCGAAGCTGGTCCGTGAGCGAGCTGGTGAACACGTCGATGGCCATGGTGAGTTCCAACCGCGAGCGTCGGAGCGCGTCCACACGACGCCCGGCCCGACCTGTACGCCTCCGGGGCCCCGTGAGAAGATGCAGGCGCCGTGCAAGCCGTCGCCACCGCCCTCACCGACTTCGTCGCTCGTCGCGTCGCCGACGGGCCGCCCGGCCCCGGCGCGGACGGGCTCCCCGCGGGCCCCCAGTCGCCGCCGGTGGCGCAGATGTTCGGCTTCCTCTTCCGGCCCGCGTCCTTCCTCGAGGCCTGCCGCGACCGCTTCGGCGACGCCCTCACCATCCGCATCCCGGGCGTCCCGCCCATCGTCCAGTTCTCGGACCCGGACGCCATCAAGCAGGTCTTCGCCTCGGGCCACGAGGACATGCATGCGGGCGAGGCCAACAGCGTCCTCGAGCCCTTCCTCGGCACCTACTCGTTGCTCATCCTCGACGGCGAGCGCCACCTCTCCCAGCGCCGCCTCCTCCTCCCGCCCTTCCGCGGCGAGCGCATGCGCGCCTACGGCGAGGCCATGCGCGACATCACCCGCGAGCGCATGGCGCGCTGGCCCCTCGGCCGCACCTTCCGCATGCAGTCGGCCACGCAGGACATCACCCTCGACGTGATCCTGCGCACCGTCTTCGGCATGGAGGAGGGCGCCCAGCAGGACCGCATGCGCGAGCTGCTCGTCCGCGCGCTTCGGATCCTCGACAACCCGGTCTTCATCGTCCGCACCTTCCAGAAGGACTACGGCCCGCTCTCCCCCTGGGGGCGCTTCCTCCGGCTCCGCGAGGAGGTCTACGCCGAGATGGCGGCGCTCGTCTCCGAGCGGCGGCGCGAGCGCGACGCGGGCGGGCCCGAGCGCGACGACATCCTCTCCATGCTCCTCGGCGCCACCCACGAGGACGGCACGCCCATGAGCGACGAGGAGATCCGCGACGAGCTCTTCACGCTCCTCATCGCGGGCCACGAGACGACGGCCACGGCCCTGAGCTGGACCGTGTCCCGGCTCACCGAGCACCCCGACGTGCTCGCCCGCGTGCAGCGCGAGCTGGACGAGGCCTTCCCGGACGGCGAGGTCGACCCGGCGAAGCTCCGCGAGCTCCCCTACCTCGACGCCGTCTGCAAGGAGACGCTCCGCGTCCACCCGGTGATCCCCGGCGTGGGCCGCGTACTCCAGCGCCCGCAGACCATCGGCGGCCACGCGCTGCCCGCCGGCGTCGCCGTCGGCTGCAGCATCTACCTCGCGCACACCAACCCGGCCGTCTGGCCCGAGCCCGGGCGCTTCGACCCGGAGCGCTTCCTCGGCGCCCGCCCGACCCCCTACACCTTCTTCCCCTTCGGCGGCGGCATCCGGCGTTGCATCGGCGAGGCCTTCGCCCTCTACGAGATGCGCGTGGTGCTCGCGACCGTCCTCCTCCGCCTCGTGCCCGAGGCCGCCCCCGGCTACCGCCCCCGCACGGTCCGCCGGAACATCACGCTCACGCCGGCGCGGGGCCTCCCCATCCGTTTCCGCCGACGCTGAGGGCGCGCTCCCCGCCCCGCCATCACCCGGCCGGCAGCGCGCGGGGCCGTCTACTCGTCGTCTGCTCGCCGTCTACTCGGCTGGTGTGGAGCGCTCGGGGCTCGCCTCGCTCGGCGCGCCCAGGACGGCGTCGCGGAGCTCGCGGAAGGCGGGGGCGACGGCGTCGGCGAGGCGCCACACGTCGGGCACCACGTCGCGCGCGACCATGAAGCCGAAGTCGACCTGCCCGCGGTAGCTCATCACGGTCACGTTCAGGGCCGCGCCGTCGAGGATCGGGCCCATGGGGTAGGCGGCCTCGAGCTCCGCGCCGGCCAGGTACACGGGCATGGGCGGCCCGGGGACGTTCGAGACGATGAGGTTGTGCACGGGCCGGTGGTGCTTGCTCAGCTTCAGCCGGCTGTAGAGCGAGCTCGCCACGGAGAAGGTCGTCGTCGGCGCCAGATCGGCCCAGTCCTGGAGCAGCTCGCCCTTGCCGAGGACCGCGTGCTCCTCCTTGGCGCCCCGCGTCGCCGCCTGGATCGCCTCGAGGCGCGCCTCCGGCTCCGCGAGGTGCGTGGCGATGGGCACGAACATGGCGGCGACGTTGTTGTTGCCGCGCCCGGCGCCGGTCGCGATGGGGCAGGTGGCGACGAGCGGCACCTCGGGGAGGTCGTCGTGGTGCGCGAGGTAGCGGCGGAGCGCGCCCCCGACGACGGCGAGGAGCACGTCGTTCAGCTTCGCCCCCTCCACCGCCGCCTTGATCGCCTTCAGCTCGGCGAGCGAGAGGCGCGCGAAGCCGACGTCCCGCTGCGGGCCGATGGGGCGGTTCAGGCGGGTGCGCGGCGCGGTCAGGGGCGTGCCCCCGTGGGCGAGCTCGGGGTCGCGGCGCCGCTCCACCACGCCGCCGACCCGCTCGACCGTGCGCTTGGCCAGGTCGACGAGCTTGCGCGGCTGGGCGAGCCGCTTCCGCGCCGCGCTCTTCAGCATCTCGATGTCCGAGGGGCGTGGCTCCGGCGGCACCGGGTGCTCCTCCTCCCGCGGCGGCGGCGCCTCCGGGGCGGGCTCCCGCGTCATGCCGAAGAGGTTCACCATCAGGCCGGCGCCCATCATGCCGTCGACGGCCGAGTGGTGGACTTTGGCGACGATGGCGAAGCGCCCCTCGGCGAGACCCTCGACGACCCAGAGCTCCCAGAGGGGCCGGTCGCGCGGGAGGGGGCGGCTGGTGATGCGCCCGACGAGGCGCCCGAGCTCGTGGGAGCCGCCGGGGGCCGGGCAGCTCACGCGGCGGATGTGGTGGATCGGATCGAACTCCGGATCCTCGATCCAGTGCGGGTGGTCGAGGCCGAGCGGGTCCATCACCAGCCGGCGCGTGAACGGGGGCAGCCGGTCGAGGCGGCTCAGCACGAGGTTCTCGATGGCCTCGAAGCGATAGCCGCCCGGCATCTCGCTCGGGTCGAGCACGGCGCAGAGCGCGACGTGCATGTGCATCTGGGGGGTCTCCAGGTACAGAAACGCTGCGTCCAGACCCGAGAGCTGCTCCACGGAACCTCCCCGCGGCCGCGCCGCGGACCTCCATGGTTAGACGATCCGCCCGAGGGTGTCACCCGTGCGCGAGCGGCGGTGCGAGCGGCGATGCGAGCGGCGGCGCCGAGCCCGAGGGCACCACGCGGAGCCTGTCCATGTCTCGTCTAGGTATTCTTGACGCGTGTCTAGGTTGTGTTAGACATGATGTCGACGGGGCGTCGGCTCCGCGCGCCGGATGGTGGTCCCGGCCGGAAAGGTGATGATGCGAAACCCCACGCCCTCGCTCGCCTCCCTCGCCCTCGCTGGCGTCCTCCTCGCTGGCGTCCTCCTCGCGGGCTGCGGCTTCGAGCGCCGCCTCGAGTACGTCCCCGTGCGCGCCGAGACCATGGGCGGCGCGCAGCTCAGCTACTCGGTCTACACGCCCCCGGGCTTCCGCGAGGACGAGCGCCTCCCGCTCGTCGTCTTCCTCCACGGCGGCGGCGACGACCCGGCCGTCTTCGACCGTCACGGCCTCTCGGCCCGCTTCGACGCCGCCTACCGGGAGGGTCGCCTCCCGCGCGCCGTCCTCATGTTCCCCCAGGGCGACAACGGCTTCTGGATGAACTGGCACGACGGCACGCGGCACTACCAGGACTGGGTCGTCGACGAGCTCCTGCCCGAGGTCGTGCGCCGCTACCACACCCAGCCCTGCCCCCAGGGCTGCCACGTGATGGGCGTGAGCATGGGCGGCCACGGTGCGCTCCGCTTCGCCCTCGACCGGCCCGAGGCCTTCCGCTCCGTCTCGGCGCTGAGCGGCCCGATCTTCGACACCGAGCAGATGCTCGATTTCACGAACAACCGCCTCTACAGCATCCTCATCCCGACGCACCGCATCTTCGGGCCCCCCGACCCGGCGCGCGTGCGCGACGAGGACCTCTTCCTCCGCTGGGACGACCCGGAGGACGTGCGGCTCTCGGTCTTCCTGGCCTGGGGCACGAACGACCGGGGCGGCATCAAGCGCCTGAACGAGCGCTTCAGCGAGCACCTCGAGGAGAGCGGCATCCACCACCACGCCGAGGAGTACGTCGGCGACCACGCCTGGGTGAGCTGGGCGCCGGTGATCGAGCGCGCCCTCCGCTACCAGGTCGGCCGCGAGGCGCTCGAGCCCTCCGAGACCACGGCGCGCATCGTCCACGAGGGCTGAGCGGGCGCGGGCGAAGCCAACCGGCCTCGCTTCGCTCGCTGAAGGGGGTCGGGGGGCGCTCGCGTCGCTCGCTGAAGGGGGGCGGGGAGCTCGTCCGCGTCGGAGCCCGTGGCCGGCGCGCCGGGCGGGCTTCGCTCGCCGAGGCGCCCGCCGAAGGGGGCCAGCGTCGGGGAGCTCGGCCGCGTCGGAGCCCGTGGCCGGCTGTCCGGCAACTGGCGTGACGTCGGCTCGAAGAGCGGCCCACTTCGGAGGTCGCCCGTCATGCACGCCCGTACTCTTCTCCCGCTCGTCCTCTCCCTTCCCATGCTCTTCGCCTGCGCTGCCGAGACCGGCGGCGCCGAGTTCATCGTCGAAGGGGGCTGCCTGGCCTGCCCGGAGGCCATGAGCCGCTGCCGCGACGCGGTCGGCAGCCTCTTCGATCGGTGCCTCGCGACCTGCTTCGGCCGGGACTGCACCAGCTGCCGGGAGTACGACTCGATCCGCATCTGCGCGGACGTCTGCGAGGACAACTACTACTGCCCCCGCAACGACTTCCGCGCCGTGCGCGGACCCGTGCAGCCCGAGGTCGCCGAGGCCTGTCGTTCGGCCTTCGCGAGCGTGACGACGCGCTGCGGAGGCACGGCGGATGTCGCGGCCTGCGAACACTTCGCCCGCATCGAGGACCCCGAGGTGATCGAGCACTATCGGTGCTACGAGACGGCCCCCTGCGACGCGCTCGCCGAGTGCGAGCCGGAGCGCGACGCGGGGCGGGCCCGAGAGGTCTGCGGCGCGCTCGAGGAGTGCGGCGGGGGCTGCGATGGGGAGCTCGAGGAGAGGCTGGCGTGGGATCTCCCGTGGTTCGGGAAGGCCGTCCAGATCGAGCTCGAGATCTGCACCCTCAAGTCGTGCGACTGGGGCCGCGAGGGGTGCGTCGACGCCTGGCTCGAGGGCGTGTACCCGGACGAGTATTGAGCGCCGCCCGATCCGGCCGCGCGGGCTTGCCTCCTCGCTCCCGGCGCGCTTCCCTCTGGCCCGTGGCACGGCCGCTCCTGCTCGAAGGGTGCGTCGCGCTCCCGCGGGGGAGTGGGGCGCTGCGCGAGGTCTTCCGCGCCCACGGGGCGCGCGTCAGCCAGAGCGCGGAGCAGGGGGCGGCGCTCGTGGTGCGCTTCGAGGCCCACGCCTCGCGCCTCGGGGAGCTCCGGCGCGCCCTCGAGGCGCAGGGGGTCGAGCTCTCGGGTGGGGCGCGCCGGGCGGCGGATGCGCTGGCGGAGGAGCTCGGCGACGAGGCCGTGCTCGGCCTGCTGCACCTCACGATCGTCGACGCCTGAGGGCGGCCCCTCGGTCCGCGCCCGAAGCCGTTCGGACGGGCGGTGAGCGCTCGGCGCGCCCGTCGGGGCGTCCTCGGGTGGGCCTCGCCCTCGCGTTCTCGCAGCCCGCGATCGGCGGCTGCATGCACCTTTCCGCCGCGGCTGCTACACCGGCGGGCCGTCCCGGGGCTCGCGCGCCCGAGCGGACGACCCCAGGATCCCGCCGGGGCCCGCCACCGGCGCGCCCCCGTGATTCCCCAGGAGACCCGATGAGCAAGCCCCACGCCCTCGTCACCGGCGGAAGCCGCGGAATCGGCGCCGCCATCTGCCACACCCTCGCCGCCGCCGGCCACCCGATCCTGCTCAACTACCGCTCGAACGACGCGGCGGCCGAGGAGGTGAAGGCCGCCATCGAGGCGGACGGCGGGCAGGTCACGCTGCTCAAGTTCGACGTGACCGATCGCGAGGCCTCGGGCGCCGCCCTCGAGAAGCTCATCGCCGACGAGGTGCCGGTCGGCGTGCTCGTGAACAACGCCGGCATCGCGAAGGACGCGAGCTTCCCGCAGATGAGCTGGGAGCAGTGGGAGTCGGTCACCCGCACCACGCTCGACGGCTTCTTCAACGTCACCCGCCCGCTCGTGATGCCCATGGTCCGCCGCCGCTGGGGCCGCATCATCAACATCTCGAGCGTCAGCGGCGTCGACGGCAACCGCGGCCAGGTGAACTACGCCGCCGCCAAGGCCGGGCTCATCGGCGCGACCAAGTCCCTCGCGCAGGAGGTCGCCAAGCGCGGCGTGACCGTGAACGCGATCGCCCCCGGCCTCGTCGAGACCGACATGATCGAGGACGCGCCGGTCGACATCATCCTCAAGCACATTCCCATGCGCCGCGTCGGCAAGCCCGAGGAGGTCGCCTCCCTCGTCGGCTGGCTGGCGAGCGACCTGGCCGGCTACATCACCGGGCAGGTCGTGGTCATGAGCGGCGGGCTCTGAGGGGCGGGGGAGAGGGAGCGCTGGGGGGATGCGGGTCGTCGTCACCGTACTGAACGTCGTGCTCGCGGTGGTCTATCCCCTTGCCATCTGGTGGAGCCTCGCCCACTTCAGCCCGCGCGTCGTCGGCCTGCTGGTCATGGCGCTCGTGCTTCCGGCCATCGCGATCCGCTTCCGCAAGGCCGAGCGCGGGCACCTGCTCGCCGTCCTCCGCATCCCGCTCGTCATCATGAGCCTGCTCCTGCTCGGCGTGGTCTTCGATGACGCGCGCTTCATGCTGCTCCTGCCGGTGCTCATCAACGGGGCCCTGCTCGCCACCTTCGCCGCCTCGCTGAAGGGCGAGATGCCGATCATCGAGCGCTTCGCGCGCATGCAGGAGCCGGAGCTCTCCGCCCCGAAGCAGGCCCATTGCCGGCAGGTGACCGTCGCCTGGTGCGTCTTCTTCGCGCTGAACGGCGCCGCCGCGGGCGTGCTCGCGCTCGCCGCGCCGCTGAGCTGGTGGGCGGCGTACTCGGGCGGGATCGCGTACGGTTTGATGGGGATGATGTTCGTCGGGGAGTACGTGCTGCGGAAGTACCGCTTCCGGGACTACGGCGCCGGGCTGCACGATCGGCTCCTGGCGAAGCTCTTCCCGGCCGAGCGCGCGGAGGGGGAGGCGTGAGCCTGGCGTCCCCGTCCTCCTCCGAGGAGCTCGCCCGCGAGCGCTCCCAGCCGCCCCCCGCGCCGCCGGTCGAGGGGCCCATGCCCGAGGTGGAGGCCGCCGCCCCGGTGGAGGAGCCCGAGTGGCGCGCGAAGAAGGAGCGCGGCTCGGTCCTCGGCATCAAGGCGCTGATCGTCTTCGCGACCATGTTCGGGCGCTGGCCCGCGCGCCTGATCGTCGCCTTCGTCGCCTTCTACTTCACGCTCTTCTCGCGCACGGCGCGCCGCTCCGTCACCGAGCTCCGCCGCCGGCTCGGCCTGAAGACGGGCTTCCGCGCGTCCTACCGCCACGTGCGGCGCTTCAGCGAGGTCACCCTCGACGCGCTCTTCTTCCTTCGTGGGCGCACGAAGTACTTCCGCGTCAGCCGCAACGGCCACTACCACCTCGAGAAGCTCAAGGACGAGGGGCGCGGCGCCATCCTCCTCGGCGGCCACCTCGGCAGCTTCTACGCGATGCGCATGCAGAGCGCCCGCGAGGCCCTGCCGCTCCACCCGGTGGTCTACACGAAGAACGCGCGCCGCTGGAACGAGGTGCTCGAGGAGCTCGACCCGGACTCGAAGGTGAGCCTCATCGAGATCGGCGACGGGGGCCAGATCGACTTCATGCTCTCCATCCGCGAGAAGCTCGAACAGGGCGCGCTCGTGGCCATCCTCGGGGATCGGACGCAGCCGGGCGCGAAGACCGTGACCGTGGACTTCCTCGGCGGGAAGGCCGAGCTCCCGGCCGGGCCCTACATCCTCGCGTCCATGCTGCGCTGCCCGGTCTACTTCACGGCGGGCATCTACCGCGGCGGGAACCACTACGAGCTCTTCTGCATTCCCTTCGCCGAGCGGATCGTGCTCCCGCGCCGGCGCCGGCAGGAGGCGCTCCAGGAGTACGCGCAGCAGTACGCGGATCAGCTCGCCGAGTTCGTGCGCGGCGCGCCGGAGAACTGGTTCAACTTCTTCGAGTTCTGGCGCGAGGACGACGCGCCGACGCAGGGCGAGGTCGCGGAGGTCGGGGAGAGCTGACGGGGCTTGCCCGGCGGGCCGAGCCGTCCCAAGCCCAGCCCAGTGCGCCCGCCCAGCCCCCCGTCCCCAGCCCCCGTTCTGCTGCGGAGGATCCGAGAGTGAAGAAGACCGGGCCCACGGCCGTCTACGAGCAGCGCGTCCCCTTCCACGACTGCGACCCGCTGCGGATCGTATGGCACGGCCACTACTACAAGTACCTGGAGATCGCCCGCACGCTGCTCTTCGAGGAGCGCGGCATGGACATGGCGTTCTTCCGCGAGCACGGCCTGCACATGGTCGTGATCGAGAGCCGCTGCCGCTACGCCTTCCCGCTGCGCTACGGGGAGACGCTGCAGGTGGAGGCCTGGTTCAAGGACGTGGAGCAGCGGCTCCTGGTGGCCTACGAGATCCGGAACCTCACCCATGGCCGGCGCGCGGCGCGGGCCTGGACGACGCTCGTCGCCATGCGCGACGAGGCGATGCTGATGGAGACGCCCCGTGAGATGCTCGAGCGGATTCGCGCGTAGGCTCGCCGCCGCGCTCGCCCTGGCCCTCTTCGTCGGAGGCACGATCGGCGCGCTCGCTGCGCCCGGGCTCGCCCAGGAGCGCGCGCCCTCGCTGGACGAGCTCCTGACCGCCTTCCGCGGCATGAGCGGGCTCTCGGCGCGCTTCCGCGAGGAGAAGCGTGTGGCGCTCCTCGCCGTGCCGCTCCGGAGCGAGGGCGAGATCCACTTCGCGCCCCCGGGCCGGCTGCTCCGCCGCGTCACCTCGCCGACCCCCTCCGCCGCGCTGATCGAGGACGGGCGGCTCACCATGACGGCGAACGGCGAGCGGCAGGAGATCGATCTCTCGAGCAACCCGGTCGTCGCCGGCTTCGTCTCGAGCTTCCGCCACGTGCTCGCGGGCGATAGGGCGGCCCTCGAGGAGACCTACCGCATCGGCTACGCGCGGGAGGACGACGGCGGCTGGGAGCTCACGCTGCGGCCGAAGGGCGCGCCCCTCGACCAGTTCCTCGAGCGCATGGTGATGCGCGGCCGGGGCACGAACGTGGTGGAGATGCGCATGGTCGAGGTGAGCGGGGACACGACCGTCACGACCTTCCACGACGTGAACGTCGGCCGGCGCTGGTCCGAGGCCGAGCTCCGCCGCGTCTTCCGCCTCTAGCCCGCATTCGTCACCCGTCGACGCGCCCTCGCGCGACCCTTCGGGCCCAAATCGGACTCTCCCTTCGCCGAGACACGGCCTGGATCCCGTGCGTCTCGAGAATCCACTGCGACCCGATCATCACGCCGCGTGGTGACTCGTCCGGGCTGAGGCGCGCACCTACGCGTCGTCGCCCGAGCTGGCGTCGGAGCCGGCTCGCCGGTCCGGGCGGCGGACGAGGATCCACGCCGTCGGCGCGAGGAGGAGGCTGAGGAGCACGCCGATGGCGGCGGTCAGGCCCATGGCGCGGAGCGCCGGGTTCGCGCTCATGGCGAGCACGCCGAAGCTCGCCACGGTCGAGAGGCAGGCCGTGAGCAGGCTGACGATGGTGGCCGGGCCGTCCTCGGCGCCGCCCTCGCGGGCGTGGAGCTCCGCCTCGACCATGAAGACGCCGTAGTCGACGCCCATGCTCAAGACGAGCAGGAGCGTGACCACGTGCAGGAGGTTGGCCTCGAGGCCGAGGAGGCCGAGCACGCCGAGCGTGGCGCCGGCGGCGACGAGGGCCGGCGCGAAGGCGGCGAGGCTGAGCCCCGGCCGGCGGTAGCGGACGAAGACGAGCAGGAAGACGGCGAAGAGGCCGACGCCGACCAGCTCGAGGGTGCGCGTGCGGAAGCCGCGGTAGGCGGCCTGCATGAAGGCGTTCTGGTCGAACCAGCGGGCGCCCTCGACGGCGTCGACGCGCGCCTGGACGGCGGCCGGGTCACGCACGCCGCTGACGAAGGTGAGCAGGGCCTCGCCCTCGCCGAAGGGCATGCGATGGGCGCCCGCGAGGCGGCCGAGGGGGGTCGCCTCGAGGTCGGCCCAGCGGAGCGGCTCGGTGCGGGCCTCGAGGGCCTCGCGGAAGGGGGCGAAGGGCGCGGCGACGAAGTCCTCGGCCTCGAGCGCGCGCACGGTGCGCTCCCAGGCGTCGTCCGGGATGGCGTCGCGGTTCTCGCGCTGGAGCGCCGCGGACCAGAGGAGCGGGTGGAGCGAGCGGGTGCGCTCGAGCTCGCCGGCCTCGACCCCTTCGGCGAGGGTCGCGTGGAGCGCGTCGTTGGCGACGAGGGCCGCCTCGAGGTCGTCGCCGGTGGCCACGGCGAAGCGGCCGGCCTCCATGCGCGCGACGCGGCCGCGGACGCGCTCGTCCTCGGCGACGAGGGTCGGATCGGTCGGGTTGAGCGCGCGGATGTCGTCGATCCAGCTCAGGCGCGGGAGGCCGAGGGCGGCGACGACGAGCGCGAGGACCGGGAGCGCCCAGAGCGCGCGGCGGCGGGAGGCGAGGCCCTCGACGGCGGCGCTCACCCGCGCGGCGAGCCCGCGGTGGAGGCGCGTCGGCGTGGACTCGGTCGGCATGAGCGGCGGGAGCACGAAGCGCGTCAGGAGGAGCGCCGTCGCCACGCCGACGGAGGTGAAGACGGCCATCTGGCGGATGCCCGGGAAGGAGGTCCAGGCGAGGCCCGCGAGGCCGGCGACGGTGGTGGCCGCGCCGAGGGCGAGGCCGGGCCAGATGCGCTTCGCCGTCGCCTCCGGGCTGCCGGCGGAGGCGAGCCGGTCGTGGTTGAGCAGGTGCGCGACGTAGTCGAGGGCGACGCCGATGAGGGTGGCGCCGAAGGCGAGCGTGAGGCCGTGGATGCGGCCGAAGACGAGCTGCACCGTGGCGACCGAGACGACCATGCCGCCCGCGAGCGGGAGGGCGCCGAGGACGAGGAGGCGCGGCGAGCGGAAGAGGAGGAGGAGCAGGAGGACGACGCCGATCGTGCCGACGACGGAGACGCGCTGGATGTCGGCGCGGATGAGGCGCTCGGAGCGGACGGCGATGCGGTGGACGCCCGCCTGCTCGAAGACGAGCTCGCCGCCGTGGGCCCGGTTCACCTCGGCGAAGGCGGCGTCGAGGTCGGCGAGGAGGTGGCGGGAGGCGGCGCCGTCGAAGGGGGAGGCGCGGCTCGCGAGGAGGACGACGCCCCAGACGCCGTCCTCCTGCTCGGTGACGAAGGCGCCCTCGTGGACCTCGAGGTCGCCCTGGAGCCCGCCGCGGAGGCGCTGGACGTGGTCGAGGAAGAGGAGCCAGGGGTCCTCGGGGGCGATGCGGCGGACGAAGGTGCCCGTGGGGCTCGCGAGCTGCTCCTTGAGGCGGCGGGCGCGGGCGCGGAGGGCGTCGTCCGTGAAGGCGCCCTCGAGGGCCTGCCGCTCGTCCGTGATGAAGTGGAGGCGGCGCGGGAAGTAGGCTTCGTAGAAGGCCTCCTGGAGGTCGTCGTCCGGGCCCGCGCGGACCCAGGCGACCTCGTCGCTCTCCTCGAGCGCGTCGCCGAGCTCCCGGGCGGCGGCGGCGGCCGTGTCGCGGTCGGGGGCGCCGACGGTGAGCGTGACCGTGCGGTTCAGATCCGAGGAGGTCAGCGCGCGCGAGAGCTCGGCGAGCTGCCGGTCCTCGGTGGCCGGGAGGAAGTGCGTGATGTCCGCCTCGACCCGCAGGCGCGGGATGGCCCAGGCCCCGAGCCCCCCGAGGAGAGCGAGCGTCGCGAGCGCGCCGATGCGCCGAGCGGACATGGGGCGAGGCCTAGTCTCCCTCCCGCCGGAAGTCGACCGCGCCGAGATCGCGGATCGGGGTGAGCTGGAAGGGGTAGGTCACGATCACGATGCCGCCGTCGTCCGGCGCCGGGAAGCGCCAGGCCCGCATCCGGCGCGCGATGCACGCGGCGACCCAGGGGTCGAACCCCCCGGAGCGGTCGACGAGGCCGACGATGCTCACGCTCCCATCGCGCCCGATCACGAAGCGGTAGACGAGGCGGCCCTCGAGGCCGGGCGAGTACTCGAGCTGCCGCTCGTAGCAGCCGCGCACGTCGCCGATGTTCCGCTGAATCGTCTCCCGGATCACGGCTCGGGGGAGCGAGCCGTAACCTTCGGGCAGCTCGTGCGCCTCGCCCTCGAGCGCGTCGGGGCTGACCGGCGGGTTGGCGCGAGGCGTGCACTCCATCGTGCCGACGGGGAGCACGGCGCGGGCCAAGCCATGGGACGGTGGGGAGACGGCCGCGGTCTCCCGCTTCTCCTCGAGCAGCGGGCCCGGGGCGAAGCCGGGGATGGCGAGCGTGCCGACTTCGCCGTCGAGCTTCACGAAGTAGTCGCCGAACACCCGGGGGTAGGCGAGCTTGATGTCCGTGCTCCACTGGAAGACGACCTCGCCGCTCGGACGCG
This sequence comes from Sandaracinus sp., assembly GCA_002699025.1. Classification (GTDB taxonomy): domain Bacteria; phylum Myxococcota_A; class Polyangia; order Polyangiales; family Houyiibacteriaceae; genus Houyiibacterium; species Houyiibacterium oceanicum. The sequence continues at coordinate 35,721 of PABA01000159.1, read as the reverse complement.
GCCAGCCTTCGCTGACCGTGAGCGCCTCGGGCAGGGACACGGCCTCGCGCACGTGTCCTCGATCGTCCGGTGAGAGCCAGCCCGTGACGACCGCCGGGGCGCCCTCGGGAAGGTGGGGGTCGCGGACCCTAACGTGGGTCCATCCGTCGCGCGCCTCGATGGTCTCGACGGGCACACCGGCGGCGAGGCGGGCGCCGGGGGTCTCGGGCCTCGGGGGGCCGGGCTCCGGGCGAAGGCATCGGTGGCCCACGCGCTCCTCGTGCATCGGCCATCGGGGGGAGCAAGCGTCGGGGGAGAGGTCGGATCGGCGCACGATGTAGGTCGGGGCGTGGAGCCAGGGAGCGAGGGCGATGCGCATGCGCTCGCCGTCGACGGACCCGCGCAGGTACACCCGGGCGCCGGCGCCGAGGTGCCACTCGAGCCCGCTCTCCCGCACCGCCTTGGGGGCGCGGAGGCAGGTGCTCAGCTCGAAGGGCTGATGAACCCGGAGGCGCAGTGGCTGGCCATCGAGCCGCACCGTGACGAAGAGCTCGCCGCCCGCGTCGCGCTGCACGTGCTGCGGCGCATCGGCGTAGAGGACGCCCGCATCCGGAGAGCTCGGGAGCATCACGAACACCCCGTCGAGGAGGTAGCGGCCGCTCGGGAGCTCCCAGCCGCGCATGGTCTCGGGCGGCTCGGGGCGAGGCGGAGTGGGGTTCGTGTGCGGGACGGAGCGCGTCTCGCTCGCCGGGCGCAGCGAGGGGCAGGCGAGGGCGAGCACGAGGAGCGGAGCCAGGCGGGCCGGGGAGCGCATCGCGGGGACCATGATCGCTTCGCGCCATGCGTGCCAGGCGTGACGACTCGATGGCGCGGGGGCGATGGGGTTGCCGGGAACGCGCCCGATGGGGCAGCGTTCGGGGCATGGGCCGCACGCTGATGATTGGGGTCGTCATCTCGCTCGGGGTGGCGTGTGGGGGAGACGACATCGAGGCGACGCCGGCCGGCGTGGTGCTCGAGCTCGACGCGGCGGCGCTCGGCGCCGAGGGCGCGCCGGGGGACGAGGCCATCACGCGCCAGGTGCGCTGTGGGGTGCGCGATCTCCGCGAGGAGGAGGAGGGGTTCGCCGTCGACGTGGAGAGCGTCGTCCGACCGGACCCGGACGGCGAGCAGCTCGTCGAGCTGCGCTTGACCGTCACCGAGAGCGAGTGCGCGGTCGACGCGAGCCTCCAAGGGGAGCCGCAGTACGATGGCGTCGGCAGCGACCGGCACGGGCGTGCGCAGGTGCAGCTCTCCTACCGCTGCCCGGACTTCTCGGGCTCGGGCGTGGTGGACGTCCCGACCGACGGCCTCCCCTCGAGCTCTTCCGCGGGCTTCGACTGCAACCTCCTCCGCTGAAGCGGGCGGGGCCTGCGCGACTCAGCGGGCGCTGCCGAACTCGAAGGTCGCCCCGAGCGCCAGCCGGAAGCTCGTGACCTGGAAGCCGGCGGTGATCGGCTCGGTGCCCCAGGCGAGCGTGAAGTCGAAGCGGTGGTCCACGCTGTGGATGGCGCCGAAGCCGATGCCGAAGCTCATGCGCAGGTCGTCCCAGGAGAAGTCCTCGAAGCGCTCGCCCCAGACGCCGCCGAAGCCCACGTGGGCGATGGCGTCGAGGTAGACCCACACGGGCCAGCTGTACTGGGCGACGACGCTCGCCGCGCTCTGGCCGCGGAGCCGGCCGTTGCGGAAGCCGCGCATGGGGCCGTTGCCGCCGAGGTCGGGGAGCTCGGTGAAGGGCACCTCGCCGGCGAGGGGCTCGACGAGCGAGGCCGAGGCGATGACGCCGAGCACGTGCCCGCTCGAGGAGAGGTCGACGTACGCGCCGGCGGCGCCGCCATAGCTGAACCAGCGGCGCGCGAGCCGGTCGCGCAGGTCGAAGGCGTGCTCGCCCCGGAGCTCGAGGAGCACGCCGCTCGTGTCCGCCGGCCGCGCGCGCCGCGTGTTGAAGATCACCTCCGCGCCCTGCGCGTAGATCAGGTAGCCGTCCTCGTAGCCGGGCGGCGTCGGGTAGGCGCCCTGGGCGACCTGCTCCTCGATGGTCGCGCCCGCGAAGACGTCGTCGGAGAAGCGCACCTCGCGCACCCCGGCCCAGGTCGTCACGAAGGTCGCCCGCCAGGGCTCCCCCTCGAAGGCGAGCTGGCCATCGAGCTGCCGGAACTGGTAGCGCGCCGCCTCGTCCCGCGACTCGGCGCCGATGCCGAAGAAGCGCCCGTCCGGGCGGCGCGAGGCGTGGAAGCGCGCCTCGAAGCGCCAGCGCTCGTGCGCCGGCTCCCAGCGCGTGAGCACGCGACCCCGGAGCCAGTCCTTGCCCCAGGTCGCGAAGTAGAAGCGCATCTTGTGGCTCGGGTGGCCGGCCTCGTTCCAGCGGAGATAGAGGCCCGCCGAGGGCTGGTCGCCGAAGTCGATGTAGAGCGTGGGCGCGATGGCGACCTGCTGCCGTTCGCCGAAGACGAAGAAGCGCAAGGGGTCGCTCGTGCTCTGCTCGGCCATGCGGCTCAGGGCGCTGAGCGGGCGGCGGAGGACGAACTCGGTGAGGAAGTAGAGCGGCGCGAAGAGGATGCGCGGGATCCAGAGGAGCTGGCGCCCGGCGGAGGGGGGCGCGGCGGGGCGGCCGTCGTAGTCGGGGACGGCGCGGGGCGCGAGGTCGGGGGGGCTCGGCGCCTCGTCCTCGGCCCGGTCCTCCTCGCCGCTCGCCCGCGCCTCCGCTTCGTCGCTGCGATCGCGATCCTCGGTGAAGGCGTGCGAGTCCGGGCCCTCCTGGGCGTCGGCGTCCGCGGGCGCGAGGAGAGGGACGAGGAGGGTCGCTCCGAGCAGGCCGACGACGAGGCGCGCGGCGAGCCCGCGACGGGGTCGCTCAGCCCTGCGTGCGGCCGGCGAGGAGCTCATCGACGATCTCCGGGTAGCCCTCCCGGTAGGTCGGGTGGATCGGCGTCCAGCCGGCGCCGCGGAGGCGCGCGTTCGCGCAGCGCTTGCCCGTCGGCGGGCCCTCGAGCTCGGGAGCGGGGACGCCGAGGCGCCCGGCGAGGAAGGCGGCGACCTCCGCGAGGGGCGCCGGCGCGTCGTCGACGCCGACGTAGGTCGGCGCGAGCGGCGCCGTCTCGAGGAGCGCGTGGAGCGCCCCCGCGCAGTCGTCGCGGTGGATGCGGTTCGTCCAGCGGTCGCGCTCGAGCTGCCCGTCCCGGACCATGCGCACGAGGCGCGTGCGACCGGGCCCGTAGATGCCGGCCAGGCGGAGGCTCGCGGTCTCGACGGGGGCGTCGTGGAGCCGCGCCTCGGCGTCGAGGAGGCGCGCGCCGGTGAAGCGCGTGGGCTCGGTCGGGCTCGCCTCGTCGACCCAGCTGCCATTGTCGACGCCGTAGACCGCCGTGCTCGCCGTGAAGAGGGCGCGCCGGAGCCGGCGCCCGGCGAGGAGCGAGAGGGCGACGTCCAGGCCCGTGACGTAGGCGCGCACGTAGGCCTCCTCGGAGCGGCCGTCCGCGGAGGCGGCGTAGACGAGGTCGTCCACGGCGTCGACGCGTTCGCCGAGGGCGCGGGCGAGGCCGTCGCGATCGGTGAGGTCGGCGGCCACTGGCTCGACGCCCGGCGGGAGGAGCTCGGCTCGGCGGCGGACGCCGAGCACGCGGTGGCCGGCGTCGCGGAGTCGGACGGCGAGGGCGGTCCCGACGAAGCCGCAGCCGGCGACGAGGACGGTGCGGACCGTCACGACGGGTCCGGGGAGGGCGAGAGGAGCGGGGAGCGCGGCACGGCGGGGACTCTAGCCCGGATTCGTCACCAGTCGGAGCGCCCTCGCACGATCCTTCGGGCCCGCAGCGGATTCTCGCCTCGCCGAAATGGGGCGCGTATTCGAGCCGAAGCCTCGCACGATCATCACGCCGCGGGCTGACTCCTCCGGGCGAGCAGGTCGACGGTCTTCTCCAGCCGCCGAGTCGCGGTGAACGGGGCCCCGCTGGGGGCTGCGCTCGTCGGCGGCGGACGGAGCTCGGGCGTGGGGCAGCGGCCCGTCCCGCCTCTCCCCGCGCGGCTGCCGGGCGTCGCGGATTGGTGCGGCCCGGGGCCGGCTTTGGTAGCTTGCGGGGCGCATGGGACGCCTCGCCCGCCGGATCACCCTCGTCGCTCTCCTCGGCGCGCTCGCGTTCGCCGGGTGCGCCAAGGGCGGCGGGGGCGAGCCGCGGCCGCGCCTCGACGCCGGGCCGGGCGTGGACGCAGGGCCGGGCGCGGACGCGGGGCCCGGCGTGGACGCGGGGCCGGGCGTGGACGCCGGGGGCGGCACGGACGCGGGGCCGGCCTGCGTCGACGACACGATCCCCGACGACTGCGCCATGGCCGAGATGCTCGGCGTGGTGGACGTCGGCGGGAGCACGACGGCGACCGGCAAGATCCCGGTGCTGAGCGACTCGGATTGGTTCGTCGTGCAGTTCCCGCCCCTGAGCATGCCGGGCGAGCTCGGCGGCGGGACGCCCACGCTCACGCTCGAGGGCGACTCGACGATGGTCTTCGAGGTGCGCGCGAGCTGCGAGGCGACCGTGACCTGCGGCGAAGGCGTCCCCCGGGAGCTGACCTCCTACACCTTCACCGACGACCAGTCGGCCATGGAGGTGAACCCCGAGGACATGCGCGACCCGGACGTCGAGGACTACCGCGTGCGTGAGGTGGCCTGGCCCTCGGAGCTCTACGTCCGCGTCTCGCGGCGCGGCGGCCCGGTGGACTGCAGCGACTACACGCTGACCGTCACGCGCTGAGCGCGAGGGCGATACGCGTCCCGGGGCGAGGCGGCCCGGTGGGCTGCAGCGACCCCGAGTCGACCGTCACCCGTCGAGCGGGAGGCGGCTCGACGCAGCGTCCCGCGGCGCGGCGCTCCGCGGGGCTCTCGCGACGACCCGCTGGCCATGACGGCTGGCCATCACCTCGAGAGCGAGATGGCCTGGCCGGCCGCGGAAGCCCAGCGACGCGGCTGGGCGCTCAGGCGTCGACCATCGCGGCCACCCGGTCCCGGAGCTGCGTGAGGTCGTAGTCGAAGGGGCGGTCTCCGCCCGAGGCGTAGGCCACCTCACGCACCAGGATCCCGGCGTCGGCTCGCTGCGCCTCGTCCAGCCCGAGCAGGTCCGCGAGCTTCTGGAGCGTCTCCTTCTCGCCCTTCGCGAGCTCCCCGTCGAGCGTCGCCATCCACTCGCCGACGGCGTAGACGAAGAGCTTGTCGACGTCGCTCATCCCCTCCGTGTCGAGGTCCGCCAGGTCGAAGGGGTTCTTCGTGGCCTCCTCGATGGCTGCGACCTCCTCGACCGTCAGCCCGCTGTCGAGCGCGAGCTTCGCGATCGCGTCCGCCTCGTCCGCGTCCAGGTTCCCGTCGGCCCAGCCCAGGGCCGCCAGGCCCATGAAGACGTCCTTGCCCAGCGTCACGTCCTTGCTCATGCCGCGAGCATAGCGCGGGCTTGCGGGCGCGGGGGGAAGGCGCCACAGTAGGCACCGGACGGCGACGCATCCGGTCATCCTGATGAACGGATGGGCTTCGTCGCGCGGCCCGCTCTCGCGAGCAGACCCTCGTGAACCGACTGCGCGAGACCCGACTGCGCGAGACCCGACTGCACGAGACCCCACAGCGCGAGACCCGACTGCGCGAGACCCGACCAGCACGGGAACAGACCGGCGCCCGTACACCCTGCGACATGAGCACGTTGACCCAGGACGATCAGACGCTCGAGGCCTCGACGGGGTGGCTCCACCTCTTCGGCGACGCCACGCGCCTGCGCCTGCTCGCGCTCCTCGAGGAGGACGAGCTCTCCGTCGCCGACCTGACGACCATCACCGAGCTCCCCCAGTCCCGCGTCTCCACGCACCTGGGCAAGCTCCGCGAGGCGGGCCTCCTCCACGATCGCCGCGTCGGCAGCTCCACCCGCTACCGGCTCCACGGCGCCATGCCCCCCGTCGCCGCCACGCTCTGGGAGCTCCTCCGCGCCCGCCTCGCCGCCGCCACCCTCGCCGCCGACGCCGCCCGCCGCGACGCCCTCCGCAAGGCCCGCGAGCAGGACGCGAGCTGGCCCGACCTCGTCGCCGGCGAGATGGAGCGCCACTACTCCCCGGGCCGCACCTGGGAGGCGCTCGTGCACGGCCTCGCCGGCCTGCTCCGCATGGGCGACGTGCTCGACGTCGGCTGCGGCGACGGCTGGACCGGTCGCCTCCTCGCCGGGCGCTGCGCCAGCTACACGGGCGTCGACCGGAGCGAGAAGGTCCTCGCCGCCGCGCGCCGCCGCTCGAAGGGCCTCCCCAACGCGCGCTTCCAGGCCGGCTCCATGGACGCGCTCCCCTTCGAGGACGCGCGCTTCGACCACGTGCTCCTCTTCCACGTGCTCACCTACGCCGACGATCCCGCGCGCGCCCTCGCCGAGGCCACGCGCGTGCTCCGCCCCGGCGGCGCCCTCGTCGCCGTCACCCTCGACGCCCACGATCAGCTCGACCAGACGCGCGCCTACGGCCACGTACAGCCCGGCTTCTCGCCGAAGGCGCTCCGTGCTCTCCTCCGCGCCGCGGGCCTGGAGGTCGAGCAGTGCGCGCGCACCTCGCGCGAGCGGAAGAAGCCGAACTACGCGGTCGTCACGGCCGCCGCCCACAAGGAATGACCATGGACACGCGAGAGCAGCTCGAAGCCATCCTGAAGGAGCGCATCCTCGTCCTCGATGGCGCGATGGGCACGATGATCCAGCGCGCGAAGCCCACGGAGGCCGACTACCGGGGCGAACGCTTCGCGGATCATCCGCAGGACCTGAAGGGCAACAACGACCTGCTCTGCCTGACCCGGCCCGACATCGTCCGGGACATCCACCGCCAGTACCTCGAGGCCGGCGCGGACATCACGGAGACGAACACCTTCAACTCCACGGCCATCTCCCAGGCGGACTACGCCCTCGAAGAGCTCGCCTACGAGCTGAACGTCGCCGCCGCGAAGGTCGCCAAGGAGGCCGTCGCCGAGGTCGTCGCGAAGGACCCCTCGCGCCCGCGCTTCGTCGCCGGCGCCATGGGCCCGATGAACAAGACGCTCAGCCTCTCGCCGGACGTGAACGATCCGGGCTTTCGGGCGTGCACCTTCGACGAGGTGAAGGCGGCCTACGCGGTGCAGGCGCGCGGGCTCATCGACGGCGGCGTCGACCTGATCCTCCTCGAGACCATCTTCGACACGCTGAACGCCAAGGCGGCCATCGTCGCCCTCGAGGAGGTCTTCGAGGAGAAGGGCATGCGCCTGCCGCTGATGATCAGCGTGACCATCACGGACCGGAGCGGGCGCACGCTCAGCGGCCAGACCGTCGAGGCCTTCTGGTACTCGATCGAGCATGCGCGCCCCTTCAGCGTCGGCATCAACTGCGCCCTCGGGGCCGAGGAGATGCGCCCCTTCCTCCAGCGCCTGAGCGACGTCGCGAGCTGCTGGGTCAGCGCCTACCCGAACGCCGGCCTCCCGAACGCCTTCGGCGAGTACGACCAGGACGGGCCGACCATGGCGGGCCTGGTGAAGGACTTCGCCGAGGGCGGCCTCGTGAACATGCTCGGCGGCTGCTGCGGCACGACGCCGCCGCACATCGTCGAGATCGCGAAGGCCATCGAGGGCCTCCCGCCGCGCCAGCCCAGGCCCCGGGCCGGGTTCACCCGCTACGCGGGGCTCGAGCCCCTCGAGCTGAAGGGCGACTCGGGCTTCCAGATGGTCGGTGAGCGCACCAACGTGACCGGCTCGCGCCGCTTCATGCGCCTCATCAAGAACGGCAAGTTCGACGAGGCCGTGGACGTCGCCCTCCAGCAGGTGCGCGGCGGCGCGAACATCATCGACATCAACATGGACGAGGGCATGCTCGACTCCGAGCAGGCCATGACGCGCTTTCTGAACCTCCTCGGCGCCGAGCCCGAGGTCGCGCGCGTGCCCTTCATGATCGACAGCTCCAAGTGGAGCGTCCTCGAGGCCGGCCTGAAGTGCGTCCAGGGCAAGGCGATCGTGAACTCGATCAGCCTGAAGGAGGGCGAGGCGGAGTTCCTCGAGAAGGCGCGCACCGTGAGGCGCTATGGCGCCGCGGCGGTCATCATGGCCTTCGACGAGGAGGGTCAGGCCGACACCATCGAGCGCAAGGTGACGATCTGCCAGCGCGCCTACCGGCTCCTCACGGAGGAGGCCGGCTGGGACCCGACGGACATCATCTTCGACCCGAACATCTTCGCCGTCGCGACGGGCATCGAGGAGCACGACCAGTACGCCATCGCCTTCATCGAGGCGACGCGGCAGATCAAGGCCACCTGCCCGGGCGCCAAGATCTCCGGCGGCGTGTCGAACCTCAGCTTCTCGTTCCGGGGCAACGACCCGGTCCGCGAGGCGATGCACGCGGCCTTCCTCTACCACGCGATCCAGGCCGGCATGGACATGGGCATCGTCAACGCCGGCCAGCTCGAGGTCTACGAGGAGGTCCCCGAGGCGCTCCTCGAGCGGGTCGAGGACGTGCTCTTCGCGCGGCGGGAGGACGCCACCGAGCGGCTCGTCGCCTTCGCCGAGACGGTGAAGGGCAAGGGCAAGAAGCGCGAGGACGACCTGAGCTGGCGCGAGGCGTCGGTGGAGGATCGACTCAGCCACGCGCTCGTGAAGGGCATCGTGGACTTCGTCGTGGAGGATACGGAGGAGGCGCGGCAGAAGTACGGGCGCCCGCTCGACGTGATCGAGGGGCCGCTGATGGACGGCATGAGCGTCGTCGGCGACCTCTTCGGGGCGGGCAAGATGTTCCTCCCGCAGGTCGTGAAGTCGGCGCGCGTGATGAAGAAGTCCGTCGCCTACCTCGAGCCCTTCATGGAGGAGGAGAAGGAGGCGTCGGGCGAGTCGTCGGCGCAGGGGAAGGTGCTCCTCGCCACCGTGAAGGGCGACGTGCACGACATCGGCAAGAACATCGTGGGCGTCGTCCTCGGCTGCAACAGCTACGAGGTCGTGGACCTCGGCGTGATGGTGCCGGCGGCCGACATCCTGCGCGCCGCGAAGGAGCACGACGTCGACATCGTCGGGCTCAGCGGGCTGATCACCCCCTCGCTCGACGAGATGGTCTTCGTGGCGCGGGAGATGGAGCGCGAGGGCTTCGAGGTGCCCCTGCTCATCGGCGGCGCGACCACGAGCCGGCAGCACACGGCGGTGAAGGTGGCGCCCCAGTACCACGGCTCGACCGTGCACGTGCTCGACGCCTCGCGGGTGGTGAACGTGGTCTCGGCGCTCCTCGCGCCCGAGCAGAAGGCGGCCTACGACGCGAAGAACCGGGAGGAGCAGGCGAAGATGCGGCGGCTCTTCGAGATGAAGCAGTCGCGGCCCTCGCTCGACCTCGTGACGGCGCGGGAGAACGGCCTCCCGACGCGCTGGGAAGGCGCGGAGATCCCGGCGCCCGAGTTCACCGGGCGGCGGACGCTCGACGCGGAGGCGGTCCCGCTCGAGGCCATCCGCGAGTACATCGACTGGACGATGTTCTTCAGCGCCTGGGAGATGAAGGGGCGCTACCCGAAGATCCTCTCGCACCCGGACATCGGCGAGGCGGCGAAGGAGCTCTTCGACGAGGGCAACGCGCTCCTCGAGCAGATGATCGCGGAGAAGCTCATCGAGCCGCGGGCCGTGTACGGCTTCTGGGCGGCGAACCGGGAGGGCGACGACCTGATCGTCTGGGACGACGCGGCGCGCGCGAAGGAGAAGCTCCGCTTCCACATGCTCCGGCAGCAGGCCGTGAAGGGGGGCGATCAGCCCTACTGGTCCCTCGCCGACTTCCTCGCGCCGGCGCCCCACGAGGACTACCTCGGCGCCTTCTGCGTGACGGCGGGCCTCGGCGTGGCCGAGCTCGTCGCGAAGTACGAGCAGGACCACGACGACTACCACGCGATCATGGTCAAGGCGCTCGCCGACCGCTGCGCGGAGGCTTACGCGGAGCTGCTGCACGCGCGGGTGCGGCGCGAGTGGGGCTACGGGAAGGACGAGGACCTGACGAGCGAGGACCTGATCCGCGAGCGCTACCGCGGCATCCGGCCCGCCTTCGGCTACCCGGCCTGCCCGGACCACACGGAGAAGGCGACCCTCTGGGAGCTCCTCGGGGCGGACGAGATCGGCGTGACGCTGACCGAGAGCTTCGCCATGGCGCCGGCCGCGAGCGTGAGCGGCATCTACTTCTCGCACCCCGAGAGCCGCTACTTCGCCGTGGGCAAGCTCGACCGCGACCAGGTCGCCGACTACGCGAAGCGCAAGGGCATGAGCATCGAGGAGGTCGAGCGCTGGCTCGCCCCGAACCTCGCCTACGACCCGGCCGCGAAGGAGAAGGCCCCCGCCGCCGAGTAGCGCGCGCGATCAGCGCCAGCGGAGCGTCGTGGCGCGGCGGCGCTTGCGGCTCACGCGGGCGCCGAGGACGCCTGCGGCGGCGAGGGGCCAGGCGGCCAGGCCGAGGAGCAGGGGCCATCCGTCGGGCTCCGGGCGGAGCACGAAGGAGCCGAGGGCGACCACCAGGCCCGCGAGGGCGCCGAGCGCGAGGGCGCCGGGGAGCTGGGCGCCGAGCCAGGCGCGCCAGCGCCGCCCGTCGCGGGCCTCGCAGCGCGGGCAGGGCGCGAGCTCGACGGTCGTGAGCGCGTCGCCCCAGGCGGCTCCTTCGGCATGCTCGAGCGCGTCGGCGGCGGCGCTCCCGTCCGCGGCGGCGGGCTCCGGCGCGCTCGCGGCCGCGCCCGCCACGGCGCCTTCCACCCAGCCCTCGCCGACGACCTCGGCCTCGCCCTCGAAGCCGCAGGCGGCGCAGGCGTAGGCGAAGCGTGCGCGCACGGTGCTCGAGGCCTCGAGGTGCCGCCCGGGCTTCACTCGCGGAGCTCCCAACCCATGCCGAAGAGGCCGTGGTCGCGGTAGGCGCAGTCCACCGGCTCGGCGAAGTTCGGGCTCCCGTCGTCGCGCCGCGCGCCCCCGCAGGACCACTGCCCGCGCGCCAGCTCCACCCGCTCGTCGAAGACGACCCAGTCGGGGAGGAGGTCGGGGAGGAAGCGCGCGCGCCAGGTCCCGAGTGGCCCGAGCCCCGCGATCACCAGCACGCTCCGCGCGGGCACGTCCGGGTTCGGCGCGACGAAGACGGTCCCCACCTCGTCGCCCGCGTGCCGCGCCTCCCCCACGAGCACTGCCCGGCCGGCCCCGCCCGGCCCGCCGAGGTCGAAGCGGATCGGGAGCTGCCGGCGCCAGCGCGCGTGGAGCGCGTTCGACCAGGGCGGCCCGACGAGCACCAGCGTCTTATCGGCGATCATCTCCGCCGTCACGTCCACGTCGTCGACGATCGGGTAGCGCACGTCCCAGCCGGGCACGCGCGCCCAATGCCGCGCCACCTGCCGGTTCGTGAAGGTGTGCGCCGGGTCCTGCGTGCCCACCACGAAGACGAGGGGCTCGTGGTAGACGTCGCGGATCGGCCCGGAGACCCCCGCGCGCTTCCGCCCCGCGAGCTCGAGCGCGCCGAGCGCCCAGCGCTCCCCCTCGCGGTGGAGCGAGAGCGGCGCGGGGCCCTCGAGCGCCTGCCCGTCGATGCTCACCCGCAGCGGCCCCTCGGGCACGAGCGGCGGCGTCGGCGAGAGCGTCAGCCCGGCCACCGCTTCGGTCTCGACGACGACGCGCCCGCCCTCGATCGCGGCCCGCACCTCGGCGAAGGCGTCGGCCTCGGCGCGACCGTCGACGCGTACCCAGTAGGCCTCGTTCGTGCGCTCGCGTGCCGTCCGCAGCACCACCCGCCGCGGCCGCTCGGGGCGGCGGTGCCGCGCGAACCAGTCGAAGATGGCGCCTTCCGCGTAGGTCTCGGTCCAGACGTTGTGGCCGAGCTCGGGCTCGCGGTGCTCGACGTCGTAGCCGAGCTCGCGGAGCCGGGCGGCCTGCACCCGGGTCCAGGCGAGGGGCCGGTCGCGCGTCCCGCGGACGAGGAGCATGGGCAGGTGGAGCGCGTTCTCGCTCCAGTCGACGTCGCTCCGGTGGGCGACGAGGAAGCGCTCGACCTCGCTCAGCCCCGGGTGGTGCGTGTCCTGGCGCACGCGCTGGTCGTGGTAGCCGGCGAGGGCGGCGGAGGCGGCGAAGAGGTCCGGGTGGCGGAAGGGGAGGTAGGCGGCGGCCGTGCCGCCCATGGAGCCGCCGGTGATGTAGATGCGGCGCGGGTCCACGCGGTAGCGGGCGCGCACGTCGGCGAGGGCCTCGAGCACGTCCACCTCGCCGACGTGGCGGTAGTGGCTCTTGCCGCGGGCCTGGGGAGCGAGGACGATCATCGGGCCCTCGGTGGGCGCCGTGCCGTGGCGGCCGTGGTCGAGGAGGGACTCGCCGCCGCGCCAGTCGCGGGCGAGGCCGAAGGTGTTGCGGAAGTAGTCGCCGGCGTTGCCCTTGTAGCCGTGGAGCGTGATGACGAGGGGCCAGGCGCGGCGGCCGCGGTAGGCCGGCGGCACGAAGAGCTCGTAGGGCTGGGCGGAGCCGTCGAGGACAGAGACGTGGGCCATGCGCGTGTAGCCGCGCGGCGCCTCGAAGGGGTGGCCACCCCGGGCGAAGGCGCGGCGGAGCCGGCGGGCCTCGTCGCGGAGCCACTGACGCCAGCGCCGGTCCGGGTCCTTGTCGGCGACGACGCGGAGCGCCTCCTCGTGGCGCCACTGGAGCGGTCCGCGCGCCGAGGCCGGCGCCTCCTCGAGGAGCGCGGCGAAGGCGGCCGCCGCCTCGAGCAAGGGGCGATCGAGGGCCACGAGCTGACCGACCCGGCGACGCTCGCCGGCGACCGCGGCCTCGAGGCGGAGCGGGCCGCGGTCGGGCAGGGGGACGGTGGTCGCGAGGCCGGCGCCCCAGACGCCGCGCTCCGGCGCGTGGGCGAGGGACTCTTCGCCGAGCCGGAGCGGGACCTCGCGCGCCACGCCGCCCGCCGGGAGGTGGAGCCGGAGCGTCGCGGCGGGCGCCCCGGCCTCGAGGTGGTGGCGCTCGTCGAGGCGCACGGCCGCGGCGGCCGCGGCGTGGGCGCGCGTGGCCTCGAGGGGGCCGAGGTCGAGGCCGACCTCACCGGCCCCCGGGTGGAAGCCGGCGGAGAGGAAGCGGGCGCGGAGGCTCCAGGGAGGAGGGCGGCCCCGCTCGGGGTCGGGCAGGCGCGCGAGGCGGAGGACGAGGTGGTGATCGCCGCCGGAGAGGGGGAGGGCGACGTGCCGATCGTCGACGCGGTCGTGGGCGCGCTCCCAGCGGGCGAGGGCTTCCCCGTCCAGGCGGACCTCGGCCTCGCCGGCGAAGCCGAGGAAGAGGTGGAGCGTGGTGGGTCGAGGCGCCTCGAGCGTGAGGCCGAGGTAGATCACGCGGTCGCCGCGGCCGGCGGCGTCGTCGAGATCGAGGCGCGCGCCGTCTCGCACCAGCAGGGGGCAACCCTCGCAGGCGGCGGCGCGGAGGGTGGCCTCGGCGTCCGCGTTCAGGGGCGCTCGCTCGCTGGCCAGCACCCGCCAGGTGCCGAGCCACCCGGCCCGCCCGGTCGCCACCGGCTCGGCGCGCGCGGGGGTCGCGGCGGCGAGCAGGAGGAGGGCGATCAGCGGGCGCATGGCTCCAGGGTAGCGAATCGCGCCGCCGCGCCTGGCTTTCGTGTCGCCGCCCATACGGGGTAGACTGTCGCGAGTGGGAAAGCGGGTGGACGACTACGTCGCGGAGCTGCGCGCGGCGGGGCCGGCGAGCTTTCGAGCGGCCCATGATCACGCCGTCCTGGTGCGGCGCGACTCGACCGACGACGACGACGCGCCGGAATTCCACACGGGCTTCATGAACCGCGAGGAGATGGCGGCGCGCCTCGCGGAGCTCGACAAGGCGGGCGGACCCTCCCGCGTGGGCAGCGTCCACGAGGTGACGAAGCGAAAGGGCGGCATCTTCGCCGACCGCATCGGCATCGGGCGCGCCCGGAACGCGGACGTCTGCCTCTTCCTCGCGAAGATGTCGAAGTACCACGCCTACGTGACCCGCGAGGACGACCGCTGGTTCGTGACCGACGCCGGCAGCAAGAACGGCACGACCGTGGACGGGGAGCGCGCCGAGCCGAAGACGCCGACCGAGCTCCGCAACGCCTGCGAGGTGGGCTTCGGGCCCTACCGCTTCTTCTTCTACACGCCCGAGGGCTTCCTCGAGCTGGTGGAGCGCCGGCGGGTCGTGGCCGACAGCGAGGTCTGATGTGGAGCGCCCCGCCCTCCGGCCGGGCGCCGAGGCGCGGCGGGTCGACGGGGTGGGGTGGGGTCCTCAGACTCCCGGGGTGTCGACGTTGCGGGAGCGGCTGGCGGACGTGCCCTCGGGCGGGACGCTTCGGTGGATCGGGCTGCGGCCGGCCCGGGGCGAGGCGATGCGCGAGGTCGACGAGGCGCGCGCGACGGTCGGGCGCGGGCTCGAGGGCGACCGCTGGAGGGGGCGGGCGAACGGCAAACGGCAGGTCTCGCTGATCCAGGCCGAGCACCTGCCGGTCATCGCCCGGCTCCTCGGCCGCGAGGCCGTCCCGCCCGCGCTCGTCCGTCGCAACCTGGTCGTCGGGGGCGTGAACCTCGAGGCGCTCCGGCGTCTCCGCTTCCGCATCGGCGAGGTCGTCCTCGAGGGCAGCGGCGCCTGCGCCCCCTGCGCGAAGATGGACGACGCCCTCGGCCCCGGCGGGTTCATCGCCATGATGGGCATGGGCGGCATCGTCGCGCGGGTCCTCGAGGGGGGCCGCCTCCGCGTCGGCGATCCCATCGAGGCCCTCGGCTGGCCGGACTGAGCGCGCGCCCGGCCAGCTCGGGCGAGGACCTCCGCCCCGGGCGGGCCGCTGGCGTCAGGGGCGTCGGTCGCTGGTGCGCAGAGGACCGAGCGGGTCGGCCTTCGCCTCCGCCTCGCGCTTCTTCTTCCGCCGGGCCACGAGCCGCGCGGCCGCGACGCCCGCGAGGAAGCCGAAGAGGTGGGCCTCCCAGCTGATGCCCTCCTGGCCCGGCAGCACGCCGAAGAGCACGCCGCCATAGGTCACCGCGATGGCGACGCTGAGGAGCACCGAGAGGAAGCGCCGCTCGAAGAGCCCGATGGTCAGCAGGTAGCCGAAGTAGGCGAAGATCACCCCGCTCGCGCCGATGTGCACGGCGTTCCGCAGCGTGAAGAGGCTCCCGAAGAGCCAGACGCCGAGCCCGCCGAGCAGCCAGCCCATGGCCGTCACGAGCGCGAACTCCCCGCGGCTCCGTACCAGCACGATGCCCCCGAAGAGCAGGAGCGAGCTGGTGTTCGCCGTGAGGTGCGACCAGCCGCCGTGGAGGAGGGGCGCGACGAGGATGCCGCTCAGCCCGTCCACGCGGCGCGGGAGGATGCCGAAGCGATCGAGGCCGCCGCCGAAGAGGAGCTGGTCGACGATCTCGATGCCCCAGATCAGGGCGACGAACGTGCCCATCACGAGCGCGATGCGCTTGATCTCGCCGACCCAGTCGGTGCTCTCGTCTTCGCTCACGGGACCTCAGCATGCCCGCCGCGGGGCGGGCGCGCACGGAGGACTACGTTCGACGCGGCTCGCGCATTTCACGCCGACGCGTCCGCTCGAACCCGGATGAGTCACCACACGGTGTGCTGATCGGGCGAGGTCTCGGGTTCGCGGGGGGCTCGCGAAGCGAGGAAGACAGGCGGTAGCTCGGCGGAGCTCGCGTCCGCTGCGAGGGGTCGGGCGAGGGCGCGTCGACGGGGGACGAATCCGGGCGAGGAGCGCGTACGCACGCCTACGCACGCCTACGCACGCCTACGCACGCCTAGGCGCCCGGCGGGCCGTCGAGGGCCGGGAGCGCGTCGTCCACCTCGACCTCGATGCCGGCCATCTCGAGGAGCCGCAGCGCGTTGCTGGTCTTCACGACCCCCGGCTGCAGCCGGTAGTCGAAGATCATCTCGCCGTCCCGCATCACGTCCGTGAAGTGGACGTTCTCCACGCGCCCCGGGTGCTCGTCGGCGAGCTTCGCCAGCGCGATGTCGTGCGTCGCCGCGAGCCCGCAGGCGCGCCGCGCGAGGAGGTGCTCGAGGATGGCCCGCGCCCCGACGTGCCGGGCCCGGGCGTTGGTCCCGCGCAGCAGCTCGTCGAGGAGGAAGAAGAGCGGCGGCGCTTCGTCCGCCCCCTCGACGACGCTCCGCAGCTTCGTCAGCTCGGCGTGGAAGTAGCTCGCCCCCTGCTGGAGCGAGTCGTCCACGCGCATCGAGGCCCGGAGGCGCACGCGCGCGAGCCGGAGCCGCTTCGCCACCACGGGCCCGCCCGCGAGGGCGAGCGCGACGTTCAGGCCCACGGCCCGGAGCAGCGTCGATTTGCCGGCCATGTTCGAGCCCGTGACGATCAGCGCGGCGCCCTCCGCGGCCGGCATGCGCACGTCGTTGGCCACCCGCTCACCCGGCGCGAGCAGCGGGTGCGCCAGCGCCTCGGCCTCGAAGGGCACGGGCTCGGCGACCAGCTCGGGCAGGCGGGCGTCCGGGTCGCCGTGCAGCAGCGTGGCGAGGCTCGCGAGCGCCTCGAGCTCGCCGAGGGCCGTGAAGGCGTCGTCGAGCCCCTGGCCCACGTCGGCGTTCCAGCGCTCGAGCCGAAGCAGCACGTGCAGGTCGTAGAGCGTCGCCAGGTTCACGACGAAGTGGATCGGGAACTGCGTGTGGAACTCGGCGAAGCCGGCCCAGCGATCGAGGCGCGCCATGTAGGCGGAGGGGGGTCGGGCGCGCTCGCCCTCGCCGATCGAGAGGCGCTCCTGGAGCCGCCGGAGGAGCGGGCTCTCGAAGCGGGCGCGCTCGACCTGCACGAGCATGCTCTGGAAGGCCTCCACGTAGCCGCGGCGGGCCGCGATGAGCTGGAAGGCGTCGACGGCGCGGCTCGCGAGGCCGAGGGCGAGGAGCGACTGGGCGCCGAGGGCGGCGAGCCAGGCCCAGCCCGGGAGCGCGCCGATGCCGCCGGCGATCCAGAGGCCGAGCACGACGAGCGGGGAGACGTGGATGAGGATCGCGAGCGGGCTCCCGAGCACGAAGGGCTCGCGGGCCGTGAACGAGAGGAAGGGCGAGGGGTCGAGCTTGCCCTCGCCGCCGACCCGGCCCGCGGCCGCCTCGAGGTGCTCGCGGAAGTCGAGGTCTGCGGCGAGCTCGCGCACCGCCTCCTGGCGCGCGCGGAGGGTCGCGTCGTCGGCCGGGCCGCCGAGCCAGGCGCCGAGCGTGGCCTCGCCGCGCACCGTGTGGGTGACGTCGATACGCTGCGCGAGGCTGCCCGCGCCGAGCAGGTCGATGTCGCCGGCGTAGGCATGACCGGGGGGCGCCTTCCCCGAGGGCGGGAGCTCGGTCCAGGCGCCGTCCAGGCGCTTCAGATGCCGGGCGTGCACCGCGCGGTGCGCCTCGGCCCGGTCGCGGGCGGCGAGCGTGCGGCCGTGGAGGAGCACGAGCGCGAAGAAGGCCGCCGTGGCGAGGCCGGCGCCGCCGAGGGAGAGCGCGTCGTCCTGGCTGAAGCCGGTGCCCGCGAGCACGATCACGACGAGGAAGAGCACGAGGCGGCCGAGCGAGAGGCGGCTGGCGCGCCCCTCGAGGCGGGCGACCTCGTCGGCCCAGCGCTTCTCGCGCCGCGTGTGCTCGGCGCGGGGATCCGAATCGCTCACCCGGCGGACCCTACACCGCGCGTGCGGTCCGCGCCGCCCGCCGCCCGAGGCCCAGCCGCGGAGGAGGTGGCCGGCAAGAGGCCGGCCCGGAAGAGGCGCGCCCCCTGGACCGTTGCCTCGCCGTGCCCACGCGCTCCGGCCCGCTCCCGCGCCCCGCCCTTTCTCCGCGCTCCGCCGGCCGCGCGCGTGGTACACCCGGAGCACGATCATGAGCGACGCGGGCGGCGGTCAGTCCAACAACCTCATGTACGTGCTCGTCGGCTGCGCGGGGCTGCTCGTGCTCGGGCTCTGCGCGGCCACCGGCTACGGCGTCTACATCGTCGTGGAGGGGAGCCGCCGCGCAGCCGTCGCGCCCCCCGTGGCCCCGCCCGTGCCTGCCCCCGCCCCGGCGCCTCCCCCTGGGCCGCCCGGCGTCGGCCCGGTGCCGGCGCCCCCCGGCGGAGGCGGTCCGGCCCCCGGCCCGGCGCTCCCGCCCCCGCCCGACTTCGGCGGCCCGCCCCGGGTCGTCCGTGCCACCGTCCGCACGGTCACGGGGAGCCGCCCCGTGGAGCCCGGCGCGAGCTGCTCCTTCGCCGTCGAGCGCCACGCGCGCCCCGAGCCGCCCGGCTACTGGTGCCGCGCCCAGATCCTCTGCGCCGGCAAGCTCCTCTACGGGGGCCCCCAGTCCGGCTACTTCCCCTGCACCCTCCAGGAAGGCACGCGCCGCGACGTCTCCGGCCAGGACGGCCAGACCACCTCGCAGGACACGGACGCCTCCATGCAGCTCGACACCCGGCTGGGCCAGGCCCGCCTCGTGGTCGAGGACGACGCCACCGGACCCCACGGCGAGTACCGCCTCGAGGCCGAGGTCATCGAGGTCCGCTGAGGGAGGGCGGGCGCCCGCCCGTGAGCCCCGTTCGGTGGCCTCCCCACCCATCCGGTCTATACCCTCTGCAGGGGAGACGCTCCGCGCCCCACGATCCGGTCCATGGCCCGCCGCCGCAACCTCAAGTCGATCACCACGCCGATCATCCTCGGCGCGGTCAGCGTGCCGCTCAGCGTCGCGCTCCTGGTCGGCTGGACCCTCCTGGTCGCGCAGAACCTCGTCGAGTCCTCCGAGATCACCCTCGACGTCTGGCTCCTGGTCCTCGGCGCCATCAGCTTCGCCGTCATCGTCACGGTGCTCGTGCTCTTCAGCGTCTACCTGGTGCGCGAGATCCTCGAGGTGCGCCGCCAGGACAGCTTCATCGACTCGGTCACGCACGAGCTCAAGAGCCCGCTCGCCTCCATCAAGCTCTGCCTGGAGACCATGGCGCGCCACGACCTCCCCGGGGAGAAGCGCGCCCAGCTCCAGACCATGATGCTCGAGGACGTCGATCGGCTCTCCTCCTTCATCGACGACGTGCTCCAGGCGAGCCGGCTCGCCAACGAGGAGAACGTCGGGCTCACGCTCGTCGAGGTGCCCGTGCTCGAGGTGGCCGAGCAGGTCGGGGCGAAGGTCACGAAGCGGCGGAAGCTCGACCCGGCCGCCATCCGCTACGCGATCTCCGAGGACATGCGCGTGAGCACCGACGAGGCCGCGCTCCGCGTGGTGCTGCGCAACCTGGTCGACAACGCGGTGAAGTACTCGCGCGGCGGCGAGGTGGAGGTGGAGGTGGCCGCCTTCCACGACGAGAAGGGGCGCCCGACGATCGAGGTGCGCGACCGGGGCATCGGCATCGAGTCGCAGCACCTGAAGTCGGTGTTCCAGCGCTTCTACCGCGTGCAGAGCGAGGACGTGCGGGGCCGGAAGGGCACCGGGCTCGGCCTCTTCGTGGTGTCGGCGCTGGTGCGGAACCTGGGCGGCAGGATCGAGGCGCGCTCCGAGGGCCTGGGGAAGGGCACGACCATGCGCGTGACCCTGCCCGCGAACGGGCACCCGGCGGCGCGCGGTGAGAAGACGGACGACGCGGGGGCGGAGGAGGTGGCGGTCGCATGAGCGGACGCCTTCTGGTGGTGGAGGACGAGGAGCACCTCGCGGCCGGGCTCAAGCTGAACCTGGAGCTCGAGGGCTACGAGGTCGACGTGGCGACGACGGCGCGGGAGGCCGGGGAGCAGCTGCTCGGCCCGGCGGGCTACGACGCGATCGTGCTCGACATCATGCTCCCCGACTTCGACGGCTTCGAGCTGTGCAAGCGGCTCCGGGACGCCGGGAACTTCGTGCCCGTGATCATGCTGACGGCGCGCTCGAGCGCCGAGGACCGGGTGCGCGGGCTCGAGGTCGGGGCGGACGACTATCTGGTCAAGCCCTTCTCGCTCGAGGAGCTGCTCGCCCGGGTGCGCTCGGTGCTTCGGCGGCGCGAGTGGGAGCAGGGGAGCCGCGAGAACGAGGAGCCGCCGCGCACCCTCGAGTTCGGGCGCGCGAAGATCGACTTCGACACGCACGAGGTGCTCGTGTCGGGGGAGCCCCAGAAGCTGACGCAGCTCGAGCTCGACCTGCTGCGCTACTTCGGGGAGCACCCGCACCGCGTGCTCTCGCGCGACGAGCTGATGGAGAAGGTCTGGAAGCTGCGCAACTACAGCTACACGCGCACGGTGGACAACTTCATCGCCCGGCTCCGGCGCCACTTCGAGGAGAACCCCTCGCAGCCGCAGCACTTCCTGAGCGTGCGCGGGGCCGGCTACAAGTTCGTGCCGGATCCGGACGCGACCGCGACGGCCTCCTGAGCGGGCTCGGCCTCGCGTCGCGCCGGTCGTCACGGGTCGCACAGGTCGCACCCGCGCGGGGTCGCCGGAGCGCCCTCGGTGAGGGGCGCGGCGGGCGGTCCCCAGGCGTGCCGGAGGGTCGGGTGACGTGACGGAACGTCACGTTTTCACGGGGGAAAGGGGCGATTCGCCGCTGGATGACGCGGCGATGACAGAACAATTACGGAGCGGGACGGAACGGTGACGGTGAGCGCGCGCTCGCCCGCGTACGTTCGTACCCATGAGCGACCCCAACCGCGTCCCCGAGTGGATGGAGAAGCGCGAGTACACGCTGCTCGGCGCCATCCCCTTCGTCGTCATTCACATCCTCGGCATCGGCGGAGCCTTCTTCGTCGAGTGGACGACCGCCGCGGTCGTCACGTGCATCGTCTCCTACGTCGTACGCCTCTGGGCCGTGACCGCGGGCTACCACCGCTACTTCTCGCACCGCACCTTCAAGACCGGTCGCGTCTTCCAGTTCATCCTCGCCTTCCTCGCGCAGACGAGCATCCAGAAGGGCGTGCTCTGGTGGGCGTCGCACCACCGGCGCCACCACAAGTACTCGGACCTCGAGGGCGACATGCACTCGCCCGTGCGGGACGGCTTCTGGTTCAGCCACATGGGCTGGCTCTTCGTGAAGGGCGCCGACGAGACCGAGTACGACCGGGTGAAGGACCTCTCGCGCTACCCGGAGCTGGTCTGGCTGAACGAGCACCACCTCGTGCCGCCCATCGTGCTCGGCGTGATCTGCTTCGTGACCATGGGCGCGCCGGGCCTCTTCATCGGCTTCTTCCTGAGCTCGGTGCTCGTCTGGCACGGCACCTTCACGATCAACTCGCTCTCGCACGTCTTCGGCAAGCGCCGCTTCGAGACGACGGACGACAGCCGGAACAACTGGCTGCTCGCGATCGTCACGCTCGGCGAGGGCTGGCACAACAACCACCACCGCTTCCAGGCGTCCACGCGCCAGGGCTTCTACTGGTGGGAGTTCGACATCACGTTCTACGTGCTGAAGGTGCTGAGCGCCCTCGGCCTCGTCTGGGACCTGCGCCCCGTGCCGGAGAAGATCCTCGCGGAGGGGCGCGCGGCGGACACGGACCGGAAGGCCGGCCGCACCCCCGCCACCGTGAAGGGGACCGAGCCGCCCGCGCAGCCGGCGCTCGACCCCGCCGCCTGACGCGCGCTCGACCGTCGCTCTTCTGCGCCCCCGCCGGTTCTCCGGCGGGGGCGTTTTCACTGGGCCTACCAGCGGGCCCGTGCGGCCCGTGGCGCCGCGTGGCCGCGGCGTCGCGGGGTCGGGGTCAGGCGCCGAAGCGGGCGACGAGGGCCTCGACCCGCTCGACGAAGGCCGCTTTGTGGTGCGCTTCGAAGGTGGCCCAGGTGCAGAGGGTCTTCGGGTCCTGGACCCGGTCGACGAAGAGCGTGCCGAGGAGGTGGTCGGTCTCGTGCTGGAAGGTGCCGGCGCTGAGACCCCAGACCTCGCGGTCGATGGGGGCGCCGTGGCGGTCGAGGGCCTGCACGCGGACACCGACATGACGGGGGACGAGGCCGCGCAGGTCGGGCACGCTCAGGCAGCCCTCGTAGTTCATGAAGGTCTCGTCGCTCAGCGGGGTGAGCTTCGGGTTCACGAGGACGGTCAGCGGGATGCGCGGCTTGTAGGGGTAGCGCGGGTTCTCGCCGACCTCGATGGCGCAGATGCGGCGGCCGTCGAAGACCTGGGTGGCCGCGAGCCCGGCGCCCCGGGCGTGGCGCATGGTCCCGACGAGCCGGTCGATGAAGGCCTGCGTCTCCGGCGTGGCCAGCTCCTCGGGGGTCACCTCGCGGGCGACCTCGCGGAGGATGGGCTCGCCGATCTGGGCGATGGGCAGCGGCGCCTCGGTGCTCATGGGCTGCACCGTAGCAGTCGGCCGGGCGCGTGGTCTCCGGCGCCCGCGCTGGGGAAGCGGTGCGAGGAGCGCCGTCGAGCCCGGGGCGGGTTCGTCCCGTTCCCGCGCTCTATCGGGCCGTACGGCGGCGGGTGTGGGGGAGGGCGAGCTGATCGGCGCTCGCTTCGGTCGTGGCGCTCGGCGTCTTGCCGCCGGGGCGCCGCTTCGCGGTGGGCTTCTTCGCCCCTCCCGCCCGTCCATCTCCCGCCTGTCCCGCATCTGCCGTGGCGCGGGGGGGCGCGGCGGGGCCGAAGACCGAGCGGCCGCCCCAGCGATGGCTCTCCCGCCGCTCGCGCGCGAGGAGCGCCTCGAGGCTCTCGCCCCCCTCGACGATGGCTTCGAGGCGGCGGCTCTCCCGGTCGAGGCGCTCGAGGGCGGCGAGCCGATCGGCCTCGCCCAGCTTCGCGCGGTGCACGGCGCCCTTCAGGATGTGGAGCGTCTCGTCGTAGACCTTCAGCGGGACGGGGAAGGGGTGCCCGTCCTTGCCGCCGTGCGCGAGCGAGAAGCGCGCCGGGTCGGAGAAGCGGTGGGGAGCCCCATGCACCACTTCGGCGACGAGGGCCAGGGCGCGGAGCGTGCGCGCGCCGAGGCCGGGCGTGAGCAGGAGCTCGGGGAAGTCCTCGGCGCGCTCGGCGGCGGCGCGGAAGGCCGCGTGGATCCGGCGCATGTGCACGTCGCTCGGGCGGACGTCGTGATGGGCGGGGAGCTGGAGGTGAGGGAGCGTCGCCTGGGCCGGGCCGTGCGGCCGCAGCGTCCGCCGATAGGTCGCGAAGGCGTCGTCGGGGTGGGTGACGAGCCGGAGCTGGGCCTCGCGCGAGGGCGCCGCGCGCCGGTCCGTGAGGTTCACGATGCGGCCCCGCTCGCGACCGTCGATGGCGGCGTGCGGGGCGTCCACGAAGTCCCGCAGCCCCTCGGAGCGCCAGTGGTAGCGCCGCGCCTCGCGACGCCGGTCACAGAGCCCCTGCTGCACGACCACCCAGCGACCGTCGTCGGCCACCACGAAGGCGTGCAGGTAGAGCTGGTAGCCGTCCTGCAAGCACGCCGAGTCGACCTTCGCGACCAGGCGGCTCGTGCGGGCGAGCGCGTCGCCGTCGAGCCCCGTGCGCTCCCCGACCGCGCGGAGCTCGCGCGGGGTGGCGCGGGAGTGCCGGCCGCGACCACCGCAGACGCGTAGGCCGAGCTCCGCCTCGACCGGGCCGAGGCCGCGCTTCAGCGCCCCGACCACCGAGGTCGTGATGCCCGACGAGTGCCAGTCCATCCCCATGACGGCGCCGAAGGCCTGGAACCAGAAGGGGTGGGCCAGGCGCTCGAGCACGGCGTCGCGACCGTAGCGGAGCGCGATGGCCTCGACGATCACGCGTCCGAGCCGGGCCATGCGCTGGCGCAACCACTCGGGGACGCGGCCGCCGTGGAGGGGGAGGTTGGCGGTGCCGGTGCGTTGGCTCATGCGTCGATTCCCAGCCGCGGGCGCGCCCGGAGCGAGGCCCTCGGACGACCTCGCGCACTCCGAAGCGTGCCCCACTCCGATCCGCGGAGCAGGTCTCCGAAGTAGCAGCTCCGACGGACATCCGCGTCGGGAGGGCTCGCCGCGATCCCCGAGAGGTCCCTCGGCTGTGAGATGACGCACGGCGCGCGCACTCTTCTCGTCTGCGACGGGCATGTGAGCAAGTGTCCCACCTGGGGGAGTCGCATCTTGCTAAAAGTACGACTTCTCACTACTTGCTCGCGCTGAAAACACGCATGTTCTCCGACGTTTTCGCGTGACGCTCCTTCGTGTGAGCACCCCCTCCGCGAACGGGGACGGGTTTCACTGGATTCCGTTTGATGTAGAATATTGCCCTGAAAAGACGGCGTTTTCGCGCCACGCGTGCAATGCTTCGAGCTTGACTCGGGGATTCAATCCGGTACGCCGTGAACGTGTCTCAGCTCATGACCAGCTCCTCCCCCACCTCCCCCAACGACTCCCCGAAGGAGCCGACGCGTCGTGAGCGTCGGCGCCAGGAGACCATCGAACGCATCCTCGACGCCGCCATGCGGCTGATGGCCGAGCAGGGCTACGAGGCGTTCACGATCGCTCGGCTCGCCGGCGATCTGAACTACGCGGTCGGCGCCCTCTATCGGTACTTCAAGGGCAAGGACGCCATCCTCGCGGCGCTCCAGCTCCGTGTCGTCGACCAGATCGGGGTCGACTTCCGCACGGCCGCGGCCGAGGCCGACGCGCTCATCGCGCGCGAGGGCGACCTCGGCGAGGCCGACGCGGTGCTCCTCCGGGTGCTCTGCGCGATCGGCGTGTACGAGTCGCTCATCGAGCGGCAGCCCACGCACTTCAAGCTCCTCGGGCTCTCGCTCGGCGACCCGCGCGAGCTCCTCGCGCACGAGGTCGTGGACATGGGCATCCTCCCGCCCCTCCGGAAGCTGCTCGGGCACGTCGCCGAGCAGGTCCAGGCCGCGTCGAAGGTCGGCGCGCTGGAGGAGGGCGACGCCTTCCGTCGGGTCGTCGTGCTCTGGGGCTCGGTGCAGGGCGTGATGCAGCTCGACAAGCTCCGCCGCTTCGACGCCGAGCTCGCCGGTCAGGCGATGACCGCCGACGTCGTGCGCGGGCTGCTCGTCGGCTGGGGCGCGGACGGCAGCCGCATCGGCGAGCTGCAGCGCCGCGCGGCGGGGGTGCTCGAGAAGCTCTCCCGCGAGACCCTGCTCGACCCGGTCGCCGCCGAGGCCTGAGCCTGGCTCGTCGGCCCGGGAGCCGTCTTCGCTTCCGGGCCGGACGAGCGACGCGCCCATCGCCGGATCCGCGCGCTCGCGCGGCCGCGTCGGCGCACGCCCACGTCCGGGTACCGGAGTGTCGCCAGAGTGAGCGGCCGGCCGGTCGTCAGCGGAGCGCGCCCAGGCGTCCCTTCAGCTTCGCGTCCACGGCGAAACGCCCCGGGCCGGCGAGGAGCAAGGTGAGGTAGGGCACCAGGTAGAGGAGCCCGAGCTCCTTCTTCGACCAGGGGTCGTCGGCGTGCACGACGAGCACCGCGACCAGCATGGTCGTGATCAGCGGCAGCGTCGCGAGGCGGGTGAGCAGACCCAGCGCGAGGGCGATGGAGCACCCCACCTCGGCGAAGACCGCGAGCGCGAGGCTCGGCGTGGGTCCGATGCCGATCGGATCGGCGAAGCCACCTCCGTCCAGCAGCCGCTCGAGCTTCGGCACGCCGTGCACCAGCATCAGCCCGCCCGCGCCGACGCGCAGGATCAGCAGGCCGACGTCGCGGAGCAGGTCTCGGGTCGCTTCCTTCATGGCTCCCTCATGGGGCGATGGGCGGGGCGCGCCACGGGAAAGCCGCGGCGCGCCCCACGAAAAAGGCCGCGGCAGGTGCCGCGGCCCGAAGGGGGATCGTCCCGACCGAGGTCAGGCGTCCAGCCCCCACTTCTTCTTGTTCTCGGCGACCTGCTCGGGCGTCGGCTGGTCCTTCTCGGTGTGCGTCGGCACCTCGAAGTCGTCCTTCGCGTCGACGATCTTCGCGTTCAGCTTGGTGTCTTCCTCGAAGACCCCCGGCACGCTCACGTCCTCGTAGATCGCCTCCCAGGGGCACTCCGGCTCGCAAGCGCCGCAGTCGATGCACTCCTCGGGGTCGATGTAGAGCTGGTTGGGGAAGCTGTCCGCGTCCGACCCCTTGTACTCGTAGATGCACTCGACGGGGCAGACGTCGACGCAGGCCTGATCGACGCAATCGCGGCAGAGACGGGTGATGACCCAGGTCATGGGGCTCCTCGTGGCTCGCTGGGGCGGGCGCCGGGCCGCGAGCGATGCGCGGCGTGGGGCGCCGAAAACGGATGGAGACGCCGACCGTCGGCGCCGGGCGTGATATGGGACGATGCGCCGGAAATTGCAAGTCTTTGCCGGCGCGCGCAGGAGCGGCTCCGCGCGTCCGCCGTCGGGGGCGGGCCTGACCCGGATCGGGCCCCTCGGTGTACTCTCTCCGCATGGAGACGACGCCCTCCCGCCCCGCCCTCTGCCTGCTCGCGCTGCTCTTCGTCGCGCCGACCGCCTCGTGCGGTGGCGGAGGGGAGGGAGAGACCGCCACGGGCGGGGATACGAGCGCCGGCGGTGAGGACGATTGGGACGACTGGGGCGACGACGAGGGCGCCGAGCCCGAGGTCGAGTCCCACCACGGCGCGATCGAGTCCATCGGCATCTCCGGTCCCGATCAGCCTTGGGCGGAGATGAGCCACGAGGAGCAGGAGTGGTACATGATCGGGAAGGTCCTCCCGATCATGAAGGAGGTCTTCGCGAACCACGACGCGGAGCGCTGGGCGCCCGCCGACTACGGCTGCGCGACCTGCCACGGGCCCGACATGCGGGAGGTCGGCTACGAGATGCCGGCGTCGAACCAGTACCGGGTGCCGGCCGCCGGGACGCCCGCCTACGACAACATGCGCCGCATCTTCCCGGACGTGGTGGAGTTCATGGAGGCGGAGGTCACGCCGACCATGGGCACGCTCCTCGGCATCGAGAACTACACCTGCCACCACTGCCACCCGGAGGCCTGAGGCCCGAGAGGCTCGTGGCGGTCGGAGGGAGAGCATGACACGCGGGGTCGGCGCTCGAGGGGAGAGGCGGCGCCGATGACGGCGGCCGATCGGCGGCGCCTGGTCTTCCACCTGGTCGTCGGGGGCGGCGTCTCCGGCGGGCTGATCGCGCTCGGCCTGGCGCGGGGGGCCACCTGGGCCGTCATCGCCGGGGCCCTGGTGGCGGCGATCTGGGTGGCGGTGGCGGTGCAGCGGCCGCTCCGGCGGCGGCGGGCGCTCGCGGGGCCCTTCCCCGAGGGGTGGCGGCGGGTGCTCGAGGAGCGGGTGCGCTTCTACCGGCTCCTCGACGAGGCGGGGCGGGCGCGTTTCGAGCGCAACATGCAGATCCTCGCCGCCGACTACCCGATCGAGGCGGTGCAGGGGGCGGAGATCGACGACGTGGTCCGCGTGCTGGCGCTCGCTGGCGCGGCGGTGCTCCTCCAGGGGCTCGAGGGGTGGGAGATGCCGGCGCGGCGGAGCATCCTCGTCTACCCGGACGCCTTCGACGAGGGCTACGACCTCGGGCCGCACGCGCGGACGGCGGGGCAGGTGCACCGGCAGGGGCCGATCATCTTCTCGGCGCGCTCCCTGCGGCGGGGCTGGAAGGCCGAGACCGACGGCCACAACGTGTCCATCCACGAGTGGGCCCACGTGCTCGACCTGGCGGATGGCTTCGCCGATGGCGTGCCCGTCGACGCGCAGGGGGAGTGGGAGA
This sequence comes from Sandaracinus sp., assembly GCA_002699025.1. Lineage (GTDB taxonomy): Bacteria > Myxococcota_A > Polyangia > Polyangiales > Houyiibacteriaceae > Houyiibacterium > Houyiibacterium oceanicum. The sequence goes on along the minus strand of PABA01000159.1, from coordinate 8,220 downwards.
GCCTGGTGAAGGACGAGCTGCAGCGCGTGCGACGGGGGCGCTCCAAGCTCGATGACTACGCGGGGACGAACCAGGCCGAGCTCTTCGCGGTGGCCGTGGAGACCTTCTTCGAACGGCCCCGCCAGCTGAAGCGGAAGCACCCGGCGCTCTACGAGGCGCTCGCGCGCTACTTCCGCGCCGATCCGGCGGCCTGAAAGCGTCTGGGCCGAGGCTCGGGTGGGTGCGGGGCTCGGGGGGCGGGGCGCAGGCCTTCGCCCCTGCCGCGTCAGCGCACGGAGTACTCGAGCATCAGCGGGCCGTCCTCGAGCGCCGGGGGGTCCTCGGCGGGGACCTCCGTGCGGAGGAGGGGCACGGCGACGAGCTCCCACCCCGCGAGGGTCTGCCCGACGAGCACCAGCGCCGGCGCCTGGCCTTCGCCCTCGAGGACGGCGGCGTCGCGCGCCCGCAGGGTGCCCGGGAGGCCGACGAAGAGCTCCTCGGTGAAGGCCAGCGGCTCGCCGGGCGCGCGACGGAGGAGCCTCACGCCTTCGGCGAGGACCGCGAGCAGGTCGAGGTCGCCGTCGCCGTCGACGTCGTAGGGGAGGAGCGCGCGCGCGCCGCGGGGGGCGTCGATGGGCGTCGCCGTGGGGATGGGGGCCGGGGTCTCGGCGGGGGGCTCGTCGCCTGGGCCCTCGTCGCCTGGGCCCTCGTCGGGGGGCTCGGCCGGCTCGCTCGGCGCGACCGGCGGCGGCGCCGGGTGGACGCGGTGCAGGCCCTCTCCGAAGACCAGCGCTTCGCGGCGCTCGTCGCCGTCGAGGTCCACCCCGACGGCGGCGCGCCCCCCGTGGAGCTCGACGGCGCCGAGGAGCGCGCCATCGAAGCCGACCCGGCGGACAGCCTCCGCGTCCACCGAGGCGAGCTCCGCCTCGCCGTCCCCGTCGAGGTCCGCGAGCACGACGGCCGCGCCGTCGTTCCCGAGGCGCACGCGCGCCCGCCGGCCGGGGGCGGCGCCGCCCCGGAAGAGCCAGAGCTCGCTGGCGCGTCGCCCGAAGCCGTCGGCCCAGTTCACCGCGGCCAGCTCGGGGCGGTCCTCCGGGCCGAAGGCGAGCACGTCCACCGCCGCGATGGGAGCGAGGCCGCGCGGGGCGGCGAGGGCGCCGCTCGGCTCCTGGACGAGCAGCTCGAGCGTGCCTCCGGTCGGGGCGCCGCCGGCGTCGAGGTCGACGAAGCCGACGACGAGGTCCGGGCGGCCGTCGTGCGAGAGGTCGGCCGCCAGGGGGCGCGCGGGGCGGATCGGGGCGGGCCCGCCGCGGTAGGTCACGCGGGCGAGCCGCTGGGGGCGCCCGGCCTGCACGCCGACGACGTGGACCTCGCCGCCCGCGCCGACGAGGAGCTCGGGGCGCCCGTCGCCGAAGAGGTTCGCCGCGGTGATGGTGGCGCGCTCGGTGGGCGCCGGGCCGCCTTCCCGGGCGACGAGCTGGGCGCGCCAGAGGACGGTGCCGCTCTCCGCGGCGGGGGAGGGCGGGCTCGGCGGGCCGGCGTCGACCTCGGGCTCCGGCGCGTGGGGGCCTCCGTCGCCCGCGGCTTCGGCATGGGCTGGGCCGGCGTCCGTCGGCGCGGCCGGGGCGCCGGCGTCGCGCGCGGCGAGGGCCTCCTCGCCGTCAGCGCCCTCGTCGCCGCCCGTCACCCCCGCGGCGTCCTCGGGAGGGATGGCGCCGGCGATCCAGCCGATCAGCCCGAGCAGCGCCCACGTCGCGACCAGGAGCCCGAGGGCCCGGAGCACGGAGACGATCTTCGGCCCGACAGCGCTCACCCGCCGGTCATAGCACGCGGGCGCGTCTCGCACTCGCTCCGCCATGAGCAAAGGCGACGAAACGCGAGCCCGCTCCGCGACCCGGCGCGAAGTCGATCTCGCCTTCCCCCGCCGCGGCGCGACACCACCCGCACCGCGTCGCCGGTGCTACCGTCGCCGACGTGGCCGCCGGGCTCCTCGTCTACGATCTCCTGCTCCTCGCCTTCGCCGTCGGCCTCTGGGGCGGCGCGGGTTGGGTCGGCGCGCGCGTCCACGCCGCCCTCGCCCCCTTCGGCCCCTGGCTCGCCATCCCGGCCGCGCTCCTCGCCGGCCTCCTCGCCGCCATCCTCGCCGTGGGCGCCCTCGGTCTCCTCACCCCCCGCCCGGACGCCGGCCGCGTCGAGCTCATGAAGGGCCGCCGCTTCTGGGCCTGGCTCATCCGCTCCCTCTACCGCCGCGTGCTCCTCCCGGGCCCGCTCAAGCCCATCGTCTTCACCTTCAACACGCTCCGCTTCCTCGCCCTCCGCGCCCTCGGCGCCCGCGTCGCCTTCTCGGCGAACATGTCGACCGACGTCGAGCTCCTCGACCCGCCCCTCCTCGAGGTCGGCCCCGGCGCCACCATCGGCGCCCGCTGCATGATCGCGGGCCACTACGTCGACGCCGGCAAGCTGCGCCTCGAGCCGGTCCGCGTGGAGAAGGGGGCGCTCCTCGCCGCCGAGGTGCTGGTGGGGCCGGGCGTCGTCGTGGGGGAGGGCGCGCGCGTGCTCGCCGGCGTGAAGCTCGGCCCGGGGACCCGGGTCGGCGCGGGGGCGGTGATCGAGGCCGGCGTCCGCTTCGAGGGCCAGAGCGTCGTGGCGCCCGGGGTGCGCGTCCCGGCGGGGACGAACGTCCTACGGGGCGTCGCCTGGACGGAGGGCGGCGAGCAGGGCGGCGTCGACGCGGAGGAGGGCGGCGCCGGCCGTGTAGCCCGCGCCGGCGGCGACGACGAGGACGAGGTCACCGACGCGGGCGCGCTCGCGTAGGGCCCGGTCGAGGGCGACGCCCACCGAGGCCGCCGACATGTTGCCCTTGTCCTCGATGTCGACGACGAGCTTGTCCGCGTCGAAGTCGCCGAGGCGCGCGAGCCGGTCGAGGATACGGCGGTTCGGCTGGTGCGGGACGACGAGCGCGAGGTCCTCCCAGCGGGTCTGCGTCGCCTCGAGGAGCGCCTCGGCCGTGCCGATCATCCCCTCGACGGCCTCGAGGTAGACGCGCGGCCCCTCGGCCATGCGGATGGTGTGGCGCCCGGCCTCGACCGTCTCGGCGCTCGCCGGCTCGCGGCTCCCCCCGGCGGGCACGTAGACGCTCTCGGCCCCGCGCCCATCCGCCGTCAGACCGATCGCGAGGAGCCCTTCGTCCGGCGGTCCCTCGCCCAGGAGCGCGGCCGCGGCCCCGTCCCCGAAGAGGGCGCAGGTGGCGCGGTCGGTCGGGTCCACGAAGCGCGAGCGCACGTCGGCGCCGATGGCCAGCGTCGGCGCGTCGCCCGTGAGGACCGCGCGCGCGGCCGCATCCAGGGCGTAGACGAAGCCGCTGCAGGAGGCCGTCAGGTCGTGCACGGGCACCGCGCCGAGGCCGAGCTTCGCGTGCGCGACGCAAGCCGCCGAGGGGGAGAGCCGGTCCGGCGAGACCGTCGCGAGGACGAGCCGCGCGACGTCCTCTGCGGCGACGCTGGCGCGCCCCAGGGCCTCTCGCGCCGCGCCCACGGCGAGATCGCTCGTCGCCTCGTCCCCTTCGACCCAGCGCCGCTCGCGGATGCCCGTGAGCTTCTCCATCTCCTCCGGCTCGAGCGGGGCGCCGAGGGCGACCAGGTCCGCGTTCGTCACCACCCGCGCGGGGAGCGCCGCGCCCGTCGCGAGAAGGCGCACGCCACGCCCGAAGGCCGCCGGCCGGAGTACCCTCACGGGGCGACCTTGGTGCGCACGAAGGCGACGATCGCCGCGACGCTGCCGAAGTGCTCGGGCGTGAGCTCGCGGCCGCGCAGCACGAAGTCGAAGCGCGCCTCGAGGTCCTCGGCGATCTGCACGAGCACCAGCGACTCCACCTCGAGCGGCGCGGCCCCGTCCGCCGGCAGCTCCGCGTGCTCCGCGATCACCGCGCGCACCTGCTCTTCGAGCGCGTCCTCCATGCCCGCGAGCCTACCGGAGAACGCGCCGAAGGGCCGCGCCGACGCGCCTCGCGAGCCCGCTCCGCGGAGCGCGCCCGGCGCTCAGGGCAGGCCGGCGAGCGGCGTGTCGACGGCGTAGAGGCCCGTCCGCGCCGTGATGTAGAGCGTCTGCCTCTCCGCGCCGCCGAAGGCACAGTTCGCCGGCACCTCGGGCACCTCGATGGTGCCCCACTGCGTCCCGTCGGGTGCGTAGACCTCCACCCCTTCGCGGGTGGTCAGGTACACGTTCCCGCGCACGTCCACCGCCATGCCGTCGCCGGTGGGGGCCGTGTCCGCGAGCGTGGCCGGCTCGCCGAGGGCGCCGCCCGCCTCCACCGGGAAGGCGTAGAGCACCTGGTCGCGGCTCTCGGCAACGTAGAGCGTGCTCTCGTCCGGGCTGAGCGCGATGCCGTTCGGGCGCGTGTCGAGCGCGCCGCGCCACTCGGCCGTCAGCGCCCCCTCGGGGTCGATGCGGAAGACGCCGACGAAGTCGAGCTCGCGGTCCCCGGGCGAGACCGCGAAGGGCGGGTCCGTGAAGTAGATCGTTCCGTCGCTCCGCTGGTCGAGGTCGTTCGGCGAGTGGAGCCGCTGCCCCTCGAAGCGCTCGGCCAGGACCTCGAGGCTCCCGTCGGCGAGGCGCCACACGGCGCGTCCGCCGTGCCCGGCGATGAGCAGCTCTCCGTCGAGGTCGAGGAGGAGGCCGTTCGAGTCCTGTTCGGTCCGGAAGGGCTCGAAGGTGTCGGGCGGCGCGAAGCGGTAGATGGTCTGCGCGGGGATGTCGCTGAAGAGGAGGTCGCCGTCGCCCGGGCGCCAGACCGGGCCCTCGAGGAACATGTAGCCCGTGTCCAGGGTGCGGACCTCGCCGAGCCCCTCGAGCGGGTTCGGCGGCGGACCTGCGTCCTCGGGCCCTGCGTCCTCGGGCCCAGCGTCTTCCTCGCCTCCGCCCGCGTCCGTGGCGCCGCCGTCCTCTTCGCCGCCCGCGTCCACGCCGCTGCCCGCGTCGAGCGTGCCCGCGTCCCGGCCTCCGTCGTCGTCGCCGCAGCCGGCGAAGAGGAGGGTGGAGGCGAGGAGGAGCGGGAGCCGTCGCATGGCCGCGAGCATAGCGCGCACGCTCGGCGCCGCCGTGGGGGGATCCCTCCCTTCGGTCGGGATGCTCTCCGCTCTCCGCTCTCCGCTCTCCGTGCTGTCGCCGGACTTCACGGTCGATGCCGCTTCGCGGAGTGACGACGCATAGGCGGCGCGCGGGGGAGACCTCCCTTCGCTCGGCGCTTTCACCGCCCGTACCGTGAACGGGGAGCAAGGGGATGCCTCCCTCGGCTCGGGATGCGCGTCGTGTCCGCGCTCCGCCGTCCGTGCGAGGCTGCCCGCGCTCGCGGAGCGGGTCGGAGTGGGCTCGGGGGATCCCATCCCGACCGAAGGAGGCGATGCTCTATCCTCGCCGCGATGACGCCCCTCGGACCCCTCGAGGGCGTCGCGCTCCTCGGCGCGGCGCGCCACCTCCCCGGCCCGCCCGTCGACAATACGGAGGCCCTCCGGCTCCTCCCGGGCCACCGCGACGCCACCCCCGAGCGCCTCGCCTTCGCCGCCGCGGGCGTCGAGCGCCCCCTCGGTCTCCGCGCCCGCCACTGGGTCCACCGCCCCGGCGACGCCCTCGCGCCCTGGGCCGAGGCGAGCACCGCCGACCTCGCCGTGGCCGCCGCGCGGGCGGCCCTGACCGACGCCGGCCTCCGTGCCCGCGACCTCGGCCTCCTCCTCGCGACGACCTCCACGCCGCACCGCATGACCTCCACCCTGAGCGCCGCCGTCGGCGCGGTCCTCGGCACCACGGCGCCCGCCATGGACGTGCGCACGGGCTGCGCGGCGGGCCTCTTCGCGCTCCAGACCGCGGCCACGTACCTCCAGCATGCCGCGGGCCCGGTGCTCCTCGTCGCCGCCGAGACCTTCTCCAAGGTGCTGCCCCCCGATCACAAGATGGCGCTCCTCTCCCTCGGCGACGGCGCCGCCGCGCTCGTCCTCGGTCGCCGCGACGGCGCCCGCCTCCACGCCCTCGCGCTGAAGACCGACGGCCGCCTCGGCGGCCTGATCACGACCGACGGCGCCCTCCCGCCGACCGAGAGCGAGCGCGTCCGCGGCGGCTACCGCTTGAGCGGCGCGCCCGAGGCGCTCGCCGAGGTCCTCCCGGAGAAGTACGCCGAGGCGATCGACGCCGTGCTCCCCGCGAGCTCCGTCGCTCCCGCGCTCTTCGTCCCGCACCAGACCAGCCGGCCGCTCATCGAGCGCGTCGCCGAGGACGCGGGTGTCCCCGAGGAGCGCACCTGGACGGCGGGCGTCGGCGACCACGCGAACATCGGCTCGGCGGGCTGGGTCGCCGCTCTCGCCGCCGCGCGCGCGGCCGGCCGGGCCGCCGCGGGGACGGAGCTGCTCGTCGCGGCGGTGGGGGGCGGGATGTCCTGGGGAGCGGCCCGGTGGCGCTGCTGAGCTGGCTCGGCGGTGAGCCCGAGGCGCCGGCGCTCATGACGCCCGCGGGCCCGCCCCTCTCCTACGCCGAGCTCGAGCGCCGCGTCGGCGCGCTCGCCGAGCGCCTCGAGGCCGAGGCCGCCGTCGCCCGCCGCGCCGTCGCCGTCGAAGCGGAGAGCGAGGCCGCCTACCTCGTCGCCGTCCTCGCCGCCTTCGCCGCGGACGCCGTCGTCCTCCCCGTCGATCGCACGCTCGCGACGCCTCGCCGGGACGCGGTCCTCGGCGCCGTGCGCCCGGCCCTCGTCTGTGGCGGCACGCTCACGGCACCCACCCTCGAGGCGCGCCCCGATCCGCGCCGCTTCGAGGGCCCGCTCGCCGACGCGGGCCTCGTCCTCGCCACCTCCGGCTCGGGGGGTGTCCCCAAGCGGGTCGTCCTCGGTCGCGCCGGCCTCCAGGCCAACGTCGACGCCATCCTCGGCTACCTGCCCGTCCGCGCGCACCCGCGCACCGGCCTGCTGCTCCCGCTCTGGTACAGCTACGGGCTCGTCGGTCAGGCCCTCGTCACGCTCCGCGCCGGCGGCGCCCTCGGCCTCTGCCGCGGCGGCCCCTTCCCCTCGAGCCAGCTCGAGGCGCTCCGCGCCGTCCGCGCCGAGGGCCTCTCCTCCGTGCCGGCTCAGCTTCGCCGGCTCGCCCAGGCCGTCCTCGAGGGCGAGCCTGCGCCTCCCCTGGCCTACGTCGCCTCCGCCGGCGCGTCCCTCGATCCTCTCACGGCGCGCCTGCTCCGCGAGGCCTTCCCCGCGGCCCGCCGCTTCAACCAGTACGGCCTCACGGAGGCCTCCCCGCGCGTCGCCTTCCTCGAGGACGCCTCCGACCCGGCCGCGTTCGGGGCCGGCGCCATCGGTCGCCCGCTCCCCGGCGTCGAGGTCGACGTGCGCGCGGGCGGGCGCCTCTGCGCTCCGGGCGAGGAGGGGGAGCTCGTCGTGCGCGGCCCCAACGTGATGCTCGCCTACCTCGACGACGCCGAGGCCACGGCGGCGGCCCTCGGGCCCCAGGGCCTCCGCACCGGTGACCGCGGCCATCGCGACGCCGCCGGCGTGCTGCACCTCGCCGGGCGCGCGGACGACCTCGTGAAGATCGCGGGCGAGCGCGTGAGCACGCTGGCCGTCGCCCGCGCCCTCGAGGCCTGCCCCGGCGTCGACGAGGCGGCCGTCCTCGCCCTCGTGATGGAGGGTGCCCCGAGCCCGCGCCTGGTCGCCTTCGTCGCGGGGCCGGTGGAGCGTTCGGCGCTCCGGGCACACGTCCGCGAGCTACCCGCCGCGTGGCGCCCGCGCCTCGAGCGGGTCGACGCGCTCCCCCGCACGCCGCGCGGCAAGCTCGACCGCGCCGCGCTCCGCCGCCTCCTCGACGCGCGCTCCTGACGATCGCTGTCCTTCGAAGCCGACGAGGACCCCCGGCCGGGCGACTCGCGCTCGCGAGCTCCTCCCTCGCCGGGCTCGCGAGCCCGGGACGACTCTTCGGGAGTCCCCAGACGACTCCTCGCGCGGGTCACTGCGTCGCGTCAGCGTCGCAGAGGTCGATCGGACGACTCCTTGCGAGCCCCGGCCCGCGCCAGCTCACACTCCGGCCGCTCCGCGAAGGCGGCATGGACCGCCGCAGCCGAGCGCCAGCCCGGACAGCGGAAAGCGGACGGCAGACAGCCGCGCGACCGAAGGGAGCGCGCCCGGCCCGCGCCAGCTCACACTCCGGCCGCTCCGCGAAGGCGGCATGGACCGCCGCAGCCGAGCGCCAGCCCGGACAGCGGAAAGCGCAC
>PABA01000158.1 GCA_002699025.1 Sandaracinus sp. | reverse complement strand
CGGCGTGGGCGCCTTCCCGAGCGACTGCGACGACGCCGACGACGCCCGCTACCCCGGCGCGCCCGAGCTCTGCGACGGCGTCGACAACGACTGCGACGAGGCGGTCGACGAGGGCGACGACGCGAGCCTCTGCGACGTGCCCAACGCCAGCGGGAGCTGCGTGGACAGCGCCTGCGTGCTCGCCTGCGACGAGGGCTTCCTCGACTGCGACGGCGACCCGCTGACCGGCTGCGAGGTGGACCCGGCGAGCGACGCGGCGCACTGCGGCGGCTGCGGGAGCGCGTGCGAGGACGCGGCGAACGCGACCGTGAGCTGTGTCGACTCGAGCTGCGTTCTGAGCTGCGAGCCCGGCTTCGAGGACTGCGAGGGCGGCGCGGCGGACGGCTGCGAAGCGAACCTGATGAGCGACCCGCGCAACTGCGGCGCCTGCCGCGCCCGCTGCGAGGGGGAGAACGCGGCGCCCATGTGCGTCGCCGGCGCCTGCGAGCTGGCCTGCCTGGACGGCTGGGAGGACTGCGACGGAGAGCCCGGCTGCGAGACCTGGACCGGCGGCGATCCGGCGAACTGCGGCGGCTGCGGCATGGCCTGCCCGGGCGCGCTCGACGCCTGCGTGGCGGGCATGTGCCGGGGCGCCGCCTTCGAGAGCGACGGCTCGGACGGCGCGTTCGCGCCGGACACCGACATGGTGCTCCCGGCGGGCGTCTACGAGTTCACCTCCGTCGACATCCCGGCGGGCGTGACCGTGACGACCGATGGGAGCGGCGTGCTCGAGATCCATGCGAGCGGCGACATCGTGGTGAACGGAACCATCGACGTCTCCGGGGGCGACGGAGGCGAGGGCGACGGCCAGCCGGACATCTGCGGCGGCGGCGCCGGCGGCGGCGACACGGGGAACGCGCTCGGCGACGGACCGAGCTGGGTCGACGGTGCCGGTGAGGTGTGCCCCGGGGGCGGCGCCGGGGGCATGGGCGGCTTCGGCGGCGGCTCGACGGAGCGGCCCTCGCACACGGCCGGCTGCGACCTGGCCTCCTACGGGGGCCGGCGCGGCGGCGGCGCAGGCGGACAGGAGGGCTTCCGCCAGGCTTGCGAGACGAGCCCCGGGGGCGGCGGGGGCTACGCCGGCGGCGCCGGCGGATCGGGGTGCTGGTCCGAGACCGAGCCGCTGCCGGGCGGCGCCGGGGCCTCCGTGGCGGGGCTGAGCACGGGCGGCTCCCCCGCCGCCACGAACTGCGGCGGGGGCGGCGGCGGCGAGCCGGGCCTCGGCGCCTACGCCGGCGAGGACGGTCAGACCGGTCAGTACCAGTCCATCCTTCCGCGCGCCGGCGGGGGCGGAGGCGGATCCATCGGCGCCGACGCGGCGGCGGATCTCGCGGTGACGACGACGTTCCGGCCCGGCAGCGGCGGCGGTGGGGGAGGCGCGACGACCAACGGCATCGGCGGCGCTGGCGGCGGCGGCGGCGGCGCGCTCCGCCTCGCCTCGGCGACCCGGGTCCTGGTGAGCGGGCGGCTGCTCGCCCGCGGTGGCCGGGGCGGTGACGGCGCGGCCGGGGCGGGCGGAGGCGGCTCGGGCGGCGTGATCTACGTCGCCGCGCCCGAGGTGCGCATCAGTGGCGAGGCCTCGACGGCCGGCGGCAACGGCGGCGTGGGCGGCCCCCGCGACTTCTCCAACGGCGGCGCGGGCGGCATCGGGCGCATCCGCATCAGCGCCGTGCCGGAGCGCTGCACCCTCGTCGGCACCTTCGTCCCGGCGGCCGCCGACGTGGGCTGCTCGCCGACCGTGCCGGCGATCCCGGAGCGGGTCTACGTGGACGTCTACCCCTTCTGAGCGCCTCCGAGCCCACACGTGGCGCGAGCGCGACCCTCGTCGAACCACCGCGTCGCGCGCCGTTCCACGGGCACGACGAGGAGAACACACGCGCTCCATGCCCCCGTCCCCGGCCCCCTCAGCGAGCGAAGCGAGCGCCGAGCCGCCCACGGCGGCGCTGGTAAGCAAAGATAGCGAGCGCCAGCGAGCGGAAGACGCGAAGGGGCGCTCCGGCCGCGAACGCGGCGAAGGCACGCGTCTGGAAAGGGGAGCGCACCAGCATCTGCCAGGCAGCCCGGCCCCACGGAGCCGCCTTCGTGTGTGGTCGAAGAACCGGCCCGTGTGACGCGAGCGAAGCGAGCGCCGAGCCACCCACGGCGGCGCTGGTAAGCCCAAGATAGCGAGCGCCAGCGAGCGGAAGACGCCCCACGGAGCCGCGTCACCGCACCGACGAAGAACCGACCCATGTGACGCGAGCGAAGCGAGCGCCGAGGGCCCCACGACCGCGCTGCGGCCGCGAACGCGGCCAAGTCCCGCTGCTGCGAAGGGGAGCGCCCCCACATCGGTCCCGTTGCCCGGCCCCACGGAGCCGCGTTCGTGTACCCACGAAGAACCGACCCGTGTGACGCGAGCGAAACGAGCGCCGAGGGCCCCACGACCGCGCGACCGCCGCGAACGCGGCCGAGCCCCGCGCCTGCGAAGGGGAGCGCACCCACATCGGTCCCGTTGCCCGGCCCCACGGAGCCGCGCCACCGCACCGACGAAGAACCGACCCGTGTGACGCGAGCGAAGCGAGCGCCGAGGGCCCCACGGGCCCGCTGGTAAGCCAAAAAGAACGCGCGTCAGAGCCCGCGCGCCCACTCCGGGCGCAGCGGGATCTCGCCGTTCAGCGCCGCGTCGATGGTCGCCACGATCCGCTCCCGGTCCTCCGGGAGCCGCCCGCCGAGGGGCAGGTAGTTCGAGGCGTGGTTCGTCCGGAAGAGGCAGTCGGTCGGGCGCGCCTCGCCGACCATGGTGCGGAGCTCGCGGAGCAGCCCCTCGATCGGCGGCACCTCGAAGCGCCCCTTCTGCCGGAGCTTCGCCAGCGGCGTCCCGGGGACGACGGTGACGGTCAGCGCCGCGAAGAAGGCCGGGTCCATCTCGGTCACGAGGCGCGCCGTCTCCCGCGCGTGCTCCTCGCTCCGCTCCATGGCGATCCCGAGGAGGGCGATCACGCTCAGCTTCATCCCCGCGGCGCGCGCGCGCTCGGCGGCCTCCACGTGCCCGGCGAAGGTGTCGCCCTTGGCGATGCGCTTCAGGGTCACGTCGTCGCCGGATTCGGGGCCGATGTAGAGGGTCGTCAGGCCGAGGGCGCGCAGCTCGGCGAGCTCCTCGTCGCTCTTGGCGGCGACGTTCCGCGCCATGGCGTAGCAGCTCGCGCGGCGGAGGCGCGGGAAGAGCGCGCGGGCCCGCTCGAGGATCGGGCGCCAGTGGTCCATGGGCAGGACCAGCGCGTCGCCGTCGGCGACGAAGAGCTTCTCGACGCGGTCGCCGGCCTGGGCGGCGGCGAGCTCGAGGTCCTCGAGGCACTCGTCCAGGTCGCGGAGGCGAAAGCGCTTGTCGCGGTACATGTCGCAGTAGGTGCAGTGGTTCCAGCTGCACCCGATGGTGGCCTGCAGGATGTAGGCGTCGTGCTCGGACGGCGGTCGGTAGAGGCGTCCCTCGTAGCGCATGGGCGAAGCATGACGCGTCCGAGGCGGCCGGGCAGGTGCGCGCCGGGCTTCGGGCGCGGGGCCTCGAGCGCCTGGCTTCGAGCGCCGGGCCTCGGGCGCCTGGCCTCGGACGCCTGGCCTCGAGCGAGGGGCAGCGGGCATCATGGGCGCATGGGGGATCATCGCGAGACGCCGCACTCGGGGCTGAAGATCCTGCTCATCCTCGGCGCCATGCTCGGGCTGGGCGGCTTCGCCTTCTGGAAGCTCGGGCAGGTCGAGGAGGAGGCCGGGCGACTCGCGGCCGAGGTGGTGGAGCCGCACCTGGAGGCGGTGCGCGCGGAGGAGTGGGACGCGGCGCGCCAGCTCGCGAGCGCAGCGTGGCAGGAGCGCTGGGCCGAGGGGACGCTGGCGGCGGCCTACGACGCGCTGGTCGAGGAGCACGGGCCGCTCGAGCGCTGGGAGCGGCGGGCGACGAACGAGGTCCAACGGGCAGGGGAGGCCTTCCACCGCATCCAGTACGTGCTGCACTTCGCGCGTGGGCGGGCGCACGTCGCCTTCGACGTCGTGGCGGAGGGCGAGGGGCCGCGCATCCACGCGAGCTATCGCTACACGGTGGACGGCTCGCTCGAGCCCGTGCCGCGCTGACGGGCTCAGCCGTCGCGGTCGGCGCGGCGGCGCTCGGCGCGGGCGCGGGCCTCGAGGAGGCGGCGCGTCGAGGCTTCGCGGCGGCGCTGGGCGGCGAGCTGGAGCTGGCGCTCCTCCTCGAAGCTCGGGCGCCCCACGAAGCGGCGCCGCGGGTTGCGCGCGATGGCGCCGCGGCGCCACTCGAAGTGGAGATGCGGCGCGCGCGTCATCCCCGTGCGCCCCACCTGGCCGAGGGGCTGGCCGCGGCGCACGGCCTGGCCGGCGAAGACCACGGCGGCGCGGAGGTGCGCGTAGTGGGTGCGCGTGTCGTCCGGGTGGAGGACGACGACGAGGTTGCCGTAGCCCCGCACGCCGTTGTCCGCGTAGACGACGAGGCCGTCGTTGGCGGCGCGCACGAGCGAGCCGCGCGCCGCCGGGATGTCCACGCCCTTGTGGAGCCGGTGGCGGAGCCGCGCCCGGCGCACGTAGCCGAAGCCCCGGCCCATGAAGCCCTCGGGGACCGGCCAGAGCAGATCGCGGCGCGCCTCGCCGGGCACGGCGCGGAGCACCTCCTCGGGCGCGCGATGGCCGAGGAAGTGATCGACGAAGCGCTGCGTGCCGAGGCCGAGCCGCTCGGCGAGCTCGGCGGCCTCCCCGTGCGGCGCCGGGATGCGGCGCGGGCCGTCGCAGAAGCGGCCCCCGGTCGAGCGGCGGCTGCAGCGGCGCGCCTCCGGCATCCACGCGGCGACCTCCTCCGGGTGGCTCGGCGGCAGCGCGCCGAGCTCCGTCGGCGGGGGCGTCGGGCCGAGGGACGCGGACGCCGAGGACGGCGCCGGGCGGTCACCCTCGGGGCCGCGCGTCGGCGCATCGGCGGCCGCCACCACCGCCCCGATCAGCATCCCCGCCGCCACGACGGCGGCCCGCGACGCGCGCATGGGGCGGCGGGTCGACGCGTCATCGGGCGGGGGAGACGACCTCGCGCGCATCGGACGAGGCTGCCACATCGCCGCCGCTGTGCAAGGGTGGGACACCTGACGCCGCTCGCGCCTGCCGGCGCGCCGTGCGAGAGATCCGGCCCGTGCCCTCCCCCGCCCACGCCGACTGCCCCCGCTGCGCGCGCACCGTCCCGGTCGATCGGCCGTGGCGCGGCTGGGTCGTCGTGCGCGGGCTCTGGGCCTTCGCCGTGCTGGTGATGATGGCGACGGCCCCGGCCATCGCGGCGGACGCGCTCTTCCTGACGCCGCTCGCGATCCTCCTCCTCGGGGCCGGCGGCTTCATCATCGATCGCTCCCGCGAGCCGGCCCGCTGCCGCCGCTGCCGCTACCCGCTCGAGCGGCGCAGCGAGACGCGGCGCGCCCCGGCCCGCTGAGACCGGGGCGCGCCCTTCGGCGTCAGAGGCCCTGGAGCCCCTCGAGCGGGCCGCGCGGTCGGCCGCCCGGCGCGGGCTCGAGGCGCCAGCGACGCACGACCTGGACGCGCCCGACCGTGCTCCGATCCCCGCTCAGCTCGAAGGGGATCGTCTGCCGCTCGTCGAAGGCCCGCACGCGCACCTCGCCACGCACCGGCGTCGTGTCGTTCGGGTCGGCCCGCGTCACCTCCACGTAGTAGGTGCCGGGCGTCGCCCGCCGGAGCCCGAGCCGCTCGCGCCCGAGCCGCGTGGCGTCGTCGCCGACCACGGTCGTGCGCCCGCCCATCCAGCTGATGCGCGTGCCCTGCGGGGTCACCAGCGTGAGGTCCACGTCGGCGCTCCCGGTCCAGCTCGCCTCGAGCAGCACGTCGCCGCGCACCCGCTCCGGCGTGGGCGCCCGCTCCGCGCGTCGGTTCACGTCGTCCCGCTCGTCGGCCTCGACGAGCTCGAGGAGCCGCTCGGCCGCGTCCGGACGCCCGAGCGCCCGCTCGCAGCGCACGGCGTCCGCCACCAGCTCCTCGTCGTCCGGCTCGATCTCCGCGAGGGAGACCCGATGGTCGCAGGCCCGCCGCGCCTCGCCGGCGCGCTCGAAGGCGTTCGCCAGCCGCTTCTGAAGGAGCACGTTGTCGGCGTCGAGGTCGACGATGCCCGTCAGCACACGAAGGGAGCGCTCGCGCTGCCCCTGGCGCCCGATGACGTCGCTGAGGTAGGTCAGCGCCTCCGGGTCGAGGGCGTCGCGGCGGAGCCACTCGCGGGCCATCTCCTCGGCGCGCGCGAGCATGCCGGCGCGGCTGAGGGCCCGGACGAGCTCCTTGTGCCGGTCGCGGCTGTCCGGCTCGGCGCGGAGCGCCTCCTCGGCCTCGCGCACGGCCGCCATGTCCCGGTCGCGCACGTCGTCGGCGCGCGCCACCCGGCCCTCGCGGAACCAGACCTTGCGCATGCGGCGCATGGGCCGGCGCCGCGCGGTGCGGCGGCGTCGCACGGACGCCTCGGCGGCGCGATCCCGGGCCTCGGCCAGGCCCACGCCGCCGCCCATCACGTCGTCGAGGGAAGCCCCCGAGGCCGCGTTCGAGCGGCTGCTCGCCGAGGGGCGCATGCGCGGCGCCTGCGCGAGGGCGTCGAGGGTCCCGCCGGCCGAGCGGCCCCGCGTGACGGCGACCTGTCCGGCCGCCTCGCCGTACTCCATCTCCTCCTCGCCGGTCCACTGGAGCGTGGGCCGCGCGCGGTCGACGCCGAAGGCGCGGAACATGGCCTCGCTCTCGAGCACGAGGAGCGAGGTGTGGCGCGACATGACGCCGTAGCCCTTCGAGAGCGCGACGATGCGGTCCGTGTCCTCGCTCCGGCCGCGGAGCTCGAGGTCCTGGATGGTCTTCGCCGCCCAGAGGCGCGGCACGAAGGCGTTGCCGGCCGCCGTGCTCGCCGTGATGGCGACCGGGTAGCGCTGCTCGAAGGGCTGGCCGCCCACCTTGCCACGCAGCACGACCTCGCCGCTCACGTCGGGCCGCTCGAGGCGCGCCGCGACGAGCAGCTCCTGGCCGGCGCGGATCGTCGGCAGCGCGCTCGGCGCCACCTCCACGAGGCCCTCGGGGAAGACCAGCTCGGCGTCCTCGAGGCTCGCCCCGTAGGTCGTCTCGAGCACGGCGAGGGCCGCCGCGGCCGTCCGCTGCCCGGGCACGTAGGGGACGTAGTGACCGCCGCCGGCGCGGGCCATGGCGCCGAGGGCCACCCCGTCCGCGTCCTGGCCGAGGCCCACCGTCGTCAGCATGGCGCTCCGGCCGGGGCGCTCGAAGAGCTGCTCCACCTCGGCCGCGAGCGAGCCCGCGCGCCGGTGCCCGACCGTCGCCACTCCGTCGCCGACGTAGACCACGTGGAGCTCGCGCTCGCCGCCCGCGCCGATGGCCTCGGCATGCTCGAGGGCCTCCCCGAGGGCCGCGACCAGGTTGGACGCGCCCGCCGGCTCCTCCTTCTCGAGAAACTCGCGGATGGCCTCCGCCGTCGCCGCGTTCGGGAGCTGGGTCGGCCCCTCCATGGCGCGGCACGTGCTGTGGCAGGCGAGCGCCGTCACCCGGTCGCGCCGGTCCATCTCGGCGACCACGCCCTGCACCAGGCGCGCCGCCCGGGCGTAGCGCTCGCCGACCATGCTCTGGCTCGCGTCGACCACGACCAGGTAGTCGCGGGCTCGCGCCTCGCCCCGCGCCGGGAGCTCGGGCCGCAGGGCGAAGAGGGCGTAGCCGCGATCGTCGTCGAAGAGCGCGCGCTGGGCCTCCACGACCTCCTCGTCCTCCCGGCTCCGCTCGGGCGGGTTCGCCACGGCCTGGCCGCGGAAGCTCCAGTAGCGGAGCTCGGAGCCGGCCATGGAGGGGCTCGGGTCGCGGTAGTCGATGATCAGGTCGCCGGAAGGGCGGAAGCTCTGCCGCGTGTAGCGGAGCCGCTGGGCGCCCTCCTCCTGGGCGAGCTCGAGCGGGTAGCCGCGCGGCTTGGCCTCGGCCTCGCCGGCGACGCGCACGTCCACCTCGAAGTGGCCGACGCGGGTCGAGTCGTCGTTCGCGTGGGCGAGCGGGTAGACGTAGCGGCGCCCTTCCCCGTGCGGCGGGATGATCTGCTCGTAGGCGATGCGCACGCGCCGCTCGCCGTTCGCCGGGATGGGGAAGATGCGGAGCTCGAAGCGGCCTCCCTGCTGCCACTCGAGGAGCGCTGGGTCGCGCCAGGGGCCGGGGACCCAGATGAACTCCTCCTGCTGCCGCTGCCGCTCGGGCGTGGCGTTGCGGATCACACCGCGCCAGATGCGGGCGGCGCGCTCCTTGGACACGAAGGCGCCCTCCTCCCACTCGTCCTCGACGACCAGGCCGAGGCTGGCGATGCGCGCGTCGGGCGGGAGCGGGAAGCGGTAGACGCCCTCGAGCTCCTGGTCGCTGTCGTTGCGGAAGACCTCCTCGACCTCCGTGCGCGCGACGCTGCCGACGATGCGCACGGTCACCTGGTGGTGCGCGAGGGTGAGCGGGCGCTCCTGCTCTTCGCGCTCGCCGGGCCGGTGGGCGCGGAGCTCGCCGAGGCCGGGCACGGGGAGGTCGTCCTCGGGGGCGTCGAGCTCGGACCAGCCGACGGAGGCGGCGAGGTCGACGGCGGGCACGGAGTGGGGCGCGGCGCCGGCGCGCATGAGCCCCTCCTCGCCGGTCTTCACCTCGACGCTCTGCCCCTGCGCGTGGACGCGGACGGCGCCGCGGGTGACGCGCACGGTGGCCTCCTCCTCGCTCGCCGTGAGGACGAACTTGGTGCCGATCACCTCGACGCGACCGGCCGGGGTCTGGAACTGGGCGTTCGGGCCCTGGTCGAGGTGGGCGACCTCGGCGAGGAGCCGGCCGCGCTTCAGCTCCACGCGGCGACCGTCGGCGCCGAGGCTGAGCTCGGTGTCGCGGTCGAGCACGAGGATCGTGCCGTCGGAGAGGGCGAGGCGGGCGCGGGTGCGGGCGTCGGTGACCAGCGGCTGGCCGGCGCCGACGGCCGCACCCTGGCTCGCGGGCTGGCCGCCGAGGGTGACGCCGCTCGCGCCGCCCTCGCTCGGGGCGGGGCCGGCGACGACGTCCAGCTCGCCGCTCCAGGCGGCCACGGCCACGCCGTCGACCGGGCGGAGCTCGCCCTCGCCGCGGCCGTAGCTCCACCAGAGGCCGAAGGCGGCCGCCGCGGCGAGGGCCACGCCGACGCCGCCGAGGAGCAGCACCAGGCCCTTGCGGCCGCTTCCCTCCTTCGGCGCGCTCCCGTCCGCCGGGTCGGGCTCACCCGCGTCGCCGGAAGCCGGCGCGCTCGAGGCCGCGGTCTCGGGAGAGGAGGCCGGGCGGGCGTCGTCGAGCTCGGCGATGCGGGTGTCGACGTGCGTCGGCGCGTGGGCGCTCGGGCTGGCGCTCTCGGGGACCGTATCTCGCGCCGCGTCGGTCGCCGTCGCCCCGCCCTGCGCTCCGGTCGCCGGCCCGCCGCCGTCGCGCGCGTCGATGGCGGCGAGCACGCGGGCGTCCAGGTCCGCCGGCGGCACGTAGTCGAGGCCGGCCTGGGCGGCGGCCTCGCGGGCCTGCTGGGCTTCGTGGCGGAGGTCGCGGGCGGCCTCGGAGTCGGCCAGGAGATCGGCCCAGCGCTCGAGGGCGGCGGGGTCGCCATCCACGATGGCGGCGAGGTCGTCGAGGAAGGCCTCGGGGAGCTGCTCGGCGGGGGTCATCGGTTCACCTCGGGGGAGAGGGTGGTGAGCGCGCCCTTCAGGCGGGCGAGCGCGCGGCTGGTGCGTTTGCGGGCGGCGGCCTCGTCGATGGCGCAGAGGGCGCCGATCTCGCGGTAGGAGAGGCCGATCTCGTAGCGGAGGAGGAGGGCTTCGCGGTCCGAGGGCTTGAGCTCCTCGAGGGCGGCGCGGACGTGGCGCGCGCGGCGGCGCCGGGCGACGACGTCGTCCGGGAGGGAGGCCTCCTCGCCGGCGTCGTGCACCAGGCGGAGACGCCGCTCGCGGCGGACGCGCTTGGCCAGGCGGCGCGCGCACATGCGGCGGGCGATGCCCATCAGCCAGGCGCGCACGCTGCCCTCGCCGCGGTAGCTCTCCATGGCGTCGTAGGCCGCGAGGAGCACCTCCTGGGTGCACTCCTCGGCCTCGCCCTGGTCGCCCAGGAGCGCCATGCAGAGCCGGCCGAGCGCCGGGCCGTGGTCCCGGGCGCAGCGCGCGATCGCCTCGCGCCGCTGGCCCTGGTGGATCAACGCCGCGATCGGATCGGGCGCTGCCCCGCCCGGCGACGTGCCTGCTCCTCGTGCCATCACACCCCCTCGTGGCCACGGCGGCCGATTTCGTGACCGCGGCCCGGCGAATTTTCTCTTCGCCCCCTCCCGGCGACCCTACCACCTGGCCTCGCGGGGCCTCGCTGCGCTCGGCGGAGATCGGGGTTTCGCCGCCTTCGGCGGGGGCCTCGCTGCGCTCGGCGGGGACCCGGGTTTCGCCGCCTTCGGCGTGGCCTCGCTGCGCTCGGCGGGGATCGGGGTTTCGCCGCCTTCGGCGACGAGCCTCGCTGCGCTCGGCGGGGGTCGGGGTACTCGGGCTCGTTCTCCATTGGGCGACCGCGGTGTCTTATCGTCGCCTTCGGCGGGGGCCTCGCTTCGCTCGGCGGGGATCGGGGAGCTCGGGCTCGTTCTCCATTGGGCAGCCGCGGTGTCTTCTCGTCGCCTTCGGCGGGGGCCTCGCTGCGCTCGGCGGGGCGGCGCGGGTGCCAGCGAGCGGGCTGCGCGGTACAAGGAAGGGATGCGTTCTCCCGCCGTTCGCGCGATCGCGCTCTTCACTCTCGCCGCGTGCGGGGGTGGGGGGCTCGGGAGCAGCTCGGCGGACGGCGGCGCGGAGGATGGCGCGGCGCGCTCGGGGGACGGGGGCGCGGCGGACGCGAGCTTCGGCCCGGCCCGGCCTGCGGACCCGCCCGGGGCGGAGACCTACGACTACGTCATCGGCTGGATCCGGCTCGCGGAGGCGCGCGGGGACGAGGCGGCCGGCTTCGACCTCGATGGCCACGTGACGACGCGCGGCCCGGTCGGCGCGCCCGGCTGCGGCAAGCCCGACTTCACGGCGCCAGCGCGCTTCGGCGGGACCGCGGGCGTGGACAACCAGCTCACGCCCATCCTCGGTCAGATCCGCGAGCTGAACCCGGACGTGGACCTCAGCGCGGATCTGATGGACTCGGTGCTCGAGGGCGAGATCATCGTGCTCCTCCGCCTCGCCGAGGTGGGTGACCTGGTCGACGACGGCCGGGTCGTGGTGACGCTCTTCGTCGGGCGGCCGGCGGGCGGCGGGGTGCCCGCGACGGAGGAGATCGAGATCGCGGGCGAGACCGTGACGGCGCTGGCGCCCGACCAGGCCTTCGTGATCGATCCGGAGGCGACCTACCTGGACGGGGACCCGAGCATGCCGCGCTACGTCTTCCCGGACGCCTACCTGCGCGAAGGACGGCTCTACACGGCGGCCACGAACTTCTCGCTCCGCGCGCCTGCCACGGAGGGGCGCGAGTTCGCGCTCGACTTCCGGGCGCGGGTGAGCGGCGAGGTCTCGCCGACGCGCATGGAGAACGCGCTCATCGGCGGCTCCTCGACGGTCAGCGAGCTGCTCTCGACGGTGGCTTCGCTCGAGTCGCCGGCGATCGAGGAAGCCGGCGAGGAGACCGTGCGCGCGATCATCGAGGCGCAGGCCGACATCCGCACGGACGAGACGCTCCCCACCTGCGACGCCCTGAGCCTGGCGCTCGAGCTGCGGGCCGTGCGCGCCGAGATCCGGACGCGCGTCGAGGCGCCGTGAGCGGGCGGACGCGCGTCGAGGACGGGCGGGTGCGGATCCGGGCGCGCGAGCCCGGGGACGCGGCGGCCATCGTGGAGGTCCTGCGGGCGATCGTCGCCGACGGCCGCGGCGCCGTGATGCGCCCCGAGGACGTGCCGGACGCGGCGCGCTACCGGGAGCGGCTCCAGGAGAGCGAGGGCGAGCTCGGCCTGGTCCTCGAGCTGGACGGCGAGCTCGTGGCCGAGGGGGCGGTCTCGCGCTTCGGGGGCGCGCTCATCCGGCACGTGGGCCTGCTTTCGATGGGCGTGCACCCTTCGGCGCAGGGCCTCGGCCTCGGCCGGCGCATGCTCGAGGCGCTCGTGGAGGGCGCCGCGCATCAGGGCGTCGGGCGACTCGAGCTCTACGTGCGCGCGGACAACGCGCGGGCCCGGCGCCTCTACGAGTCCAGTGGCTTCGAGCTCGAGGGCATCCGCCGCCGCTTCGTGCGCCTCGAGGACGGCACCGAGCTCGACGACTGCATCTACGTGCGCTTCCTCGACTGACGGCTGCGCCGTCCGCCGAGGAAGAGGGGCTGGGGTTTCGTCGCCTTCGGCGACGAGCCTCGCTTCGCTCGGCGGGGGTCGGGGAACTGGGCCGCGTTCGGCGAGGGGGCGCCTCGCTTCGCTCGGCGGGGGGCTGGGCTCCTCCAACTCGGCCTGCTCGCTCCTGATCCCGGCTCCTGCCGGGGCGAAGCGCCTCGCCCGCGTGCGGCCTCGCCGCGCTCGCGCCGCCTCGCCGAGCCCCACGGGGCGCGGAACATCCCTTGCGCCGCTCTTCGGCGATGAACGACTCGAACCCTCGCCCCCTCCACCTCCGCCCCGACGCCGCCGACAACGCCCGGCACGTGCCCGACGCCCTCGGCGAGGAGCTCGCCAAGCAGGCGCTCCGCGAGGCGACCGGCGGCCCCGGCGACGTCCGCGACCTCGACGCACCCTCCCCGGGCGAGCGCGGCGGCCCCTTCGTCGTCCACCCCCGGAGCGCCGAGCTCGGCTTCGGCCCCGAGCCCCTCGACGCCGAGCGCGCCCCCTTCGCGACCGCCCACGACGAAGGCTGAGCGCCGCGCGGGGTCCGGCGCGCGGGGTCGCCGGACGCGTCCGGCCCCCGGCGCGCGACGCGGACCGGGGGCCGGGGGAGCTTCGGGGCCGGCGCGCTCAGCTCAGCGCGGCGAGGGCCTCGCGGATGCGCTTCAGGCCCTCCTGGATCTGCGCCTCGGAGCAGGCGTAGCTCATGCGGAAGTGGCCCGGCGCGCCGAAGGCGGAGCCCGGCACGAGGGCGCACTTGGCCTCCTCGAGCAGGTAGCCGCAGAGCTTCAGGTCGTCGTCGAGCACCTCGCCCTTCGGCGTCCTCTTCCCGAGCACCTCGGTCGCCTTCACGAAGGCGTAGAAGGCGCCCTCGGGCTCGTTGCAGCTCAGCCCCTCGATGGCGTTGATGCCCTCGACGATCAGCCCGCGGCGCTTGGCGAAGGCGGCGCGCATCTCGGCGACCGGCTCCTGCGGCCCCTCGAGCGCGGCGATGGCCGCGTACTGGGCGTTGGCGCAGGGGTTCGTCGTCGACTGGCCCTGGATGGTGTTCACCTTCGTCGCGACCTGCTTCGGCGCGAGCATCCAGCCGATGCGCCAGCCGGTCATCGCGTAGGTCTTGCTCACGCCGTCCACGAGGATCGTGCGCTCCTTCAGCTCGGGCGCGACCTCGAGGATCGACTTCTGCTCGAAGTCCCCGTAGACGAGCTCGCCGTAGATCTCGTCGACGATGATCCAGCAGTCGTGCTCCTTCAGCACGTCCGCCAGCGCGCGGAGCTGCGCCTCCGAGTAGGCCGAGCCGGTCGGGTTCGAGGGCGAGCAGAGGATGACGGCCTTGGTCTTCTCCGTGAGCGCGCCCTTCAGCTGCTCGGGCGTGAGCCGGTACCCGCTCTCGGCGGTCGTCTCGAGCACCACGGGCTCGGCGCCGAAGAGCTTCACCTGCGCCGGGTAGCTGACCCAGTAGGGCGCCGGGACGATCACCTCGTCGCCCGGGTCGTAGAGCACGACGGCCAGGTTGAAGAGCGTGTGCTTGGCGCCGACGGAGACGACGACCTCGCTCGGGTCGTGCTCGATGCCGCGGCGGGCCTTGGAGCGGGCGCAGATGGCCTCCCGGAGCGGCGTGATGCCGCGGGCGGCCGTGTAGCGGGTCGCGCCGTCGTCGATGGCCTTCTTGGCCGCGTCGCAGATGTGCTTCGGCGTGTCGAAGTCGGGCTCGCCGACGCTGAAGGACAGGACGTCGATGCCCTGCGCCTTCATCTCGTTGGCCTTCGTGGAGATGGCGACCGTGGCCGAAGGCTGGATGACCTCGAGTCGCTTCGCGAGGGAGAGGGAGCTCATGCCGCCCGCCATAACACTTCTCCCGGGGCTTCGCGAGGAGGCCCCTCGGGCGAGAGGGGTGAGAGCGGGGTGAAGGCGCGGCGCACCAGCGCGGACCCTGCGCGCCCAGCCGGCCATCGCGGAACGGATGCCTCTCGCTCACCCAACGCGGCTCGGTTCCCCGCTCCCCGCCGAGCGCAGCGAGGCTCGTCGCCGTGAGGCGGCGAGACCCCGACCCCGCGCCGAGCGCAGCGAGGTGCTACCGGCGCCGGCGGACGAAGAGGAGCGCCACCAGCGGCCAGAGCGCGCCGCTCGGGGTACCGCCGGCCGCGCAGCCGCCGCCGTCGCCCTCCATCATCGGGTCGCCGCCGCCGTCGACCAGGCCGGCGTCGGGCTCGGTGCAGACCTCGCACGCCTCGGCGCCGAGGTCGCTCCCGCCGCCCGGGTCGCACATCTCCCCCTCGTCGACGATCCCGTCCCCGCAGAAGGCCGGCTGGCAGCTCGTCCGGCACGCGCCGGCCACCTCGTCCGAGTTCGCCTCGCCCTCGTCACAGCTCTCGCCCGTGTCGAGGATCCCGTCGCCGCAGGTCGGCGCCGCGCAATTGGTCCGGCAGGCGTCCGGCGCGTCGGCGTTCGCCTCGCCGTCGTCGCACTCCTCGGACTCGTTCACCAGGCCGTCGCCGCAGGTGTACTCGCAGGTGCTGCCGGCGCCCTCGGGCTCCCAGCAGCTCCAGCCCATCTCGACCTCGCAGTCCTCCGAGCAGCCGTCGCCGCTCTCCGTGTTGCCGTCGTCGCAGGCCTCGCCGGGCGTCCGCAGCCCGTCGCCGCAGGCGCGCACGCACTCGCCGCCCTCCTCGAGGCGCACGAAGCCGGGCGCGCAGCGGCACACGGCGGGCATGCCGAGCCGGTTCTCGCAGACCTCGCCGGCGTCGCAGCGGAGCTCGCCCGTCGCGCACTCGTCGATGTCGTCGCAGGTGACGCCGCTGCCCTCGTAGCCGTCGGCGCAGGTGCAGTCGTAGCTGCCCTCCTCGTTCGTGCAGATCGCCTGCACGTCGCACTCGTTCAGCTCCGGCGAGCTGCACTCGTCGAGGTCCACGCAGGTCCGCCCATCGCCGGTGTAGCCCTCGTTGCACTCGCAGCGCCAGGCGCCCGGCGTGTTGGTGCAGCTCGCGTTCAGCGCGCAGAGCGAGATGTCGGGCATGGTGCACTCGTCGATGTCCACGCAGGTGCCGCCGCTCGCCTCGTAGCCGCCGTTGCAGGTGCAGAAGTAGCCGGGCGGGTCGGTCTGCCGGCACTCGCCGTTGTCCGTGCAGGGGTTGCCGGCGCACTCGTCGATGTCCACGCAGGTGCCGCCCGTGAACTCGTAGCCCGGGTCGCAATCGCAGACGTAGGCGCCGGGCGTGTTCATGCAGCTGCCGCCGATGCCGCAAGGCTCGGCGGGGCACTCGTTCACGTCGACGCAGGTGTCGCCGTCGAAGACGTAGCCGTCCGGGCAGGTGCAGGTGTAGCCGCCGGCGTTGTTCCGGCAGGAGCCCACGCCGCAGATGCCGGCCATGGTGATGCACTCGTTGATGTCGACGCAGCGGTCCCCGGTGCCGCGGGCGGGCGAGCCGACGCCGGTCCAGCCCTCGTTGCAGGCGCAGCTCCAGTCGGTCTCGCCGACCGGCGTGCAGGTCGCGTTCGTGTCGCAGTCGTCCGTGTCCGCGAGGCAGGCGTTCTCGATCACGCAGGTCGTGCCGTCGAAGCCGTAGCCGCCCGGGCAGGTGCAGATGTAGTCGGTCGGCGGGCTGCGATCGGAGCAGGAGCCCACGCCGCAGATGCCCGGCATGGTGGAGCACTCGTTCTCGTTGACGCAGGTGGTGCCGTTGAAGACGTAGCCGCTGAAGCAGCTGCAGGTGTAGCCGGCGAGCGGGTCGCGCTCGGAGCAGCTACCGCTCCCGCAGGGGTTCGTCGGGAAGCACTCGTTGATGTCCGTGCAGCCGGCGACGGGCACCGAGCGGATCGAGTAGCGCTGCCGGACGCCGCCGCTCCAGTTGTGGCTCGTCGTACGCCGGTAGCCAGTGCCGGTCGAGCCGGTGCCGCAGCCACAGACCCAGCGGCCGCTCCCGCTGTAGCTGTCGTTGCAGGTGTCCCGGGAGCCGCCGCAGTCGTTGTAGGCGGAGTTGTTGCAGAGGTTGAAGTTCGAGGGTTCGTTGCCGCTCTGCCCCGGGTTCGCGCGGTAGCCCGAGGGCGGCGAGCCGCTCCCCGACCAGAGGGCGAAGGGGTCGCCGAGCTCCTGGCCGTTGGTCCAGCCGTCGCCGTCCGAGTCGCGGGCGGCGAGCCAGCGGCTCCAGGTGTGGTCGTCGCTGTCGAAGGGGACGCCGTTCGGGCCGCGGTAGAAGTTGTTGCCGAAGCTGTTCAGGCACGGCGGCGAGCCGCAGCCCGTGCCGCCCACGTCGCTCGTGTGGCAGACGATGCAGCGCCCGCCGCCGCCACCGAAGTAGCCGTTCGGGATCGAGCCCGGGTAGTTCGCCGAGGCCGTCGAGGCCCCCAGGGCCACCAGCGCCCAGGCGAGCGCCGCTCGCCAAACGTCGTTCCCCCTCGATCGCGTCATCCGCATCGCCTCGCGCTCCACCGCGACTCCTCCCGGCGAGGCGCCGCCACCTGCGGCCGCCGCTCGCCCCCGGCGAGAACCCTAGCAGCTTCCGGGCGAGCTGGCCCGACGGCGCCGAAGGAGCACCAGGGCCCCCAGCGCGAGGGCGAAGAGGCCCCCGCTCGCGCCCTCCGGCGGCGCGACCCGACAGCCGCATCCCCCGCCCATCGGCGGCGCCATCGGCTCCATCATCGGGCCCGCGTCCGGCGGCCCGGCGTCGGGCGTGGGCGCGGCGAGCCCCTCGCCGCGGAGCCGCACCAGGAGCGTCGACTCGTCCGGGTCGTTCGTGCTGAGGAGCATGTTCCCGGCCGCCGGCCCCGCCGCGTCCGGCTCGAAGGAGAGCGTGATGCTCTGCGTGGCCATGGGCGGGATCTCGAGGAAGGTTCGATCCGTCCGGAAGCCCGCCGGCGGCGCGACCACCACCTCGAGGGGCGCCTCGCCCCCGTTCTCGATGCGGAAGACCTCTTCGCGGCGCATGCCCACGAAGGCCTCGCCGAGGTCCACCTCCGTGCGCGGCAGGTCGATGTCCGGGAGCGGCACGTGCACGAGCACGTCGTCGAAGACCACGTCCTGGTCGCTCATCACGATCGGCACGGGGATCTCGGCGAGCGTGAAGTCGAAGCGGCGGCCCGCGATCTCCAGGAAGATCGTCGGGAAGAAGAGGATGCGCCCGGTCTGGTCGAGCGTGCCCTCCGGGTGGACCAGCAGGTCCTTGCCCGGGCCGAAGCCGGGCTCGTCGTGGTCGTCCGGGCCGACGACGGTGACGGCGCCCTCCTCCTCGAGGGGCAGCGCGTCGGCGACGACGATGCGGTCGGTGCGGTAGCGGGTCTCGAGGTCGCCCTGGAGGTCGATGGCCAGGCCGCCGCCGACGCCCGGGATGGGGATGAAGCCGCCGGCGAGGTCGAGCTCGACGACCTGGAAGCGGCTGGTGGCGTCCATGACGACGGCCGGCTCCTCGGGTGGGAAGAGGAAGGGGTCGAAGCCGGTCTCGTCGAGGAGGCGGAGGTCGTCCGGGAGGAAGGGGATGGGGATCTCGTCCTCGAAGGTGTAGCGGACGCCCGCGACCTCGACGTCGAAGCGGAAGTAGGCCTTCAGCTCCATGCCGTAGTCGATGGCGAGCGAGCCGGTGCCGGGGCGGCCGGGGACGCGCACCTCGAGGGGAGCGGGCCAGGAGACGGTGGGCGTGCCGCCCATGGTGATGTCGGTCTGGCCCGCGAGGTCGAAGGTGAGGCGGAGCTGGAGCGGGGAGCCGCCGGGGACCCAGCCGCTGTCGAAGCGGATCGCCTCGAAGAGGGCGTCCTGCCAGACCCACTCGACGTCCTCGGCGTAGCAGCCGACGACGGACATCGCGTCGGGATCGTCCGGGTCGCCGACCACGGTCGGGCAGGTCGGCTGCGCGAAGGCGGCGGACGCCACGAGCGAGAGGGCGAGCGCGAGCGCACCCCCGAACGGACGACCCCGATGATCCCGCGACCCCATCGCGAACGACGATCACCCATCCGCCCGCCGGAGACAAGACACCGGCGGGCGCAGCCGGACGTCGGAGCCGAGGAGGCGGCGGCTCAGCGGGACGCCGGGTCCGAGCTCTCGGCGTCCCGCGCGCCCTCGCCGGGAGGCTCGCTCGGCTTCGCCCCTTCGGCCTCGGCGAGCTCCGCGTCGAGCTCGCGATCGATGGCCATGAGATCGTCCGAGCGCACCTCGCGGAGCCAGCGCAGCGTGGAGCCGGCGATGGCGGCGCGCGCGAGGAGCGTGACGGCGAGGGCGAAGAGCAGGAGCGTGAGGGGGGTCGTGGGCGCGTAGCCGGCCGCGACCAGGAAGAGGAGCGCGGCGGCGGCCTGGCGGCGGACGGGAGAGCCGGAGAAGAGGCCCGCGACGCCGGCGCCGATGCCCGCCGCGACGAAGCCGACGTAGAGGGCCGGCGCGGACTCGGCGAAGAGCTCGGCGTGGACGGCGCCGTAGAGGAGATCGCGGAAGGTCTCGGTGGTCACGCGCTCGGCGATGTCCGCGAAGCCCCAGGCGAGGACGCCCGCGAGCGCGAGCGCGAGGAGCGCGAGGCCCGCCTGGACGCGGGGGCGACGATCGCGGGGCCAGCTCGCGGCGAGGAGGCAGGCGAGGAGGACCAGGTAGGCCACCTCGCCGGCGCGGCGGAGGCCCATGCCGAGCGGGTAGCCGCTCTCCCAGAGGGTCAGCGCCGCGACGATGAGGAAGACGAGGGACGCGAAGCCGAAGAAGGCCGTCGAGGCGGCGGCGCCGAGACCGACGCGGAGCGGGAGGGAGACCTTCCAGTGGGCGGCGCCGAAGCCGAGGAGGAGGCCGATGACGTTGGCCGCGCCCGCCGCGAAGAGGACGACCATCGAGGTGGTGCGCTCGGGCGGGAGGACGGCGGCGAGGAAGATCGTCGGCAGGAAGATGCCCGCGAAGCCGGCCATGGCGATGCGGTGGGCGAGGCCGACCTGGGGCTTGGGCTGGAGGAACTCGGAGAGCGCGAAGCCGAGGGCGCCGAGGCCGGCGAGGGCCGTGAGGTTGCGGACGAAGGCGCCGCCCTGGCTGAGGTCGACGAGCGTGCCGTGGGAGAGGCCGCTGACCTCGCGATCGGTGGCGACGCGGAGGACGACCCGGTTGCCGAGGAGGTCGAGGAGCGCCGCGGCGAGGGCCAGCAGCGTGAGCGCCGGCATGGCGCGCATGGGGAGGCTCGGATCGTCCCAGAGGGGCGGCCGCTCGGCGGCGCGGGGCGCCTGGGGCGCGGTGTCGGACGGGCTCCGCAAGACGACGTGGGCTCCGCGGCCGGGCGGGGAGCGCCCGGAGAAAATGCCCGCGGAAGCTACCAGCGGCGCCGCCCGCGGCGCAATCGGAGGCGCGGAGCGCGGACGGGCGTGCGGGGGATCGCGGCGACCGGGCTCAGAGCGGGCGCTCGGCGACGAGGCGGAAGAGCCGCGCCTTCCGGTCCGCGGCCCAGGTGTAGAGGGCGAGCCGGTCGACGCGGAGCGGTGCGCCGGCGACGTCGAGGGCCGCGGCCCAGCGGAGCGCCTCCTCGCGCTGGGCGCCGCTCGCCTTGCGCTGGATGCGCGCGAGGGTGACGTGCGGGAGCGGGTCGCGGCGCTCCGGGGCGAGCCCCGCGGCCTCGCGGACCGGGCCCGCATGCGCGGCGAGGAGCGCCGCCAGCGCGTCGTGGCCCCGGTCGAGGAGCGCGGTCAGCGCCGAGGGCCGGCGCGGGTTCCCGAGGGGCCGCGTGGCGCCGAGGGTCGCCTCGATGGGGCCGCTCGCGAGGGCCGCGCTCGCCTCCCAGGCCGCCCGGGCCGCCTCCTCGCCGCAGCCGCCGAGGAAGGCGAGCGTGAGGTGCCGGTCCTCGGGCGCGAAGAGGCGCACGCGGGTCGGGGGCGCCTCGAGGGCGAGCGCGGGCAGGAGCGCGGGGAAGGCGACGAACCAGTTCGGCCGCATCGCCGCCCGCCTACTCGGCGTGTGGGTGGCAGGTGTAGCAGCTGAAGCCCTCGCCGGTCTCGGCGTCGTAGGGCTCGGCGCCGATCATGTCGCGCATGGCCGGCAGCACGTGGTTGAACATGAAGCGCACCATCTCCGGGTGCGCCTCCACCATCTGGCGCTGCTCCGGCGAGCCGCTCGGGTGGAGCGCCAGGATGTCCTGGTTCGGCATGGCGAAGCCGCGCGCGTTCATGTCCGCGCCGTGGCAGGTGGCGCAGCCGAAGTCGGCGTAGCGCTCGGCGTCGTACTCCTGGAAGAGCGCGCGCATGTAGGGGAGCACCTCGTCGCCCATGAACTGCCCCTTCTCCTGGGCCGTCATCTCCTCCCAGGGCTTCGGGGCGCGCGGGATCTCCTCCGGGTCGCGCGGGCGGACGGTGTGGGCCGCGGCCGGCTCACTCGGCTCCGTCGTCGTCGTCGCCTGCTCGGCGCCGCTGGTCTCCTCGCTCGGCGGCTCTTCGCCGCCCTCGTCCCCGCCGCAGGCGAGCGCCAGCGCGAGCGCGCAGCTGGCGACCCACGCGATCTTCTCCGAACCGAACCGAACCATCCGTGCCTCCCTCGCGCCCGCGGCGCCGTGGCGCGCGGGAGCATACCGCGGTCTACGGGCGACGAAACGGAGCGGTTACGCGCCGGGTGTCTCCCCGGCTCTCGCCCGGATGGGTTTGGGAGTGGCTGGGCGCGCAGGCGAGGGCGTGGTGCGACGGCCCGTCATGCTCCTTCTGCCCCGCGGACACGGGACGGGTCGGAGCGGGTCCTCGGTGAGGCGGGCCGTCGTCCTCTTTCGCCCTGCGGGCACGGGCAGGGGCACGGGTCGGAGCGGCTCCTCGGTGAGGCGGGCCGTCGTCCTCTTTCGCCCTGCGGGCACGGGCAAGGGCAGGGGCACGGGCACGGGTCGTGGGACCCGCTCCCCTACTCCGCCGGCGAGACCGCGCGGGGCGGGAGGGGCTCGGCGCCCTTCGGCGCGCCCTTCGCCGGATCCTCGGGGATGAGCGCGCGCATGCCCGCCTCGCGGAGCAGGCCGAGATCCGCCTCGACGTCCGGGTTGCCGGTCGTGAGGAGCTTCTCGCCGTAGAAGATGCTGTTGGCGCCCGCCATGAAGCAGAGGAGCTGGGCCTCGCGGTTCAGGCGCGTCCGGCCCGCGCTGAGGCGGACCATGCTCTTCGGCAGCATGATGCGCGCCGTGGCGCACATGCGGACGAGCTCGAGCGGGTCGACCGGGGGCTGGTCCTCGAGGGGCGTGCCGGGGACGGCGACGAGCGCGTTGATGGGCACGCTCTCGGGCTGCGGGTCGAGGTTGGCGAGCGTGGCGAGCATGGCCACGCGATCGCCGTCGGTCTCGCCCATGCCGATGATGCCGCCGCTGCAGACCGAGATGCCGGCCTGGGAGACGCGCTGGATCGTCTCGAGGCGCTCCTGGTAGGTGCGCGTCGTGATGATCTCGCCGTAGAACTCCTTGGAGGAGTCGAGGTTGTGGTTGTAGGCGGAGAGGCCCGCCTCGGCGAGGGCCTCGGCCTGCTCGTCGGTGAGCATGCCGAGCGTGCAGCAGGCCTCGAGGCCGAGGGCGCGGACGCCGCGGACCATGTCGAGGACCTGCTCGAACTGCGGCCCCTTGCGGGCGTCGCGCCAGGCCGCGCCCATGCAGAAGCGGGTCGCGCCGGCGTCCTTGGCCTTCTTCGCCTTGGAGAGCACCTCGTCCACGGAGAGGAGCCGCTCGGGCTCGAGCTCCGCGTCGTGGCGCCCGGACTGCGGGCAGTAGGCGCAGTCCTCCGAGCAGGCGCCCGTCTTGATGGAGAGCAGCGTGCAGAGCTGCACGGCGTCGGGCGGGTGGTTCGCCCGGTGCACTTCCTGGGCGCGGAAGAGGAGCTCGAGGAGGGGGAGATCGTGGATCGCCCGGGCCTCGGCGACGGTCCAATCGTGGCGCAGCTCGGTCACGAGCGGAGAGGTAGCAGCTCGCCCGGAGCGGCACCAGGCCAAGCCGCCCACCGAAGAGCGGACGGCGGATCGCACCCCGACCGAAGGGAGGGGTCCCCCGCCGCGCCACTTCTTCCACGCCGCTCCGCGAACGCGGCATGGACCGTGAAGCCGAGCGCCAGCACGGACGGCGGACAGCGGACGGCGGATCGCACCCCGACCGAAGGGAGG
>PABA01000157.1 GCA_002699025.1 Sandaracinus sp. | reverse complement strand
GGCCCCCGCCGACGAGCCCGCCGAGGACGCGGAGCCGGCCGGGGAGGGCGCCGAGGTCGAGGAGAGCGGCGCCGCGGCCGAGGAGCCCGCCGCCGCCGCGGGTGCCCCCGAGCCTGCCACCACGCCGGCGCCCTACCGCTTCGAGCGCGGCCGCGTCGCCTACATTCGCTGCCCCGGGCTCGAAGGGGCTGGCGGGCGCTGCCCCCGGGATCGGGACCTCGAGGAGTCGGTCTGGGCGGCGCTCGGCGGCGTCGCCGAGTGCGCCGCCCGCCCCGCGGCTGGAGGCACGGCCGACGTTCGGCTCACCTTCTCGGGAGGTGGCGCGCCCGAGCTGCGCTTCCGCGATTGGGGCGACAGCCCCCTCCCCAGCGCTTCGCTCCGCGCCTGCCTCGCCTCGACGATCGCGCCTTTGCGGACCTCGCTTCGGGCGGATCCTCTCGTGATCTCGTTCCGTTTCCGCTTCCGCGAGTGAGCCGGGCCCTTCGTGTTGCACGCTTGATCCACCTGACCCTTTGCCTGCCCGGTCCACTGTGCTAGCTTTGTGCACGTGGAGGTGGTGCTCCGGAAAGTAGGAAGAAAGCCCGGCCGCGCGGTGGTCGGGCGTCTCCTTCGCCCACCTCGCAAGGGGTCCGTGGTCGTCATCGAGTTCCCCGACGGGCTCCACGAGTACGTGACCACGCCGGTGAAGCGCGTCCTCAAGCTCTGCGACCGCGACATCTACTACATCCAGACCGCCAACAGCCGCTACCGGCTCGAGGTTCGGTCGGGCGGGTCGATGGTCGTCGAAGCGCCGGTCGCCAAGTAGCCGCCCCCCACACAGCCGGCCAGGATCGGAGAGGCGGGTCGCCGCGGTCAGAGGCGGAGCGTCGCGACGCGCGCGACGAGCCGCGCGAGCACCGCCTGGAGCGCTTCGAAGTCCCCGCTCTTCGGCTCGCTGGTCGCCTCGTCGACGTAGAGGGCCCGGTTCAGCTCGATCTGCACCGCATGCCACCCCTCGCGCGGGCGCCCGTAGTGGGTCGTGCTGTATCCGCCGCGGTAGGGGTCGTCGTGGCGCACGCTCAGCCCGCTCTGCCGGAAGTGCGCGTCGACGAGCTCGATCAGGGGCCGCGCGGCCGTGCTGCCGCCGCGCGTCCCCGGGACCACGTCGGCGCGCCGCACCGCCCGGTCCGTGCCGAGGCTCCGGCCCACGCTCGGCATCGAGTGGGCCGCGATGAGGATCGCGTAGCCGAAGCGGGCGCGCAGCCGGGTCAGCTCGCGCCGGAGCGCCTCGTGGGAGGGGCGATGGAAGTGCTCGAGCCGATCCTGCAGCTGCGCGTAGGTGAGCGGCCGCCGCAGGAGCGAGCGCCCATCCGTGGTCATCCGCCAGACCACCCCGCGCGGTTGGACCCCCCGGGGCGCCGGGTGATCGGGGACCGTCTGGAGGTCCACGTCGTCGGGCGCGCGGTTCAGGTCGACCACGTAGCGGGACGCCAGCGCCGTGAGCATCGTCGCGCCGTGCGCCGGCGCGTCCGCGTAGAGCTTGTCCACGTAGATGTCGGCGTCGCGCATGATGCCGTCGAGGGGCGCCCGCATCTGAGGACGCACGCGCTCGGGCACGGCGAGGCCGGAGTGCGGGACCTCGACCAGGACCGGCGCCTGTCGCACGGGGCGCTGCAGCTCGAAGAAGGGGCTGCTCACCCGGGTCTCGGTCTGGCCAAGCACGTGAAGACTCTGAGGCGGGGAGGCAAGGGCGTCACCCCCTGGCCCGAAGGAAGGGTGTAGCACAGGTCCGGCGCGCTGCCCCGCGCCGCCGCCTCATCCCTCGGGCGCGACGAGCCCGCAGCTCAGCCCCAGGACGAGCGCGCGGTAGGCGTCCTCCAGCTCGGCGCTGCGCGACCCCGTCGACGAGCGGGTGAGGAGCGCGCCCGGCGTCGTGCCCCACTCGGTCCGGTCCAGCACGGTGCCCCATCGCGGCGGCAGGTCGAAGGCCTGGCGCGGCACGGCCGGGGAGGGGACGAGGTGCACCATGCGCTCCCAGCTCGGCGCGAGCGTCGCCTCGAGCTCGGAGAAGTGCGCCTCGGCGACGGCGTCGCGGAGCAGCGCGAAGCCCACGTCGCCGATCGGGAAGGTCTCCTCGTGGCTTCGCGCGCCGGGCACGAAGGCCCAGGTCCCGCGTCGCCAGCGGAAGGCCTCGAGGAGCCGCTGCCGGACCTGCCCCGAGATGGCCTTGAAGAGCTCGACGGGGCGCAGGATCCCCAGGCCCACGAGCGCGTCCCCGAGCCGTCCGCCGTAGCGGGGCAGGAGCGCGAGCGCCATCTCGACCTCCATGCGGAGGCAGTGCCCGCTCTCCACGAGGTACTCCCCGAGGAGCTCGCGCCGGTCCGTCGAGGCGACGAACTCGGGGCGCCCGTCGACGAAGTAGATCTTCTTGCGGCGGGTGGGCTCGCCCTCGCGCGTGTCCCAGAGGTGCAGCACGCCGACCCGCTTGTCGCGCATCAGGCCGAAGACGACCGGGAGGAGGGCGCCCGCCGCGAGGGCGCCGCGGGACTCGGCGTCGCGGAGCTCTTCGAGCTGCCACTGGAGCGCGGGCGAGGTGACGAAGCGGGTGAGCTCGGGCAGGTCGCGGGCCGGGAGGTAGTCGGCGCTCTCCTTGCGGATGAGCGTGCCGCCGTGGGCCTCGCCGCTGGTGAAGAGCTGCACGAGCTTGGGGAAGCTCATGGGCCCGCGCTCCCGCCCGTCGGGGAAGCGCACGGTGTAGATGGACGGCGACGTGGCGCCGACGTCGCGGAGGAGCTGCTCGGCGCCGGGGCTGAGCAGGCTCGTGTCGACGAGCGACGTCGAGGGGCCCTCGCTGTCGAGCCCGTAGTTCGGCTCGACGAGGTCGAGGCGCTCCATCAGGCGCGCGAGCCGCTCGGGGCCGTGGCTCATGCCGCGACGGCGCCGCACCTCGTCGCAGGCGGCGGCGAGCTCCTGCGCCGTCAGCCGCTCGGCGGGGTCGCGGCGGAGGGCCGCGTCGAGGATCTTGCGGACGTCCCGGGAGATGCGGCGCCCGCCCTTCTCGAGCACGCGCAGGTCGACGTCGCGGATGCGCACCAGGATGTCGAGCTCGCTTCCGCTGCCGAAGAGCGGCTCGCCGAGGAGCAGCTCGGCCATCACCGTGGCGAGCGTGAAGACGTCGCTCCGGCCGTCGAGCGCTTTGCCCATGACCTGCTCCGGCGACATGTAGCCGAGCTTCCCGCGGACGTGCCCGTCCTCCGTGCGCCGGGCCTGCGTCGTCACCTTCGAGATGCCGAAGTCCGTGAGCTTCACGTGGCCGGTCGCCGTGAGCAGCACGTTCGCCGGGCTCACGTCGCGGTGCACGAAGCCGAGCGGCGAGCCCCCCGGATCCGCCAGCCGGTGTGCGTAGGCGAGGGCGTGCGCGGTCTGGGCCGCGATGTAGAGCGCCGTGTCGACGGGGATGCGCGTGCGCTGGGCGGCCACCGTCCGGAGGAGCTTGTTGACGTTGGTGCCCTCGACGAGCTCCATCGCCAGGAAGAGCTCGCCGCCGTGCTCGCCGAAGTCGAAGACCTGCACGACGTTCGGGTGCTGGAGCTGGGCCGCGACCTTGGCCTCGTCGATGAACATGGAGACGAAGTCCGGGTCGCCGGCGTACTGCGGGAGGATGCGCTTGAGCGCGACGCGCTTGGAGAAGCCGTGCGGCCCCTTGCGCTGCGCGACGAACACCTCCGCCATGCCGCCCGTCGCCAGGCGGCGCTCGATGACATAGGGACCGATGGGGGCGTGCACGCCCGAGGGAGGCTCCTTCCGCCGACGGGCTCGACCGCCGCGCGTACGAGAGCGGCCGCGCCCACACGCGCGCCCGGGATCCCACACACGCCGCGCTCCCGACTCGGCCCCCGCATTTTAAGTGGAGATCTCGCCGCTGAAAACCTCCATCGCTGGTGTATAGTCGGCACGCGGATGTGGGGGACCGCTGCTGAGGGGGCCCCCACCCTCGGAGCTCCATGGCACGTACGCAGACGTCTTCGCGCTCCCGAGACCCCTATCTCGGGAAGGTGGTGGCCGGTCGATACCGCCTCGAGGCGCGGCTCGGTGAGGGAGGGATGGGCGTCGTTTACCGCGCCCGTCACGTGCTGATCGACCGGGTCGTGGCGCTGAAGCTCATCCGACCGGACCTCCGCGGGGAGACCCATCTCCGCGCCTGGATGCTCCGGGAGGCGCGCGCGGCGAACCGCGTCGATCACGCCCACATCGTCGACATCCACGACGTCGGCGAGACCGAGGACGGCGAGCTCTACCTCGTCATGGAATACCTGACCGGGATCGCGCTGAGCACCGAGATCTCGAAGGGGCAGATGCCCATCACCCGCGCCGTCGACATCCTCGAGCAGATGTGCGCCGCCCTCTCGCGCGCCCACGACCTCGGCGTCGTGCACCGCGATCTGAAGAGCGACAACATCATGCTCACCAACCGCGGCGGCCGCGCGGACTTCGTGAAGATCCTCGACTTCGGCCTCGCCGCGCTCACCCGGGACCCGCGCCTGGCGCCGAAGGGCGCGGTCTTCGGGACGCCCGAGTACATGTCGCCGGAGCAGGCGCGCGGCGAGGACGCCGTCGCCGCGAGCGACCTCTACGCGCTCGGCATCCTCTTCTTCGAGATGATGACCGGCCAGCTCCCGTTCCGTTCGTCGGATCGGGAGACGCTCCTCGAGATGCAGCGGAGCGCGCCGGCGCCCAAGCCGCGACAGCTCCGGCAGGACGTGCCCGAGCAGGCCGAGCAGATCTGCCTGCGGCTGCTCGAGAAGAAGAAGGACGCGCGCTTCCGCGACGGCCACCACCTGCAGGAGGAGCTCAAGCGGCTGCAGCGCGCGCTGCCCTCCAACGTGTGGGAGGTTCGCGCCCAGCAGGCCTCCGGGGACGCGCCCCCCGCGCCCTCGGCGCCCCCGCCCGCGCCGACACCCGGCGTGGTCGAGTGGTCGCGCCGCGCCGCCAACTTCCTCCGCGCCACGGCGCGGGCCTACCCGAACGGGCGGGCGCCGGACGAGATCCGCAAGGCCGCCGAGCGCATGTGGGATCTCGCCGCGCGCGCCTCGCGGCTCGAGGGGGAGCTGGCGAGCCACTCGCGCAAGCTCGAGGCGATCGGGAAGCGGGGGCGCGCGCTCCGCGCGGAGATCGGTCGAAAGGTCGAGGAGCTCGCGGGCGAGGAGAGCCGGGCCACGCGCGACGCGCTGGCCGAGCGGGAGCGGGCCGCGCGGATCGGGGCGCTCCGCTCGCAGGCCGAGCGGGAGCTCGCACAGGCGCGGCAGGCCGTCCAGGGCCGGGCGACGGCCGAGGGCTACCAGGCGCTCGGCGCCGCCCAGGCGAAGATGGACACGCTCGCGCAGGTGATGGGCGACTACGAGCGGCGGGCGCGGGAGCGCGAGCAGTACGCGGCGAGCCTGCGCAAGCAGATCGACGAGCTCAAGGCGCAGCTCCAGCGCTACAGCGAGGCGCTCGAGAACGACCTGCAGGCGGGGCGGGATCGCATCGCGACGCGAGTCCGCGAGGCGCTCGGCTACGAGAAGTCCTTCATGGACGCCTCGGCGGTCCTCCTCGAGCACCTCAGCGCGCGGCCCGAGTCGCGCGAGCTGCTCGAGGACATCGCCAAGCAGATGGCCGAAGAGCGCGCGGCGCAGGGTCATCACTCGAGCGGCGGCAAGACCGGCTGAGCGGGTCCAGGGTCGGGGCGGCGTCTCCGAACGCTCGTCACTCGGCGGCGGCCCGGACGCGCGTCGCTCGTCACTCGGCGGCGGCCGAACGCGCGCACCTTCACGCGGAGGCGGTCGTCACTCGGCGGCGGCGCGGTCGCTCTCGCGCACCTTCACGCGGACGTCTCGGCCGAAGACCTCGCGGAAGAGGTCGGCCTTCCGCTCCACCGTCCACACCTCGAGGGCCATGTCCGAGCGGGCGGTCACGTCGAGGACGACGCTGTTCTTCTTCAGCTTCACCTCGAGCCCCTCGACCTTGCTCTGGTGGCCGCGGTCGAGGGCGTCGGCCACCCGGAGGACCGCCGAGAGCGCCTTGACCCGATCGCGATTCTCCGCGCTCAGGCTCTTGTAGGGCGCGTGACGCAGCGCCGGGTGGGCGCGCCGATGGTAGCGGGCGACGAGGGCGGTCATGCGTCGCATCTCGGGGTTCAGCCCCATCAGGTCGCTGTTCTCGATGATGTACTGGGTGTGCTTGTGGTGCGACCGCGGGTTGATGAAGTCGCCGATGTCGTGGAGCAGCGCCGCGACGCGGAGGATCGCCCGCGACTTGTCGCCGAGGCCGTGCAGCTCGGCCGTGCCGTCGAAGAGCTCGCTGGCGACCGAGGCGACCTGCGTCGCGTGGCGCTCGTCGAAGTGGTAGCGGCGCCCGAGCTGCATGGCGGCCGCGATGACCTTGTCGTCCTGCTTGCCGTAGTCCCAGACGCGGTAGTGCTTCTCGACGAGCTCCGTGAGGATGCCCTCCTTCACGCCGACGCCCGGGACCTCGATGCGCTTCACGCCCGCGAGGTCGGCCATGGCGACGATCACGTAGAGGGCCGGCACGATCACGTCGGCGCGGTCGGCCTTCAGGTCGTACTTCGAGGCCCGCTCGGAGGCGGGGAGGCCGCGGAGCTCGTCGCGGAGCGCGCGGGCCTTCTCGACGTCGATGGTGGGGACCGAGCCGGCGTCGTCTGCCGGGCAGAGCTGGGCCGTCGCGACGAGGTTGCCGCCGGTGCCGATGACGTGGTCCCAGGGGCGGCGCCGCATCTCGCGGCGGTGCGGCGCGAGGAGCCGGTCGATGTACTCGCGGACGAGCCCGTCCTGGTGCTCGTCGACCGGCTTGCCCCCCTCGAGGAAGGCCTCGAGCAGGCGCACGGTGCCGATGGCGAGCGAGACCGTGAAGCCCGTATCGTCCTGGTCCGGGATCAGCTCGCTGAGCTCGAGGCTACCGCCGCCGAGATCCATGAGGAGGGCGTGCCCCTCGAGGTCCATGGCCTCCTTCACGGCGAGGCCGATGACGCGGGCCTCCTCCGTGCCATCGACCGAGTCGAG
The DNA here is from genome assembly GCA_002699025.1 of Sandaracinus sp. Taxonomy (GTDB): domain Bacteria; phylum Myxococcota_A; class Polyangia; order Polyangiales; family Houyiibacteriaceae; genus Houyiibacterium; species Houyiibacterium oceanicum. The sequence continues at coordinate 24,283 of PABA01000157.1, read as the reverse complement.
GCGGATGCCGGTCTCCTCGCGGACCCGCTCGAGGAGCGTGTCCGAGTTCTTCGCCGAGCGCGCCGAGGCGGTGACGACGGCGCGGTAGTCGTCGACGCGCGCGTCCTCCATGGCCTCGGCGAAGCTGCGCATGGCCTCGACGCACTGGTCGATGGTCGCGAGATCGAGGCGCCCCGTCTGGAACACGCTGTGCCCGAGCCGGACCGGTACGCGCATGGAGCGGAAGGGGCGGACGCGCGTGGGCTCCTTGGCTTGGGCGATCAAGAGGCGCGAGGCGTTGGAGCCGACGTCGATGGCAGCGAAGCGGGGCACGGTCGTGGGGCGAGTGTAGTCGGGGAGGGGAGGGCGGCGCGAACGGTCACACGTTCGTCACGCAGGGCCGCGGTGGCTTCGCGCCGGGCGGGACCGGTGGCGGAGGCGCCGGATCGCGCGCTCCGCTCGCCGACGACCCTTCTGCCATCTCTCGCCGATGGCTAGGATTTTTCCCATCCTGCCGCACCACCCGCACCACCGAAGAGCCGGGGCCCGGGTCGCGCGACGAGCGTCCGAGCATGGCGGGAGGAGCGGCTATGCTCGGCCGATGTTTCGCGAAGGCGGAGGGGAGCGGCCGGTGGGCGTGGTCCCGCGCGGAGCGAGGAATACGGACTGCACTTCGGGGAAGCGCGAATCCGCTGCGGGCCCGAAGGATGGGCGAGGGCGCGTCGACTGGTGACGCGTCCGGGCTGGCACGACGGGGGTGACGCCTACTCCGGCTGCCGCAGCGCGACCACGCGCTCCCCGTCGCGAGAGGTGACGCGGTAGCGGTAGTACACGAGCCCGCTCGCGAGGCTGACCTCGACCTCCTTCATCACGACCCAGAGTGAGCCGGCGGGGTTGTCGACGATGTCGACCCAACGGAGCCCGCCCTCCGCGTCGAAGGCGGCGACCCAGCCGTCGTGCTCCTCGCCGAGGTGCTCACCGTCGAAGGAGTGGGCGCCGGACAGTGTCCCGCCGAGGTAGGCGCGGCCCCGCGCGTCGACGACGACGTCGCTGACGTGGACCGCCTCGCCGAGCGCGCGCTCCCAGTCGAGGGTCCGGTCGATGTAGCGCTGCAGAACCCAGCCGTCCGGGCCGTTGGCCGCGACGTACACGACCCCGCCGCCCTCCGCCACGGCGCTGCCCCCGGGCACGCCGAAGTCGTCGTATCCGTCGAGCGTGGTCCCATCGTGGTCGAGGGCGTCGAGCTGGTAGCGGTGCGACGACAGGCCGCCGCCGGTCGCGATGGTGTGGTAGCCGGCGCGTACGACGTGGTCGGCGAGCACGGCGAGGCCGTTGGCCCGGTCGTCCGTGTCGGAGCCATGGCCCCAGCGGACTGCGCCGGCGGTGGTCAGCGCGATGGTGAACCAGTCGAAGCCGATCCCGTCGTCCGTGGTGAAGCGCACGCCCTCGAGCTCGATCGGGAAGGCGTTCGCCTCCTGGCCGCGCATCACGGCGTAGAGCCGGTCACCGTGGCGCTCGAGCTGACGCGAGGCCACGAGGTCGGTCGTGATCAGCCATTCGATGGCGTGGTGGGCGTCGTAGGCGGCCACGTAGCCCCGGTCCTCGGGGGCGCTCGCGTGGGTCGCGTCGAAGGGGTAGGCGCCCACCGTCGAGCCGATCACGTAGTAGCGCCCCGCCTCTCCCGCCGCGACGCCCAGCGGGGACGCGCCGGTCGCCTCGAGGTGGGGCATCACTTGGCGGAAGCCGAGCGTGCCGTCGGTGTCCCAGCGCTCGACGAAGCCGCCCGCCCTCGAGCCCGGGAGGGTCCGGTACGGCGCCGCTCGGCCAGTTCCCACGACGTAGAGGTTGCCCTCCGCGTCGACCGCGAAGTCCTCGACCAGGGCCGACTCCCCCCCGCCGAAGTCGAAGTCCACGGTCCACGCCTCGACCGGGCCCGCGGTGCAGGCCCCCTCGAGGCAGACCTCGCTGGCGTCACATGCGGCCTCGCAGGCACCGCAGTGGGCTCCATCGGTCGCGAGATCCACGCAGCGCCCCGCGCACTCGGTTCGCGCACCGCAGTCGAGGGTCGGCCCCGCGTCTACGCCGCCGTCCTCGTCCGACGAAGATGTGCCTGCGTCCGCGGCGGGCGGGTCTCCGCTCGCGTCGGGGCCGTCCCCGTCGATCCAGCCATCCCGACCGCTGTCTGCGGCCGCGGCGTCCGCGGGCGAGACGTCCGAGCCCCTGTCTGCGGCCGCGGCGTCCGCGGGCAAGTCGTCCGCCGGGTCGTGGCCAGCCGAGTCGTCGCATCCCGCGGCGAGCGGGACGATCAGGGCGGAGACGAGCCAGAGCGAGCAGCGACGGTGCGGCATGCCGCCAACCTAGCTCGCTCGAACCGCTCCGGGCACTCGCGCGCCGAACGCGCGATATTGCAGTGATTTCGATGCTTTACGCGGGATCGATCGTGGGTGTTCAGGTCACGAGGGAGCGAGTCTCGCACCCGTCTAGCGCCCTGCCTGCCCCGCAGCGCCAAGAGGCCACGAGAAGCCACGCACGGTCCGTCGAACGCAAAGGCTGGACGGGGCGACCCGGCGAGCCGAGTGGCCTCGAAGGGTGGCCGAGGCGGGACTCGAACCCGCACTCCCGAGGGAAGCGGATTTTGAAACGGACGAAGGCGGCGCGAGCCGGCGCAAGACGCAGGACCACAGGGGTCTTCGAGCGGACGACGGGACGTTCGAGACCCCGCGGACGATTCAGAGACCCCCACGGACGATTCAGAGAGCTTCCGGCAACGCCTGATCGGCTACCTGGGACGGGCCGTCATCGAGGCGACGCAGGTCGGCGGTCTGGAAGCTGCGCGCGTCGCGAACGAGGCGGTGGCGAAGCTCCTCGGTACGTCGGATCCAGAGCAAGGCACCGAGGCTGAGGTGGTCGACCTCCACAAGAGGCGGCGAGAGCGATGAACCAAAGCCGGTCCGGCCGAGTCCGTCGCGGGCAGGGCGACCCAGCTCGGCGCCACCAGATACGAGCGGTCCCCGCTGGGTTCAGGTCTCAGCCCTTCTTGGAAGAACTCGGTAGGCCGCCCCTCTCGTGCACCGGGTCTTCGGATCAAGGCCGCCACTTAGCGGGACGTACAGGCCAGCGCGGTCATGCCAGCCGTCGAACGAGAACACCTCCCTGTCCGACTCCGGGTCGCGCATCAGAAACGCCGACACGGTCGGTCCCAGAGTCTCGGTTCCATCGACCGGGGGCCGAACTCAGCGAGCATGCCGACGTAGCCGAAGGCATCGCTCTCCGGCGGGCGGTTCCCCAGCAGGACATCCACTCGGTGCTCCAAGAACGCCCTGGCGACAGCGAGACCGCGAGCGGGTGAGTCGGCTGACGTGGCGATGAACTGGTATGCCGGCACGGCCCGCGCCGGATTGCGTTCGAGGAGGACCTCATGCTTCTTGAAAACGGCGCCGGGGATCACAATCAAGTCCGGAATCGGCCACCACCGGCGATCTCCCAGCTCGACCTGGCGCAGATCCCCATGCACCGCCTCGTGCATCAGGGCCATGACCCTTTTAGGCTTCCAACCCTTGCCCAACGATACGAAGCAGGCGGACGGGAGGCCGGGTGCTCCCTGCACTACGGCCTGCTGCGCGGACCTCGCCAGCTTCTTGATGTCAGTCGAGAACTTCTCCTCGCGGTATGCCTCTCGCGTCACCTCGACATGGATCGCAAGTTCGTCTTCGGCCGAGAGCGTTCGGGTCTGAAACTTCGCTGACCACTCGCCCACCGAGTCGTCTCGTGGGGCAGCGATGTCGAGTTCCCGCTGGCGTCCCCCGGTCGCGTCATCCTGGAATGTCGTTGCGAGACGAACACCGCGGAGACGGAGGTTCGCTTCGAGGAAGCTCTGCACGGCTTCCTCGGCTCGACTGCCAACGAGCTTGGAGTGCTCCCCCTTGCGGTACTGCATAGCACGCTCGACGGGAGCGAGACCGCAGCGGACGGCGCGATACTCGTCCTCCTGCGCAGCGTGTGCTCCGCACGTAATGTGGCCCGGCCGCGCCGGCGGCGTTTCGCGATCGAAGACGTGATCCCAACTCTCGCAGAGCTGGTCTTCTGGTTGCTCCTGATACTCTGGTCGCGGTGTTCGCATGGGGCTGCAAGGCCTTCTCGAAGGCTCAGCATAGCTGGTCGGGGCGCGGGCCCCCACAAGACAAGCTCCATATTCCGCGGGAGTCTGTTGCACTCCGAGGCTCCGGAGGGTGTCGTCAGGCCCGGGTCCCTCGGTTGACGTCCGTGGGTGGTACGATCGGCGCATGGCCAAGCAAACCAAGGAGCGTGAGGACTGCGGGTGCACGTTCTCCGAGACGACGGGCGAGAAGGCCACCGAGACAGCCGTATCCGGAGGCGTCGGCGGGGCCTACGGCGCGGCGGCCGGGTTCCTTGTTGGCTCATTCGTTCCTGTCGTCGGGAACGCGGTGGGCGCAGCGGTGGGCGCAGCCTTGGGCACAGCCGCGGGAGCGGCGCACGAGACCTTCATTGCGACAGTCCGATGCCCTGATTGTCACGAGAAGCACGTCAGCAAGAGTCGATAGCGAGACGACTACGTCGACCGCTCAACGGGGGGCATCGCCGTCGCTCGTCGGGAAGGTTAGTGGCACGACCCCGGGAGGAAGATCATCGGTTCACTCCCAACTCCGCCAAGACCTCGGGAGGGAGGTCGGCTCCGTACTTGTCCATGAACTCCTCAAAGGCCCGGCGATGTCGGTGCGAGAGGTCGCGCAGGAGTGCGGCCGCCAGCTCGAGGTCACGACGGTTGATCGCGTGCTTGATCTGCTTGGCCGCGATGGCCGTGATCGAGTTTGGACCGCCGAAGAGAGAGGTCGCGAGCGCCATGCCCAGCGCCCGGCCAACCGCTGCCCATGCCGCGGGGCCCACTACGAGTCGCCCATCGTCACGACCCGCAAGCACTCGTCTGCGAGGTCGGCCTGGCCCTTGAGTAGGCGCGCCGCGGTGCCCATGAGGCGCTGGTACGCGACCTGAGACAAGCGTCCAGCGTCACGCTCCGCTGCCAGGGCCGTCAGGAATGTCGCTCGTTCCGATGACTTCTCCATCGCAGCGGTGAGCGCCACCTCCGCCCGCTCGAGCGCGGCTCGAGCATCGCGGCTGTCGTTGACGCCTCGGACGATGGTGGCGACGACCTCCACGGCAACGGCGAGCGGACTCGGCATGATCTATTTCACGACGACCTGGCAGATCGCGTCAACGAGCTTCAGTTGGGCTTCCTCTGAGAGCTGCCCGCTGAGCACGAGAGTCTTGAGGTACTCGAGGCGTCGCTCTACTGACGCGTCCGCGCGCGCCAGCGCCTCCATCTCGCGGACGAACGCTTGGTTGTCACGCCGAACCTCTGCCGACATCCGAACGACGTCTCCGACTACATCGAACACCTTGACGACGGCCTCGGGGGGAAGGTCCTTGAGAAGTTGAAGCGCATCGCTGCCCTTCGAGCCTGCCGTGGGCACGGGAACAGGCATTTCACGGTCGCCGCCCACCGCTAGTCCTCGGCGACCTTCTTGTAGAGCCAGCGGACGCCGAAGTAGCTGCCAACCCCGATGGCAGCGGCCACTCCGATCCCCGTCGTCATCCCCAGCCCCATCCCGAGTGCGGCGAGTCCGGAGGTGATGCCCGCGGCGCTGAGCCCGAACACGGATCCGCTGACGGCCACCGCTGCGACAGGAACCCCAGCGCTGGCGAGGCCGGCGGCGACATCCCCACCGAGCTTCTTGAGGTCCTTGGCGCTGGCAGAGTCTGATGCGCCGGCCTTCCCTACGGCCTCCACGTAGGAGCGAATGGCGGCGACTTGCTTCTCGCTCACGCCAAGGCGGTCGGCGACACCGGCGACCTCTCGCTGCTCCTCCTTGCTGTAGTGATCGTCAGCGAACGCGAGAAAGAGCAGATCCGTGATCAGCGTGAATCGCAGCTCAGATCCCGCGAGCTGGGATAGTGCGGCCTGAACCTCCGAGTGTTCCGGATCCTCCGCAGCGCCGATGACCTGCCCGATGTCCCGCTTCGGCAGTTCCATCGACTTGGCCAGAGCCCGGAGGTTCGCAACCTCGTCGTCGGTCACCTCACCATCAGATCCAGCGATCGACGCGACCACGCACAGGTATGCCAGCTTCTCTTCGCGAGGCAGCTCCGATGCTGGGTGCTTGCCAGTGTCTTCTTCGGCCATTCTCCCTCCGTCTCGCCTGTAGGTCGAACATACCCGCGCGGCTCCCGGGTGATCAACGAGTCCAACGCAACGCCGGTCGGACAACGCCAGTTGTGTCGTAGCCCGACCGGACGTCGTCTGGTCAACGCTGCCGTCGAAGTTGATGGCGGGTCGTTCGTCACCGCCGGTCAGGTAGGCGTCGAGAACCCTCCGGACGTCGGGCTCAAGAGGGTCATGGCTACCGGGGGGGCGCGGCTGCCGGGTGCGCCAGCCAGAGCGGGGCGTAGCGGTCGCCCTCGAGCGGCTCGTGGACTTCGCGGAGGTCTGTTTCGCCGAGGGGTTCGAGAAGCAGCGGCTCGAGGCCGAGAACGCCAACGTCGATGAACGACTTCTCCACCGTGCCGGAGGCGTAGGCATCTCCCCAATGGGTCCATCGCTTCGTGGTGTTCACGTCCACGACGCGGCCGGGGACGAGGTGCCAGATCATCGAGGCGCGGAAGGTCACCTCGCCGTTCTCGCTTACGATCCGGGCGGAGCGCTGGTTGACCTTGAGCATGACTGCACGGGCTACGACCGACGCAGGTGCGCCGGCGTTGTCTCCCGTGAGGAGTGCGTCGCGGGCCTGCGTGTAGCGCTCGCCGGTCTGCTTCATCCGTGCGCGGATGCGCTTCTTGAGGTCTTCCGCGTCGTCATCGTTCGCCGGTGTGGAGCGCCCCCGAGCTGTTCGAGCAGAGCAAGCTGCGCATGCCGATCCGGGTTCACGACCTTCGCGCCGCGTTCGTCACCCTCTCATTCGCTAGCGGCAAGACCGAGACGTGGGTCGCCGACCGGACGGGGGCACCACTCGAGCGTGATGGTCAACCGCTATCGACGGGCCGCACGGAGGGTCTCCGAGCTGGGTCTCGGCACGCTGGACACGCTCGACGAAGCCATCCCCGAAGAGCGGGGAAGAGTCCGGGAAACGCCCGCGGGCCTAGCGACGGCCCTCGAAGGAGAGGAGGCTGACTCGGAGGAAATCGTGTGATCTCCAAGTAGTGGCCGAGGCGGGACTCGAACCCGCACTCCCGAGGGAAGCGGATTTTGAATCCGCCGCGTCTGCCAGTTCCGCCACTCGGCCGTCCCGGCGAGGCCGGGGAGGGCCGACGATAGCACCGGCGCGGAGGGCCGCACGCGGAAGGCGATGCGCTGCCGCTGGTTGACCGCGGGGCCGCGAATCGTCGAAGTTCGAGCCGCGCCCGCGACCGGGCGCCCGGCCCCGGCCTCCGGTCGGCGCGCCGCTCCCTCCCCGCTCGCTCCCGGAGTCCCCCGCCGATGCCCGCCAAGCTCCTCGACGACGCCGCCGTCGACGCCTTCCTCGAGGGCGCCCCGGCCTGGTCCCGCGACGGTGACGCCATCCGCCGCACCTTCCAGGCGCCCAGCGCCCGCGCGGCCCTCGCGCTGATCCAGCGCATCGGCGACCTCGCCGAAGGCGCGAACCACCACCCGGAGCTGAGCTGGGTCTACGACACGCTGACGATCGCGCTCACGACCCACGACGCCGGCGGCCTGACGAAGAAGGACACGCACCTCGCCGCCTGCATCGACGACGTGCTCGAGGGCTGAGCCGTGGGCGTCGCAGAGGATCGGGTCGCCGTCGTCGTCAACGGCAACGCCAAGCGCGTCAGCGACGACCTCGTCGACATGCTCGACCAGATCATCCAGAGCGGGGACCTCTTCGTCTCCCGCAGCCTGGACGAGGGGCGGGAGATCGCCCGGCGCATCGTCGCCCGCCGCTACCCGACGGTGCTGACGGGGGGCGGGGACGGCACCTTCACGCAGATGGTCACCTGGATCGTCCAGGAGGCCGAGCGGAAGGGCGTCGAGCCGCCCCGCTTCGGCATGCTCAAGCTCGGCACGGGCAACGCGCTCGCCTGGGTGCTCGGCGCGCAGGAGGGCGTGGTCGCGGACCTCGGCCGGCTCCGCCGCGAGGGGGGCAGCCGCGAGATCCGCCTGGTCGACATCGAGGGGACCCTCTCCCCCTTCGCCGGCTTCGGCGCCGACGCGCTCACGCTCAAGCACTTCCAGGACGTGAAGGGCGCCTTCCGCCGCGTCCCCGTGCTCCGGCGCTACGGCATGGGCGGCGTGGCCTACGCCGTCAGCATCGTCGGCCTCTCCATGCCGCAGGTCCTCCTCAAGCCCCACGACCACGTCCGCGTCGTCAACCTCGGTGGCCCCGCGCAGCGCCTCGGCGTCGATGGGCAGCCCGTGGGCGATCCGATCGGCCCGGGCGAGACGCTCTACGACGGGCCCAGCCGGGGCACCTGGTTCTCCACCGTCCCCTACTGGGGCTTCGGCGCGCGCATCTTCCCCTTCGCCGAGGAGCGGGAGGATCGCTTCAACCTCCGCATCGTCGACATCGGCAGCCTGGACGTCGCCTGGAACATCCGCGCGATCTGGAAGGGCACCTACCGCGACGATCGGCTGCACGATTTCCTCGTCGAGCGGATCGGCGTCCACTTCGACGAGCCCATGCCCCTCCAGGTGGGGGGCGACCTCGTCGGCGTCCGGCAAGACGTCGAGGTGGCGCTCTCCAAGCGCCCGATTCGCGTCGTGGACTACTACGCGCCCCCGCCCGTCGAGTGAGGGGCCCGCCGCCGGCGCGGTCGGGCTCGGCCGGGCTCCCGCGCTCGCCTCGCCGGCGCGCCGGCGCCCCGAAGACCGATTCCCGTGGGCGCGGAAACGGGGCGCCGGAGTGAGAACCCGCATTCGTCGTTGACCCCAGCGGCTCCGCCAACGTAGCATCGACGCGCCTAAACCTCCGACCTGACAGGGGTTATAGCGAATGATGGACTTTGCGAAGCGGGCCGCCTGGGGTGGAGCGACGTGTGCCGTGGTGGCGCTCCTCGCGATGAGCGCGACGGCTCTCGCCGGACCCCTCGAGGGGCGGGTCGAGATGCCCGAGGAGAGCGCGTCGGAGGACGAGGCCGCGCCCTATTATTGGCGGGTCTGGAACGGCTTCATCGAGCTCCAATCGGACCGGCCGGATCCGTCGCGCGAGCTGGCCGTCGTGTTGACCGGGGGCGAGCTCGAAGAGCCGGTGGGCTGCAGCTACGCCGTCCGGGGAGGTGACTTCCTCCCGCGCACGATGGTGGTGAAGCCGGGCGCGGCGCTCCGCATCGAGAACCGCGACGGCTGCTCCCACGAGCTCCAGTCGGAGGGCATCCCCGACTTCGCGCCGCTCGCGACGGCGCCAGGCAACGCGCGGGCGATCAACGTCCCCGCCGGGGGGCCCTACACGATCACGGACCGGCTCTACGGGCACGTGGAGGGCACGGTGCACGTCGTCGAGGGGCTGGCCGCGTGCGGCCAGGTCGGCGCCGACGGGAGCTTCCGCTTCGAGGGCGTGCCGGCCGGCTCCTACACGCTGAAGGTCTTCCGCGGCGCGGAAGAGGTCCACTCGGCCGACGTGGAGCTGACCGAGACCACGACCACCCTCGAGGAGCCGATCGACCTGGGCGGCTGAGCCGGGTCGACGAGCTGCACGCACGCGAAAGAGAAGAGAAGGGAACGCCTCGATGTTTTCTCGCTTCTGGTACTTCCTCGTCGCCGCGGTCGCGGGCGCCGGCATCGCCGTCGCGTTCATGGCGCAGGACCAGATCAACCGCGCCACGGAGGCGCGGACCATGGACCAGCTCCGTCGGGACCGGACGGAGATCGAGCTCTGGCTGCGTTACGACGCGCGCGCCCGGCTGGACGACGTGGCGCCGATGGCGGCCCACAGCGACGTGCGCTCGGCGCTGCGGCGGGCGAGCGCTCGGCGCGATCGGAGCGAGGTCGACGCGGAGCTGCGAGCCGGCCTGGCCGAGCGGCTCGCCGAGCTCAACCAGCAGCTCCAGGAGGGCGCCGCTCAGCTCCTCTTCGCCGTCGACAAGGAGGGCGAGATCATCGCCCAGCTCGGCGGCACGGCGCCCCCGGTCGGCGCGGGGCTCGGGGCCTTCCCGGTCGTCGAGCGTGCGCTCCGCGGCTACGTCGGAGACGACGTCTGGGTCTACAACGACGGCGTCTACCGCATCGCCGCGCGTCCGGTGATCGACCAGGGGCAGTACGTCGGCGCCATCGTCCACGGCACGGAGGTGAGCTCCACCCTCGCGCAGCGGCTCGCGAGCCGGATCCCCGGCGCGACGCTGGCGTTCTTCATGCGCGACCGGGTGATCGCCTCGCACACGCCCGCCGTCGAGGGGGCGCCGGCGCAGCCCGCGGTGGAGGCCGCGCTCGCCTCGGCGCTCGAGGACCCGGCGCTCGCGGAGGGCGAGGCGACCGATCCCATGGCCTTCGGCGAGGAGGACACGGCCTCCGGCTACGGGACCTTCTCGTTCGTCCACGGCTCGGCCAGCTACGCGCAGGTCGGCTACGCCATCGCGCGGCCCTATCGCCCCATGGCGAGCCCCACCGATCTCTTCCGCTCGGAGGAGTCGATCGAGGCGGTGCCCTGGCCGATCGTCGTGGGCATCCCGGTGCTGCTCGGCCTTCTCGGTCTGCTCTTCGTCTCGCTCGAGCTCGGGCGACCCTTCAAGCGCTTCCGCCAGGCCTCCGAGGCGCTCGGGCGCGGGGAGGTGCAGCGCTTCGACGAGGCCGCGCTGCCGGGCAAGTACCGCAAGATCGCCGGCCAGCTGAACGAGGCGCTCGAGAAGGCGGGGGCCGCGGGAGCCGCCGCGGCGCCGAAGAAGCCGGCGAAGGACCTCGACGAGATCCTCGGGCCGACCGAGGGAGGCGGAGGCGGAGGCGGCTCGCCCTACTTCGGCTTCGCGCAGGACGAGAGCGCCGACGCGGCGCCCGACCTCCCGGACGTGCCGGCTGCTGGCGCGCCCCCGGCTGCTCCCCCGGCCGCTCCTCCGGCCCCGGAGCCGCCTGCCGCGCCCGAGCCGCCGGCGGCGAAGGCGCCGCCCCCACCTGCGCCGCCTGCGCCGGAGCCCCCGGCGCCCGCGCCGCCCGTGGCGCCTGGCTTCGACGACGACGACGACGACGAGGGCGCGACGATGGTCGCGCAGGTGCCCGAGGAGCTCCTGGCCGCGGCCGCCGAGCGGAACCAGGAGGCGGCGCACTTCAAGGAGGTCTTCGAGCAGTTCGTCGCCATGAAGAAGCAGTGTGGCGAGCCGACCGCGGGCCTGACCTACGAGAAGTTCAGCCAGACGCTGAAGAAGAACCGGGACGCCATCGTGTCGAAGCACGGCGCCAAGAGCGTGCGCTTCACGGTCTACGAGAAGAACGGCAAGGCGGCGCTGAAGGCGACCCCCGTGAAGGGCTGACGGGCTTTCCCGGATGGCGCGCTCCCGCGAGCCTGGCGATCCTCGAGCCGGGATCGGGGCGCGGAGCGCGCCGCGAGCCCCCACGAGCAAGACCGAGCAGACCGAGCAGAACCGAGCAGCGGACGAAGGTAGTACGCAGCGATGGTGCAGTCCCGAGTCGCGCCGAAGCGACGGGTGCTTCTGGTGGGAGACGCGGCGGCCGAGCCGCTCTACGAACGCCTCCTCCGCCGCGGCCACGCCACCTCGTGGTCTCGCGGCTGGCGGGAGGTCCAGGCGGAGCTCCGCGCCGAGCCGCCGCCCGCGCTGGTGGTGGTCGCGCCACCCCTCGACGACGGGTCCCCCGAGCAGCTCCTCGAGCGGCTCGGGCCGACCAGCGGCCCGCCCGTCGTGGTCGCGGGCCCGGCGGAGCACGTCGATCCCGCGAGCTTGATGTACGCGGGCGCCTTCGAGTGCGTCATCGATCCGGAGCGGCAGCCGCAACGCTTCCTCGGCGCCGTCGGCTACGCGCTCGGCGCCCGCGAGGACGACCGGCAGCGGAGCGTGCTCCGAGACCGGGAGGCCGACGCGGCGCGCCTCGACGAGCTGGTGGGTGGCCACCCCGCCATGCAGCGGGTCTTCGACTTCGTCCGCCAGGTCTGCCGCCGGACCGCGCGCGGGCGCACGCCGGCGATCCTGCTCACGGGCGAGACGGGGACCGGCAAGGGCGCCATCGCGCGCGCGCTGCACTTCCAGAGCGTGCGCCGGCATCGACCCTTCGTGCAGATCAACTGCGCGGCCATCCCGGCGAACCTCGTGGAGGCGGAGCTCTTCGGCCACGAGCGCGGCGCCTTCACCGGCGCCCGGGAGGGGCGACCAGGCCTCTTCGAGACCGCCGACGGGGGCACTCTCTTCCTGGACGAGCTCCCCTCGCTCCCGCTGGACCTCCAGGCGAAGCTCCTCACGGTCATCGAGAACCGCGCCGTGCGGCGCGTCGGCGGTCGCACGCTCCGCCCCGTCGACGTGCAGCTCGTGGCGGCCAGCCAGCCGGTGCTCAAGCGCATGGTCCGAAAAGGGGGCTTCCGCGAGGACCTCTACCACCGCCTCAACGTCCTCTCGATCGGCCTGCCCCCGCTCCGCGAGCGCGGCGACGACGCCCTGGAGCTCGCCGAGCAGTTCGTCCGCGAGCTCTGCGGTGAGTACGGCGTCCCCGTCATGCCCCTCGCGGACAGCGCCCGGGATTTCATTCGGCGCTACTACTGGCCCGGGAACGTGCGCGAGCTGCGCAACCAGATCGAGCGCATCGTCCTCCTCTCGGAGGGGCAGGCGATCGAGGGCTGGCAGTTCGAGCGCGCGAGCGGGGAGATCCTGCGGGTCGACCCGGCCGAGGAGGACCCCTCGGGCTTCCGCATCCAGCTGCCGCCGCAAGGCTTCGCGCTCGACGAGCTCGAGCGCGAGGTGATCCGCCACGCGCTCGAGCGGCACGAGGGCAACGTCTCGCAGACCGCGCGCTACCTGCACATCAGCCGGCAGACGCTGATCTACCGGATGAAGAAGCACGAGCTGCGTTGAAGGCGCGCCGGGGCGATCCGGCGGCAGCTCGGGTCCGCTCGGGGAGCCCTTTCCCGGCCGGCGGCCTCGCGCATGCGGGCACGGGAGAGCATGCGAGCGGAGCGCATGGGAGTGGTACGGGACCGCAGACGAAGGGTGACCCGCTTCACTCCTCGGAGCCCTCTCCCTGGGCGGCGGTCGGCCTCGCGCGTGCGTGCACGGGACCCCAGACGAGGCTCGCGGCGAGACATCACGTCCGAGCCGCGTTTGACCCCCATCGGGGTGATCTCTTTTCCGGGATTATCCCGACGTCCATCTGGGGGAGCCGAAACCCGGATTGTTGGATATGCCACACCGGTGTTGGATACGAAACGGCACTTAAGCGTCCCATACCCATTTGGGGGACGGTGATCGTCGGGGCTTTTTATCGTCGCGGGATGGGGAAGCTGCTGGCACGAACCTCGCTCTCAACCTCGGCAGGGGGTCCCCGACCATGGCACGACGTTCACTGCAGCTCGCTTCACTCGCACTTTTTCTCATCGCCCAAACAGGGTGCGTTTCTCAGACCGGCGACGAGGAGGTCGCCGGTAGCTCCGAGGAGGAGCTCTTCTGGGGTCCACGCTTCGAGCTGACGACCGATCAGCCGACGACCGTGGACACGCCGGTGGGCTTGGCCATCGAGGTCGAGAACGGAGTGGGGGCGCCGCTGCAGGTGCGAGCCGGTCAGCGCTTCTTCATCAACCAGATCGACCTGCGCGACTTCGTGAACACGGACGTCGACAACACGGGCCTCGAGGAGCTCCGCACGAGCGGCGACTTCGCGTCGGCCGATTGGGGCGGGCTCCAGCGCGAGGAGAACGAGCCGATCCTGCTCCCGAACCCGGACGGCACCTACACCGACCGGCGCTTCTTCACGGGCGCCGAGTGGATGGAGCGGCCGGGCCTCGTCGCGGCCTGGCAGGTGGACGAGGACGGGCACCCGCTCTCGCACCTCATCCTGCTCAGCACGGGCAGCGACGATCGGCGGCGCCGGGTCGACGGCTTCTTCATCCGCCGCTTCCGCGCGATCCAGTGGGTCTTCGACTGCGGCGCGCCGGACGACTGCAGCACGGCGACGAGCTTCCAGGAGGAGGCCATCGTGGAGCTGCGCAACGCCAACAGCACGCGCCAGACCTTCCAGATGCACCCCGACGCGGCCGGCCTGAAGCTCTGGTGGAGCGCCCGCGGCGGCGCCCCCTACGAGATCCCCGTCGAGCAGGTCGCGAGCCCCGAGTTCGACTACGGCTTCGACATCGAGGTCGCGGCCCAGACCCCGCCCGGCCCCTCCGGCTACTACGAGCCCGGCGACGACATCACCTTCCAGATGACCCTCACGGACGGCTCGGGGAACCGGCTCCCCCCCGAGGGCTCGCTGCCGAGCTACTCGGACGTGGTCTTCGGCGTCGAGGACTCGGGCATCCAGTACTACCGCGCCTTCGCCTTCATCGACCCCTCGGCGACCTACTGGCGGCGCAAGCACCGCGAGCGGATGCTCATGGCGCAGATCATCGGCCCGAACCAGGACATCCAGCCGATCCGCACCATCGCGCCGCTCGACATCTTCCTCGACGAGGCGGACACGGAGGTGGTCGGCACGCCGGCCGTCGACGGCGTCTACTCGGAGTTCACGCTCCTGCCGCCGGCGAACGTGATCTTCCTCGGCGCCTTCACGCCGGGGACGCCCCAGTGGTTCGAGCCGAACGTGGACACGTTCACCTTCCACATCCCCGAGGACGCGGAGCCCGGCACCTACAAGGTCACGGTGAAGGGTCGGCGCACCTACCTCGGGCAGGACATCCCGCACACGACGACCATCGAGATCCAGGTCGGCACGCTCGTCGAGACCGAGCCCGTGCTCACGACCGGGCCCTGCAACACCTGCCACAGCGGGGGCGGCGACCTCTCGGTGGTGCTCCACGCGAACGACGACCGGGCGGCCTGCGCCGGCTGCCACGTCCCGCTCGGCTTCGAGCTCGAGGGCCCGATCTTCGTGCGCACCCACTTCATCCACTCGCGCTCGGATCGCTTCGACTCGAACCTCTCGGAGTGCTCGACCTGCCACCTCTCCGAGGAGAGCATCCAGCGCACGAGCAAGGCCGCCTGCCTGAGCTGCCACACCGAGTATCCGGCGTCGCACGAGAGCTGGTTCGGCGAGATCGAGAGCATCTACATCGGTGGCGGCGCCGAGTCCTTCGACCAGTGCACGGACAGCTGCCACACGGAGCACCCGAACGCCGGCTTCGACGGCGGCTGGGGCCCCTGAGCGCAGGGCCCGCCCCCTTTTTGCAGAGGGGGCGGGCGAGCCCCGCGCTCGACGCGCCGCGCTGCTCCCGAGGGCAGCCGGCGCGTCCGCGCGGAGGCGGCATGGTGAATAACTGCACCCCCGTATTGGGGGCGCGAGCGAGGCGCCGAGCCAGGTAGGGTCGGGGCCCGCGTTTGGTGATGTTGGAACGGGAGCGCGCCGCGAGCGTTGGGCTGCGGCGCGGGAGAGGAAAGAGGGGAACGAGGGATGGCGAAGGTCAATCTGCGCTCGACGCGCACGACGGAGACGGACCCGGCCAAGGCGGCCGCGGCGATCGTCGAAGGGCTCGGCGGAGCTCGGGACGCGAAGCTGGTCACCGTCTTCGCCTCGCGCGAGCGCGATCAGAAGGCGCTGAACGCCGCGCTCCGGGAGCACCTGCCGGAGGGCACGCGCCTGCTCGGCGCCACCACGGGCGGCGAGATCGACAACGAAGGCATCCACTTCGGGACCGTCGTCGCGGCGGCGCTCGACGGCGACTTCGAGGTCGGCATCGGGCTCGGCCGGGGGCTCTCCGACGACGCCATGGCGGCGGGCTCGGCGGCGATGAAGGAGGCCTGCAAGCAGCTCGGGACGACGCCCCGCGACCTCGACACCTCGACGCACGTGGGCGTCGTGATCGACGACGGCTTCCAGTACAAGAAGGAGGAGCTGCTCCTCGGCGCCCTCGACAAGAACCAGGGCATCCTCCTCGTCGGCGGCGGCGCCGCGGACACGGAGCAGGACCCGGAGAAGCAGAGCTCACGGATCCACGTGGACGGCGAGGTCGTCGACGACGCGGTCGCCATCTGCATGTTCCACACGAAGGCGCCCTTCGCGGCGCTCCGGCACCACGCCTACACGCCCACGGGCGAGACCATGACGATCACGAAGGTCGCGGACGACGGGAACCGCGCCCTCGAGATCGACGACCAGCCCGCCGCCCAGCGCTACGCCGAGCTGCTCGGCGTGAGCGTGGACGATCTCGAGTTCGGCCTCCCGAAGGGCTTCAGCTACAAGCCCCTGGCGCTCCGCGTCGGCCGCGAGTACTTCATGCGCGCGCCCTGGAAGCCCCTGCCGGACGGATCGATCCTCTTCGCGAACCTCCTCGAGGAGGACGCCACCTACGAGGTCATGGAGTTCGGCGACATGCCGGCCATGACCGAGGAGTTCTTCGCGAAGGAGCTCCCCGAGCGGGTGAAGAACCCGCAGGCGGCGCTCTTCTTCCACTGCAGCGGCCGCCAGTGGGTCGCGACCTGGACGGGGACCGAGGAGCCCCTCTCGAAGGCCTTCGCGGCGGCGCCGACCTGCGCCGGCATGAACGTCTTCTTCGAGGTCTACTGCGGTTTCCACATCAACACGACGCTCACGGCGTTGGTCTTCGGTTCGGATGAGTGACGACACCTCTCGCCTCGAGGAGCTCGAGGCCGAAAACGAGAAGCTGAAGAAGGACCTGGCGAAGCAGAAGCGCCTCGCCACGCGCTCCCTCGCCGGCTACCAGCAGCGGGCGCTCCAGATGGAGCTCATCCGCCAGCAGAACGAGGACCTCGATCGGCTGGCGGCGGACCTCGCGAAGGCGAAACGGGTCGCCGAGGAGCGGGCCCGCGAGGTGGAGGAGGCGGCGCGGCTGAAGAGCGAGTTCCTCGCGAACTTCAGCCACGAGATCCGCACGCCCCTGAACGGCATCATCGGCTACGTGGACCTGCTCTCCCGCGAGGAGGGCGAGAGGCTGACGGCGCACGGGCGACGTGACCTGAGCACGATCCGCAAGAACGCCAAGACGCTCCTCGCGCTGATCAACGACATCCTCGATCTGTCGAAGATCGAGGCGGGCCAGGTCGACGTCGTGAAGGAGCACGTGGAGGTCCGCACGATCCTCGACGAGTGCGCGGCCACCGTGCGCGAGTACCTGAAGGGCAAGGAGGTCGAGCTCCGCGTCCGCGTCAGCGACGCCGCCGAGACGGCCTTCACGGACGGGCTGAAGCTCCGCCAGATCGCGCTGAACCTGCTCTCGAACGCGGCGAAGTTCACCGAGCTCGGTGAGATCACCGCGACCGCGGAGGCCGAGGGGAAGGACCTGATCCTCACCATCGAGGACACGGGCGTCGGGATCCCCGAGGACCAGGTGCGGCACATCTTCGAGAAGTTCCGCCAGGTGGACGGCTCCTTCACGCGCACCAAGGGCGGCACGGGCCTCGGCCTGGCGATCGTCCGCGAGCTCTCGCGCATCCTCGACGGAGACGTCGACGTGAAGAGCCAGATCGGGCGCGGGACGACGTTCTCGATCCGGCTCGCGGGCGCGATCGAAGAGGGCGTCGCGCCGCGCAAGAAGAAGGACAGCTCCGAGCCGGCCATCCAGTCCCTGGACCGGCCCGCGCGGGTGCTCGTCGTCGACGACGATCCCATGGTGCAGCAGCTCGTCGCCTCGCGGCTGAAGGAGGACGGCACGACCGTGCTCGTCGCTCCGGACGGCGTGGAGGCGCTGCGGCTCGTGCGCGAGGAGCACCCGGACGTGGTGCTCCTCGACATCCGGCTACCGAAGCTCGACGGCTGGTCCGTGCTCTCGACGGTGAAGGCCGATCCGGCGCTCCGCCACATCCCCGTGGTCATCCTCTCGGTCGAGGAGGAGCGCGGGCGGGGCTTCTCGCTCGGCGCCTTCGAGTACCTGGTCAAGCCCGTGGAGCCCGACCGGCTCGCGGGGGTCGTCGGGGCGGCGATCACGCCCTCGGCGGGCGAGGTGCTCGTCGTCGACGACGACTCGGACACGCGCGAGATGGTGCGGCGGCGCCTCGAGAAGGAGGGCTTCGCCGTGAGCGAGGCCGGCAACGGCGAGGACGCGCTCCTGCGCATCCGGGTGTCGCCGCCCGGGCTGCTCGTGCTCGACCTGATGATGCCGGGCATGGACGGCTTCGAAGTGCTGCAGCGCGTGCGCGCCGCAGAGCACGACTTCCCGGTCGTCGTGCTGACGGGCAAGGACCTCACGGCCGAGGACCGGCAGACGCTGACGGCCGGCTTCGCGAGCGTGATCCGGAAGAACGGCCAGTCCATCGAACAGCTCGTCGACGAGACGCGGCGCTTCGTGAAGCGGCGGCGCGAGGTGCGGGCGGCGACGCTGCCGCGCGTGCTCTACGTCGAGGACGTCGCGCAGAACCGCGACATCGTGCGGCGCTACCTGAGCGGGGTGGTGCAGCTGCTCGAGGCGCAGGACGGGGAGCACGGCCTCGAGGTGGCGCGGCGGGAGCGGCCGGACCTGATCCTCATGGACCTCTCGCTGCCGCGCCTCGACGGATGGAGCGCGACCCGGCAGCTGAAGGCGCAGCCGGAGTTCGAGCCCATCCCCGTCGTGGCGCTCACGGCCCACGCCTCCACCGAGGACCGGGACCGGGCCATGGACGCCGGCTGCGCCGACTACCTGACGAAGCCCGTCGAGCGCTCGCAGCTCCTCAAGACCATCCGCAAGCATCTGAGACCGACCCGATGAAGGGTTTTCGGACACCGACCGGTGGCATCCGCGTGGACCGCGTGTCCCGTGCGCCGGGGAGGAAGAACGCGATGGAGACCATTCGCCTCCTGATCGTGGACGACGACGAACAACAGCTCGAGCTGGTGCGACGCATGCTGTCGAGCCAGGGCTTCGAGGTGCGCACGTCGTCGTCGCCGATCGGGTTCTCGAATCTGGTCCGGGACTTCGATCCCGGGGTCATCCTGATCGACGTGAACATCCCGGCGCTCTCGGGCGACCGGCTGGTGAGCCTGGTGCGGAAGAACACCCGCTCGAAGGCGCGGCTGGTGCTCTACTCGTCCGCCGATCAGGAGGAGCTGCGGCGCCTCGCGACCCAGGTCGAGGCGGACGGGTGGATCCCGAAGGGGCTCACGGCGGACGAGCTCGCGACGCGGGTGCGGTCCATCTGCACCTGAGCCGGGCGCTCTGCTCCGACGAGCCCGGGGAGCTGCGGGCTAGGCGCGGACCGGGCTCATGGCGCGCGTGCTCGGGGGAGCCGCCATTGACCGGTCCGGTGGGCGTGGCTACCGTGATGGGAGTCCCTCTGCGGGACCCGTGAGGACGAGACACGAATCCCTGACTATGTCGACCAGGGGGCTTCATCGGCCGTGGTGAGCAGACCCGGCTAGCTTCATCGGGAAGCCTGAAGCGGTCCGAAATCGGCTCCCACCTACTGAGTACGGTAGGGGTTCGACTCAACCACCCACGATCTCCGCGGTAAGGACGATTCACGAAGAGCCGGCGATGCCCTCGCCGGCTCTTCTTTTTCGGCGCGGTTCCTGTGCGCGAGACCCCTTCCGCCGGTCTCCGCCGGTTCGCGCGGGCTCGTTCGCGGCCGTCTCTTTCGAGCCGTCGGTTCGCGCAACGTCTGCATCCGCACGCCGGCCTGCCCGTGCGCGGGTCTGCTCGCGCGCCTGCCTCTCCGACACGCGCGGACCCGCATCCCTCTGCGCTGCGCGCCGAGTCGTCCGTCTGCGCCGCGCCGGGGCTGGCCTCGGCGCGGCGCTCAGCGGCCTTCGCGGCCGAGCCAGGGGACGTCCTTCACGCCCGCCTGGTCGTTCGCCACGCGGGCGAGCACGAAGAGCAGATCGCTGAGCCGGTTCAGGTAGCGGAGCAGGATGGGGCGGACCGCGTCTTCGGTGGTCAGGGCGACCACGCGGCGCTCGGCCCGGCGGCAGACGGTGCGCGCGAGGTGCAGGTGCGCGGCGGCCGGCGTGCCCCCGGGGAGGATGAAGGTCTCGAGCGGTGGGAGGCTCTCCTGGTGCCGGTCGATGGCCTCCTCGAGCCGCGTCACGGCCGGCTCGTCGATGAGGGGCATGCTGCCCTTCTCGCGGCGGCCCGGCGTGGAGGCGAGCTCGGCGCCGATGTCGAAGAGCTCGCACTGGATGGCGGAGAGGAGCGTGTCCAGCTCGTCGCTGTCGAGCTGGCTGCGCACCAGGCCGAGCGCGCTGTTCAGCTCGTCGACCTCGCCGTAGGCCCAGACGCGCGCGCTCGTCTTGGACACGCGCTCACCGCCGAAGAGGCCCGTGCGCCCCTCGTCCCCGGTCTTCGTATAGATCTTCACGCCGTCTCTCCCGTGTCACCGAGTCGCGTGCCGGGCGAGACGCCTCGTCCGGCGAGAAAGGTCGCGGCGGGCAGGCGCTTGCGGCCCGCCTCCTGGAGCTCGTCGATGCCGACGACGCCCTCTCCGCAAGCGACGCGCAGGCTTTCGGGGTCGTCGCTCGCGAGCACCTCGCCGGGGGCGCCGGCCTGGCCGGCCTCCTCGAGCACGTGGGCCCGATGGAGCTTGAGGCGCTCGCCGTCCTTCGTGGTGAAGGCGCCGGGCCAGGGGGACATGCCGCGGATGTGGTCGTGCACGGCGCGGGCCGGCTTGGACCAGTCGACGCGGCCGTGCTCCTTGGTGAGCAGGCCGGCGTGGGTCGCGCCCTCGGGCTGCGGGCGGGGCTCGAGGCGGCCGTCGACCCAGGCGGGGAGGGTGCGCTCGAGGAGCTCGGCGCCGAGCGTGGAGAGGCGGTCGGAGAGCGTGCCGGCGGTCTCGTCCTCGGCGATGGGGGTCTCCTCCATGGCGAGGATCGGGCCCGTGTCCATGCCCTCGTCCATCTGCATGAGGGTCACGCCGGTCTTCGGGTCGCCGTGGACGATGGCGTGGTGGATGGGCGAGGCGCCGCGCCAGCGCGGCAGGAGGGAGGCGTGGACGTTCACGCAGCCGCGGCGCGGAGCGTCCAGGACCGCGCGCGGGAGGATGCGGCCGTAGGCGACGACGACGCCCACGTCGAGGTCGAGGGCGCGGAGGCGCTCGGCGAGGTCCCCCTTTCGCACCTTCGTGGGCTGCCAGACCTCGAGGCCGAGCTCTTCGGCGGCGACCTTCACGGCGGGCTTGCGCAGGCGCATGCCGCGTCCGGCGGGCCGGTCGGGCTGGCAGAGGACGACGGGCACCTCCGCGAAGCGGGCGAGGGCGCGGAGGCAGGGGACCGCGAAGTCGGGGCTGCCGAAGAAGGCGGCGCGCATGGAGCGGACCTACCGGCAGCGCGGCGGGAGCGCAAGGGCGCGCGGCAGAGAGGGGAGACGCAGGCGGGGGCGCCGGCGCGCGGCGGTCGCGGACCGGCGTGCCGCTCAGACCGCGCCGTACAGACCGTGCTGCTCAGAGCGTGCCGCTCAGACCGTGCCGCTCAGACAGACGCGCGCGACTCGGTGGCGGCGCGCTTGAGCATCTGCCGGTGGAGCATGCGGCGGCGGAGGACGCCGAGCCGATCGATCATCAGCTTCCCATCCAGGTGGTCGTTCTCGTGCTGGATGGCGATCGCGAGCAGGCCGTCGGTCTCGAGCTCGAAGGGCTCGCCGTGCTGGTCCTGGGCGCGGACACGCACCCGGGCCGCGCGCTGGATCTCCTCGCGGGCGCCCGGGAAGGAGAGGCAGCCCTCGTCGAAGGCGATCTCCTCCTGGAGCTCGAGGATCTCCGGGTTCGCGAAGACCCGGAGCTGGCTGGGCTCGTCCTCGCCGGTGGCGACGTCGATGATGAAGACGCGGAGGGAGACGCCGATCTGCGGCGCCGCCAGCCCGACGCCGGGCGCCGCGTACATGGTCTCGGCCATGTCCTCGATGAGCTGCTGGAAGTCCGCGCCGAAGTCCTCGACGGGCTTTCCGGGGATCCGGAGACGCTTGTCCGGGTAGTGGAGGATCGGTCGAATCGCCATGGTCCAAGGCTCGATCTAATGCTCGGCCCCGCGGCTGGCAAGGTCGGGGCCCGCTCGCGGCGGGGGTCTCGGGCGTCCGCCGGGGGGTCTCCGGGAGGCTCAGAGCGACGCGGCGTAGGCGGCCCGGAGCCGGGCGTCGGAGAGCACGTCCCGCGCTTCGTCGAGGGCGACGAGGATCTCTTGCCGGAGGTCTTCGAGGTCCTCGAGGCCGAGCCCGCGCAGGTCGAGCCCGTCGAGCTCGCGGCAGAGGCGGCGGTGCTCCTCGGCGATCTCCCGGGCGCCGGCGCGGGGCGAGAGCTCGAGCACGTCGAAGTAGGTGCCCTCCTCGGCGCGCCGGTGGAGCTCGAGGACGCGGCGGCGGACGGCGCTGATGGAGACGTCGCCGGCGGTGGTGCGGCCGACGAAGCGGATGGCGCTCGTGGAGGCGAGGGCGAAGAGCGCGCCGGCGATGCCGGCGCTCGCGGGGAGGCCGTAGAGGAGCTGGGCGAGGGGGCCCTCGGCGGCGGCCTCGATGGCCTCGACCAGCTCGGGCTCGAGGCCGAGGGCCGTGGCGTGCGCGTCGAGCTCGGGCGTGGGGACGAGGCGGGCGTCCGCGTCGACGCCGAGCCAGCGGAGGGCGCGGCGGCGGCGGAGGCGGCGGCGGGCGCCCTCCGTGGCCACCTGGAGGAGCGGGCCGGCGATGAGGGGCCGGGCCGGGAGCTCGCGGGGGGCGTCGCGGACGACGAAGGCGGCCTCCTCGGCGAGGACCAGCTCGTGGACGAGGGCCTCGCGGGCGCGGCGGAGGCGCTGCGCGCGCTCGAAGGGATCGAGGAGGTCGCGGCGCACGGCGTCGTCGAGGAGCTCGCGGGCGGAGGCCTCGTCCTCGGCGGCGGCCTTCACGCGGCCCTCCTGCCGGAGGGCGCGGGCGACGCGGAGCAGGACCGGGCCGTCGAGGTCGACGAGGGCGCCACCCCGCACGGAGAGCACGACGCGGGGCCCGCCGGCGAGCTCGATGACCAGCTCGGTGGGGCGGCTGCGGCCGTGGATCTGCCAGAGGACGCGGAGGACGCCGCCCGCGGGGAGCATGCCCTCGCGGGTCAGGTCGGAGGCGCCGCCGGCCGTCGAGCCCGTTCGCGGCTCGCCGTCGCCGCGCTCGTCGACGGTGCGGGGGGTGCGGCTCCCGCCGGAGGTGCTCACGATCTGGGAGCGTGAGCTGCTTCCGCCGGCGCTCTTGCCGTCCTGGCCGGAGGTCTCGAGGGCGGAGGCCGTGACGGCGAGGAGGTCCGGCGCGCCGACGAAGGTGAAGGCCTCGAGGGGGTCGGGCTCGAGCGGGTCGAGGGGCATGGCCACCTCGGCGAGGAGCTCGTCGGGGACCAGGACGTGGGCCGGCTCGTCGCCCCCGGGGAAGCGGAGATCGAGGGCGGGCTCCTCGGGGAAGAGGCGGCGATCCGCTTCGCGGAGCATGCCGACGAGGCGCGGGGAGAGCTCGGCCGTGACGCCGGTGGGGACGGAGGTCGTCGGGGGGCGGGCCTCGGCGTCCGCGCGGGCGTCCTCCTCGGCGCGGGCCGTGGTGGCCTGGGACGAGGGGCGCGGCGGCACGGGCGTCGGCGGGGGCGGGGGCTCGCTGCGCGGGGGCTCGGCGTCGGGGCGCGGGTGGACGCCGGTGGAGTCGGCGAGGGCGAGGGTGGGCTCGGGGCCGAAGGCGGCGGGCTCCTCGTCGTCGAGGTCGAGCTGCATGGTGCGCTCGCGGACGGGCGGTGGCGCCTTGGAGGGGCTGGCCGGCGGCGCTTCGCCTTCCCAGCCGGTCTGCTCGCGGAGCGCCCGGACGAGGTCGGCGATGGCGACCGGGCGGCGCTGGAAGGGGGGATCGGCGAGGGCCTCGCGGGTGGCGTCGTCGAGGGGCTCCCAGCCGATCACGAAGAGGCGGCCGGCGAGGGGGCGGGCGCGCTCCGGGAAGTCCTCGAGGGAGGCCTCGGCGACGATGACGTCGGCGTCGGTGCTGGCGGCGAGGGTGGGCGCGTGGTGGGCGTCGAAGCCGGCCTCGGCGAGGGCGCGCACCAGCCAGGTCCCCTCGGAACCGGGGACCGCGACGTCCACGCGGGGCGGGTCGACTCGGGGGGGCGCGCTCACGACCGCGCAGCATACATGAGGTGGACCGCGCCACGACAACCCGTGCCCGTGCCCTTGCCCCTGCCCCTGCCCGTGCCCGCCGGTCTTCAGGGTCGTCGAGCAGGCACGTCGGGCACGGGGGGAGGGGACGGGGCCCGCGGGACCCCGCTCCGGCTCGCGCCCCGCTGTCGCGGGACGCTCCGCCTCCGCTCC
>PABA01000156.1 GCA_002699025.1 Sandaracinus sp. | reverse complement strand
GGGCGGTGGGGACTGGGCGGTGGGGACTGGGCGGTGGGGACTGGGCGGTGGGGACTGGGCGGTGGGGACTGGGCGGTGGGGACGGGGCTCGCGCGGTCCCTCGGGATCCGCGGGCAGCTGGCCCCCGGACTCCTCTTCGATCGGCGGGCACGGGCACGGGCAGGGGCACGGGCAGGGGGGGGACGATCGGTGAGTTGGGGGCGCCGGCTCCTCTTCGATCGGCGGGCACGGGCATGGGCACGGGCACGGGCACGGGGGGAAGCGTGATAGAGGTAGGATTGCGCCCGTAGGCGCGCGCACCGTGCACGTACACATCACCGGCATCGCTGGCTTCCTCGGGAGCCACCTCGCGGACGCGCTCATCGCGCGCGGGCACCGCGTCTCCGGCAACGACACGCTCGTCGGCGGCTACCGCGACAACGTGCCCGCGGCCGCGACCTTCCACGAGGTCGACTGCTGCGATCTCGAGGCCATGGACCGCTGCCTCGAGGGCGTGGACGTCGTGGTGCACACGGCGGCGGCGGCCTACGAGGGGCTGAGCGTCTTCAGCCCGGTGCTGATCACGCAGAACAACGTGCAGGCGTCCGTGGCGACCTTCACGGCGGCCGTGCGGCGCGGCGTGCGGCGCGTCGTCTACTGCTCGAGCATGTCGCGCTACGGCGACAACCCCGTGCCCTTCCGCGAGGACATGCCCGTGCTGCCGCGGGACCCCTACGCGATCTCGAAGGTGGCGGCCGAGGACCTGCTCGTGAACCTCGCCGAGACGCACGGGCTCGAGTGGTGCATCGCCATCCCGCACAACATCATCGGCGCGCGCCAGAAGTACGACGACCCCTTCCGGAACGTCGCGAGCATCATGGCGAACCTGATGCTCCAGGGGCGGCAGCCGATCATCTACGGCGACGGGGAGCAGAAGCGCTGCTTCAGCCCGGTGCAGGACGTGGTCGACGGGCTCGCGCGGCTGACGGTGGACGCGGGCATGCACGAGCTGGTCGTGAACGTCGGGCCGGACGCGGACGAGGCCTTCATCACCATCAACGAGCTGGCGAAGCGCGTGGCGGTGGCCGTGGGCTTCGAGGGGCTCGCGCCGCAGTACGTGGACCCGCGGCCCTGCGAGGTGCGGCTCGCCCATTGCAGCGCGGAGCGGGCCCGGGAGCGGCTCGGCTACGCGCCGAAGCGGACGCTCGACGAGGCGCTCGGAGACATCGTGGCGTGGATCCGGGAGCGCGGGCCGCGGCCCTTCACCTACCACCTGCCGGTGGAGATCCGCAGCGCGCAGACCCCGCGCACCTGGACCGACCGGCTCTTCTGAGGGCGGCGGTCCGAGCGCGGCGATCCGGGCGGGTGGCTCCGCTATCATCGCGCGGCCCGTGAGCACCCGCTCCCCCGACGACCCGCGGACCTCCGCCTCGACCGCCCCGGCGGCCGCCGGGAGCACCTCGGCCTCCGCTCGGGCCTCCGCTCGGGCCTCCGCTCGGACCCCCGCGCGCGCGGAGCGACGCCGGCTGCTCTGGGCCCTCCGTGCCTTCCTCGCGCTCTGGGGCGCGCTGCTCGTCGCCAACGACCTGCTCCCCTACGGCGGCTTCCGGGACGACAGCTGCCAGACCATGTTCAGCACGCTCCGCTGGGCGCCCGAGGGGAACAACCACCTCTTCATGCCGCAGCGCATGGTCAGCGACATCTGGTCCTACTGGACCGACGTGGAGGCGACGCTCGAGCCGCCGCCGGAGGGCTTCGGGCGGGCGCGGCTCTTGAGCCGCTGGCTGAACGAGCCGGAGCGGGCGCTGAACGCCGAGGCCGTGCGCGCGGTGATCGACCAGCTCTGCGCGCGCGGGCATCGGGTGCGCTTCCGCGGGACGAGCACGCACGACGGGGCGCGCGTGGACGTGCCCGACGCCTGCGCCGTGGAGCGGCTGAGCACCCCCCACGCGCTGGTGCCCGTGCGCCTCTACGAGACCGACCTCCCAGCCGACGCGATCGTCGTGCCGCCGGGCGCCATCGACGGGATCCCGGCGAGCCGCGTGCGCGAAGACGACGGCGAAGAAGACGAAGGCGGCGAAGGCGCGGGCGAACCCGGCGAAGGCGAGCGCGCCGATGGCTGAGCCCCGCCGCTCGCGCCCGCCCGGCCGGCCCTCGACGCCCCCGCCCCGCGCCTCGACGCCCCCGCCCCGCGCGTCCCTCCCTCCGCCCGCGCTCGGCCGGAGCGAGCGCGAGCCCGTGAGCCGGGACGGGCGCCTGCGCGCCATCGCCCTCCTCCTCTTCCCGGCCTTCGTCGGCCACACGCTCCAGCTCCTCGGCGAGGACACGCCCTGGACCGACTTCGCCGCCGCCCGCTACTGGTGGACGCCGGGCTGGCACCTCGCCCTCGACCCCTGGGTCGTCGTCGCGATCGCCGGCGCGCTCGGCGTCGCGGTCCTCGGGCTGCTCTTCCGCCGCACGCGCCCCTGGCTCATCGCGGTCATCGCGCTCTACGCGGCGCACTACCTGACCTACCCCTTCCGCATCCGGAACCACATGACGCTGATGCTCGCCTCGCTCGGCGTCGTCGGCGGCTGCTGGCTGATCGCGCGGCTCCTCGGCGCGGTCGACGCGCGGGGGCGGGATCTGCCGCGCGCGGACCCCCCACGGCATCGCAAGGCGCTGCTCGTCGATCGCGTCGCGGTCGACGGCGTCGCCATGGTGCTGATCATCACCTACTTCTTCGCCGGGCTTCACAAGACCAACCGGGGCTTTCTCACCTTCGGCGAGGACAGCGCCGCCTTCCGCGGCGTGACCGACTTCTGGATCTACGGCGACCTCGGCCACGCGGCGCCCGAGTGGGCGGTGGCGGTCGCCATCTACGGCACGCTGGTGGTCGAGTACGCCTTCCCGCTCCTCGCGCGGCTCCTGCCGCGGCTCCGCGTGTACTTCGTGATCGGGCTGATGCTCTTCCACTTCCCGCACGTGGCGGTGATGAACGTGGCGGACTACCCGATGCTCGCGAGCGCCTTCTATCCGGCGCTCTTCGGGCGCGCGCACTGGCGCCTGCTCTCCGGCTATCTCCGGCGGCCCTCGGCGTGGAACCTGGGCGGCGCGGCGCTCGGGGCCGGCGCGCAGCTGTGGTGGATTCCCTACTGGGGGGCGCTGACGATCTTCGGTATCGCGGTGACGATGATCTGGGGCTTCTGGGCCGGCAGCATGCTCGAGATGAGCTGGCGGCGCTGGCGGCCCCGGGGCCGGGACGAGGCGGCGGGCGG
The DNA here is from genome assembly GCA_002699025.1 of Sandaracinus sp. GTDB lineage: Bacteria > Myxococcota_A > Polyangia > Polyangiales > Houyiibacteriaceae > Houyiibacterium > Houyiibacterium oceanicum. The sequence goes on along the minus strand of PABA01000156.1, from coordinate 25,632 downwards.
TGCGACCCGGGACGAGGTCGCGCGCGCGGCGAAGGAAGAAGGAGCGAGGGAATGACGACGAAGACGGGCGGGTGCCTCTGCGGGGCGGTGCGCTTCGAGGCCGAGGGCGTCGAGGAGGGCTTCGGGATCTGCCACTGCGGCATGTGCCGGCGCTGGACCGGGGGCGTCTACGCGGCGACCCAGACGAAGGTGGTGCGCTTCACGGCGGGCGAGGATCGGGTGAAGACCTACACCTCGTCGGACTGGGCCGAGCGCGGCTTCTGCGGCGAGTGCGGCTCGAACCTCTTCTATCGGATCACGCTCGAGGGGCCGATGAAGGGCGCGACGCACCTGGCGCTCGGCAGCCTGGACGAGCTCGAGGGCATGACGCTCGAGACCGAGCTCTACGTGGACCTGCAGCCGGCCTGTCTGCGCGACGGCGAGGCGAAGAACCGGCTGACGGAAGCGCAGGTGATGGCGATGTTCGCGCCGCCCGAGTGAGCCCGCCGCGCGGCATGAAGCGCGACGTGGAGCGCGAGCGCGGACGGCGGAGCGCGGAGAGCCGACCGCCTCGCGCCCCCCGGTCGCGAGCTTCGGGTCAGCGGAGCGTGCAGATCACCGGCGCGTGGTCGAAGTAGGTGAAGTCGAGGACCGGCGGGCGCTCGCCCGTGAAGCCGGGGATCTCGCATGCGCCCTCGAAGGCGTCGCTGATCACGTGGTCGATGTCGAAGAGGCCCGCGTAGGAGCCGGGGGCCATGCGGCCGACCTCGGAGTGGAAGCGGAAGGGGCGGCTCGCGTCGGCGGGGTCGGTGGCGACGAAGTCGAGCAGGCGCGCGGCGCTGGCGTCGCCGGAGGCGAGGCGGCCCGGGTCGGTGTTGAAGTCGCCGAGGATCAGGTTGCGCTCGCCGTTCGCCGCGGGCTCGCCGTCGAGGTCGACGAAGACCTGCTCGAGCTGCCGCACGCGGCAGGCCTGCTCCTCCTCGGTCACGCCCGAGGAGCCGTGGAAGCTGACCACGGTGAGCGTGGTGCCGTCCGCGCGCTCGATGACGCCGCGGCCGACGCGCGAGCCGCCGCCGCAGTCGGGCACGCGGGCGCCGTCCAGGTGGTCGAGGCAGAGGTCCGCGTCGCAGCCGCGGAAGACGCCGAAGCTGCGCTTCACGGCGACGCACTTGTCGGGCTTCTCGAGCTGGCAGGCGACCTGGTAGCCCATGGGGAGGATGGAGAGGGCGACGGTCGGGTCGCCGGGGGACCAGGTCTCGCAGACGAAGCCCGCGTGCGCGTCCTCCGGGATGGTGGCGCACTCGTCGCTGTAGAAGATCTCCTGGAAGGCGACGACGTCGGGCCGCACCTCGGCGAAGAAGGCGCGGGTCTGGGCGACGGCCGGGAGGAAGGCGAGGCCGTCGCCGTAGTGCGTGTCGCTGATCGTCGCCTCGGCGGAGGTGTAGCCGTCGGCGAGGTCCTCGTCGTGGTTCAGGCCCTCGGTCGTGCCGGTGTTGAAGGTCATGGCGACGAAGGGCGCGCCGCCGCCGTCGCCACAGGCGAGCAGGCCGAGCAGGAGAAACCGCAGGAGGGGGCCACGCATGGCGAAGGCAGTGTCGCCGAAAGAGGCGACGCTTCGCCACGGCGCGTCGCGGCGGACGCACGAGGCATGGCCACCGAGGCACGGCCGCCGAGGGACCGCCGCCGAGGGACCGCCGCCGAGGGACCGCCGCCGAGGGACCGCCGCCGAGGGACCGCCGCCGAGGGACCGCCGCCGAGGAGCCGCCCAGGAACGGCTTCGCCGCCCGCGAACGCGGCGACCTCGGCTACGCGTCGCAGCCCGATCGCCTTCAGCCGCCCGCGTTCCGCCGCCCGCCCTCAGCCGCCCGCGGCGGGCCGCTCGCAGTAGTGGTCCGTCTCCGACTCGGAGCAGTCGAGCCCCTCGCCGCAGGGCGTGCACTCGGTCCCGGCGGGGCATGCCGCGGGATCCGCGGGATCGCAGGGGATGCGACACATGCACGGGCCGTCCTCGCAGACGGCGGCGCCGTCCTGCACGCAGACCAGCCCGACCGCGCAATCGGTCGCGCCCCGCGTGCACTCGATGACGCAGCTCTGGTCGCGGTCGCAGATCAGCGGGTAGGCGCAGTCGCTGTCGTACACGCAGAGCGTGGAGCCCGGGACGGTCTCGCAGATGCCGCCCGCGCCGCAGCTCTCGCCGGCGATGCAGGGGTTGCTCCCGTCACACGGCAGGAGGCAGCCGCCCGGTTCGGCGCAGACCAGGGGCTCCTGGCAGTCGCTCGGCGCGTCGCATGCCGTCTCGTCCGGGAGCTGGCAGACCCCGGCCGTCTCGGGCGGCGGGAGCTGGATGCAGCGCAGACCGAGCGCGCAGTCGCGCGTGGCCTCGCACTCCCGGCGACAGCGCCCGAGCGCACAGATGAGCGGCGCCTCGCAGTCGCTCGCCTTGTCGCATTGGTCGCCGATGACGCTGAGCGGGGCGACGGCCGTGCAGCCCGAGACCAGGGTGAGGAGGCCGAGCAAGGCGGACGTGAGGTGTCGCATCGAAGGGCTCATGGCGTGGGGGTCGGCGGGAACTCGGGGTGAAGGGTGGGCACGGTCCAGGCGGAAGAGAAGTCGAGCAGCCCGAGCTCCCGGGGCTCGGCCCCCCAGCAGACGACGGCGCCGTCCCGGCGGATGGCGCAGAGCGCGTGGAGCCCGACCGCGAGGGCCGTCGCGTCGAGATCCGCCAGGCGCACGGGGGTCGCGGTCGTGGTCGGGCCAGCGGGTCCATCGCCGAGCCGTCCGGAGCCGTCGCCCCCCCAGCACCAGACCTCGCCCCCGCTCCCGAGCGCGCAGCTGGTGAGCGGACCGACGTCGACGTCGATGGCGTTGGCGATGACCGGCACGGCGACCGGCGTCGCGCTCGCGGGGGTCGTCGTGGAGTCGGCGCCCAGCTCGCTGTTCGCGTTGTCCCCCCAGCAGACGACCTGCCCCCCGCGTCGCACCGCGCAGCTGTGCACCTGCCCGACGTCGACCCGGACCGCGTCCGTGATCCCGGCGACCGCCGTCGGCACGGCCAGGTCCGCCGTCTCCCCCGCCGCCCCCAGCCGGGCCCCCATGCGACCCCAGCACGCCACCTCGCCGCTGCTGCGGACCAGGCAGGCGTGCTCGTACCCCGCCGACACGTCGACCACGTCGGCGGCGCCGGAGACGGTCACGGGCACGTTCGTGTCGCCGCTCAGCCCGTCCCCGCGGCCGTACTCGCTGCCCCAGCAGGACACGACCCCACCCGTCCGCAGGGCGCAGGCGAAGCCCTCGTACTCCTGGCCCAGCACGGAGGGGAGGCCGCGGTCGCGCTGTCCCCCGGCGGACACCTGCTCCACGTCCGTCAGGCCGCTGACCGGATCCGGCAGGGTCTCGAGGTCTCCGGTGCTCCCGCTCCCGACCTGCCCATAGGCGTTGTTGCCCATGCAGACCGCGCCGCCCGTGCCCCGGACCGCGCACGCCAGCGCGTAGCCCACGCTGGTCGAGGTCGCGTCGTCGAGCATCATGACCTCGCGAAGCGGGCTGTAGACGGCGAGGGTCCCCGTCACGCCGATGCCGGCCTCGCCGCGCACGTTCTCCCCCGCGCAGAAGACCGCGCCGCTCGAGCGGGTGACGCAGAGGTTCTCGTGGCCGATCCCGACGTCGATCACGGTGTCGCACTCGCCGGCGGTGCACGCGCCGCCGAGCCCGCAGTCCCCGGCGCAGACGCCGCAGTGGTCCGGGTCGGTCTGGAGGTCGCGCTCGCACCCGGTGGCGAAGTCCCCGTCGCAGCTCTCCCGGCCGGTCGCGCAGGTGACGATCTCGCAGCGGCCCGCGACGCAGTCGGCCGTCACCACGTCCGGAGCCGAGCAGTCGCCGGGCGCTCCACAGGGCACGCCCTCTCCCGCGTCCGTCGCCGCGTCCACGCCCGCGTCCTCGCCCGCGTCCATCGCCGCGTCCACGCCCGCGTCCATCGCGCGTCCACGCCCGCGTCGCTCCCCGCGTCCATCGGCCCGGCGTCCTCCCCCGGCAGCGGCTCACAGACCTGGCCGACGCAGGCGAAGCCCGGATCGCAGTCGCGGTCGGCCACGCAGGGAGGCCAGCAGCGGCCCCCGCGGCAGAAGAAGCCGTCGGCGCACTGGCGCGAGGTCGTGCAGGCGGCGCCCGAGGGGTTCTCACACACGCCCTCCGAGCACACGGCGCCGCGCGCGCAGGGGTCGTCCGCGCACGACTGGGTGCAGCCCCCGCGACAGACGAGCGGGTCGACGCACTGCGTGTCGTCGGCGCAGGCGGCCTCCTCGGGCAGCCGGCATACGCCCCGCCCTTCGGGATCGACGAGGCAGATCGAGCCGATCGGGCAATCTCGCTGGTTGGCGCACTCGACCCGGCAGCGGCCCAGGCTGCAGACGAAGGGCGTCTGGCAGTCGACGTTGCGATCGCATTGGGCGCCGAGCGGCTCGGGCGGCGACGCGCAGGCGAAGCAGAGGAGGCACGCGACGCACGCGACGGCCCGAGCGGTCGTGAGGAGCCCGCGCCTCATGGGAGCCCCACCACCCGCACGAAGCTCGGCTCCGTGCCGAAGCGCATGCCGTTGCCGAGCTGGCTGAGCGCGTTGCTCCCGGCGCACCACACGCCGCCGGAGGCCCGGGCGATGCACGTGTGCTGGGAGCCCGCGGCGACGAGGGTGGCGTCGTCGATCCCGGAGACCTGCTCCGGGGGATCGACGGGCGACTCGCTCCGCCCGAGGCCGCATTGCCCGTCGAAGCTGTCCCCGAAGCACCAGAGCGCGCCGCCCGTCAGGCGCGCCATCGCGTGGCCTCCGCCCGGCGCCACCTCCGCGACCCCGGAGAAGCTCGTGTAGAGGTAGGGCACGGCCACGGGCATGAAGCGCTCGTCGCTGCACGCGCCGTTGAGCGAGTTGCGCGCCCAGCAGCGGACCTGGCCAGACCCGTCGACGCCGTAGTTCACCTGGGTGCCACCGCGGACGCCTTCGATCGAGAGCCCGGCCAGGGCCGTCGCCTCGATCGGCGTGGGCTGCGGGGTGCCGATCGCGCCGGCCCCGAGCGCCTCGTTCCCGGCGCCCCAGCATCGGTAATCGCCGGCGGCGACGGCCGCGCAGAGGAAGGCCCCGTCCGAGCCGTGCAGGGAGATCGCCCCCGTCAGGCCGGACACCTCGACGGGGGTCGTCACGGCGGCGGGCGTGGTCATCCCGTTGCCGAGGCGCCCGAGGTTCTGCGACCCCCAGCAGACGACCGTGCCCCCCGCGCGCCGCGCGCAGGAGAAGTCCTGCCCCGAGGCGATCTCCACCGCGTCGGAGATCCCGGCGACCACCTGAGGCGTGCTCTCGGCCGCGGCGACGACGCCGATCTGGCCTTCTTCGGAGGAGCCCCAGCACACGACCGTGCCATCGCTGCGAAGCGCGCAGGCGTGGGACTCGTCGAACCCGCTGTCCTGGTCGGCGGTGACGGTGAGGCCGATGGCGTTCGTCAGCCCCGCGACCATCCCGGGGACGGGCCGCACGCCCGTGCCGCCGAGGGTCGGGTAGCCGTTGCCGAGCCCGCCGCGCCGGTTGTCGCCCCAGCAGGCGACGTGCCCCGTGCTGTAACGGGCGCAGCTCATCTTGTCGCCGAGCTCGAGCTGCACGATGGAGCCGATCGTGCACACCCCGGCCGCGCACACCTCGCCGGCGGCGCAGGTGTTGCCGCACGCGCCGCAGTCGTCGACGCTCGCGCCCACGAAGGTCTCGCAGCCGTTCGCGTAGTCGTCGTCGCACTCGGCCGCGTCGAAGAGGCAGCCCGTGAGCGTGCAGCGGCCGTCGATGCACTCCACGGTCGCGTTGGGCCGGCTGCCGCAGGGCATCAGCGGGAGGCTGCAGGCCTCGCCGGTGAGCGCGCCGCCGTCCATGGATCCGTCCAGGACGTCGCCGCCGCCATCCGTCGCGCCGTCGATCGCCGCGTCGTCGGCGCCGGCGTCCGTGGAGGCGTCGCTCCCGCCATCGGCGCCCCCGGCGTCGCTCCCGCCGTCGGCGCCCGCGTCGAGGCCCCCGTCCGCGCCGCCGTCCAGGGACACCGTGATCGGCACGCACGAGCCGTCGCTGCACTCGGTGCCCTCCCGACAGTCGCGATCGGCGGCGCACTCTTCCCGGCAGCGCTCGTCGTTGGCGCAGCGCAGCGCGGCGCCGGCGGCGACGCAGTCGGGGTCGGAGACGCAGCCCCGTCCGGCGAGATCCTCGCAGCCGCTGGACTCGTTGCAGCTGCTCCCCGGGGCGCAGGCTCGCTCCGGGCCGCAGCGGTTGGTGCACGCCCCCTCGATGCACTCGAGGATGCCAGCGCACTGGCTGCTCTCGGCGCATTCGGCCTCGTCCGGGAGGCGGCAGGCGCCGAAGCCGTCCGCGTCCTTCAGGCAGATCGAGCCGATGCGGCAGTCGCGGTTCGTGGCGCACTCGACGCGGCAGCGGGCCAGGCGGCATACGTAGGGCGTCTGGCAGTCCGTGTTGCGATCGCACTGGACGCCGAGCGGCTCGGGCGAGCTCGGACAGCCCACGACCGCGACGCCCACCAGCACGGTGGCGATACGACGAACCATTCCCCCCACGCCGGGACCATACAGCGTCCGCCCGGCCCTGTCTCTCACCCGGCCGGAGGGCGCCCCGCTCAGAAGGAGGCTTCGAGCGAGAGGGTGCCCGGGCCGAGGCGCAGGCGAGCCGAGGCGGAGGCCGCGATCTCCTCGTCGGAGGGGACGAGGACGATGCCCGTGAGACCCGCGACGGCGAGCAGGCCGCCGAGGGTCATGCCGATGGTGCTGCCCACGAGCCAGGCGGTGCGAACCCCGTCCTCGTTCCTCGCCGCCTCGTAGCGCCGCTCGACCTCGTCGCCGTGCTCGGCGGCGCAATCGCGGCCCAGGGTGATGCACCCGTCGGGGCCCTCGAAGAGCGCGATGAGGGCGTCCGCGTCCGCCCGCTCGTTTCGGTTCCACACGAAGAGCCCCGTCGACGCCACCCCGATCGCCAGGCCGCTCGCCAGGGAGACGATCGAGAGCAGGCGGAGGTTGCCCGCCCGGTCCACCCTCTGACGGAGCGCGGCGTCCGTCCACTGGAGCTCGGGGCGGAGCTCCAGGGGCTCGGCGCCGAGGTCGATGTCCTGGACGAACTCCTGGCGCTCCTCGAGCCGGACGCGCACGCGGTGCCGGCCGCGGGGCACGCGCGCCGGGAGCCGCTCGCGGGAGACGCTCTCTCCGTCGACGAAGATGCGGGCCTCGCCCTCGGGGATGCGCACGGCGAGCTGGCCGAGGGCCTCGGGGAGCGCGTCCGGATCCCACTCCATGCGGAGCCGGGCCTCCGCCTCGCCGCCCTCCTCGAGCGAGACCCGGGTCTGGGCCGGCCGGTAGCCCGCGCGACGACCCATGACCTCGTGCGTCCCCGGTGGGACGACGATCACCCGGCGGAGCGGCGTCGTGCCGACGACCTCCCCGTCGACGCTCACCTCGACGTCGGGCACCGAGCTCCGGATGGCGAGCTGGGCCCGCGCCTCGACCAGCGGCGTCAGCTCGATCTCGACCGCGTGCGCGGAGCCGCCGGCGATGGTCACGCGGCGCGTCGGCCCATCGTAGCCGGTGAGGTCGAGGCCGATGGTGTAGGCGCCGCGGGCGAGCCGGATCGGGGCGCTCAGCGGGGTGACGTGGTCGGTGGGCTCTCCGTCGACCGTGACCGTCGCGCCCTCGAGGTTGCTGCGGACCTGCAAGGTGCCGATCTGCGCGCGCTGGGCCGCGAGGGCGGCCTCGACCGCGGCCCGGCGCTCCGCGTCGATCTCGGCGCCCCCACGCGCGAGGTAGTCCTGGTACGCCGCCTCGGCCTCGACGGCGTTGCCGAGCGCCGCGTGGACGTTCCCGATGTTGTAGAGGAGCTGGTAGTTCGGCACGAGGGCGTAGGCCGCTTCGAACTCGATGCGGGCGCCCTCGAAGTCCGAGCGCTCGAAGGCCTCGATGCCTTGCTGGAAGTGGCGCCGCGCCTCGGCCCGCTGCGCCTCGGTCTGGGCCCGCGCGGCGCCGAGCGACGACGCGACGAGCAGGAGCGCGAGCGGGATCGAGGGCGGGAGGCGCACGTCGCGGACCCTACTTCAAGTCGATGTTGGTTTGGATGGTGGCGCCCATCTTCGTGAGCGTGCCGTCCTCGCGCTCCGCCGACATGGTCGAGCCCGTCGCCGTCCGCGCCGGCTGCGCCGCCATCGCCGTCCTCGCGCGCATGGTCGGGGCGGCCTCGGTCGGAGCGGCCGTCCCCGATTCGGCGGCGCTGGCTTCCACGGCGCTGGCTTCCGCGGCGCTGGCTTCCGCCGTGCCGGGTTCGATGGCGCTGGGTTCCGCGGCGCTGGCTTCGACGGTGCTGGTTTCGACGGCGCCGGGTTCAGCGGAGCTGCGCTCGGTGGCGCCGGGGTCGGCGCTGGCTTCGACCAGGCTCAGCGCCGCCTCGGTCGCCGCGCCGGTCGGCTGCCGCGCCGAGGCCCCCGCGGGCTCGGCAGCCGCGGAATCACCGCGCGAGTCGCTCGGCGCTTCGCCCCGCCCCCCATCGGCTTCGTCGCCCGGAGCGAGCCAGGCCGCGGCGGCCCCCGCGCCGAGCACGAGCAGCGCGAGCCCCACGAAGAGGGGTGCCCGGCTCTTCGGCGCCTCCGCGCCGCGGGCGGAGGGGGCCGCCACGGGCGTCGGGAGGCTCACCCGCGTCTCCGGGAGGCCCGGCTCGCCCGACTCGCTCGGCGCGGCGCCCTCGACCACGGCGCCGCGGAGCACCGTCCCGCCGAGCGCGGCGTCGCTCTCGCTCCCGAAGCGCTCGGGCAGCGCGCGATCGGCGAAGGGCCGGAGCGCCTCCTGCAGGTCGCGCACGGTCGGGTAGCGGTCGGCCACGTCGGTCGCCATCGCCCGGTGGACCACGGCCGCGAGCTCTGGAGCGACGTGCGGCGCGACCTCGCCGAGGGGCTCGCAGTCCCCCTCGACGATGCGGACGACGAGCGCCGGGAAGGTGTCGGCGATGAAGGGCACCCGACGGGCGAGCGCTTCGTAGAGGAGCACGCCGAGGGCGTAGATGTCGGTGCGACCGTCGATGTCGGACGCGCCCCGGCTCTGCTCCGGCGACATGTAGAAGGGCGTCCCCATCACGGCGCCGTCCGCCGTCAGCGCGCCAGCGTAGTCCTGCGTCTCGCTGAACTTGCTGATGCCGAAGTCGAGGACCTTCACGATCTCCTCGCCGTCGAGGTCGTGGGCGAGGAAGAGGTTGTCCGGCTTGAGGTCGCGGTGGACGATGCCCTCGCGGTGCGCCGCAGCGAGGCCTTCGCAGGCCTCCCACACGAGCGACACGCTGCGACCCACCGGCGGTCGCCCGTCTTCGAGGAGCTCGGCGAAGGACTTCCCCTCGAGCATCTCCATCAGCACGTAGGCGGCGCCCGTCTCCAGCTGGCCGGCGTCGAAGGTCTCCACGACGTGCTTGTTCCGCAGGCGCCCGGCGACGCTCGCCTCGCGGAGGAGCCGCACGGTCACCTCCGCGTTCTCGCTGATGTGGGGGTGGAGCAGCTTGAGGGCGCGGCGGTGCTTCGTGATCTGGTGCTCGACCTCGTAGACGACGCCCATGCCGCCTTCGCCGAGGACGCGGACGACCCGGAGCTTGCCGAGGATCACGTCCCCGGCCGCGTACTGCCCGCGCGCGCTCCCCCCCGTGCCCACGGCGCGAGTATAGCCCAACGCCCCGGTGCGACCCGGCTCATGGAGAGGCGAGCGCCGCGCGCTTCGTCATGGGCGGGCGACGTCGACGGTGGCGGTGGCCGTGCGCTCGCCGAGCTGGGCCGCGAGGCGGTGGCGGCCCGGGGTCGGCGTCCAGCGGGCGCCCTCGAGGGGGGCGCCGTCGACGGTCCAGCGGGCGCGGGTCTCGGTGCCGGCGAGGGTGGCGCGGAGCGTGAGCGTGGGGGCGCGGCCGGCGCGGACGAGGAGGCGGGCGCCGTCGCGGGGGCGCACGATCACCAGGCGGCCGCTGGTGAGGCGGCCGGCGGCATGGGCCGCGTCTTCGCGGGGAGCGACGCGGAGGCCGGCGCGGGCGACGCGGGCCTGCCAGCCGGCGTAGCGGGGGGGGAGCTCGGCGGTCCCGTCGGGGCGGTGCCAGGGGCAGACGTGGGTCGGCGCCGCGCGGGCGAGGAAGCGCTCGGGGACGGCGTGCGGGCAGCCGGGGCCGGGGCGGGCGCCGCTGAGCGGGCAGATGGCGAGGGTCTCGAGGCCGACGTCGGGCGGCGCGGGGGCGGCCTCCTCGAAGCGCCGGGTGGCGGCGACGAGGCGCGCGGCGGTGGGCGCGGCGGCCTCGAAGCCGGAGACGCCGGCGAGGGGGCGCCCGGCCGGATCGCCGAGCCAGACGACGACGGTGAAGGCGTCCGTGAAGGCGGCGGACCAGGCGTCGCGGAAACCGGAGCTGGTGCCGGTCTTGAGGGCGAAGGGGCCGCCGGCGAGATCCTCGAGGTCGCGGCCGAAGGCGTCGCGGCGGGCGGAACCGTCGCGGAGGATGTCGGCGACGAGCACGGCGGCGGCGCCCTCGATCACCTTGCGGTCCTCGAGGGCGGCGCGGGGGAGGAGGCTCGGCGAGAGATCGCGGCCGCCGCGGGCCAGGGTCGCGTAGGCGCGGGCGAGGTCGAGGGGGGCGACGTCGGCGCCGCCGAGGGCGATGGCGGCGCCGTAGCGATCGGCGTCACCGAGGCCGCGGAGCCCGAGGGCCCCGAGGCGCGCCACGAGCTCCTCGGCGCCGACGCGGGAGGCGGCGTCGACGGCGGCGAGGTTGAGGGAGCTGGCCAGGGCGACCCGGGCGCGCACCGGGCCGCGCTCGTGGCCGTCGTAGTTCTCGGCGTCGAAGAGCTCGCCGGCGGCGCCGCTCCGGGGGGTGGCGACATCGTCGAGGACGGTCGCGGGCGTGCCGCCCCGCTCGAAGAGGAGCGCGTAGACGAAGGGCTTGAGCGTGGAGCCGGGCTGGCGGCGCGCGCGGAGGAGGTCGAGCATGCCGCCGGGCTGGTCGGGGCCGCGGCGGGCGGCGGCGACGTAGGCGCGGACCTCGCCGGTGGCGTTGTCGAGGATGACGGCGGCGCCGTTGGTGACGCCCCGGCCCTCGAAGCGATCGACGGCGGCCTCGAGGAGGGCCTCGGCCTCGCGTTGGAGGTCGAGGTCGAGGCTGGTGCGGAGGCGGCGATCGCGGGCGCGGAGCTCGCCGCGACGGTGGAGGTCGAGGACGCGGTCGGCGAAGCGGGCGGCGCGCCAGGGGCGGGCGACGGGGAGGACGCGCGGGCGGCTGGCGAGGGCGACCCGGTGGGCGCGGGCGTCGATGAAACCGAAGCGGCGCATGCGGTCGAGGACCGTGCGGCGACGCGCGAGGGCGGCGTCCAGGTCGCGGCGCGGATCGAGGCGCGTCGGAGCCTGGGGGAGGCCGGCGAGGAGGGCGGCCTCGCCCAGATCGAGGTCGGCGACGTCCTTGCCGAAGTAGGACTCGGCGGCGGCGGCGACGCCCGTGACGTGCGCGGCGTAGGGGAGCCGGTTGAGGTACTGCTCGAGGATGGCGTCCTTGTCCATGCGCTCCTCGAGGGCGAGGGCGCGGAGGACCTCGAGGGGCTTCGACCCGAGACCGTGGGGGCGGCCGTAGACGAGCTTGACGGTCTGCTGGGTGATGGTGCTGGCGCCGGAGCGGGGCGTGCCCTCGGTGACGAGGAAGGCGAGGGCGCGGAGGGAGGCCTGGAGATCGACCCCGTCGTGCTCGCGGAAGCGCGCGTCCTCGGCGGCCAGGACGGCGTCGACGAGGTGGGGCGGGGCGTCCTCGAGGCGGAGCCAGCGGCGGTGCCGATCGTCGACGCGCTGGTAGCGGAGCGGCGCGCCGTGCCGGTCGGTGAGCGTGAGGGAGCCGCGGGGGACGGCGAAGCGCGCCTCGTCGATCAGATGCGGCGCCGCGAGCGCGTAGCCGAGGCGCGCGAGGAGGAGGAGCGCCGCGAGCCCGAGGGCCACGCGCCGAAGCCCGCGGAAGACCCGCCGCCGCCACCGCCTCCGCCGAGCGGCTCCGCTGTCGGCTTCCGCACTCGCTTCGGCGTCGCCCCCCGCTCCGACTTCGCCCACCGCTTCGGCTTCGACTTCGGCGGGCGCTCCCGCTGGGGCGGAGGCTCGGGTCTGGGCTCGAGCTGGCGCTTCGGCTTCCGCTTCGGCTTCGCCTCGAGCTGGCGCTTCGACTGACGCTTCGGCTTCGCCTCGAGCTGACGCTTCGGCTTCGGCTTCCGCTCGGGCTTGGGCTGACGCTTCGGCTTCCGCTCCGCCGCGCGCCTCGGCCTCGACGCGCACCGCCTCCCGCGCACGCGCCTCCGCCCCCGCGCCGCCCTCCCCCCGCGTCTCGGCGCGCGCGCTCATTCCGCCCGCGCCTCCTCGCCGTCCGCCACACGCAGCTCGAAGACCGTCGACCGCCCGACGAACTCCCCGTCCCGCGCCGCCTCGATCTGCGCCGGCGGCAGCGTGAACGCCCCCACGGCCGTCGCCCGCACCACGTACGTGTACTCCTGGAGCCCGCTCGGCAGCTGGTCGAAGTAGAAGACCGCCGCGTTCCGCTCGAGCGCCCGGTGGCTGATCGACCCGGCCGAGCGCATCGCGTGGAAGCCCCGCGGGTCCACCACCTCGTCGTCCGGCCCCATCCCGAGCATCGCCTGGAGCGCGCTCTGAGCGCTCGTCGCGAAGTGGCTCTGCACCGCCTCGAAGCCGCCGCCCATCGGGTCGTGCAGCATCACCATCGGCGGCGCCGACCCCTCCGTGTAGACGAAGAGGCGCACGCGCACGGTCTCCCCGAGGCGCACCACGTCCCCGGGCCGGAGCTCGCGCCCGTCCGCCGCCTCGAAGCGCCGGTGGAGCGCCACCCGCTGCCCGCGCGCCATCCGATCGCCGGGCCCGAGCGGCTCGGTCCAGATGCCCTCGAGCGCGAAGAAGGCCGGCCGCTCCTCGACGTTCGTGAACGCCAGGCCGTGCGGGGCCCCGCCGAGCTCCATCGGGCGAAGCGCGAAGCGCGCCTCGTCCTCGCTCGCGGCCGCCGCCTCGAGCGCGCGCCCGTCGAGGGCCACCGCCGGGAGCCCCTCGTCGGCCTCCGCGAAGACCGCCGCGAAGGCCGCCAGCCCGCGGAGCGCGAAGGCCGCGTCCTCGGCGCTCGCCCAGGCGTAGCTCGAGCTCTCGTCCGCGAGCCCCAGCAGCGCCTCGGCCACCGGCCCGGTCTTCTCGAAGTGCCGCCCGCTCGCGCTCGTCGCCTCGAGGAGCGGCCCGAGCACGCGCGCCCGCCGCTCCCAGTGGCGCACGTGCGCGCCGAGGCTCTCGTCCTCCGAGACCTCCTCGAGCGCGTAGCGGGTCGCCTCCTCCACGAGCGCGTCGCGCTGCGCCGGCTCCTCGTCCAGCGCCAGCGCGAGCTGCGCCAGCCCGTCGATGCCGAGGTGCTCGCGCTCGTCGAAGAGCGCCTGGGCCGCCTCCGGGAGCGGCTCCCCCGCCTCCGCGAGCACCCGCAGCGCGTGCGCCTTCGCGTCGAATCCGCGCACCTCCCAGCCGTCGTTCCAGTAGACCTCGCGCACCTGCTGCGCGAGCCAGGCCACGGCCTTCTCCTTCGCGCTCGAGGGCACGCCGAAGCCCGCCGCGTCCGCCGCGACCAGCGCGTGCACGCCGAGCGTCGCCTCGCCGACGTGCGCCCAGCTCCTCGCGGACCAGCGCCCGAAGCCGCCCTCCACCGACTGGAGCGCGAGCAGCCGATCGACCGCCGCCTCGCCGCGCGCCCGGAGCTCCGCCGCCGTCGCCTGCCCGGGCGCCGCCACCTCGCCCTGGAGCGAGGCCTGGGCGGCGAGCGCGAGCACCGCCGACGCGCGATGCCGCAGATCGCTCCAGGGCGACGCCGCGATCATCTCGCTCACGGCCCCGAGCCCGACGAAGGGGTGCGTGCCCGTCGTCAGCGTGAGCCGCCCGGCCTCCGCCTCCGGGAGCCGGAGCTCCACGGCGAGCTCGGCCGGCGCGTCGCTCTCCGGGTCCGCGCCCGGGATCCCGCCGAGGGCCAGCCGCCGCGTCCAGCGCGCCTTCGGCGCCACCGGCACCACGCGCCGCCGGCTCGGCCCGCCCTCGAGGCGCGCGACGACCTCCATGGGCCGCGCGGCGTCCGGGGCCAGGCGGAGCGGCACGCGCCGCTGCCCGCGCGCCGGCACGACGAGCTCCTCGCGCACGCGCTCGGCGCCGTCGACCGTGACCACCAGCACGCCCTCGGCCTCGGCGTCGGTCGTGTTGTGCACGAAGAAGGCGCCCTCGGCCTCGTCGCCGCGCGTGAGGAAGCGCGGCAGCGCGTCGGCCAGCACCAACTCGCGGCTCGCCACCACCTGCGCGCTCGCCGTGCCCCACGCGACGTCCTCGCCGACGGCCAGGGCGATCACCCGGTACTCGGTGGATCGCTCGGGCAGGGTCACGCGCGCCGTGGCGCGCCCCTCGCCGTCGGTCTCGAGGTGCGGCGCCCAGAGCGGCGTCGCCTCGGGGATGGGCTCGTCGGGCCGGAGCGTGCGCTCGGCCCCCTCGCTCCCGTCGCCGCCCGCGCGCCAGGCCGGCGGCTCGACCCGCGAGACGAGCATGCGCCTGAGATCCTCCCAGCCGAAGCGCGGCGGCCGCCGCGGGTAGAGCCCCGTCGTCGGGTCCTGCACGGCGTAGTCGGTGAGGCGCAGGATGCCCTCGTCGACCATCCAGAGCGCGACCTCCGTGCGGACGCCCGCGCCGTCCTCGTCGGTGACGCGCACCGCGACCTCGACCTCCTCGCCCGGGCTCGCCTCGGCGGGCGCGTCGACGGCCACCTCGAAGCGACCCACGTCCGGCGCCACGCGCAGCTCGGCCACGCCGAAGCGGAGGTCGGGCGCGTTCAGATCGTGCTCCTCCCCCGGCTCGCCGGTGCGCCCGCGCACGAGCGCCACCGAGACGAACACGTTCGGCACCATCGCCTCGGTCAGCGGCACGCGGATCACCTGCCCGCCGGCCTCCACGGAGCGCCGCTCGGTGCGGAGCACGCCCGCCTGCTCGACGGCGATCAACGCCTCGGCCTCCTCGAAGGGCGACTCGAAGGCGAGCTCGGCGGTCTCGCCCACGGCCCAGCGCGCGCGGCTCGGCGTCACGGCGATCGGCGCGCCGGGCGGGTCCCGATCCGGCGCCTCGTCCGGGCCGGCGACGTAGAGGCGCCGCGACGCGACGGCCTCCCGGCCCTCCTCGTCGACGGTCGTCACCTCGAGCAGGTAGGTGCCCGGGCGCTCGGGCACGTACGCGCAGCTCACCGGCGTCTCGGCGCTCTCGAGGGCGCACTCGTGCACCTCTTCGCGCTCTTGCTCGCGGCGGAGCTGGTAGCTCCCGGAGCGCCCGTGCCACTCGTGCCAGGAGTGCCAGCCCTCGCGGTAGACGCGGCCGGTGATCGCGCGGCCCGGCGTCGGCTCGCCCTCGCCGTCGATCACGATCGCCTCGAGCTCGAGCGGCTCGCCGAGGGCGACCCAGTCGGCGCCGCGCTTCAACCCCACCTCGTAAGCGGCCGGGCGGAGCCGGAGCCGGTGATGGGCGGCCGTGCTCTGGCCGGTGCGGTCGCGCACCTCGACCTCGAGGACGAGGCGCTCGCGCCGGCGGGCCTCGAGACCGCTCGGCGCAGGCTCGATGTGGAGCACGCCCGCGTCGTCCAGGCGCCCCTCACCGGCCTGCACGGTGCCGTGCGAGACGTAGCCGTCGGCGGGCGCGAAGGTGAGCTCGCTCCAGCGGCCCGGATGGGGCGCGGCCATCTCGCGGATCAGCGACCAGCGCACGGCCCCCTCGGCGACCGGCGCGCCGAAGAGGTAGGTGCCGTGGACGTCGAGGGCGAGCGGCTCGCCGGCGAGGAGCTCCGCGGGGGCGTCGCCGAAGTCGACGCGGAAGGTGGGCTCGCGGAAGGTCGCGACGCGGAGGCTCGTGGAGCCGAGGACGCGTTCGTCGCGCTCGGCCGTGGCCGGCTCGACGACCTGCACCGTGTAGCGGCCGAGGGCGGCGCCGGTGCCGAGGGGCAGCTCGGCGGAGACGGATCCCCAGCGGGTCGCGGAGGTCGTCACGGTCGCGACCGGGAGCGGGCTCGCGGGGCCGAGCAGGCGCACCTCGAGCTGGCCGCGCGCGTAGAGGCCGACGCCGCGCGGCATGAGCCGGCGCACGTGCGCCTTGGCGCGGACGGTCTCGCCGGGCCGGTAGGCGCCGCGGTCGGCGAAGACGCTCGCGCGCGGCGTGCCCTCGGCGGGCGGCGGAGCGCCCTGGGCGAGGCCGACGCGGGCCGGACCGAGGGCGCGGCCGGGCTCGACGACCAGCACGCTCCGGTCGCCGCCGTGGCGCGTGAGCAGGGCGTAGCGCTCGGCGCTGGCGTCGAAGGGCGCGCGCGTGCCGTCCTCGAGCATCCGCGCCTCGGTGGTGTCGATCCAGGCGACGCCGTCCGCGTCGGTCTCGGCCTCGGCGAGCACGACGCCGCGCTCGTCGGCGAGCTGGAGCTCGGCGCCCGCGACGGGCTCGGCCCCCGAGAGCGAGGTCACCCAGACGAGCACGCCCTCCTCCGTGGCGCGCGCAGTGGTGCCCAGATCGGTGCGCTGCGCGAAGACCGTCGGCGCCGCGAAGGGGCGCGCCGGGTTCGCGGCGCCGGGGCGGAAGGCGAGCACGGCCATGGTCGCGTCGCGACCCGCCTCGGGCGCGTGCCAGGCGACGCGGCCCTCGCCCCAGCGGTTCGGGCGCGCGTCCGGGACCAGCGGCCCGAGGGGCGTGTGGGTGGCCGCGGCCGGGTCGTCCGCGACGTAGGCGGTCGGGAAGAGGGCCGCCCGCAGCTCGTCCCCTTCGGCCACCGGGCGGTAGCGGAGCGCGCCCTTGCCCACGGCGATGCCCCCGAAGGCGAGCACGGCCTCGCCCTCGCGCTCCCAGGTGTGCCGGCCCGCGGCGACGCGCACCTCGGGCGCATGCCCGCGGCTCCGCACGGCGAGCGGGGAGACGCGCCGCAGCGGTCGCCCGTCGGCCGTGCGGAGGCCCTCGAAGCGCACCTCGTAGACCTGGTCGGGCGCCCACTCGCCCTTCACCTCGACCACGCGGCGGCGCGGGTCGCTGAAGCGCACCTCCATCCCCGGCAGCGTCGGTCGCACGCGGACCTGCCCGCGCTCCACGGCCTCGAGCGCCTCGGAGGCGAGCACGCGGAGCGCCGGCCCGATGTCGACGACGCGCCCGGGCGTCGGCCCGAAGTCGCAGCGCCCGTAGACGCTCGCGCTCTCGCCGCAGCCGACGCCCTCGATCTGCGGCGGCGGCTGCACGGTGAAGCGCACGATCGAGGGCGAGGCGCCACCCCAGCGGGTCCAGCGGGGCGCGACGGCGACGCCGATGCCCGCGCCGGCCTCGAGCGCGCGCCGCGGGCGGAGGTCGACGCGGAAGAGGCCGCTCTCCTCCTCGCCGCGGGCGATGGCCGTGACGGGCACGGTGCGCGCGGCGCCCCCGAGCTCGTAGGCCATGACCTCCCGGGCGAGCTCGGCGGCGCTCACCGGGTTGTCGAAGTAGAGCGGGAGCGCGGCGCCCTCGTTGACGCGCTGGGTGCCCGTGCGCGCGAGGTGCGGGGTGCCGTCGAAGACGACGACGTGCTCGCTCTCGTCGAAGACGGAGGCGCCGTCGAGGGAGCGGAGGTGCTCGGCGACGGTGAAGGTGGTCTCGAGGCTGCGGTCCCAGGCGCGGCCCTCGGCGACGAAGGTGAGGCGCGAGCGCGAGGCCCAGACGTAGTCGCCGCGGACGGGCGGCGAGAAGACGAGCGGGTCCTCCCCGGGGGCCGGGCCGCCGACGTGCTGGCCCTCCACCATCGGGCGGTTGAAGCGCACCTGGAGCGCCTGGCCGCGCTGGAGCCGGGTGGCGCCCCCGCGCGGGGAGAGCAGCGTGAGGATGTCGGGCTGGTCGGCGGCGAGGAGCGGCGCGAGGGGCGTCGCCGGCGGGAGCTCTTCGCCGCCGGCGGGGAAGACGGCCACGGCGTCGAGGAGCATGGGCGGCACGTCGGCGAGGGTCGGCTCGGCTTCGGGGTCGTCCTCGCCGCTCAGGTTGAAGACCAGGGCGAGCAGGGCGGCGCTCGCGAGGAGGGCCCAGAGCCACCAGGGCTTCTTCTCCGGCGGCGGCGTCAGCGGGGCCTCCCGGTAGGGGCCGTCGCCGTGGGCCCGCTTCTTCGCGTCGCGCTTCGCCATGCTCTCTCCTCCGGCGGGCTCTACGAGCAGGACCCGTGCCCTTCTTCCCTCGGCGGGGGAGGAGCCGGCTCGCGACCGCGAAGCGCGGCCCGAGCGTGGTCCCGGCGACACGGCGCCGCGGCCTGGCCGACACGGCCCTTCCCCCGGACGGACGATGCCCTACCCTCCTCCCATGGCGCGACGGTGGCTCTCCCTACACGTCTGCGTGGCGCTCCTCGCCACGGCCTCGCTGACCCGGGCGCAGGAGGCGCCGCTGACCGAGCTGCCCTCGCCGCGGGAAGCCGCCGCCGCCGAGGCCCGGAGCACGCACGGGCCGACCGAGCGGCTGATCGAGGTGCGCCTCGCGAACCGGGACGAGAAGCGGCGCGAGGGGTTCTGGCTCCTCGGCTGGGGGCTGGCGAACGTCCTCGGCGGGAGCCTGATCGCCATCGCCAAGCGCGACGACGAGGCCTGGCTCTCGGCCGGCCTGATGACGGCGGGCTTCGGCGCGATCAACGCGCCCCTCTCGCTCGGGCTCCTCGACGGATCGGGGGCGCGGCGGCGGATGATCCTCGACGGGCGGGCGGGCACGGCGACGACCTTCGAGGAGGTGCGCGAGGCCGAGGTGACGAGCCAGCTCCGCTCGGCCCAGGGCTTCGCGCTGAACACGGGCCTCGACGTCTTCTACATCGCGACGGGGCTCTTGATGTTCTTCCTCGGGCGCGCCGAGGACCCGGACCGGGGCTGGCTGAAGGGCGGCGGCCTGGCCATGGTCGCCCAGGGCGCCTTCCTCTTCGGCTTCGACGTCGTCGCCTGGCGCCGCTCGAACCAGCGGAGCGCCGCCGCCGCCGCCGTCCGGCCCTGATCGGCGCCCTGCTCGACGCCGTGTCCCGATCGACGCCGCCTCCTGCTCGAGGTCTGCGCGATCGACGGCACCTGATCGACGCCGCGTCCTGATCGACGTCCGCCGGAACGGCACCGGGTCCCGCGGTCATCGGCTCCGCACACCCGCTCCGCACGCGCGGCTCCCCCCTCCGGTCGCGCACCGGCCCAGGACGCCGGCGCGCTACCCTGCGCGCCATGCGGCTGCTCCTCTTCTTCCTGCTCCTCGGCTGCGCGGGCTCGGCGCCGGAGCGCGTGTGCGAGCCCGGCGAGCCGGCCGCCTGCACCTGCCCCGACGGAGCGCCAGGAGAGCGCCGCTGCCTCGCGACGGGCGCGGGCTACGCGAGCTGCACCTGCCCGCCTCCCTCCGGCGACGTCGAGCCCGGGCCCCAACGCGCCGTGCGGACGAACGAAGAGGTCGAGACGAACGGGGCCGACGACGTCGGCGAGCCCCCGGCATCCGAAGACTCCACAGCCGGAGACTCCACAGCCGGAGACACTGCGCCCGAGGACACTTCGGCCGAGGACACTGCGGCCGCAGAGACCCCGCCGACGAGCCCCGACGAGGCCAGCGCGCCCGGCGGCGCCCCCACCGTCTTCACCCGCATCTCCTTCGACCTCCGGGGCATGCCGCATCGCGGCCCCCACGACGTCGACCCGGCCCGCATCGACGGCCGCGTCCAGCTCCTGATGCAGCGCGTCCGCGACGCCGCCGGCCTGCCCGCTCCCCGCCTCACCCACCAGCGGGGCTCGAGCGTCTTCCGCGCCGAGTTCCACGGCCCGCTCTCCGAGGCGCTCGCCCGCTGCCGCCGGGTCGTCGCCGAGGTCGCCCCGCCCCCGCCCGAGCCCGCCTCCGGTCGCGTCTCCCGTCGCGCCGCCTTCCGGGGCCCGGACGCCACCCCCTGCGCCCCCATCGAGCCCGAGGGCTCCGGGCCCATGTAGACTGCCCCCATGAAGCAGCGCGCGAAGGGCACCTGGGTCATCACGGGGGCGGCGAGCGGGTTCGGGCGCGAGTTCGCCCGGCGCCTCGCGGAGCGGGGCGAGACGCTGGCGCTCTGGGATCGGGACGCCGCCGGCCTCGAGGAGACACGCCGCCGCATCCCCCAGGCGCGCACGCACGCCGTCACCGTCGACGTCACGGACATGGCCTCGGTCGAGCGCGCCGCCACCGAGACCCTCGAGACCCTCGGCAGCGTCGCCCACGTCGTGCACTGCGCGGGCGTGCTCCGCGTGGGCCGCGTCGAGGCCGTCTCGGCCGCCGATCACGCGCTGATGATGAACGTGAACTACCTCGGCTCGGTCCACGTCGCGAAGGCGCTCCTCCCGCAGCTCGAGGACGCCCGGGGCCGCGCCACGCTCCTGTTCGTCGCCAGCGTCGCCGGCCTCCGCGGCTTCCCCGAGCTCGCCGGCTACTGCGCGAGCAAGCACGCCGTCGTCGGTTTCGCCCAGGCGCTCCGCGACGAGCTCCACGGCACGAACGTCGACGTGCGCCTCCTCTGCCCGCCCCCCGGCGACACGCCCATGGTGCAGCAGCTCGAACGCCTCCCGCCCATCTACAAGCTCTCGAAGATGTTCACCGCCGAGGAGATCGTCGACGCCGCCCTGAAGGGGCTCGACCGGCGCGCGTGGATCCAGCTCGTGGACCTGAGCTCGAAGGCCCTCCTCAAGGTCGGCGCGCTGGCCCCCGGGGTCGTCGACCGCATCATCCGGCTGGCCGCGCGCTGATGGCCTTCCGCGACGATCGGGACGCGCTCCGCGCCCGGGCCGAGGCGCTCGAGAGCGAGAAGGGCGACCTCGAGAAGGAGCTCGCCCAGGCCCAGCGCGAGCTCGCGCGTCACGAGCGGAAGGACGTGCGGGACGAGCGCGAGCTCGAGGCGCTGAAGGAAGAGGTCGACCGGCTGCGCGCGCGCCTCGGGATGAAGACGCCCGAGCGGCCGGGCTCGAAGAAGGCCAAGCGCTCCCGGCTCCTGGCGGTGGTGGCGGCGGGGGCTCTCCTGGCCGGCGTCGGCGCGATGGCCTTCCTCACCCACGAGGAGAAGGCCGAGGGCAAGCCCGCGGTCGCCGTCGCGGAGCTCCCGGCCGCGCCCGCCGCCGCCGCCGCGACCGCCCCGCCGCCCGCGCCCGCCGCCGCCACGACCACCCCCCTCGACGCCGCCCGCTTCGGCGCGCTCGTGCTCCACGCCGAGGGGCTCGAGGAGATCGAGGCCGGCGCGGGCTGCTTCGTCGACGCCGAGCTCGACCCGCGCGGCGAGGTGGGCCGGCTCCAGGTCCGCTGCGGCGACGCGCGGGTCTACGACTCGACCATGGACGGCGGCGCGGAGATGACCGCCCACGAGAGCGCCGTGGAGGAGTTCGCCCTCCCGGGCGGCGCCTTCGCCTACCGGGTGCGCTACGGCGACACGGGCACCCGCACCGGGCCGCGGCCGCAGATCCAGCTCGACACGCTCCGCCAGCGCGCCCGCGTCTGGCGCGACGGCCTCGACCCCTTCGAGCTCCGCCTGCGGGTCGACGATCGCAGCGCCCCGCGCCCCGGCTCCGCGCTCCGCTCCTACCGCGAGCTCGGCGAGCTCGGGCGGCTCCACCAGCGCGCCGTGCCCACCTCGCGCCGCGGCCCCGCGCCCGCCTCGATCGACGAGGGCTGCGAGCTGATCGGGCACTCGGACGTGGCCGGCGGCGACAACGACTGCCGGCTCATGCTCGCCTGCGGCGAGGCCGTCCTCTACGGCGCCGAGCGGAACGGCTACGTGCACTGCCTCCCCCTCGAGCCGGTCCCCGGCAGCCCGCCGGACATCGCCGACGACGAGGGCACGAGCGACGAGAACACGGACCCGATCCTGCACCTGCGCACGGCGGACCGGACGCTCACGCTGGCGGACGTGCGGGGCGGCGAGCGCTGGGAGGTCGTCTTCCGCCTCGAGGACGACGAGGCCTGCCGGCTCGACGGCGCGTGGAGCGGCGTCACGCGCACGGCGGAGGGGGAGCGACCGCTGGGGCTGGCGCCGCGGACGAGCACGACGAGCGTGCGGACGCGCGGCGGGCGGACGACGCAGAGCGCGAGCCAGGAGGGCGCGGTCGTGGTGTCGGCGCTCGCGAGCGGGGAGGCGGAGGTGGAGCTCGACTGTCGCCAGGGCACGGGGGAGCTGCGGGTCGGCGAGCACATCTTCGAGGGGCGCTTCGGGCCGGGCTTTCGGACCTTCCTCGGGCGCGTGCGCGGCGGCGCGCCGGCGACCTTCGCGCTCCAGCGGAGCCCGGGCGAGGGCGCGGCCGTGAGCGCGATCGTGGACGTCTTCACGCGCGGCGGCGCGGAGGTCTCGGTGAGCGTGAGCGAGGGGGCGCAGGCGGAGGGTCAGGGCGCGGGGGAGCCGATCGACCCGAGCGAGCTCGACCCACGGCTGAGGGAGATCATCGAGCAGATGGACCTGAGCCAGCTCTCGCCCGAGCGGCGCGAGCAGGTGCGGCGCGCGCTCGAAGGCCTCGACTGAAGAGCGGAGAGTCGCTCCGCGGATGGACGCCCCCGGGCGCGCCGGAGCGTGGCCTGGGCGCGCCGTCCGGCGGGCGGCGCGTGGTTCCCTCCCTCCGACGATCCGGCACCTGAACGGCGCGGCGGGCGGCGCGGCGGCGGGCGGCGCTCCGATCCCGGTCCGATTCGTGAGGCTCCGCCGGTCGGAGCGCGCGCCTGATCACCGACGACCCCCTCGCCGGCCGCAACCCCGCCCGCGACCGGTCGAGAGAGGCGCGCAACTCGGAGAAGCCCGGGCCGAGCACGCAGACCGTGAAGGCAGCCCGAGAGATCCTGGCCGAGCGCGTCGGCCCCACGCGCGCCGCCGAAGCCGCCGAGCGGGTCTCGCGGCGGGTCCTCCGGGTGCGGGTGGTCGAGGTCCTCGAGGAGGACGCCGAGCGGGCGCCACGGGTCGCCGACCTCACGGATGGCGGGCCGCTCGAGGCGCTGCTCGAGGGGCGCCCGCTCACGCCCCTGCTCGGGCTGGGCACGCCCGACGAGGACGCGCTGCCGCCGCCCTTCCGCGGGCGGGTCGTCGAGCAGGTGCGCCGCTGGGAGCGCGAGGGGGGCGAGAAGGTCCGGGTCGCCCTCACCTTCTTCAGCGAGCACGTCGTGCTCTACGTGTGGCCGGACGGGGCGCGAGCGCTGGTCGGGGAGAAGGAGCTGCTCGCGCGCTGGCGGCGGACGCCGCCGATGCGCGCCCGGCTCGGCGCGCTCCTCGCGGCCGCCCTGGCCTTCGCGCCCTTCGTCGCGTTCGCGCCGGATGGCGGCCTCGCGGCGCGGGGCCTGGGGCTGGGCGCCGCGGCGCTCGTCGCGCTCTTCGCGCACGCGCAGCTCCGGCGCCGACGCTTCCCGAGCGACGCGCCCTCGAAGCTTCGGCGGCGCGTCAGCCGCTGAGCCCACACCGGCCTGGCTCATCCGACCGAGGGGGCCGAGGCTCCGACACCGGCGCTCTGGGCGGCGTCGGCGAGAGGGCCGCGCCCCCGCGCCGACGCGCGGCCGAGCTCAACGCTTGCGGGACGTGCGCTTCTTGGCGGCCTTCTTGGGCGCCTTCTTCGCCGTCCGCTTCTTCGCGGCCTTCTTCGGCGCCTTCTTCGCGGCCTTCTTGGGCGCCTTCTTCGCCGGCTTCTTCGCGGCCTTCTTGGTCGCCTTCTTCGCCGTCTTCCGGGTCGGCGTCTTCTTCGGCGCCTTCTTCTTCGCCGCCGTCTTCGGGGACGTCTTCTTCGGCGCCGCCTTCTTCTTGGTCGCCTTCTTCGCCGTCTTCTTGGTCGGCGTCTTCTTCGGCGCCTTCTTCTTCGCCGCCGTCTTCGGGGACGTCTTCTTCGGCGCCGCCTTCTTCTTGGAGGACGTCTTGCGCGACGTCTTCGCGGTGGGGGTCGACTTCAGCCCCGCGACGCGGATCTTGACGCTGCCAGCCGTGTGCTTGTCTGCCATGGGTTTCCTCCGGGCGGCGACCTTACCGAAAGGCGCCGCAAACGCCAGCCCGGAGCGCACGACTTCTCACGCGACGCGTCCGCGTGACGCGCACCCGCTCCGCCTCGACGAGACGCCGGCGCCTCCCCTGGCACGCCCCCGCGTCGCCGCGCCCGCCCCCCGCGACGCCGCGTCCGCTTCGTTTGCCCCGCGTTCGCCGGCCCATCCGAGCGCTGCTGCGCGCGTGCACGACCGCGGGCCGTGGACGCCTCTCCCTCCCGGCGACCCCGCGCGCCGCGTCAGGCCGGCTCGGCCAAGTGCATGGGGAACGCCTTCACGCGACGCAGGTGACGGATCGCCCCGAGCGGCGAGGAGGGCAAGCGGCCGAAGTAGCGCATGGCCGCCGGCAACGTGCCGAAGGTGCGCTCGATGGGTGCGAAGCGCTCGCTCGTGACGTTGTCGCGGAGCGGCGGCGCCGTCTCGCGCGAGCCGCGGTAGGCGCGCACGTAGGCGAGCAGGCGCGCGTGGTAGTCGGGCTCCTCCACGATCGCGCCGATGGAGCGCGCGCGCGGGTGGGTCCCCGCGAGCATCGCCTCGAGCTGCCGCTCGAGTTCTTCGAGGCCCCCCTCGTGCTCCTCCAGGAGCTGGAGGTCGTAGGCCGGGTTCGCGTGCACCACCTGCATGAGGTGGCCGACCACGTTGTCGACGGTCGAGAGGAAGCCGGTCGGATCGACGAGCGAGGCCGGCTCGTCGAGGAAGCGCAGGATCTGGTGGAAGGTGAAGTCGATCCCCTTCGAGGCGTAGTAGTCCTCGGCGGCGGGGACGATCCAGAAGCGGAGCATGTCGACGCTGCCGACGATGAGCTGGAGCCGGGTCGGCGGCGTGTCGACGTAGCCGAGGTCGCGCAGGCGCTCGAGGCGCCCGTCGAGCTTCCGCGCGTCGACGTAGGCGGCGAGGGCCTCGGCGAGCCGGCGCGCCTTCGCGGCCATCTCCGCGGGCGTGCCCGCGGCGTCGCGGAGGAGCGCGAAGGCGGACGCCTCCGTGCGTGCGGTGCTCATCCCCTCACCCATGGCGCGAGCATCGGCGCTCGTTCGCGTGCACGCAACGGCGCTTTCGCGCGCGCGCTCCCTTCGGTCGCGCGGCTTTCCGCTGTCCGCCGTCCGCTGTCCGGGCTGGCGCTCGGCTTCGCGGTCCATGCCGCTTCGCGGAGGGAGCGGGGGGTGGGCGGCGACGCTGTGATCGCTCGCGCTTTCGCGCGCTCCCTTCGGTCGCGCGGCTGTCCGCTCTCCGCCGTCCGCTTTCCGGGCTGGCGCTCGGCTTCGCGGTTCATGCCGCTTCGCGGAGGGAGCGCGGGGTGGGCGGCGACGCTGTGATGCGCTCGCGCTCTCGCGCGCTCCCTTCGGTCGCGCGGCTGTCCGCTCTCCGCCGTCCGCTTTCCGGGCTGGCGCTCGGCTTCGCGGTCCATGCCGCTTCGCGGAGGGAGTGGGGGTGGGCGGCGACGCTGTGATGCGCTCGCGCTCTCGCGCTTTCGCGCGCTCCCTTCGGTCGCGCGGCTTTCCGCTCTCCGCCGTCCGCTTTCCGGGCTGGCGCTCGGCTTCGCGGTTCATGCCGCTTCGCGGAGACAGCGGGGGGTGGGCGGCGACGCTG